>MPNE01000066.1 GCA_002238865.1 Gemmatimonadetes bacterium bin94 | reverse complement strand
ACATCGAGTTGCGGGGCTTCGGCACCTTCAAGGTGCGGCACCGCAAGGCCCGCAGGGGCCGCAACCCAAGGACCGGAGAGGCAGTCGAGGTTCCGCCCCGCGATGTGCCGGTCTTCAAGCCGTCGAGCCACCTCCGCAGCCGGGTGGAGCGGGGCTCCGGCGTGTCGGTCACGGGAGAACCCTTGGGGGTCATCGGCAAGCCGTAGCCTGGTGGCTCCGTCGGCCCGGCCGGTGCGCGCGGGCCTCGAATACGAGGTCGGCACGGTCTCGCCGACAACCGGCAAGAGTCTGACCTTCGGACGGCGTTACGGCGCGAGCTTCATCCTCCGCCTCGGGGAAGTCTCCGGCGGCACCTTGGTGCTCCTCCACATGGGCGGACACAATCTCGTTCCGAGCGCGGACAACGTGGCCGATGGGGGGGGCGGCGTCAGCCGGATCCGAACGTCGGCGCGACGCGCCGTTGGCCTTCCCGCAAGGGATCGCTGGATGGGAGCGACCCCGCAGCGGAGGGGAGGATGGGGCTGTCCGGCTCCATCCGCCCCGACGCCAATCGAGGTTTGCCGAGAGGGGGGGTCGCTCCCAGCCACGTCCAAGGAGCGCAGACTGGCGTCGGCGCTCCGCTGGCCGTGGTGCAACCGCAAGCGCGCCAGCGACATGGACGACCGGGGCCGTGTCCGGCCGAACGGCGATTTCGTGTCCGGCGACCCCCAAAGTGAGCCGGACACGCAGGACTTGCCACCAACACCGGCATCCGGCGGTCAAAACGGGTCCCCCCGACAGATGGCTCGAACGCCACCACGGGGAGGACGTTGGAGGTAGAGACGCCATCGTGGTCCGCCTTCGCCTCGGCGACAACCCTGTGGCCGACTCGGCCCGCCCGTTCGCCGGCCATCGGGATTCCGTCAGCGAACTGATCGGGAACATCGTGGAGAACGCCATCGAGGACGTTCTGTCTCGGAATGGCGTCAGCTTCCGCAAGACAAAGCGTGCCGAGCGCTTGCTCGGCTTCGATCAAGCGACCGATTTCGTCATCCCCGACGAGTTCAATCCGCAAGTGGTGATCGAAGCCAAGCTCACCGAGGACGATGGCACGGCCAGAGACAAGGTGACCCGTCTCCAGCATCTGAATACCCTCAGCATGTGGGGGCAACCGCCGGGCGGCCCACCCAAGTACGAGGTGGTCGCGTGTATCGCCGGCCGAGGGTTCGGAGTTCGGCGTGAGGACATGAAGAAGCTGCTTCTTGCGACCCGCGGCAAGGTTTTCACCCTGCGGAACATGGGCCAGCTCGTGGAGCACACGCGACTCGCCGTGCTACGTTCGCGCTAGCTGCCGGACTCTCCGTAATGCGCCAGCCGACACGAGGCCGAACGCGTGCTCCGCACCCCGGCGCGCTTCACCGTCTCGGGCCGCCGGATCACGATGACCACCGGGGGCGCGTCGGCGCACTGGCACATGCTCGCCTGCGGTCTTGCGACCCTGCACGAGCCCTCCGGATAGCGCGGACGCCGCGCAGCCAGGCGCCGAACCCTTCCCGGGGCCCCGGCAGCCCCAAGGACGCCGAGGTGTCTCCAAGCGCCCGGAAACAGGCACGGCCCGGCCGAACAACTACTCCTGTCGGACTCGAAACGCCTGTTTTGGCTCCCGGAACCGCCCCGATCTGCCCTCGGGCCTGCCCTCGCGGGTTGCGAGGAGGCCCTCAGGCCCTCCATGCTACCTTGGACCCGGGTGGTTTCATGAATGTGCCGGGGTAAACTGACGGCTAGTCCAAATCCAGCAAGGCTTGAAATCACCTGCGACCCTTCATCAACCGGAGATAAATCAGTGGAACAAACCTTTGAACCATCGGCCGAGGTCAGCGACTTCGGCGTGTCGATTTCACTCGACAAGATCGGAATACGAATCAAATCTCCGCACGGATTCCCGGCGGAGACACTGCATCCCGTAACCAGCGATGTGGTCGCTGTTCAATTGAATCCGGAAGTGACCGTGTGGAGCGTCGAGCAGGCTCGGCAACTCGTATTCCACCTCCGGCGAGCCATCGATGCTCTCGCCAATCCAACTTGACTGGAGCGTCAGCTACTCCGTGACCAGATCCCGGTACATCAGCCAGCAAGGAAGGAGGCCCGCCATCACCACCCACGATGTTCTCTGCCGCCCGTGTCAGGTCCAGTTCATAGTCGTCTCGGAGGAGACGGGAGACGCGAAATGCCCGACCTGTGGGGTCTGGTTCGAGGGCGGTGTGTTGAAATCCTTTCTCGACTACGAGCACCGCAAAGTCGTTTCGGAGGAGATCGCGGAAATCCGCACGCTTCCGAGCGGGAAGAAGACAGTCATACTTCGGCGCAACCTCATCAAACACCTCCAGAATTGCATCCTCATCCGCGCGGTCAGCGGTGCACGTCTCGACGCATCCGCGCCGGGGTCGTTGCAGTAGAGGGCGTCGCGCCCACGGTGCCCGCCCGCCGACGGTCGCACTCCACCCCTTGGCTCACCGCCCTGATCAGCGAACCCGCTCCCGAAGTCTTGAACCCTTACAAGAAAGCGCATAGGAATTCCCGGCCGCGCGCAGACCCGGCAGACCTTCAGGCCCCGGACCGTCTCCTCGGTCACCAGCCTACTCCGCCGAATTGGGCACCAACAGCAGTTCAGCCGAAACGGTCGGGCGTTGGAGCATGGGGGTGTACTTCTTGACATCCGCTTTGAATGCCCTCATCAAGCGGTCAACCACATCGGTGAGGCCGATCGGAAGTACGCGATGCTGCCACTCCTGGGTCGGTCGGCTCAAATTCAGCTTCTGAAGCAGTTCCCAGTCGCGTAGCACCGTGACCTCGTCCCCAACTTCCGTCACCCCGAAAACCAGTCGGTGAGAAACGGCACCGGTGCCAGTGATCTCATCCTCGGCCGAGACGACCAGAATGGGATACCGGAGACCGATCTCCATGGCGACACACTCCCTAAGGGAACAGGCTTCTTGAAGGGCGATGTCAAAGACGGTATGGCCTACACCGAGCACCTTGGCAGCCGCACCCCTTCCGCGTACCGTCCGATCGAACAGTAGGCCCTCGTACCTGTCGCGGACTGCGTAACTGCGTTCCTTCCATCGATTGGGTGAGTTGAACGCCAACCCACCGTCCCGCCGGAAGACCCGAGTTCGGTGTCGCCCTACCGCTCGCACGAAGAACGACTCCAAGTCAGGCAGGTCCACCATGGGCAGATCCTTGCCGACTTGTTGAAAATCAAATCGTGCAACGTTGCCCAGAAGCTCACGCGCCGTGTCCACGACGTCCTGGCCGCCCAGTGTTGCAGTCTCTTGGTCGAACCATTCAGCAAGGCGTTCGCGCGGAACCTCCTGTGCGTCTGAGAACAAGCGATCGAATGACGAATGCAATGTTGTACCGGTCACCAGCTGAAGAATGTCCTCCTGGTCGTCCATCACCGAGGTATGCGCCGTCTGAATCCGCTCCAGCTTTGCGTTCAGAAGTTCCCATATACGAGCCTCCACCGTCCCGGGATTCCGCAGAATAAAGACCGTAACCGGTCGCATCTGGCCGTATCGCGAAAGCCGTCCGACCCGCTGGTGCATTCGCATGGGATTCCAGGGCATGTCCACATGAATGAGGGTGCAGCAGTTCTCCTGCAGGTCAATCCCCTCTCCCCCGGCTTCTGTTGACACCAGAAAGCGGACCTTCCCGGCATTGAATGAGTCTGCCGCGTCCTCTCGGGACTGGCGAATCGTGCGTAGTGGTCCGTCCGACACCTCGACCCCGTCAAGTCGGTCGTCTCCGTTGATAAAGGTAACTGTCCCAAACCCGAACTCTCGCTGAAGTGAATTCATGACCAGAGCCTGAGTCGCCTTGTATTCTGTGAACAGAAGTACGGATTCTCCGTCGCGGATATCATGCCTTATCAACTTGACCAGACAGTCAATCTTGGTCTCCTTGCCCACTTTGTTGGATAGATTCAGCAGTTCGTCCAGACGTCGAATCTCATCCTTCAGCAGCACGAACGCGACCTCCTCTGCGGCCTTTTCCTCCCACCGAGCGAGGTCGTCAAGTGTACTGACATCCTCGTTCGGCGTGTGTGCGCCTTGTGGACGGTCGCTTCGAACTGCCTCCTGGAGCATCCGCCGTCGATTGAATAGGGCCTTGCGGACAGAAGCAATCGAACTGGCGGCCAGCTTCTGAAGAGTAGTAAGGACCAGCATTCGCGCCGTTCTGGCTCGCCCGGTTGCATTGGTGGCATAGGCGCGACCGTCGAGGATGAACTGGCTAAGTGTTCGATAGAAGGCGTCCTCTTCGTCACTGTATTCGTATTCCCGGTCGTGAACGGTTGTGCTTGTGAAGAGCTCATCCCCGCGAAGGTCGGTCGCAGAAGCTTTGTTGTTGCGGATCATCGCCTGCCGGAGCTGCGGAAAGAGAAACACACTCTTGCGCTCTGGATCGAAGAGGTCTGGACGGAGAAGTTGCATCAACTTGAAAAATCCGTAGTCCTTCCCGCGGTGGGGCGTACCAGTGAAGAAGAGCAGCGACTCGGTCTTTTTCCGCTTATTCAACTCAGCCAGCAGGCCGTATGCCAGCGTGTCTCCCATTCGCTCATCGGCGTTCAAATGATGAGCCTCGTCAACGATCACCAGGTCCCACGGATCTGCCTCAAGGAGCCGCTGACGGGCTCCGCGCTGTTCGTTGCGGAGCGTGTGAAAGGATGCCACCACCATGGATGCGGTTCCCCAATAGTCAGAGCGGTCCGTGTCGGCTTGGGACACATAGCTTTGCAAGCGAATGTCGAACATGTCCCGCAATCGGTACTGCCACTGGCCGACCAGACTGGCTGGCGTCAGAATGAGGAGCCGTCGGACGCGTGCCGAAGCGATCAGAGGCATCAAGATCAGTCCGGCTTCGATGGTCTTTCCCAACCCCACATCGTCGGCGATCAGCCAACGGAAGGGCCATTGGGCGTTGACCACTCTGCAAACCCACAGTTGGTGAGGCAGGAGCTGGATCCGCGAGCGGGAGAAGACGCCCCACTGGCTGTTGACAGACGAGATCGCGAGCCCTTGTGCGCGGAGTAGAACCTCCGTTGGGTCGCCACAACGGCCCTGACGGAGCGAGCGATCAAGGGAAGGGATAACGTCGAGTGTCTCGGCTGGCAGCTGATGGAGCTCGTTTCCGAAGCGAACGACGACAGTGACACCGAGATCGGCGACGACCCGCCCGCGACCGTGCTGGCGGTGTTCGACGGGGTCGTTGGCGGCGAGTGGGGATCGATCCGTCATGGTCATGACCCTTGAGCGAGCGGGGTTCCTAGACTAGTAATCAGCGGCTCGGGCAGTCCACTGGGGGAGTTCAAGCGGCGCCACACCGGTCTCGCGGAAAATGTCGTTGAGACACTCAGCGTTCTTCTTCAGCGTGATCAAGTGAAGGGGGAGATCGAAGTCTCCGCCGAAGTCGGCCTGCCCTTCGCCCAGATGGTGCCGTATGAAGTCCCAAACCCGCCTGCTGGCGTCCATGTCTGCATCGTTGCCAAGGTTGGATCCGAGGTGATCCAGCAAGCGCCGCACGCGAGCCCTGGCCGACCAGCAGTACGGGGCCAACACCTCTGCGTCGTCTTGGCTGTAGAAGCCGTGGCGCACGAGTTCCCGGATCATCCAATTGATGCCGAATCCGATCGGAGAATCGATTGGCGCTGCCACGGTGCCGAGGTGCATGTGAACGTCTGATTGGGCGGGAACGAGAAGTTGCCGCAACGAAACTCGACCCTTCTCCCGGATAATCCGGGGGAGGCGACGCATTACGGCAGAATAAGCATCCAATCCGCGGGCGATTGAGTATAGATCTACCAAGGTGTTCCGCCATGGACGGTACGCGTGGTCCGGTTGTTCCGGGTCACTCCACGCGTCAAGAAGGTCGACCGCGACCTCATTTCCTTCGGTGAGGGCAAGTTCCCTCCACCACCCGTCGTTGTAAGCCTGATCGATGAAGGTCCGATGATGCGCATCGATCACTCTGCCGAGGTTCTGAAAGCGTGCGATGGCGAACAAGGTGAACCAGGAGGCTGACGAGTCCTGGAACGGGAACACGTCGAAAGACTCAGGGTAAACGTGCTGCTCGTAGTGGCGACGCTGTTGCTGTCCGCCCTCCGTCCACCAGTCGTGAATCGCCAAGAGAACGTTACCAGCTGTCTCGGTGCCACCCCCATTCCCGCGGACAGGTCTTTCGATGACTACCCTGGTGTGCTTCGGGTAGAGTCTCCGGACCAAGTCCTGCTTGTCTGAGTCAGGCCAACCGTCAAGGAGACGGTGCGAGAACAATTCTGGGCGACACGGGAGCCATAGAGGGCGATCACTTTGGACTTCCTTGGCCAAGGCGCGTCGCTGTCGTCCCGCGATCAGGTACCTAAGCGCTGCACGCTGCCTTTCCCGATCGTTGGCCTCTCGCACCCAACAGTGGAGGTCCTTGGCTTGGGGTCCGTAACCGGACTCACGTCTCGCAACCCTGAAAAACTCCAGTCCATCGCCCTGATAGGCGACATCCAGAAGGGCGCTGCCGGGAGCGAATTCGCAAAGCAAATCCTCGTCGTCACCTAGTCTCGCGCTCACACGGCGGACTGAGCGCCATTCTCCATCCTCGCAACGGAATCGAGCTTGGCGCGCCACAGCGAGTATTGCTGTTCTTTCCTGGTCGAGCGGCGCCCTCGCAATGGTCTTCATGTTAATGAGCTTGCCGAGCTTGCCAGCAAGTACGGCGTCCACGCGGCCATCCCTCGGGTGTTCGCGTGGGCTCGCCTTCTGGCCGAACTGGGTGTCCTCACCCAGTTGCCGCTCAAGCGCCTTAGCAACCGACAGGTCCTCGACCGGCTCGAATCCGAGCTTACGCAGCTGATCCGCCACGGGGCGGGCCACGAGCGAGCCAGTCAACGAAGCTACGACCGGCCAGCGAAGAACCTCCCGCTGCACGTTCTCGTCTGTGAGGGCCCCGGCTGTGCGGTGTCTGACCTTCGAAGCTGTTATGAGTTCCCCCCACGGGCCTGGCAATCGGGTGGGGACGACAGGGCACCTGGTCGCGAGGTATCCGTAGCCCCTATCGACACCATGAAGATTACACGCAGGTGAATCACCCAGATCCGCGGCAACGATGTCGAATAATCGACTCCAGAATTCGTGTTGACCCTCATGGCCACCACGCAGGTCCAATGCTTTGCAGAACGCGTCCCAGTCCGCCATCGCCGCGTCATAGAGGCTCCGCAGGCAATCGCCATAGGCGTCGCCGCGTTTTTCCATGATCGCGCGCTGGCGATCGGTGGTACCCGCCAGCCGACCACGCCCCGGGTCCAACGGGAAAGGACCGTTCAGCAGGCAACCGGCTGAGATGCTCTCCTGCAGAGGAGCGAGGTTCCACAACCGAGGAAGTGCAGACGGGAATCCGACTGGACCGTCGCGGTCAAGACGCAGTACCAGGCTGTATCCGTCCCGAACGTCGAACTTAAGGAGGCGTTCCGTCGAGTCACCTAGGACAGTCACTACGCGGGCCCCGTCAGCGATCTTCTCGCCATCACGACGCTCTACGGTCGTCAACTTGCTGTCGTCGAACTCGATGCGCCGAATCTGCCTTGCAAAAAGGGGCAACCAGACCATGGCTTCCCGGAAGGTCTTCACCGCCTCCCGCCCCATTTGCCTCCGGCCCTCTACAAACGGCACATCGATTATCGTAGCTTGCTGTCCGTCTCGCCTCTCCCGGTCACTCGCATTTGCACCCTGCGGCCACGGCCTTGGGATCAGCCCACCTTGCGTGCGTACCGCCAAGAGGCGGCTGGCGATCCCGACGCTGTCGGACAGCATGTGAACGGTCTTGAAGCCCAACCCGAACTGTCCCGTGACGCCGTCGGACCGTCGTTTCTCGGAGAAATTCATCAGCAGCATATTGTGGAGGTCACGGCCATAACCACGGCGGCGGCCCTCGTCGGGATTGTTGCCGAGATCGTTAATCGCGCGGCCCCAGTGAATGGCTTGGAAACCTCTACGTTTGCTTAAGCGGACCCTGAGGACGAAACAGGGAACGTCACTACGGTCGTGAAGTTGATGGTACGCATCATCGGCGTTCTGAAGGAGTTCAAAGACAATCCGATCAGCCGAGTATCCGTATTCCTCAATCTTGCTGCGCATCGCACGCAGGAGTTCAACCTGAGCTTCGGGCGTCTCCATGACGTTCCACAGATCGGCCTTGAGACCAGCGATATCGCTGTCTGACTTCCCGAGAGCGGTTGCCCGGTCGCGATGGTCTCGGAAATCATTCAGCGCTTTCCAGATCACACTGTCGCGCTCTGGCTTGAGCCCGCTCAGTGTACTGTGAAGCTCATCCTGCATTATCGCTCTCGTGTCGCGCAATGTAGTCTGGTTGACTTTGATTGCTCTATCGAGCAGGCGAGCAAGCGCCTGTCTGACGGGTTCCTTCCACAGCTCGACACAGTCTACAGCGACGGTCTCGACGAAACGGCGGAATTTCTTAGGAGCGTCGGAATTGCCACCACTCAGCCCTCTGATGTCCTCATCGCGAATCCGCAACTTGGAGACGTGACGCTGGTCCCCGGTTACCGCGATGTAAATCGTTTTGTCGGCCTTGTGTCCATTGCCACGGAGCAATTCTTCGGAACTGGTTGCTGGAGGTAGGTCCACAACGTCGCCAGACAACGAGACGGCTCGAATGGTGGTACCGTGATGGATGTCCACGAGCAATCGGTGCTCGTCGTTTAGGTCTAGCTTGTCGCGAGTCTCCTCCCACCAAGTGTCGATATCGTGTTTAGCGGCGCGGCCTTGGACCAGACGACCAAGGAATTCACGCGTGCCGAGTAGCGCAAGATAGACTACAACAAGCCTGGTGGGAATACGGTCAAACCACCAATTGAGGAAGCTGACTTGCTGTTCAAACGCTTTCTGGTCAAGATCGTGCAGATGCTGACAACCTCGACGGATTATCCATCCTCCGAGATTAGACTGCGACGCCAGGTGCTCGTCAGTCTGGTCACCCGAGGGACGCCTTACGCGTTCGTCGGACCCGAGGATCTGTCCGGACTTGTGGTCCAAGACAGAATCCCGGGACAGCCCCTGCCCCTGGGGAATGACCTCACGCCCGGTTCTCCAATCGCCGGTTTGTGTCGGGACGCGCGTTTTCGAAAAGACTGCTCTGCGAAACGGTTCGCTCCACCGGACCATGGCGCGAATAGCATGTCGGTAAGCAGCAAGGGCGGACTCTGGCGCGGTCGATGACACGCTGGCCAGCGCGTTCAGATGGTCGATTACCAGCCGTTCATGTTGCTCCGTCGCGGAATCGCGTTTGTCTACGATCCGCTGTGCGTCGATATCGCGCTCAACCGACCTAAGGACCGCGGCCAGCAACGGCCACCCTGGAAGGGCCAAGTCAGCCCTTCCTTCGGACAGGGCACGAAACTCGTCGAGCGGGTAGTCTTCGGAAGAACCAAGTCGACCGATCAAGGGGGACCCGTCAAGTAGGCTGGCAAGCCGCTTAAGAGACTTGCTACGGCATGGGAGGATCTGGGATGCCAGCATCGAAAAACCCGGATGATCGCGCACGTCGCTCGGGAGATCCTGCCTCGACACGAAGGAGGGAATTGAGCCACCCCGTTCCAACGATCGTGCTTCGTGCGCCACCTCATCCGGAAGATTCAGTATGGAGACGGGGGCTACCGGTTTCGAGCGCGCGTTCAACCATTGGGAGTCGCGAAGAGCATCAACGAGAATGCCACCCAAGGCATTGACATCTCCAGCCTTCGCCAGTGCATCGAGAATCTCACGCTGGTATCGGTGCGCATCCGCGGTACCAAGTGCAACCACAACTTGTTGCGTTGGAGTCCACTCCGGCACGATGGCTTCCTCACGACGCCTTGCCTCCGGCTTCCGACTCGGTTCGAGCAACAGGACACAGTCTCTAAGCGACCGAGGTACCGACCACCTGCCAGTTACACGGAACATCTTGGATGCGGATCCCACCGTTCCGTTGGTTCGTGCAAAGATCGGCAAACTGCGAAGCGTCTCGTCGGAGTCCAAACACCGGAGGAAGATTGCCCGCTCGTCCCTCGTTGGGCGATATGATACCAGTGCAGCCCGGAGACTAGGATTCTGAGCGACGCGATCAAAGTACTCGGCGCCGATTGCTTGCATACTGAGCCGCGTGGACTCTCTCGGGGGCAGTGCGCTAATGATCTCCGGATGAACCAGGAACGCGGCCGGGTCGTTCTCAAGGAGTACTCGGATGACTCGCT
The DNA here is from genome assembly GCA_002238865.1 of Gemmatimonadetes bacterium bin94. GTDB lineage: Bacteria > Gemmatimonadota > Gemmatimonadetes > Longimicrobiales > Gaopeijiaceae > Bin94. Next base: position 3,183 of record MPNE01000066.1, on the reverse strand, counting down.
CGAGCCCCTCAAGACCACCCTCGAGATAGTAGAGTCTTGTCTCAGGATCAGCCGCCTCCCTAGCCCCCGCACATAGGCACCGCAACGCTTGCACCACTTGACGATCATCGGAGCCCGGCATGCCAGGAAGGCACTCGATGAGTTGGCGTCGAGCGACAGCGGGCCCATAGTCGGCTGCTTCCCTAACAGTCCGGCAGAGGGACCTTTTGTCCACCTTCCTTGGAACGAGTTCGGCAATTGCTAACTCGGTCAAGAACTTCGCAATCCGTTGATCAACAATGACAGGCGATATCTCCGGAATGGCGTCTGCGAGGATCGGCAACGCCGTGTTGGCATCGGGCGATCCCGCGAATAGCAGTCCCCGCGCAACACGATGCCTGATGGCCTTAATTGAGAGAATCACGGTCTCTCCGCGCGCCTCTCCATCCGTGGCGGAGGCCGTCCGCACTCTGCGTCCACGCAGCACAGCAAGGGATTCCACGATGGGATCGGACGCTATCGCGGAGAAATCCCCGTAGCCTTGGATGAGCGCAAGCGCTGTCCGACTTGCGGCCTCCGAATCAACCCCACGGACTTCAGGCTCAAGAGCCTTGAGCAATGCCTTCAGATCATCCTTGTCAACTCGCCGCGAGGCGTTCGGCATGTAAGCCTCTGGTACGATCAGAACCGCCGACTCCGATTCGGCGAGTACGCGCAGGAGTCGACGATTCGGCGCCACGCCGGAAATGACGCGAACCTGGGTGTCAGGCAACAGCCCAAGAACGCTCGCGATCTGCTCAGCTTCAACGAGGCGTGCCCTCCCAACCAAAGCCCTGCGGAGGACGCCAACAACTTGACCTGTCACCGAAGCGAGCAACGCAGCGTTGTCCGATTCAATCAACCTGAGGAACTCGGCGAGACGCCCAATTAGCAAGCGGCGATTAAAGACATGTGCCTGCAAGGAAGAGAAGAGTTCGTTCAGCTCATCCGCCGACCAGCTCATCTCACTCGCGATCAAAGACGCATCGACGTGGGTACACAGGACCATTTCGTGGCTGGCTGCGAAGGCATGGGCCTCGGGGAACAGCTCTGCAAGTAGCCGTGGATTCTGGGCGACGAAATTGGGCAATGGGCGGAGCTTGCTCTTCGTGGAGCAGAGCTGCCATTTCGGTTTTTTCGCACGTGACCCTGTGGGTTCCAGCGCGCACACCAGCGCATGCTTACGGCAAATGGCGCTTCGCCGCTGCCGAAACCAGTCATGCCCCGCGAAGCCCATCAACAGGCTTCGCAGTGCGTTGGGCCTCAGCACTCTGTTTTCGAGTGCGTCGTGCAATACCCGTGGGAGAAGTGGCAAGACAACGGAGTTGCACAGTCCGGCATTCCAGGCGTGGCGGGTCTCCGCTTCGTCAATCGGTTGAGCGCGGACGCAAGATCCATCGATGCCGTAGATGCGCTGGCGACCGCTGTCTAGAAAGAAGTACCCGTGCAACAGGAGGCGCACTCGGCCAACCGGCGGACCCTTGATCGGAATCAGGGTGTCCCCTTCGTCCGAAACAGGTAAGAAGACGGCCCAAGAGATCGAGAGTTCCGATGCTTGACTCCGTGGATCGCACCACAGCGAGATGGCTCCGTGCGGTTCGCCTTTTTCCGGTCTTGGCGCGGGGCTGTAGGCTGTGTGGGAATGTGGCCAGTACTTACTGTCCTTCAGTTCGCATAGGTGGTGATTGGGCAGCAAAGCCTCCCGGCCGACATACTGCATTCTTCGACCGTCAGGGATTCTCTGAATCGTACCGTGGAGGCGACGCACGATGTGTCCCGAAGCCCGGTCGATTCCCGTCGTCCCCCTCTTTGCCACGAGCGAAAGACGCTTTGCCGAACCGTTCACACGGAGTGCGATCAGGTCTTTGCCCTCCCGGCGGATTGCCACTTCTCGGAGATGCCTGAGCATTGTCAGAAGAGTGCGCAACTCCCCGGGCCTGTTCCAGGACTCGGCTATTGCGTCTAGGCAAGGTGTCGTCGTGGAAAAACCGGCCTGCGGCGCCACGTGCAGATTCGCGTTTCGAAAGGGGATCCAGATGCCGAGACAGCGCTTCCAAGCCACGGTTTCGAACCGATCGGCAAGCAACCGACGATCCGCTGGTGGCAACTCTTCCCATTGTTCCGTGACGTTGCCGCGCAAGTTCTTGATGCTAACGAAAGGATTCACGACCTGCCAAGACGGCTTGACGCGATGCGCATTCGCAACAACTACGAAAGCGTCGCAGAGGTGAAAGACCGCCTTTTGACCGATTCCGAACTTGCCGGCCCGGGAGCTGTCGTGTGATTTGGTGCTGTCCGCGAAGGTGCGGATTCCCTCCATGTCGGTGTCGGAACACTCTCCATCGTTCAGAATCAACGCGCCCGGGGCACGAAGCAGCGGATTGGTGGCGTGGTCAGAACCAGGCAAGGAGTCGTAGAAGTCGGCCACGAAGCAGCGCGCGTCGGCGTCGTCGGCATTCTGAAGGAGTTCCTTGAGAATAGGGAACCCGGGATGGTACCGGTCCCGCAACAACTGGGTGATCTGGCTGACGATGGCGGTGGGGGGGAATCTCAGATCGGGCATGTCGGAGCGCCGGCGCGAGTGGACGGTCTGAACGGCCCGCAGCAGATGATTATGCGGTGGGGCGCCACAGGCGGAAATGGTCTGCGTGGGCGGCGGTGTTTCATGTTCGAGGGATTGGGCACGAAGTCCGGTGGGTGGTTGAAGGAATCTGGCGCACGATTGAGATGCTCGGGAGCATATGGGGTCTCCGTCACCCGGTCAATCCTGAGCGTTGTCCAATGGGAGATGAGCATGAGCGGGCGCAGGGTTTCCAGCGAGAAGCGAGCATGAAGCGGGGTGCGGACAGATCATGGGGGCATGATCGTGACACTTCGCACCGAACGGATTCGCACCCTCGACGACTTCCACGCCTTCCCGGAAGGGAGTGAAGCGACCGACATCACCCTCCACGACCGCCGGGAGGCCCCTCAGAAGTGGACGAGGAGATGAGCCGTGACATCGCCCGGATAGAGCGGGCCATCCTAATGGGGATGTCCTGCCCATTCCGGCGATGCCGACCACCGATTCCGCCAAGCCGATCGCAGATTCCAGGCGATGCCGATCACCTTGGAGGAGCGGAGGTCCATAGGGGCGCTGGGTGTGGGGGTTGAAGGTGGAAGTTA
>MPNE01000065.1 GCA_002238865.1 Gemmatimonadetes bacterium bin94 | reverse complement strand
CGAGCTACCCGTTCCGGCGGGAGCGTCACTGGGTCGAGGCTCCGAAGCGGCGGCGGACGAGCGCGGATCATCCGCTGCTCGGCAGCCGCCACGAGTCCGCCAGCGGAGAGATCAGCTTCGAGACGGAGGTCTTTCCGTCCGATCCGGCCTGGCTGGCAGACCACAAGGTCTTCGACCGGCTCGTGGCGCCCGGGGCCCTTTACGGAGCGATGGCGGTGTCCGCCTGCCTTGCCGAGAGCGAGGGAGCGCATTCGTTGGACGACATGCAGTTCCAGAGTCCGCTGATCCTCCCCGGAGGCGACGCGGACGACGCCTCCGACGAGCTCGGCCGCAAGATGCAGGTGCTTCTCGATCCGCCGGACGACACAGGGTCGCGCCGGATCCAGATCCTGAGCCGGGGTGGCGACGGAGAGGAGTGGATGCGGCACGCTGAAGCGCTGGTGTCCGCCGGTTCCACAGCGCAAGAGGAGGCTCGCGTCGACCTGCAGAGCCTTCGGGCGGGCCTGACGCCACAGGATGTCTCGACCTTCTATCGCGCCAAGACCGAGGTCGGGATCGATCTCGGTCCGTCGTTCCGCACACTGGTTGCGGCGTGGTCGCGGGCCGGAGAGGCGGTGGGCGAGGTGGTGGTGCCGGAAGGTCTTGACGCTGGCGGAGCGGAGGTCCATCCCCTGCTGCTCGATGGCTGCTTTCAGGTCATGTCGGCGGCCCGCGCACCGGCGGGGTCCGAGGCCGGCATCACCTACTTGCCCTTTGGATGGGAACGTCTGTGGATCGCGGCGCGCCTGCCTGACCGCGTCTTCTGCCACGCGCGCATGCGAGAGGCTCCACGGGACCGGAGAGAGGACACGGACGACACAGGCCCGGCAACCCACATCGAAGAGCCCGCCGAGGTTATGGCCGGCGACATTCGGATCTACGACGAGAGCGGCTTTCTGCTCGGAGGGCTGACCGGGTACGCCATCAAACGTGCCACTCGCGCGGCCCTGCTTTCCGCCGTGGAAGGGCTGAAGGAACTCCTCTACGAAGTCACATGGCGCGACACCGCGCTCCCGTCCGGCATGCCCGAGGCGGACTTCCTGCCCCGACCGGGCGCGGTCGCGACGGAATCGGACCTCTTCAGCGGCTACCTGGCGGACGAGGGTGTCGGAGCCGACGACAGGGATGCACTGCTCGACGACCTCGAGACCCTGGCGCGCTCCTACGCTCTTCTGACGCTCGACCGCCTGGGCTGGAGGCGCACGCCCGGAGATGTCGTGGAATCGATGGAACTGCGCCGCCGTCTGGAGGTTTTGGACGAGCACGAACGGCTGTTCCGCCGGATGCTCGAAATGCTCGTCCGGTCCGGCGTGCTCGACGAGACGGAAGGTGGATTCGAAGTGATCGTGGGATCCGGGGACCGGTTACCCGAGGACTTGCCTCCCGATCCGGACGTGTTCGCGGCCGCCATGGCCGCACGCTACTCGCACGGTTCAAACGAGATCGGGCTCTTCCGGCGGAGTGGCGACGCGCTGGCAGAGGTGCTCGTCGGGCGCGAGGATCCCTTGACGCTGCTGTTCAGCAGCGGCGAACCGACAGCCGCGGACCTCTACCTGAAGGCGCCAGTGGCGCGGGCGGCAAACCGGATGTTGGCCAACGCCGTGCGGAACCTCGTAGCGGGGTTGCCGGAGGGACGCCGCCTCCGGGTGATCGAGGTCGGCGCCGGCACCGGATCGGCGACCGCATCCGTGCTCCCGGAGCTCGCTGCGGGCAGCTTCGACTACGTCTACACCGACATCTCGGCGGGCTTCTTTGCCGAAGCCGAGGCCCGCTTTGCCGAAGGCGGGGCCTCGATCGACTACCGCGTGCTCGACATCGAAAGGGACCCGGTGGAACAGGGCTACGATGCGCACGGCTACGACCTGCTGATCGCCTCCAACGTCCTTCACGCGACCCGGTATCTGAACGAAACGCTCGCGCACTGCCGCAACCTTCTGGCTCCGTCGGGCCAGTTGGTGGCGCTGGAGAATCTTCGTGGCCAGGGATGGCTTGACCTGACCTTCGGCCAGCTCGACGGATGGTGGCGGTTCGCCGACGACTACCGCCCGCATCACGCGCTGGCCAGCCCCGAAGTCTGGAAGCGGGCGCTCGGCGACGCGGGCTTCGGCGAGGTCGAGGTTCTCGGTGTTGACGCGTCGGACTCGGCCGCGACACCCGATCGCGGTGTAATCGTGGCGCAGGGGCCCGTGGAGGTGGCGGAACCTCCCGGCGTTTGGGTCCTCGTCGCAGACGATGGCGGCACGGGAGAAGAACTCGCTGCGGAGCTCTCGGCCCGCAATCAGACGGTGGTGCTCGCCAGCGACACGGAGCGGCGGGCGTCCTGGTGCCGGCAGTTGAACGATGTTCCCGCCGGCGCGCCGCTCAGGGGCATCGTGCACCTCGCGGCATTGGATGGCCGCGGCCCCATCGCGACCACTTCGGAAATGGCCGAGGACGCTAGACGGGTCGCCGGCGGCGCCCTTGCACTCCTCCAAGGTGTCCTGGACTCGGATGTAGTCCCCACGAACGGCATCTGGTTGGTTACTCGCGGCGCCCAGGTACTTGAGCGGGAGCGTGCCGGTCAACTCGCGGGCGCTCTGCTTTGGGGCGTCGGCAAGGTCGTGGCGAAGGAAGCGCCGCATTTGCAAACGCGCCTGATCGACCTCGATCCCGAGTCGTCACCGTCTTCGGCCACCCTCGCCAACGAGCTCCTGCACCCCGATGCGGAAACCCACGTCGCACACCGCTCCGGGCTGCGCAGGGCGGCTCGTATGGTCCGCGCCGGCACCGGAGCGGAGCGGTTGACCCTGCCGGAAGCGACCAACTGGCTGTTGGAGCCCGACCCCGCCGGCGCCCTCGAGAGGCTGGACGTGGAACCACTGCCTCCTCGCACTCTCGGGGCGCGCGACGTGCGCGTCGCGGTCGAGGCCACCGGGCTCAACTTCTGGGACGTTTTCCGCTCCATCGGGTTTATCGACGAAGGACTGCTCGGCGGGGAGATGTGCGGCACGGTTCTCGAGGTGGGGTCCGAGGTTTCGAACGTGTCCGTCGGTGAACGGGTGGTCGGCCTGGCGTTCGGCACCTTCGGACCGGAGGCGGTGACCCGCGAGGAGATGGTGTGCGCCGCCCCCGCGGACCTGTCGATCTCGGCGCTCGCCACGTTGCCGACCGCCTTCGTATCCGCCGACCTTTCCTACGATGTCGCGAGACTCGAGGAAGGCGACCGGGTACTGATTCACGCCGGGGCCGGCGGGGTCGGGCTCGCCGCGATCCAGTTGGCGCAGGCGACAGGGGCCGAGGTCTTCGCAACTGCGAGTGCCGGAAAGAGGGACTACCTGCGCTCGCTGGGCGTGGAGCACGTGTACGACAGCCGCCAGACCGCATTCGGGCGGGAGATCCTCGAAGCCACCGGCGGAGGGGGTGTCGACGTCGTTCTGAACAGTCTCACGGGCGAGGGCTTCATCGACACGAGTCTGTCGTGCCTGGCGACAGGAGGGCGGTTTGTGGAGCTCGCGAGACGGGATATCCTCAGCGAAGAGGAGATGGCGGAAGTCCGTCCCGACGTGCACTACCACATCCTCGAGCTGGATGCCCTCAAGGAGCACGACCCAGGGGTGGCGGGAGCTTCGCTGAAGAGAGTCATGGCGCGGTTGGCAGCGGGTGAAGTCGAGCCCCTCGTCCACAGCAGATGGCCACTCGCAGAGACGGCCGCCGCGATGCGCTTCATGCGCGCCGCCCGGCATACGGGCAAGATCGTGTTCACCAATTCCCCGCTTGCCCGCGGGAGTCTGCGGCCCGACCGCACCTACCTGGTCACGGGGGGCTTCGGCGGGATCGGGTGCGTGATCGCCCGCTGGCTCGCGGATCGAGGCGCCGGCGCGATCGTGCTGAACGGACGGCGGGCTCCGGACGCGGATGCCAAGGAAGCGATCGCGGCACTCCGGCGCCGGGGCGCGACGGTGAGAGTGGAGCTCGCCGACGTGACCGACCCTGACGCCGTGGACGCCATGCTCGCGCGCATGGAGCACGAGCTGCCCCCGCTCGGCGGCTTGATCCACAGTGTCGGGGTGCTGTCCGACCAGTCGCTGGGCAACCAGAACTGGGAGCGCTTCGAGCGGGTGCTTTGGCCCAAGGTGCTGGGCGCCTGGCACCTCCACCGCGCGACGATCAATCGCGATCTCGACATGTTCGTCCTGTTCTCGAGCGTCGCCGGCGTGCTGGGCAACGCTGGCCAGGCGAACCACTCGGCCGCCAACGCGTTCCTGGATCAGCTCGCCGCGCACCGTCGCGCTCACGGGCTCGCCGGACAGGCAATCGCGTGGGGGGCCTGGTCGGGACTCGGGGAAGCGGAGGAACAGCGCGAACGAATCGCCCGCCAGCTTGCCGCGTCGGGTACGGGCTGGATCAGTCCCCAACAGGGTCTCCGCGCCTTCGACCGGGTCGTGCGCCAGGATGCAGCGGCAACTGTGGTGGCCGCGGTGGACTGGCCGGTCTACGGGGAGGCCTTCGAAGATCATCCGCCGCTGTTGGCGGACCTGCTCACCACCGACGGCGACAGCGAAGACGACTCGCCTGCATTGGCCGAGGACCTGATTGCCAGCTTTCACGCGACCCCCGCCGCCGAGCGCGAGAGCCTCCTGGTGTCGTTCCTGCAGGAGGAGGTGCAGGCCGTGCTGCGACTCCCGTCGGCGCCCGCGCCAACGGTGGGGTTCTTCGATCTGGGGATGGACTCGCTGATGGCCGTGGAGTTGCGCAACCGGCTCAACCGGGCGCTTTCCGGCGCGTACACGGCACCCAACACCCTCGTGTTCGACTACCCCGACATCGCCGCGCTCGCCGCACACCTGTTTGGGGAATTGGACCAGGACGGCGAGGCACCCGCCCCTCCGCCCCAGCCCGAACCGGCGTCGCAGCCGGCGGTCCAGCCCGTGGCGCAGCCGGCGGCGCGGTCCGTCGACGATGGCATCGCGATCGTGGGCATGGCGTGCCGCTTTCCCGGGGCGCCGGATCTTCCGGCCTACTGGCGCCTGCTGGAGGAGGCCGCGGACCTGGTGACGGACGGACGCCGGGATCCCGGTCCCTGGCACGGCGTCGCAGGCGAGCCCGGCGCGGGCGACAGCTTCTCCCGGCGAGGCGCCTTTCTCGAAGACATCGACAAGTTCGACGCAAGATTCTTCGGGATCCCGCCGATCGAGGCCCGGACGATGGACCCCCGCCAACGGCTGTTGCTGGAGACCACCTGGCACGCGCTTGAGGACGCGGGTGTGGATCCCGGGCGGCTGAAGGGCAGTCGCACGGGGGTGTACGTCGGAACAGGCACCGGCGACTATCGCGACGTTGCCGCGGCGGGCGGGGAGACCCATGGGTACCTCGGAACCACCATGAGCGTCACCGTCGGACGGATCTCGTTCGCGCTCGGCCTCACAGGTCCGGCGGTGCCGCTGGACCTGGCGTGCGCGTCCTCGCTGGCCGCCGTCCACCAGGCCGCGTCCGCGCTGAGACAGGGAGAGGTCGAGACGGCGCTGGTCGGGGGCGTCAATGCGATCCTGTCACCGGAGATCACGACCTTCATGAAGGAAGTCGGCATGCTCTCGACGAAGGGGCGTTGCAGCACCTTCGACGCCGCCGCCGACGGCTTCGTCCGCGGCGAGGGGTGCGGGGTCGTCGTGCTCAGGCGCCTGGGCGACGCAAAGGCGGACGGGGATCGCATCTGGGGCGTGATCCGCGGGTCGGCGGTCAACCAGAACGGCACCAGCGCGGGATTGACGGTGCCGAACGGTCCGGCCCAGGAGCGCGTGATCGAGGACGCGCTGTCCAGGGCGGGAGTCGCACCCGCGCACGTGGACTATCTGGAGGCGCACGGAGCCGGGTCCGACCTGGGCGACCCGATCGAGGTTCAGGCGGCCGCGGCCGTCTACGGACGGGACCGGGCGCCGGATCGTCCGTTGCTGATCGGTTCCGTCAAGGCGAACATCGGCCACCTTGAGTGCGCGGCGGGAGTCGCTAGCCTCATCAAGGCCGTGCTCGCCATGAATCGGGGCCGGATCCCGAAGCAACTGCACTTTCACAATCCCAGCCCGCATCTGGAGTGGGATCGACTGCCCGTACAGGTGACCTCCGAAGTCACGGACTGGCCATTCCACCCCGGCAGGCCACCGCGGGCGGGGATCAGTTCGTTCGGGATTTCCGGAACCAACTCGCACGTGGTGGTGGAGGGCGACGGCGCGGTGGAACCGGGCAGGAACGGGCACTCGCCCGCCGGCTCCGTACAGGTCGTCGGAGTCGCCCTGCCCGCGCGGGCGACCGGGTTGCGGGCGCCGTCCGGCGGCTTCGATCCCCGCAGCGACCGGATTCTGCCCCTGTCGGGCAAGTCGCACCAGGCGCTCCGCGCGCTTGCTCGGCGATACATCGCGTGGCTGGACGACGGCCACGGACACGCGTCCCGCGACGGCGGTTATTCCGACGTGCTCGCCGACATGGCGTGGACCGCCGGCGTCGGTCGGAGTCACTTCGACCGCAGGGCCTCCGTCGTGTTCCGCGACTCCGAATCGCTTCGCGACGGTCTGGTCGCCGTGGCCGGGATGGACGAGACGGCTCGGCGCCACTCGCATCCGCACCCGGGCGTCTCACCGAAGCTGGCCTTCGTCTTCGCGGGCGAGGGGGACGCGCACGAGGGCATGGGCCGGGATCTCTACGAGCGCGAACCGGTCGTGCGAGCCGTGCTCGACCGATGCGACGCGGTGATCGGGGGGGAACGCGGCGGCGCGTCGCTCCTCGACGTGATGTTCGGCAGCAAGGGCGCGCACGGCACGCTGCGCGGTCCGGAGTGGGCGCAGCCGGCGGTCTACGCGCTGGGGTGCGCGCTCGCCGCGCTTTGGGAGAGCGTCGGGATGCGCCCGGGCGCGGTGGCGGGACACGGTGCCGGGGAGCTGGCCGCCGCGTGGACCGCCGGCGTGTTCACCCTCGAAGACGGACTTCGGGTCGCCGCGGCGCGCGGAACGGCGGCGGGGCAGCCCAGGGTGCGCATGGCGGCTGCGGTCCCGACGGGAGACCCGTCCGTGCCCGCGCATGATCCGCTGGACGAGCTGGAAGCGGTCCTCGCGGGGGTGGAGATTTCGGCGCCGTCCCTCTCGGTGATCGGCCACGACGGCCGCGTGAACCAACCGGCCCGCGCTGCGGACGGGGCCTACTGGCGCGAACAGATCCGCACACCCTTGCACCTCGACCGGTGCGCCGACACCCTGGGGGACCTGGACGTGAGGTTCGTCGTGGAGGTCGGCGCCCGATCCGCCCCGGGACCGTTCGAGACGGCGGCCTGGCCGAAGGGGTCGGAGAGAGCGGACACGAGCTTCGAGATTGCCGTCGCGCGGGCGTACGATGCGGGACTGCCGGTTTCGTTCCACGGATTGTTTGCCGGCGAGGAACGGCGCCGGATCTCCGTACCGGGGTACCCGTTCCAGCGCAGGCGACACTGGATCGAGCCGCTACGGTGACCGACAAGGACCCCGGCAGTCGCCCCGTCCTCCGCTACCAGCCCGACGACAAGCCCCCGGCGGCGCTGACGCTCGGCATCGGCCTTCAGCTCGCGGTCCTCAACATTGCCGCGGTGATGCTGATCCCGATGGTGGTGATGCGGGCCGCCGGCGTCACCGAGGCCCATGCGTCCTGGGCCGTGCTGGCCTCGGTCGGCATCTGCGGACTCGCCACCGTGCTGCAAGCGCTGCGGATCGGCCGCATCGGCATGGGGCACGTCATGGTCATGGGGACATCCGGGGCCTTCATTCCCGCGTGCATCATCGCCCTGGGCGCGGGTGGTCCGGCGCTGCTTGCCACCCTCGTCGCGGTCTCCGCACTGGTGCCGTTCGCACTCTCGTGGCGCCTGTCCCTGTTTCAGCGCATTCTCACACCGACCGTCTCCGGGACGGTGCTCATGCTGATCCCGGTCACCGTCATGCCTGCGGTCTCCGACCTCATGGGCAGTCCTCCGGGCGGAACGCCTCCGGCAGGCGCCCTCGGGGGCTTCTTCGCCACGGTGGTCATCATCAGCGGCATCGCTCTGCGGGCTACGGGCACAATGCGTCTCTGGGCCCCGGTCATCGGTGTGGCAGTCGGCTCGGCGATCGCTGGCTACTTCGGACTCTACGACATTGAGCGTGTGGCCGGGGCATCATGGGTCGCCGTGCCCCGTCCGAGGCCGCCGGGGCTGGACCTCGACTTCGGGCCTGCCTTCTGGACAACCCTGCCGTCGTTCCTGCTGGTCGCCGTGATCGCCTCGGTTCGCACCATGAGCAGCGCGGTGGCCGTGCAGCGCGTGTCCTGGCGCCGACGCCGCGCAGTGGATTTTCGGGCGGTTCAGGGCGCTGTGGCCGTGGACGGCGTGGGCAACCTCCTGTCCGGGCTGGCCGGGACCGTGCCTGGCAGCGCGACGACGCTCAGTGTGTCGCTGACCCAACTGACGGGAGTCGCCGCCCGGGGCGCCGGGATCGCAGCGGGCGCGGCGTTCGTCGCCTTCGCCTTCCTGCCCAAGGCCTTCGCGGTGATTCTCGGGATACCGGATCCGGTCTTCGCGGGTTACCTGGTCGTCCTCCTGGCAATGCTCTTCGCGATCGGATTGAAGGTCTTGCTGCAAGGTGGGCTGGACTATCGCGAGGGCATGGTCGTCGGCATTGCCTTCCTGGCCGGCGTCGCCTTCCAATACGGTCTGATCTTCCCCGACCAGGTCTCCGCGTTCGCAGGCGGGCTGCTGGCCAACGGAATGAACGCGGGCGGCTTTGCCGCGATCCTGATGACGCTGTTCCTGCGGCTGACGGGGCCACGACCCAGCCGAATCGAAACGAAGTTCGATCCGGCGGAATTGCCGAAGATCAGCGAGTTCCTCGCGGCTTTCGTGTCGCGCAGCGGCTGGGACACCACAATGGCCAACCGCCTCGACGCTGCTGCCGAGGAGGCGCTCCTCACACTCGCCCGCAGAGATGGACCCGGGGAGGTAGAGGGGAGCCGGCGCATGCTCCTGGTCGCACGAAAGGAGAAGGGCAGCGCCGTCCTCGAGTTCGTCGTCGCCCCCATGGACGAGAACCTGCAGGACCGCATCGCCCTCGTCGGCGAGCAATCGGACGAGGTGTCCTTCGAGAGGGAGGTGTCCCTGCGTCTCTTGCGCCACCTCGCGTCCTCGGTACGCCACCAGCAGTACCACGACACGGATATCGTGACCGTCCGTGTGGAAGCCGCGGGTGGTGAGCGGTGAAGCGCAATTGACAACCGCGGGGCGGGCTGCGCGGGCTGCTATGCCAGTCCGCAGTCCTCCAGGAACTCGCACATCGCCCTGACGCACTCGGATGGCTTCTCCAGCTGCAGGAAATGCGTCGTGTCCGGGATGAAATCGTAGTCCACGGTCTGGATGTGACCGAGGTCGAATGTGGGCAGATACGCGTAGGGCAACGTCGGATCGGACCCGATGACCTTGGTCGGACAAGGGAGATTCCCGAAATCCACCAGGAAGGCATAGGTCCTCACGTAGGCGACGATCTGCGCTTCGTACTCCCGCGGACACCGCAGTTCGTAGCCCTCTTCGCCGCCGGATTCTCGCAGGATGGTATTGGCCATCAGCTCCGACGCTCCCGGGACGGCCCGCATGAGCAATGGCAGGTAGCTCACCAGGTCGGCGAAGTCGCTTCTATGGTCGAAGCGATGCGTACGGCGCCGCGTCATCCCGGCGGTCGCCTCGGCGATCAGATCGTAGTCGGGGTCTTCCGGACCCGGCCGGAAGAGAGGCGGATCGAACAGAACCCATGCCGACAGCGAGCCGCTTCGACCGGTACCCAGCGTGGGCGACAGGAGAGTCGTCAACGCCGACAGGGAGTGGAACACCCCTATCGTCGGCCGATCCCCGTACCCGAGGGACACCGCTTCGATGACCTGCTCCTGATCCCGCACCAGATTCGGCACGTTGTGCTCGCGGCGCGCACCGACGGCATTCCACCCATGATTCCTCAGGTCATAGAGGAACAGGTCGAAGTCATCCGCGAGCAATGACCAGAAAGGGAAATACAGATCGCTTGCGAGCCCGTTGCCGTGACCGAGCAGGAGCCGGGGGCCCTCAGGGTTCCCGTGCCTGCGCACGATCGAGACGCTGCCGTCGTCGTGCCTTACATCGTGTACGGAAAGCGGCTCGGGCAGTTCCCACATTGTCTTGAACGAAGCCCGCCAGCCGAAAGGTGATCAGGACCGGCTCTGCGCTGTCACCCGGTCTTTGCGTCTACGTAGGCGACGAGATCCCGAAAGGTACCGAGCTTGCCGCAATCCTCGGGCGGAACAACAATCCCGAACTCCCGCTCGACGATTCTCATGAAGGCGACCGCGTTCAGAGAGGAAACACCGGAGTCCGAAAACCCTCCATCCATGTTCGGTTCCCGTCCAAGATCCAGATGTTCGTCAATGAGGCTTCGGAGGCGAGTTTCGCTGGTCGACATGAGTGTGAATCTTCCTTTGGGAAGGGTAAGTGTTGCGACGCAATACGTACCATCCTTATAGCTAGCAGGCTGAAACGCAAGACGAGTGCGCGACACGAATGGGAATGGAACCCGGTATCTCACCTGCCGCCGCGTCGCTACCTTGGGAAACGACCGCCCCGAACGGCCCGCCCTTCCCGGAAAGGAGTCCGCATGGCCAGGGGTCTCACGGCCCCGACCACACCTTTTGCCAGCCGCCGGCCGAAGGTGTCTTCCGTGGTCCTCGCCGCTTTGGCACTCCTCGTCGCCTGCGGCGATTCCAGCACGGCGCCACCGCCACCCGTGCCCACTTCGCTGACCATCTCTCCCGAGACGTTGAGCCTTGACGCCCTGGGCGACACCGCCCAGCTAACCGCGACCGTACGGGACCAGGGGGGCCAGGTGATCGCGGGAGCGGTGGTGGCGTGGGCGTCGAGCGACCAGGCCGTGGCAACCGCAAGCCCGTCCGGACTGGTCACGTCCGTGGCAAATGGAAACGCGACGGTCACCGCGACCGCCGGAGTCGCGACGGGTGCGGCGGAGGTCAATGTCGAGCAAATCCCCCGGTCCCTCCTGGTCGCGGCCCCAATGGACTCGCTCACCGTCGGCGACTCGCTCCGGATGACCGCCGAAGCCCTCGACGGCGGCGGATCCACGGTCGCCGGCGCCACCTTTGCCTGGACATCGAGCGACCCGGCCGTCGCGGTGGTGAATCAGGACGGATGGGTGCGCGCCAGGATCCCGGGTTCGGTGGAGATCACCGCTTCCCTCGGCGACCTGAGCGCGTCCGCCCCGCTGGTTGCTCTTCCACTCCCGCAGCCACAGGTGCTGGCCGCCATCTACCAGGCCACCAACGGCGCCCTGTGGAAGGACAACACCAACTGGCTGACCACCGCACCGCTGGAGGAATGGTTCGGCGTCCGTCTGGACGACGACGGCAGGATCGTTCACCTGCTGCTCACCGGCAATGGCCTGATCGGGTCGCTTCCGCCGGAAATCGCCAGTCTGACGAAGCTGAGATCCCTCCATATCGGGCTGAACGACCTGACAGGCCCCTTCCCTCCGGAACTTGCAGCCCTGAAGCGCCTGCAGTCGCTCGAGCTCACCTACAACGGGTTGTCCGGCCCGATTCCGCCCGAAATTGGCGGCCTCGACAGCCTGCAGTGGCTCGGACTCTTCGGCAATGAACTGACCGGATCGATCCCTCCGGAAATCGGCGGGCTCACAAGTCTGGTTTCGATGGACCTCTGCTACAATCGGCTTACGGGACCGATCCCGCCCGAAATCGGCCGGCTGAGCAACCTGGTATGGCTGAAGATGTGCGGAATCGACTCCAATCCGGAAGCGGGCAACCGGCTGACCGAATCGATCCCGCCCGAAATCGGCAACCTGACGAATCTGAGAGTGCTGAACCTGGGGGCCAATCGGCTTTCGGGACCGATTCCACCTGAAATCGGCAAGCTCGCCAACCTCGATTCCCTCTGGCTCTACAGCAACGAGCTCACTGGCATTCCACCTGAAATCGGCATGCTCGAGAACCTGGAGTCGCTGCTCATCTACGGAAACCGGCTCACCGGGCCGATCCCACCCCAGATCGGCAATCTGTCGGAGCTCGGGTCGCTGATCGCCGGGTTGGGGCGGACAAGCGGCGCAAACCTGCTGACCGGACCGATTCCGTCCGAAATCGGCCGGCTCGAACGCCTCACCAGGCTCGACCTCGGCGGCAACCAACTGACCGGCCCGATCCCGTCCGAGATCGGCGCGCTCTCCGCCCTGGAACATCTGGAATTGGGTTCCAACGCCCTGACCGGTCCGCTGCCACCGGAGATCGGAAACCTCGGCAACCTGGGCCGGCTGTCCCTCTGCAACAACGGCCTGGAGGGCTCCATCCCACCTCGGATCGGGCTCCTGGCGAAATTGAAGCAGATGTATTTCTGCAGGAACCAGTTCACGGGCCCCATCCCCCCTGAAGTCGGCGACATGGCCGAGATGCGGCACCTCAACTTCGCCGTCAACCAATTGACCGGCGAGCTGCCGGCTTCGATGGTGTCGCTCCGCCACCTGCAGTCTCTCAACTGGGCGATCAACGACGGCCTCTGCGCGCCGGCAACCGAGGAATTCGTCAACTGGCTCGCAGGCATCGCTTTCGCAAAGGGTGAGCGCTGTGCAGTCCCGGCGGCAGGGACACGGACGACGGACGGCGCGACTGTCCGGTTCGGTGCGGGCGCGTGGCCCGGGGACGCGGCAGGCGCACGGCCCTTGCCGGATGTCGTCCAGTGCACCGTAGTGGAAGCGGGCGCAAGACCCGGCGAGCGTGGAGAAAGCCGGGGGAACCCGTCAGACGGCAACGGGGTAGCGGGTAGAGGTGCGAAGTGCGACCCTGTCACGATACTGGTTCGCCCGAATCGTCCGAACTGACCCGAGGGAGGATCCCCGATGTCGAGACCGGTTCCCGGTGTTGTCGCCGTCGCTTTCGCAACCGGTCTGGCCGTTACCCCTTTCCCGGCCACCGCGCAGGCCGGCAAGCCGGAGTGCGTGGACGGGGAGCCGCAGATCCTCGGCTTCGTCGTCGACGATACCACCGGCGAACCCCTCTCCGCCGCATTCGTGTCGACGAGCACGTCAGAATGGGGATCCCTCACGACCGACAATGGCAGGTTCCTGCTGTGCGGCATCAGAACCGGCACACATCGGATCACCGCCGAGCGGCTTGGTTACCGAACGCTGGAGGTCCGCCTGGTGGCCGCGGCTCCCCCCGCAGCGGTTCGCCTGCGCATGGACCCCGATCCGATTCTGCTCGAAGGACTCGAAATCGTGACGGACCGTTTCGAGAGGCGCAGGAGAGCCACAGCCTATTCCGTCAGGGCGTATGGCGAAGAGGAACTCGCCGGCAGCCCCTACTGGACGGCCGCCGACTTCGTGCAGTCCCGGGCTTTTGTGTTTGCGACTCCATGCGGCCGCGACATGTGCATATGGAGCCGGGGGCGACGCATTACGCCTCGCGTGTATCTTGACGAGTTCCTGTTGATTGGAGGGTGGTCGCAGCTTGAGACCCTCCCGACCAACCAACTCTACATGATCGAGGTGTACCGCCGGGGAATGCAGATTCGAGCATACACTCACAGGTTCATGGAACGGGCCGCAAAAAGCCGGCTGGCGCCGCTGCCGATCTGGCAGTGAGCTTTCCGCTACCGCTTCCGAGGTAGTCGGCGATCCGGACGCCCGTGCCGGGAGTCTGCGCGGCCGACCCGCGCCTCGGCCGCCCGTGCATGTCCTTCGAGGCCCTCCATCCGGGCCAGCGCGGCGGCATCCCTCGCCACCCTGTCAAGGGCCAGCCCCGCTTCGAGACGCAGCCAAGTGGGTCGGCGCATGAAGGAAAACACGGACAGCCCCCCCGTGAAGCGTGCCGTGCCACCCGTCGGGAGGGTGTGGTTCGGCCCGGCCCCGTAGTCCCCGAAGACCTCCGCGACAGATTCCGTGACAAATACTGCCCCGAATCTGTCAAGGAATCTCTCCCAGGCGTCCGCACGGCTCCCGTGCATCTGCAAATGTTCCGGTGCAAGTTCCTGGCAACACCGGAGTGCATCCTCTTCCGTAGCGACCACCACGAAACCGTTGCGCAGGGCCGCGATCGCCGTCTCCGCGGTGGGGAGATCGGCAAGCTGGCGGGCCAGTTCCTCTTCGACACGCTCGACGAGCAGGGCGTCGGTGGTGATCAGGACCGGCAGGGCCACCGGATCGTGTTCGGCCTGGGCCAGCAGGTCCGCCGCGATCAGGGCCGGGTCGCCCTCTTCGTCCGAGAGCACGGCCAGCTCCGACGGACCGGCCAGCAGGTCGATCCCGACGACTCCCGAGAGCAGGAGCTTTGCCGCGGTCACCCACTGGTTCCCCGGCCCCGCCACCACATCACACCGGGGCACCGGCGGTGCCCCGTACGCCATGGCGGCCACGGCCTGCGCCCCCCCCCCCCCCCCCCCCCCGCCGGCCCCTCCCTCCCGGGGCGGGGTCCGGCGAGCCCAGCCAGCCCTCGTCGACCCCCGCCACCCTGGCCGTCACGGCCGTCATGAGCACCGACGACGGCAGGGGGAAGCGCCCCCCCGGCGCATAGCACCCCGCCACCCG
>MPNE01000064.1 GCA_002238865.1 Gemmatimonadetes bacterium bin94 | reverse complement strand
GCCACCTCGGTCGAGGTGATCCTCCGGGTGCGGACGCCTTCGACGCCCAGCGCCCGGTAGATGCCGCGTGCGCAGATCCGGCAGACCTTCAGGTCTCCGACCATCTCCTCGGCGGCGAGCCTTCTCCGTGTCAGGGCCTGCACGAACCGGAGCGTCTTGAAGCGGTCCATGCCGAGCCACGCCGATAGCTGCGAGCGGGTGAACACGCCGCCATGCAGGCTCGCCAAGGCGATCCACTCGGCCCGGCGGCCCGTCAGGCCGAACGGCTCCAGTGCCGTCTCGCGCCCCTTCAGATGGTGGGTCAACGCGACCGCCCTTGGTCGGTGGGTTTGCGGGTCCTTGGGGGTCCCGCACCGCGTCAGACGGGGGATCAACGCGACCGCCGTTGGTCGGTGGCTTTGCGGTACATGAGGGCTCCCGCTCCCGCAGTGTAGGACCCGGACTCCGTGGTAGGTATCAAGTGCTGGCGAAGGTATCGCTGCCAGTAGGAATCGGGAGAGCGCCTTCGGCGGCGTCAAGTCGCGTCCGCGGGCATTCGCCCAGAGCCGTCCGGTGCGTTTCCGGATGCGGAACTGTCTCCGGCAACCGCTCCTCCATCGCTTCCAGCAAGAGCCCGGCGAATGCCCGGTTGCGGTTCGAGAAGCGAACGGCGCGGGTGCCGCACTGGTCAAGCAGCCTTCGGGCAGCGAGATTCCGTTGCGCAGATCGTGCAGTCCATCAATCGGAGGAATCGAACGATGGCACGCACGAAACGAAGTCGGCGCTCTTACGGCGCCGGCGAATGGGGCCGGAACCGGGTGAGGGTGTTCCCTGACCCGAAGACCGGCATTTTCCAGATGGAGTGGCGCGAGAACGGTCGCAGGCGCACGAAGTCGCTCAAGCACCGTGACTGGGCTCGCGCGAAGCGGCAGGCCGACGAGGCCGCCGCGGGCTTCGCGGTTCATGAGCCCAACGGCAAGGCGGAAGCCGAGCCCGAGCCGCTCACTCTGGGAACGCGGATCGCCAAGGGCCAGAATCCCGGCAGGAGATCACGTAAAGTCATACAGGACTGCACGATCTGCGCGTTCTGCCGTCTTGCTGGACCTCGCTGGATCGTACCGCGAAAGCGGGAAAAACGGGTTTGAATGGCGGGACTCCCGCGCCCGCGCCGCCTCTTTGCCAAGGTCCTGAAAGCCCACCTCGTGCTCGTCCCCCAAAGAGGCTTGGATCGGCATCGGCACGGGCGCTCGATGGACGGATCGCTGGCGAGGCTTCGTCGACCGGGTGAACATCAGCGGTTGAAACCTGCGGCGGTGGCCCCGCCGGGGATGGAACACCTCCCGGAGTCTACTATCTTCCGAACGTCCAACCGTCCCCTCACATCTCTCGGGCAGACATGAGACCAGCAATCAAGGACCTGCTTCAGCTATCGGACGGCCACCTATTCGAGGAGGTCGCCACCGGAGTCCGGCTCATTGTCGAACATGCCGAGAATCTGGAATCGACCGCCGTTCGTCTACGTGTGATCGACGAGCACCGGGCTGCAGCCATCGTTGGCGCACTCGCGAAGGAGGAATCAGCGAAGGTCCTTATTCTGTTGGACTTGGTCCGATGCCCACGTAACAACCAAGACGGGAGGTCCAAGACGGTTCAGGCTTTCGGCAATCATCTTGCGAAAGAGATTTACGCCGATGCCTGCGATTGGCGGCCAGTCGATTTTGACGAGGTCACGAAGATCGTCAACCGCGAGCGACGACCGTACTACCTCGATGGTCCCAGCGACGTTGGCTGGATCCTCCCGAACTACGCCAAGGCTCGGAGAGAGAACCGAATGTACGTGGATTATGTGCAGGACATCACCGTAGAGCACGGGGAGTACGGCTGGGTATCTCCACTACCGGACAGCCTGCACCGAGAACACGGAGACGCCACACCAACCTGTCTGGTGGTCGCTCGCGCGCTGCACCGCGTCGGAATGACGACTCCAGAAGGGCTGGCCGCAGTGGCAGACCTTTGGCGCGGCTTCGAGCCGCAGCCGCAGACAACCCGTCAAGAGGTTCAGGAGCGGAACTACAACTCATTGGTTCGTGTCAGCCAGGCACACCCGAACCGGGAAGTTGATCCAAAGGACGCGAGGGCGGTCTGTCACCACTGGCCGTTTCCGCTGTGGTCTCTCGATCTACGGCAATCGGGGCCGGCCAGAGCCGACCTGGCGGAGATTCGCCGTCAGAGAGCCGAACACATCGAGTGGCTCTTGAAGCGGGCATCAGAAAGGGATCCGGCACCGCTGATCACCCGTGAGAAGGTGGAGGAACTGACCAAGGCTCATTCAGACTTCAAGCTGGAGTGGGACCGCTTGATTGAATCGCTTCCAGGACACCGAGACTCGGGCCTTCGCATCGTGAGCGGGAGCGTCAGATCCTACGGGTTGGAATCGTACGAGCGCCTGCGGCGCAGGGTTGGCAACCTTGAAGTTGAGGAACTCATCGACCTGGCCGCGCTCGGGTGGTTCGGAAGACAGCCTGAGTCCGGCTGGGCACACTGGCACCAGCATGCCCGGAGGATCATCTCGGATGCTTCCGTCGGCTATGTGTGCGGACTCGGTCAGCATTGGATGACAGGGTTGAGGCTTTGGGAAGGGCCACCGCAGTTGCCAGCGCGCCTCACCATCGGTGGGGCCACGGGTTAGCAGGCAGTTCGGTGTCCGGTTCTCCACGGCCCCGATGGGTGATCGGTATCGCTGGAACGTGGAGGTTAGAGTCGATTGAACGTCGGTCGTTGCATGGCGACCATTCGCCGGTCGAATCGCTCGGCCCAGCCGCGAGAGAATGTACTGAACAGCGCCTCATCACCATCTCGGCGCGGAATACACATCCAGCGAAACGGCACTCCAAAATGTAATCCTGCAGGATCGCTGCCCACGGGTGGGTGCCAGCTAGCGAGGTATCCGAACATCATGTGCCCAAGGACGTTGGGTGACCCAAGCGCGGCCAACGTCTCAGATACTTCGTCGAAAGCTCTGCTGAGTTTTTCCGTTGTCGCACCACCGTCACCGCCATCGTACGCGATATCTGCAACACGAGTGTCCAGGTTCAGTGCGACCCATCCACGCATCTTCGATTTGTCGATTTGCTCTGCGGCCTCCTTAGCGCGCTTTCGAAGCTGCGTCGGATTCAGGCTCCGAACCCTCTTCGCAGCGATGCCAACCTTCTCCTGGCCGAAGAGCAACAAAATGTCGGGCTCGCCATCGTACACCGTGCAGCTAGCGAGACGAAAATGTGTTGCAACGGTCAGCTCGAACTGAACGTTCCGTGGGCTACCATCGCGCCCCTCGCGTTCAAGCGGGCCTTTCACGAACGTCCTGAGTCGCCTCTGGGTGTACGGTGACGCGCCGTTCCGGCGGTCTTCCAGCGCGGCAGCAACGATAAGGAACGTCTCCCACGCGAGACGATGTGCTGCAAGGATCCGGTTCGGAGCCACGTTTTCAACGAGATCCGGGTCCGCCAGGACGTCGAGTGCCTTCTTGTGTCGTCCGTGATTGGGGACGGGCACATGCAATTGGGTACTGAGGAAGGACAGTGATTTCTCAAGCCGCGCGGCGAGAAGGGTGTTTCCCATTCCGTTCGGAGATCCGCTTACGGTCCAGCGCGAAACGAGCATCTTACCGAGTTTCTCACGCTGCTCCGCCGAACAGCATACCGTTCAGCCTTGCCTGCCATTCGTCCTCGTCCACGACCTCGAAGCGCACCACGCTGCTACGCATAGCGGGTGCGAACTCGGCCCATTCGGCCTTGCGGGCGTGCTCGCCGCAAATGTCGAAGACCGACCGCTTGTATTCGGTGTCCTCAGAGGCCTTTAGGTGGACGCCCTTGGTTTCGACGACGAACACCTCGCGGAAGCCATCGTCCTCGCCGGGCTCGTCGTCCCGTAGCGTGACGATGAAGTCGGCGTATATCCGGCGCGGCTTCCACCCCTGCACATAGTAGTCCTTGCGGGCGCGGTTGCGGTACCAGAAGAAGAGCCGCGCTTGCTGGTCAAGGTAAGTCGCGACCTTGTTCTCGAACTGGTTGAGATCGTCCTCCGTGGTCATGTCGAAGAGGTTGCGCTGGTAGGGTTTGCCGTCCTCCCGGTTAGCCTGCTTCGCCTTCGGAACCTCGATCTTCTCGGGCAGGCGATAGCAATCGAGGTCGTCCGCCACGACCAGGAAACGCATCCTTCCCGACTCCAGGAGGTCACGGAAGACCTCTCGTGACAGCCGGTCCCGCTCCATCTCGATCTGACGGCGTAGTTCTTCGAGGACGAAGACATGATTGGACGCCACGCGCTTGAGGGGGTAGCGCTCCAGCAGGGCCTCGAAGGCGCGCCGGGCCAGGTCGCGTCCCTGCCAAGGGTTCGGAACCAAGTCCAATAGGTGGCTGGCAGCGAAAAAGTAGTCCACCGGATCGCCGCCTCCATCCGGGTCCTCGGTGTCGAGGGCTTTGCGGTTGCCGGGGTCGCGGGCGTCCGCGACCTCCGGTTTCGGAGCCAGTGCCCCACCGGTCAGGTTGGTCACCAGCAAGGCATCGCCCCCGCTCCCCTCACCCAACTCCAGATCGCGCAACGCCGAGAGGTCGATATCGTCCCAAGGCACACGCGACAGGATGTCCGCCTCGTAGCGGACCAGACGCCACCCGTTCTTGTCCCGGATCATAAAGGCGGGCAGGACGAGATCCTGGGCCGCTGCCCGATACCGCGCCCGCTGCCGCGTCGTGAGCCTCTCCGGCGGGCGGAAGGGGCCATCGTCGGAGACTACTCGCCCCTCAAGGCCCTGCAACCCCTCCAGCCCGAATCCCTTCCTGACCTCTTTCAACAGTTCATTCCCGCGTCGGCTGAAGCAGAACACGTAGCTTTCGTCCAGTAGCGCCACCCCAGTCTTGCTCGCGTAGGGCTGCCGCAGGATCCGGCCCACAAGCTGGGTGATCCCCGTCTTCGACATCGGGTTGGTGAGGATCGTGAGGACGTAGGCGAACGGGCAGTCCCAGCCCTCCTGGAGCGCCTGTTTGGTGATGATGAAGCGGATCGGGCAGTCGCGGGACAGGAGGCCGCCAATGTCGTCCACCTCCTTCAGTTCGTCCTTCGAGCTGGTCTTGACCGCGATGTGCTCCGGCGCGATGCCCGGATGTTGAAGCAGATACTCGCGCACGTCGTTCGTATGAATGTACCCCGGCTTTCTTTGCTGCCTGCCGGTCCGCTCCACCTGGATCACGCAGATGGGCCGGATGTAGGTGCCGGACGCGGCTTCGTGAAGCCGTGCCTCGGCCTCGAGGGCTTCGCGGTGTTCGACCGACTCCAGCAGCGTGCCGCGCCAGTCGCCGCCCGCCTTGTTTCGGATGTGAAGGTCGAGCTTGATCATCTCCTCGGCGTTGAGTTCCCGGCCCAGGATCTCGACGAGCACGTTCGCGCCCTTGGCCGGAGTGGCCGAAAGCTCGACGATCATGCAGGGGTTGAACCCTTCAAGCGTTTTCTTCGCGTTGACGCTGTACGCCTTGTGTCCCTCGTCGAGGATAATGAGCGGTTGCAGCACCCTCACCGTGTTCCCGAGGGATGTCTTGATGTAGCGGCCCCAGAAGCCCGCCGTTTGCTCGAAGGTGTCGAGATTGGGGTGCTCCTCCAGCATCTTGGCGTGCGCGGTCGGATCGTCGTCCGGAGGGAAGAAACGGTCAAAGCCCCCGCTGTCGCGGAACATCCGGAGCCTGTCCTTCGTTTTCCGGTTGGCGGACGGGAGCATGAGCAGGAGAACGCAGAGGTTCTCGGCAACATCGCGCGGGCCGAAGGCCGTGGTCTTTTCGAGGATGCGCGTGCGCTGGCCTGACGACAGGTCGAGTTGCTGGCGGTAGGGGTGGTCGCGGTCCTTGAGGGCGTTGAACGTCTGGTTGTAAATCTGCGTCGTGGGCACGATCCACAGCACCAAGCCGCGGCGACTCTGCCTGAAGTGCGCGTTCACGAGATCGATCACGCGGGTCGCGAGCAGCGTCTTGCCGCCTCCGGTCGGGATCTTGAGGCAGAACGCGGGAAGATGCTCGCCGAGCCCATTCCGGCGGGGGCGGTAGCGCCGTCCGGCTACGGTCCTGTCCCATGCTCGCTGTACCCAGTCCGAACCCCAGTTCGGGTTGTGTTTCCGCGCCTCTTCGTCCTCGGCCCGCCACTTCACCAACTCCGCGACGAAGCTGCGGACCCTCGCGACCGTGCGCTTCTGGTATTCCTTCAGGATCATCGTTCCAGCCTGTCGATGGCTTCGTAGATCTGGAAGGGCAACTGCTGGAAGTCGATCCGATACTGGTGAAGGAAATCACGGTCCAGGTACTTGGTGGGCGCGAAGACGAGCCTCCTTCTCGATCCGGCAGGAAGGGCGCGGGCCTCGGCCAGCGAGAGCGCGAGACTCTTGAGCTTATCGACATCCGGCTGGTAGAAGAGGAAGACATCGTGGGACGCGGTGCGCCCGACGAACCCGGTGTCCCTGTCGATCTCCGACGGGTCGAACTCCTGTCCGGTCGCGGTGAAGAAGATGTAGGAGGCGAGCTTTTCCCACGACGGAAGGTGGGAGCCGTCGAGGAGCGACTCTTGCTGCATGGGACGGCCAAGCTCGAAGTAGCTGAACGTGCCCCCGAGGCCAGCCTTGAGGATGTCGTCCTTTGCGCTCGGCACCCCTTGAATGACCCGCCGGACGCGCTCGGCAGTGATGCTATCGGCGTAGTCCTCACACTCGACGAGGATGAAGCGCCGGTTGCCGCCGTCTTCCCGGTTCTGGGCGAGGACGGCGTGGGCCGTGGTGCCGGAACCCGCGAAAGAATCGAGGACGATGGAGTCGGGGTCGGTGGACAGGAGGACCATCCGCTGGATTAGCTCGAATGGCTTGGTCGTGAAGTCCGGTAGGTAGTCGGGAAAGAGCTGTAGAAGAGTCTTCTTGGCACCCTGAGTGTGATTGACCTCCTTGTAGGTCCAGATCGTCTCAGGGACCAATCCCGGCTGCACCTCGGCAAGGAAACGCTTGATTGCGGGGACCTGGTTGTCGTCGCTTCCCCACCAGATGCGGTTGTCTCTGTCCAGTTTCCAGAACTTCTCCTCGGAGAACCGCCAGTAGTTCCCGGGAGGTGGCCCGTCGATCTGCCGACCACCAGGGCACCTGATCGAATAGGTGCCCTTGCTGTACGGGTTGCGCGCAGATAGATCACTCGGCTTCCAAGGTCCGCGGGGATCGTCATCGGGATTCCGATAGCGTGCGTCGGCCTCCGCCGTGCGCGGAAGCAGGTTCCGCTTGAACGACTCCTTCCTCTTCGCGTACACCACCACGAAATCGTGGTTTTCCGAGAAGTACTTCGCGCTGCTCTTGGGCGAATACACCTTCTCCCAGATGACGGTCGCCACGAAGTTCTCCTCCCCGAAAACCTCGTCCATCAGAGACCGCAGGTGGTGCACCTCGTTGTCGTCGATGGACACGAAGATCGCCCCGTCCTCGCGGAGCAGTTCGCGCAGGAGCTTGAGACGGGGCAGCATCATGCAGGACCACTTGTCGTGCCGGGTCAGGTCGTCGCGGTCGACCACGCGGCCGAGCCAGTCCCGCATGAGGGGCGAATTCACGCTGTCGCTGTACGCCCAGCCCTCGTTGCCCGTGTTGTAGGGCGGATCGATGTAGACGCACTTCACCTTGCTGTGATAGGTCGGAAGCAGGGACTTCAGCGCGGCCAGGTTGTCACCGTGGATGACTAGGTTGTCGTGCAGACTCGCCTTCTCGCTCAGCCCCTTCTCGCTCACCGGCAGCAGCTCGTGGAAGGGCACGGCCAAGTGGTGGTTCTCGACGAAGACCTTCCCCTTGAAGTGGAGCCGTGGCAAGGAGCCCTCCTGTGGCATGTTCAGGGTATCTTGAGCGCGCCGCCCGCACGGTGCCGGACGACTCTTCTCTCCTAAGCTAACCGCCACGCCACGGTCGAGCAGGTTGCCCGGGCATCGTTCGCGGCCGATGGCCTACTGGGAAACGGATGGATCGAAGGCTCGCCTCGACTAGACGCGGCACCTGAGGACCCTCAGCGGGCATTCGGCGACCTTCCGACTGCCCCCGATTAGTCGCAAGCGGGCCGGAAACGGGCGAGCCTCGTGTGAGGTGCCGGAGGGGCGAGGGAGGTGGCGCTGGCGGCGTCAATTCGGTCTTCGGGACGACACTGGTACCCCTAGGACATCGCCGATTCCGGCGTAGTTGACACGGCCGCAATCGGCCTCCTGACTGTAGGGTATGACGATTCTGACGGAGGGTTCCTCGCATCGGCGCGCGGATTCGCCCGCCAATGGCGAGAGAGCCAAGATGAAACCAATTCCGGGTCAAGTCCGTAGGATGTCGCCCTTCGGGTCACCGAAGGGTGAAGGGCAACGCGATCAAACGAGGCGAAACACCGGAGGAGACGCACGTAGTCAGGTTGATCCACCCCACGGCGGAACCGGTGCCCGTGCCCCTCGACAGGCACGCTGGCGGGACCAGTCGCCGCTCCGGCTTCGGGCGTACATGGATGGCCCGGCATCACTGGCCACCATCCCACCGTTGGCCGCGCTTCGGGAGGCCCGTCTGAACGGGCTCCCCGGAGCGATTGCGGTGGTGCGCCGCCACTGTATTGGCGGCAGCCGACGACGCGTCTCGGACACGTCGCCGAGGGGCTTGTCGGACGCCACTAAGGTGGGTCAGCCAGCATACCCTCGGTATAACCGCGGGCTGGCGAGGGACGTTGCCCCTTCGATCCCCAACAAGCCCCGCGCTCCGGTGGATTGCGCGGGCGGGGGCGTCGCCCCCCTTCCCCCCGTGGCGGCGCAGCCCGATGGCTAGACGCCGCCCGGTTATGGTCGCCGTCCGCCTCACGCCGGACGAGTCCGCCGACTGGCGGGCCAAGGCGAAGGCCGCCGGCGTGCCGCTCTCGGCGCTGATACGCCGGGCGATGGCGCGCACGCGGACTTGGACGGTCCCGGCGGCCGAGGTCGAGCGCGACCGTACGCGGCAGGTCTCTCGAATCGGGAACAACCTCAACCAGATCGCCAAGTGGACAAGTTGCATTGGATTTACAACTGCTTGTATCTGATGCACTTAGAAGTTTCGTGGAGCGGATTCCCGCCGAATGATTCCCGCTGGTTGGGATTTCAGCCGCGAGCCCTCCGGCGACCTTCCAGCGCCGTCCTGAGTTGTCTCGCGTTGGGCCTCTGGTAGCACCTGAGCATCGTCTGTGCATCCTTCCAGCCGCCAAGCTCGCAGAGCACCTTGAGCGGCAGGTCCATCAGGTCGCTGGCGAACTTCCGCCTGAGCGAGTGCCAGCCCCGCCGCGGTTTCGGCTCCAGTGCCGCGAGGGCTTCGGCCTTCTTCCACCACTTGTGGGCGGCAATGCGGCTCATGCACCGCGTGGCATCCCTCGACGAGGGAAGCACCGGCGCGTCGCCGGTCCCGGCGCTCATCCTGCGTGCCTCCTCCAGCGCGGCGACCGCCTCGTCGGTCAGCGGCGTGACGTGCTCGTAACCCGTTTTCTCGTGTTCCGCCCGCCACCGCACCTCACGGGCCTCGAAGTCTATATCGGCCCAAAGGAGCTTGCGGATGGCCCCGATGCGGTGCCCGGTTTCGTGCGCCAACACGAGCGCGACGCGGAACCGCCAGCCCATCCGGCGCGACACCTTCAGGAGCGCCCGGTACTCGTCCTCGGTGAGCACCACCCGGGTCGGGTTCTTCTCCGTGGGCTTTCTGAGGCCCTTGAGCGGGTTCCTGTCGAGGAGCAGGCGGCCTTGGTTGTCCCTCGACCTCGCGGCCCAATTGAGCACCGCGATCAGGAACTTGAGGTCGTGTTCAACCATGCGGTCGCTCACGGGCCTACCGCTCGGTCCGATTCGGCCCGCGCGCCGCTCGCGGATGAACCGGTCCCAGTCTCTTTGGGACAGAGTGGCCGGATCGCGGTTCCGTCCGAAGAAGCGGAGGAACATCTTCGTCGCGGCCCGGTCGTGAGCCTGCGAACACCTTCCCTTGGTGGGCGTCACCTCCTCACCGTAAATGTCAAAGAGCTTTCCCAGCGTGAGCGGCTCGGGCTCGGCTTCCGCATTGCCGTTCAGGTCCGGGCTCGCGAATCCCGCGGCGAACTCGTCAGCCTGCTTCTTCGCCCGGGTCCAGTCCCGGTGCCCGAGCGACCGGGTGAGCCTGCGCCCGTTCTCGCGCCACTCAATCTGGAAGAGGCCAGTTTTCCGGTCGGGAAAGACCCGGACCCTGTTCCGGCCCCATTCTCCGGCGCCGTAGGAGCGCCGCCTTCGTTTCGTGCGTGCCATCGTTCGATTCCTCTCGATCCGATGGACTGCACGATCTGCGCGAACGAAAGGTCGCCTGCGAGGGGATGTTTGACCAGTGGGAGTGGGAGGTCGTCCAACAGGTCCGGTTCGTCCCGACCCGAACGGTTCAGGCGCATGATCGGGGATCGGAAGGAGCTTGGCGCGCACCAACGTTTGGGGAGAAGGTTGGTCGGACTCGGGACGCGCGTCCGGTGCCGTACGAGGGCCGCACATGTGAAACAGACCCCGATGTGCGCGAAACCCCGAATCGGACGTGCATGTCCACGACTGCGTATATCGTTGTCCGGATTATGGTTGCATCACGGCCTCCGGGGCGGCTGTGCCGCGCCGAAACCGGAGGCCGTGGCCGGAGCGACCCACCTTTTTCGGTGCCTGGTATGGCACCGGGAGGGTTTGGGATGTGCACATCCATCCCACCCTCCGCGGGGGTCGCTCCGAGCCAGCAATCCCGTGCGGGAAGGCCAAACGGCGAGCCCGGACGGGCGCGTCCCGGTCTTGGCCGGCCAACGGATCCGCCGCCGCCTCGCAGCGGCGCTCAAATCCGGACTCCGGAAAGGCGGCGCGAACGCCGTGCCGAATGGATGTCGATCCTGGGCGATCCCTGCGGCCCGCAGGTTACCCGAGAACGCTCTGGAACCCGTGGAAACGCCCTCTGGGCCGAGCATGGAAGAACGCCGGTTGCGCACCACTCGCAACGCCCTGCTGACTGGACCTGCCCCGCTTTCACGAACGGTTGGTTCCTGGGGTCGATGGCGTCTGAGTGGTCCGCCTCTCCCTGGCGGAGAGGGGCGGCCGGATCGGACCCTCGTTCGGGCGGCGGGTCTCCCGGCGTCCGAACGAGGGTGGGCAAGCGAAGCGCGGCAGCTCGGTCCGGGGCCGGGACGTTCTGGTCGAGGGCCGGCGCGAGGATCTCGACCGATACCAGAAGGGCGAGCGGGCCGCGCGCGCCGACAGCGCCCGGCAAATCGAGCGTCGGGTGCGGCACGCGACCGGTGGCGAACCCGGTTCCCTTCAAGCGGACGGCAACCATGGTCGCGCGGGCGGCTACCACATCGGGATGGGCCGCCACGGGGGGACAGGGGGCGACGCCCCCGCCCGCGCAATCCACTGGAGCGCGGGGCTTCCAGGGTTCGAAGGGGCGGAGTCCCTCGCCAGCCCCGGTGTATTACACCGGGTAGGCTGGCTTGACCACAGTAGAGTGGCTCAAGCCAGCCCCCGGAGAGCGGCTGAAACGCCTCTCCGGGCACCGCCCGGAACAGCGCTCACCCGGCCATCGCGAGCAAGCTCCTCGTCCCCTTGCTCGCCAGCCTCACAAAGGGCGAAGGCGACGGACGATCCCGGTCACCTCCCTTGGCGATGGTCGGCGCTCTCTGCCGACCGCCGCTTTTCGCCTACCCCCTGCCCCTCGGGGACCGGCGATCGTCGATCCCAGGCGATCCTGTGGCCCATAGAATACTCGAATGCGGTCGGAATACCCGCAACCGGCCTCTAAACGCGCCTTCTGGCCCCGCAACTATCCGGCTACGTCGGAAGCCAACTCGAATCCTGCGGAGCAATGCTTGCAGGTCACGTGGACGCTGATGAGCAGCCGAGGCACCTTGGTCCTCCCGCCGCACTGCTGACACGCGACCACTCGCGGTTTCAACGCGGGTTCCAGATAGCCGGAACGCGGCGTCCGTCCAAGCTGAATGGGCCAGTAGTTCGCCGCCTGGTCGAGGGCTTGTACCACGGTCATGATGGGGACTTCAAAGAACTCCTTCGCCGGGTTGACCCGCGAGGCCGCCAGCGCTTGATGGACGTGGCCTTCCGCTCGGTCGCGATCAGAGACATGCACGAAGTAAACCAGCTGGAACGGTCGATAGACCGACGTAGAACTACTCAGCCGCTCGACCCGCACGACCGGCGAGACCTTCGTCTGGCCAACCTTGAAGACGGGTTCGGCAAAGCACGGGTTCCGCGCGACGTAGACCCACCCCAGCCTCTTGTACTCCCGTCGGCGTTTGTCAAACGCATCGAGCCAAACGATGCTCTGCATGATGGGGGAACTCGTCATTCTCACACTTTCCGCTTCAACCGGGCGGCCCGACGGCTGCGTCGCCACAGAGCGCGAGCCGGTCGTTGGAAGCGCCCCGAAACCGCACCGGCGTGAGATTCGATTCTAATCCGGAATCGCTACGCCTCGAGGGTGGGACGCCGTCGATCCCTACCCACGGCGCAACGTTATGGAGGTCTGTTCGCCGTCCGC
Organism: Gemmatimonadetes bacterium bin94; assembly: GCA_002238865.1. Classification (GTDB taxonomy): domain Bacteria; phylum Gemmatimonadota; class Gemmatimonadetes; order Longimicrobiales; family Gaopeijiaceae; genus Bin94. The sequence continues at coordinate 2,124 of MPNE01000064.1, read as the reverse complement.
GTCGTGTAGGACGCCGTTCAACACGTCGTCGCTAGCCCGCGTTCCCACCCATCGCAGATTCACGGTGTCATTGGGGTCGAAGTAAACGACCAACGTCATCCTGACCTCGGGGTGGGTGTAGGAGCCGGTTACGTCTCCAGTGATCGTCAGGGGAGCGAAGGTGAGCGAAGCGGACCCGGCGATCACGCCCCCGCTTTCCCGAAGCTCCCACTTGGTCGAAACGACGGCGCCGTCCATTTCGGCGCTCCCGGTCCATGTCCCTGAAAGGGGGACGTCTTCCGGCTCCGTCACGCAGCCGGAAACCGCCAGTAGCGCCGCCAGCACGAACGCCGCTGTGCGAGGCATCGGCCTCTCTCCTTGCTGTGGGGGGATGATTGAGTCTGGATCGGCCCGAAACCTAATGGGATCCGCCGCAATCTGTCATCAGAATCTTGTCCAACGCCAATTCAGGCCGAACGAAGCAAGCCCAGCCCCCGTTGCGGGCGAAAAGGCACGGCCAACGGGTCTCGCGGTGGCCGACTGCTGCGACGGAAGCACTGGGGTGTCTTGAGGCAGGCGGACATCGTTCCGGAAAGTCTGCCGCCATGACTGGCAGTTAACGGGGGTTCGGCGGCGGAAGCTCTGCCCCTGCAGGCGTTTCTGCTTCGTGGCGAAGTCCCGCCATTCAGGTCCGATTCTCCCGCTTTCGCGGCACGGTCCAGTAAGATCCAGTAGCCCGGCAGGAAACGCAGATCGTGCAGTCCTGTATGTAGTTAGAAGATTTCCTGCCGTGATTCTGGCCTTTGGTGATCCGCCAAGTGGGCCAATACCCACAAGGGGGCGGTCGAGGCCGTCGAGGTGATCGGCCACCTCATCGCCATCAAGCGGGCGCTCGCGGCGCTCGCCCGCTTCGAGCGCCCGGATCGCGATGCACGTTAAATTTCTCGCGCACGGGACCGGATCGGCCCGGAACGCGGCCAACTACCTCCTCGGGGAGCGGGACGCGGCCGGGAAGCCGCGCGAAGGCGTCGAGGTCCTCCGGGGCGATCCGAACGAAGTGGCCGACGTGGCGGACACGCTGGAGTTCGAGCACCGGTACACCTCCGGGGTGATTGCATGGGCGCCGGAGGACCAACCGACCGACGAACAGATCGGCGCGGTTCTGGACGCCTTCGAGAAGACGGCCTGGGCCGGGCTCGAACCCGACCGCTACGCATGGGCGGCCGTGCTGCACCGCGAGCGTGGCGGCGGCGCTCACGTCCACGTCCTCGCCGCGCGGTGCGACCTGGAGACTGGGCGGAGCCTCAACATTGCCCCTCCGGGCTGGGAGAAGACCTTCGGCCCCCTCCGGGACGCCTTCAATCACGAACACGGCTGGGCTCGCCCGGACGACCCGGCGCGGGCCAGGGTGGAGCAACCCGGTCACCGCGCCTACATCGAGGCGGCACGGCTGCGGGCCGGGCTCCGGCTCGAAGCATCACCCCGTGACCTGATCCGGGACTACCTGCTCCAGCGCGTCGAGCATGGCATGGTGCGGAATCGTGCCGACGTCGTCTCCGCGCTGCGGGAGGCGGGTCTCGAAGTGCCGCGCCGGGGCAAGGACTACCTCACCGCGCTGGACCCCGAGACCGGGGACCGGTGGCGGCTGAAAGGAGGACTGTATGGAGAGAACTTCGACCGCGAACGATTTGACCGAGCGGCTGCGGAGGAGGCTGGAGAGCGAGCGGAGGGAGATCGAGGAGTTGACCGCGAGCGAGTTGAAGCGGCTCGGCGAGAACTCGCGGCGCGTCGCGAGGAACGCGCTGCGTACAATCGAGCGCGATACGGAGGAGGCGACCGGGAAGATGCGCGAGTTGCTGGCAAAGGCTTGGCAACGGCCGCTGATCGTCGGCCTGAGTCTTTGGCTCGGTTTCTTCGGCGGAAGCTGGGCGACGATGCAGTGGCTGTCGAGGAGCATCCAGAGCCGGATCGTGACCCGCGCCGAACTGAACCGGGACATCGCGGACGCCCGGCGGACTCTGGCCCAGCTGGAGGAGGACACCTGGGGGCTCGTGTTCCACGTGATCGAGGGCGAGCGGTTCGTGGTGGTGCCGGACGGGGTGTTGGCCGATCCGCCCTGGAGGGTGGACGGGCACCTTCCGGCGT
>MPNE01000015.1 GCA_002238865.1 Gemmatimonadetes bacterium bin94 | reverse complement strand
TCCACCAGGAGGTGACCGAGGTCGAACAGGGTGGCCAGGTGGAAGGGGGGCGGGGTGGCGGGGGCGGGGGCGGGGTCTTCCTGCGCCGAGATGGAAGTGGGCGCGGCGAGGGTGGCCAGGGCGGGAGCCGAGAGCGCGATCATCGCGCCGAGCAGGGGGGAGATCTTCATGGGTCGCCTGTCAGGGGTGGGGGTGGGTTCCAGGCCGGTAAACCCTGATCGTCTTCCGGCGGATGTCCGCGTCCGTCCGCGCCACTTCCTTCATCTGCCCGCGCGCGAACATGGCGGCCTGGTCGGCGTAGTGAGGAGCGTCGTGGCGAGCGGTCTGCCCGTAGGCCAGCACCGTGCGGGCCGTCGGGACCTCGCCGAATTCGACCACGAATACCCAGGAATCGCCCCGGTTTGCGGCGAGCCGACTGTCGTCCGTCGGCTCGAACAGCAGCACTCGGAAGCATCCCCTGGCGGGCGGGCAGCCTGACACCGGCTCGTCCACATCGCCCCTTATCACGCGGTGCACATCGCCCCACGGAGCGTCCGGCTTGATCCCGTCATTCCGCAACGACCGGACCGCATTGCGCAGCGCATCGACCGCCGCGTCGGGGTCGCCGATGCCGTACGGAGTGGCGTGCGCTCGTGCGGGATCCCAGGGCTGGCGCCAGCGTAGCGAGTCGGCCGTCCCGTCGAAGTATCGATCCGCCCAGCGTCCGAAGAGGACACCGCCCCGGCTGTCGGCCGCCGCGGTCAGGTCCCAGGCGGAGAGCACCTCCGCTGCATCACGCACATCGCTGTCGTCTGCCGCCATTGCAGCGCCCAGAAGATCGTCCATCAACCGTTCGGCCATGAGCATGCGCGGATTGTGTTTCAATTCGATCACGTCTTCGATGCTCAAGTGCCGGGCGCCACTCGCCAACTCGAGCGACAGCTGGCTCCTTAGCCTCAGCCGGGGCTCCGGCAGGTTGGCCGGCACGGTATCCCGGTCCATCGGCACGTTGAGGTTGGTGTAGTCAGGGGTGTCATTCGCCTGCTGCACGTAGCCGCCCGGAGGATTGATGTACAACGGCAGGCTCTCCCACGGCACAAGTTCGGACCAGATGTCGGCGGAAGTGGCCGCAAGCGCCGCCGTGTCGCCGGTGACGGGGTGCGGCAACAGAGGGAGGCGCACGTTGTAGTAGTGCACAATGTTCCCGTCTCTGTCGGCATACGTGAAGTTGGATGTCGGGTGCGCGCGCATCTTCATCACGTCAAGCCACTCGTCGAGGTCCTCTGCCATCATCATGTGCAGGAACTGCTCGCCGCGACGGAATTCGCCGTCCCTGGCGTCCTTGAGCACATAGACATGCTCTTCGGTGCGGTGAACGACAGGCCCGTGCGGGGTGTGCCAGGTGGTCCTCGTTTCCGTGGCCGAACCCGCGGTTTCGGTCCGGTAGTCGACCGTCGCGTCGCGCCGTTCAAGGGGAAGGGGCCGGCCGTCGAGGAGGGCGTGATCGTCGAGGGTGGGGTGAGCGCCGAGCTTGTAGACTTGCGAGAGCGTCGGGTAGTTGTTGGTCGTGGCCCAGCCGAGGCGAGCGTTGAAACCGCCGATGATCCCGAAGGCCGTGCCGATCCGGAAGTCGCCGTAGAAGTCGATCACGCCCGGCACGCGGACGTGCGCTTCGTAGTAGGTCAGGCCCGATGGGCGGGCGAGGAGGTCGTGGTCGCCGTCCCAGCGAAGGTGAGGGTTGCGCAGCAGGATGGTATTGCCGGACTCGGTGCGGGTGCCATGAAAGGCCCAGGCGTTGGAGCCATCGAGAGCGAATGATGAAGAAGACGTTTGCGAGTCGTCGTCGCGTCCCGGTCGGCTATTGCCGGGCCCCGCCCCGTCGACATCGCCAGCCGGCTCGCCGCTGTCAAGACCTGCCACGAAGCGAGCCGCGTCCGCACGGCTCCATGTCTGTACGTCACGGGCGAGCGCGTCGATTCCGGTGAAGTCGGGCGCAACCCATGGCGGGAATTCGTCGGGGTGAAGGCGGATGTAGTGATTCACCCCTTCGGCGAAGCCGCGGTACACGTCCCGGGTGCGCGGATGAAGGCGCTGGAAGGTTTCGACCGCTCGCGCATGCACGTCGCGTCCCACAAAATCCGCGTCGAGCTCGTCAGGACCGAGGTGGCGCGCGAGGGTGCCCCGGCTCGTGACCATGGCCGCGGCGATCGACGCGCCGTAGTCCTCCGACTGCACGTAGCCGAGTCCGAATCCCATCGCTTCGAGGTCTTCGGCAAGGATGTGGGGGATGCCGTATTCGGTGCGGTGAATCTCGACGCGCCGTGCCAGGGCGATGGCGGGATCGGTGGAACGGACGATCACCTCCGCCCGTTCGATCACGGCGCCCTCCTGCACCGCGTCGACGATCTCCATCCCTTCGACGACTTCGCCGTAGATGGTGTAGTTGAAGTCCAGCCGCACGTTGTCGGTCAGGTTGATGAAGATCTGGGCGTCGCCGGTGTCGCGGCCTCGAGTGGACAGACCCACCGTGCCGCGCCAGTGAGCCTGGTCGCTGATCTCGTCGCGTGAGTAGGGCCCGTCGCCCGCGTACTCGTTGGCGTGAGGACTTCCGCCCTGGATGACGAAGTTGGGTTCGACCCGATGGAATGTGAGGCCGTCGAAGTAACCTTCGCTCGCCAGCCGGGCGAAGCGGTCGGCGTTGGTGGCGGCCAGATCGGGGCGGAGCGCGATCACGATGTCGCCCAGTCCGGCCATGTGGAGCCGCACGGCGGAGCGCTCCAGCTCGGCGAGCCGGGCGGCACCGGGCGTCGGCGCGGGACGAAGCCGCCTCGGCGCGGCCTCGTGGACCGTCCCGGTCAGCCCGGTCAGCAGTGCGGCGGCCTTGTCGGCCACGACCGGGTCGAAGTCCGCCAGGTACGGCGCGAGGTCATCGCTGGAAAACCCGCCCACGGCGCCGATCCCGTCGAGGAGCGCGACGCGCGCGTCCCGTTCGGTCTCCCGCTGCGCGGCGGTGAAGCGTGCCAGGGCGGCGAGCAAAGCGGGAACAGATGTTTCGCCCGCCCCGTGTTCCACCAGGAGCCGGGTAGCGGTCATCACCAGCTGGGGATCGTCGCTCTCCAGCGCGGCGGTGTAAGCGTCCCGGGTGTGGGCGTCCCGGGTGTGCGCGTCCGGCCCGCCGCCCCCCGCCACCGCCACCAACCCCCGCAGCGCGGCCTCGCGCACGTTCGCGTCGGAGTCGTCGCTCAACGCGGTCAGCACGGCCGCATCACCGGTCAGGGCCGCGGCCCGTGCCGCCCACGCGCGGACGAACGGGTTCGTGTGGCGCGCTGCCAGAGCCACCCCGTCCCCCGCGTCGCCCGGCGCGATCCCCGCCAGGGCGTGAAGTGCGCGTACCGGCCCGCGCCAGTCGGCGTCCGGGTCGTCGATCCCGGCGACTTTGGCCGCAAGCGCCCGGCGCTGCGGCTCCGCGTCCGGACAGGGGCTCGCCGCCAGCCCGATCGCGGTGGCCTCGACGTGAGGGTCGCCGTCGTCCATTGCACGCAGGATGGTGGCGCAACCCTCCTCCGGCCGCGTCCACCGCTCGTAGGCGCGGAGCGCTTCCACCCGTACATGCGGGTCCGGGTCCGCCAGTCCGGCCGGGATCACCGTGCCGGCGGCAGTCCCGTGCCGGGCTGTCCCGATCACGACCTGGCGGCGCACGCCCCAATCCGGATCCTCGAGCAGGCGGACCGCATCCGCTGCGGCCAGCTGGCCCGTGTGGACCAGCGCCGCGGTTGCCAGCCGGCGAATGCGCATCGCGGCAAGAGCTCGTCCGTCGTCCGGCGCGCTGCCGGCATCGCCCGCGGGCGATACCGATGACAGCGACATCGTGGCGTCCAGCAACTCGGCCGAAAGTGTGTGCTCACCCCGGCTTCCCCGCGTGATTGCCTCTATCCCGCGCGCCAGACCCAACCGGGCGACGAGCCCGGGATCGTCATCCGGCGCGGGAAGGCGGGCCGCGACGGACGCCAACGCGCGGTCGGCCGCATCCCGGTCCTCCGGGTTGCTGTAAGTGAGGCGGCCCAGACTGGTCGCCAGGCTCCCCATCACCGCCGGATCCGCTTCGCTGCCGCTCCGCACTGTCAGTGCCGCCCACGCGGCCCCCGGATCATCTCCGTAGACCGCCTGGGCCATGGCCGTCGCGACCGCCGCCCGTACGCCGGGGTCGGGGTCATCGAGCACTTCGCTCATCCGCCCGAGCTCACCCGGGTCCTCCATTCGCCCAAGCGCCCGCACAGCCATTGCGCGAACGGCGGGATCGTCGCCCGGAAGGTGCCCGTGCACGCGGTCCAGCCCGTTCCCGCCCCGCGCATCCTCCTCGGCCACGATCTCGGCGTATGCGGCGTAGCGTTCAGGTGACGCCCCCTCGCTGCCGCAGCCCGCGACCAGGATGATGAACGCGGCGGCCAGGCCGGTGGCGGGAGCCGGCCCAACCGGGCATGCCGACGCCCGCCACCCTACTCGCGCGGCCAACGCCCGCCACCCTACTCGCGCGGCCAACGCCCGCCACCCGACTCGCGCGGCCGACACCCGCCCCGTCACCCGTGGGGATCCCATCCGAAACGTTCCCATGAAGCTTCTCCCTCAACGTTGAATTCGACGCCCTCACGCTCCAGTATGGCCCGTTGGCGCTGGGCGACGCCCGACCGCCGCGAGGTCGAGATGGCGCCCCTGCGGTTCACGACCCGCCACCAGGGCACGTCGGTGTCGATGGGGAGGTGACTGAGCGCGTACCCGACGCCCCGCGCCGCCCGCGGTGTGCCCACCAGGGCCGCCACGGCACCGTAGTTGATGATCCGGCCCTTGGGAATCCGGCGCACGCAGGCGTATACTCGTTCGGAAAACGCGGTCATGTCCCGACAACCTATTTCCGACCACACGGTTCCGCCACGACGGACGGCCGGTGGCCTCGAAGGGAACCAAGGCACGCCTTGCGCCGGTATATTGCATGGCATGACTTGCGCAGGCGTTTCAGGGGGAGAGGTGAAATGATCAGATTCGCAGCCGGGGTTCTCGCGGCTTCCTTTTTCGTTGCGGGATGCGGTGCGGGCGGCACGTCGAGAGCGACTGTCGACCCTTCGCCGCCACCGCCACCACCCGTGGTCGAGGTTGAAACGCCCGCTGCGGATCCCGAGCCGGAGCCCGCGGGGCGCGACAGCACCGCCGCCGAAACACCCCCGTCGCCGACCGCGATGGCCCCGGGTTATCCGGCCGCGGTGCAGATCGGCCTCAGGGTCTCCGATGTGCGCACGGATCCGGCGGAGATCGTCGTCGAGGTGGGGGACTCGCTGTCCACCGGGGAGGACGTGCGGATGGTCGCCTACGACGCCGACGGCAATCCGGTGCGGGGCGTGCGGATTCTGGGCAGCATCGATTCCCGCTTCGCCGTACTCGAGGAAGGCCACATCAAGGGGGTCTCGGAGGGAAGCGCCGAACTGCGCATGGCGATTCGCGTCCCGCCCTCCAGCGGTACGGGACCGCCCGAAGTACGCACCTTCACGGCTCCCCTCAAGGTGGTCGGCCCCCCGGTCGTCGCGGTCGAAATCGTGGATCCGGAGGTCCGGTTCTTCGTGGGCGGGACGGTCCATCTCCAGGCCCGGGCCCTCGCGGACAACGGCACCGAGCGGCGCACCGTCGACGTGGCGTGGACCAGTGACCGGCGGCGCCTGGCCACGGTCGACGCGCGCGGCTTCGTCAGGGCGATCCGGCCCGGGGCCGTGACTCTCACGGCAGCCGTGGGGGACATCCAGGACACCTATTCCTTCGAGGTGGAGGAGAACCCGGTGGCCGCGGTCGAGGTCACGGGACCGTCGCGCGGACGAACCGGGGATGTCCTGCGCTTCTCGGTGGTCGCGCGCGACGCCCAGGGAGACGAGGTCGCGGGGGCGCCGGTCGACTTTTCGGTGGCCTCGTTCGAGACGAGAGCCGACATGGGCGCGTCGGTCTACCCGGACGGCGCGTTCGTCGCGGAGCGCCCCGGGCTCTACCGCGTCACGGGAACGGCCGCCGCCCGGACCGGCCAGGCGTTGGTCGAGGTGGTGGAGCGGGGCGTCGAACACGACGTGATCGTCACCGGGCGCGGCCTGGTGGGGGACCGCGCCACGTCGGACCTGTGGGCGTTCACGGGCATCGACGGCCGCGACTACGTCTATACGGGCACGCACCTCGGCGGCCAGCGCATGCTCGCATGGGACGTGACCAACCCGGCCAATCCCGTGCTCACCGACTTCGTGGAGGTCGACGCCAGGGTGGTCAACGACGTCAAGGTGAACAGCAGGGCCACCGTAGCGGTGATCACCCGCGAGGGTGCGTCCGACCGCAGGAACGGGATCGTCCTCCTGGACCTCACCGATCCGGCCCACCCGGTCATCGCGGATACCTACACCGATGACCTGACCGGAGGCGTGCACAACGTCTTCTTCTCGGGCGACATTCTGTATGCCATCCACAACGGCACCCTGGACGTGCATGTGCTGAACGTGGCCGACCCCAAAGACGTGGAAGAGGTCGGGCGCTGGGGAATCGACAAGCCGGGCAAGTACCTTCACGACATCTGGGTGGTGGACGGCCTCGCCTACGTGTCGTACTGGAACGACGGCGTCTACATCCTCGACGCGGGCGACGGCCGCTGGGGCGGTACGCCCACGGAACCTGTGGAGGTGAGCAGCTTCGCGTACGTGGAAGGGAACACCCACTTCGCCTTCCCCTACACCAACGCGGACGGGCACCGCTACCTCTTCGTCGGCGACGAGATCTTCGACTGCGAGGACTGCATTTCGCGCAACGGACATCCGGGCGACGGCTCGCGCGGCTTCGTGCACGTGCTCGACCTGGAAGACCCCGAAAACCTTCGCGAAGTGGCGCGCTACGAGGTACCCGAAGCGGGCGCGCACAACCTGTGGGTCGAAGACGACAAGATGTACGTGGCGTACTACCAGGCCGGGCTCCGCGTCGTGGACGTCTCCGGGGAGCTCAGGGGCGACCTGTACAAGCAGGGCCGCGAGATGGCCTGGTTCCCGACGGGGACGCCGGACGGCAACGTGGCGAACTCGCCGATGGCCTGGGGACCGCAGCCGTTCAAGGGCCACGTCTTCGTGTCCGACCTCAATTCCGGGCTCTGGGTGGTGCGGATCGAACCGAAGAACAAGGCGACCCCGGTATCATGAGCCAGCTGCGGCGCGCTCTGTTCGGGGCATCGATCGTCGCCCTGGCGGGGACGGTGGTGCCGGTGAGCGCCCAGTCCCCCACCTACCGCGTCTACGTCGCGAACGAGTCGTCGGACCTGGTCAGCCGGGTCGCCTTCACGCCCGGCGAGGGCACGGTGGTCGAGAAGGAGATCGCGGTCGGCATCATGCCGGGGGACAACGACGGGGCCCACGGCCTGAGCGTGTCGCCGGACGGGCGCTACTGGTACCTGACCATCGCCCACGGAACGCCCTACGGATACCTGTGGAAATTCGACGCAGGCCCGGATACGCTCGTGGCCCGCACCCGTCTGGGGCTCTTTCCCGCCACCATGGGGATCACTCCGGACGGCCAATTCCTCCTTGCGGCGAACTTCAACCTGCACGGCGACATGGTACCGTCGAACATCTCCGTGGTCTACACGCCCGATATGCTCGAGATCACGAAGATCCGGACGTGCCTGATGCCGCATGGCAGCCGGGTGCGCCCGGACGGGATGAAGCAGTACTCCGCGTGCATGCACTCCGATCAGCTGGTCGAGATCGACATCGGCACCTTCGAGGTCAGCGCCCGTTTCGGCGTGATGCCGGGACATGAGGGCGCCGTGCACGACGGTGGGGAGGGGCACGCCGCAACGGGTGATCGGGTGTGCAGCCCGACCTGGGCCGAGCCCGGGACGGGTTCGCGCGCAAACCGGGTGGTCTACGTGGCCTGCAACAAGAACCGGGAAGTGCTCGAGGTCGACACCGAACGCTGGGAAGTCTCGCGCCGGTTCCCCACCGGAATGGCGCCGTACAACCTGGAGGTCACGGAAAGCGGAGACCGACTGGTAGCGACGCTCAAGGGCGAGCAGGCGGTCGCGGTCTTCGATCTGGAAAGCGGCACCGAGCTCGGACGCGTGCGCACCTCCAGGCCGCTCTCGCACGGTGTCGTGGCCAGCCCCGACGGCCGCTACGCATTCGTGTCGAACGAGTCGGTGGGGTCGGTTGTCGGAACCCTCGACGTCATCGATCTGGAGGCGCTGACCCTGGTGGACACCGTCGAGCTCGGACACCAGTCGGGGGGCATCGACTTCTGGTCGGTCACGCCCGCCCCCGGAGGGGCACGCTGAGGGTTCCGCGCAAGCGGCTTGCCCGGGCAAGGCGGCGGATGTTGCGCCGCCACATCGAAGGGCGTGGAATCTCGGACCCGCGGGTGCTGGACGCGATGGCCGCCGTCCCGCGCGAGGAGTTCGTCCCGCCCGGATTGGTGCGTGACGCATATCGCGACGGCCCCCTTCCCATCGGCGAGGGCCAGACCATATCCCAGCCCTATGTGGTAGCCACGATGGCCGAAGCGGCGGAGCTGAAGCCCGGCGACCGCGTACTGGAGGTCGGGACGGGCTCCGGCTACGCGGCCGCCGTCTTCAGCCGGATCGCGGACGTGGTCTACACGATCGAGAGGCACGCGTCGCTCGCGGATTCGGCCCGTGAACGGTTGCGGGAGCTCGGATATGGGAACGTGCACGTCGGTCACGGCGACGGCACCCGGGGGTGGCCCGAACACGCGCCCTACGACGCGATCGTGGTCGCGGCGGGCGGCCGGTCCGTACCCGAGGCTCTGCGCGAGCAGTTGGCGCCGGGTGGGCGTCTTCTCATGCCCGTGGGCTCCCTGGGCGCGGGACAGTCGCTGGTCCGCGAGCGGCGCGGGGAGGGTGGCGCGTACACGGCCGAGGGCCTCGGACCGGTGCGCTTCGTCCCGCTGATTGCGGATGTGCCCGCGCGCAACCGCTAGTTGGTCCGTGAAACCGGGCCACGGCCCGTGCGGCCAGTTGGCGCGGGACGGGGCTTCAAAATACTCTTCCCCGATGAACGAACGGAATCTCCTTCTGGAAGAGATGACGTGGCCCGAGGTCGAGCGCTTGCTGGCGGACGGGTTCACGTCCGTGGTTGTCGCAGCCGGGGCGGTCGAGCAGCATGGCCCGCATCTCCCCCTGCTCGTCGACGCCGCCCGGGGCGACCGCCTGGCCGAGGAAGTGGCGCGGAGGCTCGGCAACACACTGGTGGCGCCCACGATCCGGGTCGGCTGCTCGGAGCACCACATGGACTTCCCGGGCACGATCTCGTTGCGCGGCTCGACCCTGAAGGCGATCTGCCTCGACTACACCGCGAGCCTCGCACGGCACGGCTTCCGCACGATCTGTTTCGTCCCGTCGCACGGCGGGAACTTCGCGCCGCTGGCCGGAATGCTCGACGAACTGCGGGCCTCCGCCGGGCCCGGCTGCGACGTTCGCGCGTACACCGATCTTCACGGCTTCGTGGCGCTGTGGAAGGCGGCGGTGGCGGAGGTCGCGCCGGGGCTGGTCGACCGGGTGGGGGGTCACGCGGATATCGCCGAGAGTTCGGAAATGCTGTGCATTCGTCCCGGACTGGTGCGCGGCGAGTTGGCCGCGCCGGGCCACGTCGCCGACTTCGACGAGGCCCTCGCCGAGCGCATCTTCCGGGACGGCTTCCGCGCGGTCACCCCGAGTGGCGTACTGGGAGACGCGCGCGGGATGAGCCGCGAGATCGGGGAGCGGTGCATCGCGCGCGCGGCGGAGGGCATCGCGGCTGCGTTGCGGGACGCGCGGTGAAGGCCGCCGGCCGCGCGTACGCGGAAGCCGTGCGGGACGCACCGTGAAACCACTCGAGGCCGTCTCCCTGCGCGACATCGTGGCCGCGCGATCCCGGATCGCGGGCGCGGCCATACGGTCGCCCCTGATTCGCCTGGACGTTCCCGGTGCGCCGACCGAATTGTGGCTCAAGCTGGAGTGCCTGCAGCCCATCGGCTCGTTCAAGATCCGGGGAGCGTTCAACGCCATGGCGCTGGCCGACCCGGCGCTCATCGCCCGCGGTGTCTACACGGGGAGCGCGGGCAACATGGCCCAGGGGGTTGCCTTTGCGGCGCGGCGGCTGGGGGTTTCCTGCCGGGTGGTGGTTCCCGACACCGCGCCGCGCGCCAAGCTCGACGCCATCGCCCGGCTGGGAGCGACAGCGGTGCCGCTTCCCTTTGACGACTGGTGGGGTGTCCTGCGCGATCACGGTCACCCTGCCGAGAGCGGCCACTTCGTGCACCCCGTGTGCGACCCGGCGGTGATCGCGGGCAACGGCACGGTCGGCCTCGAGATCGTCGAGCAACTTCCCGGCGTGGCCGCGGTGGTGGTGCCGTACGGTGGCGGCGGGCTCGCGTGCGGGATCGCGGCGGCGCTTCAGGCGCTGCGGCCGGGTGTGCCGGTCTTCGCGTCCGAGGTCGAGACCGCGGCACCCTTTTGGGCGTCGCTGCGGGCTGGCCGCCCGTCGGAAGTCTCCTACACGCGTTCCTTCGTCGACGGGATCGGAGCCACCAGCGTGCTGGAGGAGATGTGGCCGCTGGCGAGTTCAGCGCTCGCCGGGTCGTGCGTCGTCTCGATCGAGGAGGCGTGCACGGCGGTCCGGGTGCTGTTCGAGCGGGCGCGGGTGGTCGCCGAAGGGGCGGGCGGGACCTCGGTTGCGGCGGCGATGCGGGGGCTTTCCGAAACCGCGGACGGGCCGGTAGTGGCGGTGGTATCCGGAGGCAACATCGATACCCATGTACTAACGGCCATCCTGGAGGGGCGAGCGCCCTAGCCGGCTGGCCGGTCCGTGGCTCGAAACCCTGCTGCATGCGAGCGGCGCTGCCCCGATTCGCCCGGGAGGGTGGCTCGCCGTATGTTGGCCCGAATCGACATCCGTGCGTCCGGCAGGCGGTCGCGCCGCGCCGGATGACAGCAACACTAAACAAGTTTGTTTAGTATTCCAGCGAACCAGGGGTGGGCATGACGACAACGACATCCGCCAGGCATCCGAGAGGGCTCTTCACCCTCTTCTTCACGGAGATGTGGGAGCGCTTCTCCTACTACGGGATGCGTGCGCTCCTGATCCTCTACATGACCGCGACCACGATGGGCGAAAACCCCGGAATGGGGATGGATGTCGAGACGGCTGCTGCGATCTACGGACTCTACACGGGTCTGGTCTACCTCCTGGGCCTGCCGGGCGGCTGGGTCGCGGACCAGCTCTGGGGGCAGCGAAAGGCCGTCTTCGTGGGCGGCTGCATCATCGCCGCGGGGCACTTCAGCATGGCGGTGCCCAACGACTTCAACTTCTTCCTCGGCCTGATCCTGATCGTCGTGGGGACCGGCCTGCTCAAGCCGAACGTGAGCTCGGTGGTTGCGGATCTGTACCCGGAAGGGGGCGCGAGACGCGACGCCGGATTCTCGATCTTCTACATGGGTATCAACGTCGGGGCGTTCGCCGGACCCATAATCTGCGGCTTCCTGGGACAGGACTGGAACTGGCACTGGGGATTCTCGGCCGCCGGCTTCGGCATGGTACTGGGGCTGATCCAGTTCCGCCTCGGGTACGGCCGGCTGGGTGACGCCGGGATCCTGCGCAGCCAGAGGACCGAGGAAGCCCGTGCGAGCCTCGCACGCCTGTTCTTCGGCGGGTGCGCGGCGTTGGCGCTGATTCTGGTCGCCTTCGGGGTGCTCGTGTCGCGCGGGGTGATTCCGGTTTCACTCACCGAGATCGCGGGCGGGCTGGCCGTCGTCATCCTGGCCATCGTGCTGGCGTTCTTCAGCTACCTGATGTACTTCGGCGGTCACGACGCCGCCGAGCGAAAGAAGATCGGCGCCATCTTCTGGTTCGCGCTGCTGGCCGTCGTCTTCTGGTCCGGCTTCGAGCAGGCCGGATCTTCGCTCAACCTCTTCGCGGAAGACTTCACCGACCGCACCATCGGCTCGTGGAGCTATCCGGCTTCGTGGCTCCAGTCGGTCAACGCCCTTTTCATCGTGATCATGGCCCCCATCTTCGGGTGGTTCTGGGTGTGGCTCGCGAACCGGAACGCGAACCCCTCGACGCCGGTCAAGTTCGCCCTGGGGTTGCTGCTGCTCGCGGCGGGCTTCTTCGTGATCGCGTGGGGAGCCGCCAATGCGACGCCCGATTCGCCGGTCTCGGCGTCCTGGCTGGTCGTGATGTACTTCCTGCACACGGTCGGCGAACTGGCGCTGTCGCCGGTGGGCCTGTCGGTGGTGACGAAGCTTGCACCGCGCAACCGGATCAGTCAGATGATGGGCCTGTGGTTCGTCGCGACGTCGCTGGGCAACGTCATGGCCGGCCTCGTCGCCGGTCGTCTGGAGTCGCTGGAGCCGTCGCCGCTCTTCTTCGCGGTAACCACGATCATCGGTTCGGCGGGCTTCGTGGCGCTCCTGGCCAGCCCCCTGATCAAGCGTCTGATGGGGGATGTGAAGTAGAAAGACAAGCGGGGGACTCCCGGAGGGTTGTCGCCCACCCGGAGTCCCCCGCGCCGACCGGCCGGCTGGCCTAGCCGTCCAGCCGCAGCTCCCGGAAGTCGGCCCACTTGACCGTGTGGGACTCGCCGCCGGAGGTGACAACGATCCCGCGGTTGCCCGTGTCGACGTCGTTCGAGCCGTTGAGGCTGAGGGATCTGCCGTCGCGCAGCACGACCGCCGAGCCGTACTCGTACCTGACGATGCGGGCGATGTTCGAGAACTCGATGTCCAGTTCGGCACCCCTCACCTTGCCGTTGAGCATCTCCCAGCTCTGGTATTCGTCCTGGTCCCAGGTAATCTCGCCCGAGAGCTCGTCGCCGGAAACCGTGATCACGGTGCCACGAAGCTGCCGGCCGCCGTCGAAGTCGTTCCAGGATGCCTCGGAATCGGTCCCGTGAAAGCGCACGAACGCGAGGTTGTCCCACTGGACCTTCACCTGGCCGAGACCCGGGTCGGACACGGTGATTCCGCGGTTCTCCCGGTTGACGTCGTTGGTGCCCGACAGGGTCAGTGTTTCGCCCGAGTGCAGGCGCACGCGTGCCGAGCGCCGGTCCTCCCGGTGGATCCTGTCGACCGCGCCGAAGGGAATCTCGTAGCGGAATTCGGCGTTCCTGCCGTCGAGGAGGTCGGTGGAGTAGATCTCGTCGACGTCCCAGGTGATGTAGCCCGTGAACCTGAACCCCGAAGTGGTCTTGAGCGTACCGTGAAGCCGGCTCCCGGCGGGAGTTGCCCCGGGCGGTGCGGGCATCAGCGAAACCTGGGAGATATCGTTCCACTGGAGCGATGTTACGTCATTGGACAGGTCTGTGACCTTGAGATCCCGCATGGCGCGCCCCAGGTCGGTGGAGTGCCCCCGCATGCCCACATGTTGGCCGGACCGGAGTATGAACAGGGCCTGGTTGCCGCCCACGGGCCGGATGTGCCGGACGTGCCCGAATCGGATCCCCGACAGCCCGGTGAAGCCGCGATCCAGCTTGGTGAGGTCGAGTACGTCGCTCCAGCTGCCTTCGTTGCGGTCCCAGCGCAGGAACCCCTCGTGCGTCTGTCCGTCGCGGGTTGCTACGGTCCCGTAGACCCGGTTCGATCCCGAGAGGGGTTCGACGAGCGTGTAGTTGGGGTTGGCAAGGGGGACCGGCCCCCCGACGTGGGCCGGTGCGAAGGCAAGGCTGGCTTCGCCCAGGCCAATGGTCGCGACCACCGCGGCGAAGGCCGATCCGGCGATCAGCAAGAGGTTGCGGGCGTCTTCGGCTGGGCTTGGGCTGCGCATCGTCGTGTCCTCGCGTCGTGTCACATGGTCGGGCCGGTTCCGTCCCCTACCTGCGGGTCCGCCAAAAAGTTCCGGGCGCCGCGGCACGGTACCGCCAATATGCACCCGGGCACCCATCGGGCGCGACTTGTCCACATCTCAGAATCAGATACCTTGAAACGATACGCCCACATGTCGGTGCGGCGCGTTTGGCACCCCCTGGAACAGGACGGTGACTCTCGTCCATGTCGTGGTTGACCAAGATTTTCGGCGGACCCGGCAGGGCCGACCGAGTCGACTACTACGAGGAAGGCCTGGCACTCGCCCAGGAGGGCAAGTTTCACGAGGCCCTCACCTCGTTGCGTCTTGCTCTGAAGGAAGAGCCGGGGGATCCCATCGTTCTCCAGCAGATCGCAATCGCGTACACGCGCATCGGCATGGAGGAAGAGGCGATGAAAACCTATCGCCATGTCCTCCACCGGAATCCGGAATCGCCGGGCGCGCACTACGGCCTGGCGTTCCTTCTCCTGCGTCACGGGTCCCACGCCGACGCCATCCAGCACCTGGAAGCCTTCCTGGCCCGCACGCCCTCGGATGTGGACGCACGCGATCACATCGTACATGCGCGACGAACGCTCCGGGAACTCCAGGGCGAGGACGGTGAGGAACCGGGGGAAGACGACGCTTGAGGAGCAGTGGTGTCCGCAATGAAGGTTGACAAGGAGATCCGGCTCAGCTGGACGGGTTCGGGGCTGGTGTTCGACGGCGGCGCCGTGGATGGCCCTCAGATCGTGGTGGACGGGGACTTCGCAACGGGGCCTTCGCCGATGGACCTGGTGCTCCTCGCAACGGCTGCGTGCATGGCCATCGACGTCAAGGTGATCCTCGACAAGGGCCGTGTACCCTTCGACAGCCTGGACGTGACGGCGCAGGGTGAGCGGCGCGAGGACCCGCCACGCCACTACAAGGCGGTACGCCTCGTGTTCAACGTGACGGGGGTGCCGCCCGGAAGCCGTTCCAAGGTGGATCGCGCGGTCGAACTGTCGCGCGAAAAATACTGCTCCGTCCTCTTTTCGCTCAGGGAGGATCTGGCTCTGGAGATCGTCACCGAAGGAGGCTAGGCACATGTCCGACACCGTGAATTTCTTTGGCAACCCGACCAACATCCCCGAGGGGACCCTGGTCAATCTCTTTCTTTTGGCGACGGAGCACATTGCCCCGGAAGCGGCCTACGGCGGAGCGCGTTCCTTCACCTACGGCCAGGTCCGGGACGAGGTGCGGCGCGGTGCCGCGGCGCTTGCCCGGTCGGGAATCGCGAGGGGCGACCGCGTGGCGATCCTGTCGGAGAACCGCGTGGAGTGGGCGCTGGCAGACTGGTCCTGCATCTGCGCGGGGGTGATCGATGTGCCGATCTACAGCACCCTTCCCGCGGCCCAGGTCGCGTACATCCTCAAGGACTGCGGGGCGTCGCTGGTTTTCGTGTCGGATGCCGAGCAACTCGCAAAGGTGCGGGAAGCCGCGGCGAACCTGGACCGCCCCGTGGACATCGTCGTCTTCGACGGTTCGGCGAGCGGGGACGGGGCGGTGGCGTGGGAGGACTTTCTCGCCAGGGGCGACGACGCTCCCGCGGACGATTTCGTCGCCGAAGCCCGGCGGGCCCAACCCGGGGACCTCGTCACGATGATCTACACCTCGGGCACGACCGGCACGCCCAAGGGAGTGATGCTGACCCACAACAACCTCGCGTCCAACATTTGGGCAACCAGGATCTTGCTGCGCGTGGAACTCGGCGACGTAAGCCTCTCCTTTCTGCCGCTGTCGCACGTCCTTCAGCGCATGGTGGACTACCTGTTCTTCGTGAGCGGATGCACGATCACCCACGGCTCGATCGATACGGTTGCCGCCGATATGAAGCGCTTGCGGCCGACGGTTCTGGTCTCGGTGCCGCGCCTGTATGAAAAGGTCTACCAGACCGTGCTCGACGCGGACGGGGTGAAGGGGAAGCTGGTGGCCTGGGCGGCTGGGGTGGGGCGGCGCGCGGCGCTGCTCATGGAAGAAAGGGCCCCGTTCCCGTTCCTGCTGAAGATCCAGTACGCGATCGCGGACCGGCTGGTGTTCGCCAAGCTCCGGATGGCCGTCGGCGGGCGCCTGAAGTATTTCGTCAGCGGGGGGGCGGCGCTGGCGCCCGAAATCAACCGCTTCTTCCTGGGGGCGGGGATCACGATCCTGGAAGGCTACGGGCTGAGCGAGACGTCCCCCGTCACAAATGTGAACACGCTCGAGCACTTCAGGATCGGGACCGTGGGCCGCCCGGTGCCCGGGACCGAAGTCCGGATCGCCGACGACGGTGAGATCCTGATCCGGGGCCCGCAGGTCATGAAGGGGTACTACGGGCTCGAAGAGATGACCCGCGAAGTGATTGCCGATGACGGATGGTTCAGCACCGGCGACATCGGTGAGCTGAGCAGCGACGGCTTCCTTCGGATCACGGACCGCAAGAAGGATCTCATCAAGACTTCGGGTGGGAAGTACGTGGCGCCGCAGGCGATCGAGAACCTCCTCAAGAAGAACGCCTACATCGACCAGGCCGTGGTTGTGGGCGACGGGCGCAAGTTCTGTTCGGTGCTGGTGGTGCCGGCTTTCGAGCGGCTGGGGAGCTGGGCGGCGGCGGAGGGCCTGGACGGTGCCGACAGGGCTGCCCTGTTGGCGGAGCCGCGGTGCCAGGATCTGCTGCGGGAGGAGATTTTCGGCGAGCTTCGCGACCTGGCCCGTTTCGAGACCCCAAAGAAGATCGGCCTTCTGTCCGAGCCCTTTACGGTCGAGAACGGGGCCCTGACGCCGACCCAGAAGGTGAAGCGACCGGTTGTGACCCGATTGTATGCGGACATGATCGAGTCGTTCTACCGTGCGGAGTCGGTGGAACAGACGATGTTTCTTTCCTCTTGACAGAGTATGGCCGTGCCATCAGGTGCTGAAACCGAGGTGGTCACGGTCCTGATGACCGCCCCCGGCGCCGAGGTGGCCGAGACGGTGGTACGCGGGCTGCTGGACGAGAGACTCGTTGCCTGCGGAAACGTGGTGCCCGGCGCGGTGAGCCTCTATCGCTGGGAAGGCAGGATTCATCGAGACGAGGAAGTGGTCGTGATTCTCAAGACCGTGCGGCGTTTGGTTCCCCGTGTCCTGGAGCGGGCCGCGGCGCTGCATCCCTACGATGTGCCCGAACTCCTGGTCCAGGACGTGACGGATGGTTCCCGCGCGTACCTCGAATGGGTTGGGAACGCGTGCGGCTGAGTCGCCATGATTGACCGTTTCAAGTCGTTTTTCTCCCGTGAGATGGCGCTGCCCGACGACGGTAGCGGGAAGGAGCCCGGTGCGGAGGAACTGCGGGTTGCGGCCTGCGCCCTGCTCCTCGAGGTCGCGCACGCCGACGACCACTTCAGCGCGGGCGAGCGAAGGCACATGCGCCGTCTGGTGCGCCGTCACTTCGGCCTCGAGCAGCACGCGGCCGACGAGCTCATCTCCATCGCGGAGGATGAACGCCGGCGCCGTGTGGACCTGTGGGGTTTTACGAACCTGGTCAAGACGCAATACTCGATGGGGCAGAAGCTGGTGCTTGCCGAGGCGATGTGGGGCCTGGTGCTCGCCGACGGAGACCTCGTAGCCCGGGAGGACTACATCATGAGAAAGATCTCCCGCCTCGTGGGCCTCAAGACGGGGTACCTCGCGGAAGCACGCAGACGGCTCGAATCGGGAACGGAGCAGTCATGATAATCGTCAAGATTCTGATCGGTATCGCCGCCCTGGCTCTCGGCATCTACCTGGGGTTGCCCGGGAAGGATGGTCCGGGCGCCGCGCGGGGCCGGCGGTGGCATGTTCGCGCCGCCTCCGGGAAGAGTGGACGGATCGGCGAGCACGACGAAAGGGAGCTGGAGCAGCTGGAACGCGACCTCGCCAAACCCGGCGGATACACGCGGCGGGCGAAGCGTCACTTCACTCCTCTCGACCTGCTCAAGAGGAAGCCGAGGGCTTCGGTGAGCCGGCGGACAAGGCGTCACTTCCACACCGTCGCGCCCACGTCCAGGAAGGACGGGGACCGGTAGCGGGCTACCCCAGGAAGTAGTTGGCCGCGACCAGGATGCCGCCGACGAACGCGCCGAGGGCGTACCCGAAGTAGATGATCGTTCGCAGTTCGCGCTCGGTCACCCGACGGACCATCTCTTCCATCTGCTCCACCGGAAACTCGTTCACCTTTGTCTCGACGCGGCGGGCCACGTCCAGCTTCTCGACCACGTTCGGGACCTGTCCCTGGAGCCACAGCCAGAGAGGCCCGCTGGCAACGAGTTGGATCTGCCGCGCCGCGCCGACCGGGAGCAGCCGGGCGGGTCGCCCGATCGGTCGCTCCAGGGCGGCGGTGGCCAGACGCCGCGATCCCTCTCGGTAGATCGTCCCGGCGATCTCGCTTCGCGCCGCCCGGACCAGCCACTCCGCCATGCGCTCGGGGGGGATCCCATCGAGGAGCTGCCCCCAGGTGCGGTCGGATGCACGCGCCAGCCCTGCTTCGAGCTTGTCGGTCACGAAGGCGTGCGTGGCGGGGTCGCGGGCGAGATCGACCACCCACGTCACGATCGTGTCAAGGGACTCGAGCACGTCGGGGTCGTCGGGGTTGCCGAGCACCTGATTCACCGGGCGGTTGAGGAGATCGGCGATGGCGTCGCTGATGCCGGTGGCCATCGCCTCCCTGACCGGCCGTTCACGGAGCATCTCGCTGATTCTGTCGGCGCCTTCCACCTGAACGGTGTCCAGGACCTTCTTCACGGTGTCTTCGTTGACGACGAGCCGAGCCACCACGCGTTGATGAAACTTCAGATCCTGCAGGAAGCGGCGCAGAACGTCCTTGGTCGCCAGCTCGAATCGCTTCCGTGCCGCCGGCTGATCCAGCACCGACCGCAAGCGCCGGATAGCCAGCGGCACATACCCCGCTACGGCGCGCTCCAGGGTGGCCACCAACCCGGGGGGCATGATGTCCTGAATCGTGACATTCGGGGTGAGCAGCCGCTCTGCCCCTCGCCGCACGTATTCTTCCACCGTGGTCCGAAAGCCATCGCTGGTGGCGACGCCCTGCATCCATTTCTCGACCGTCGCCTTGGCCGATGCCTCCCGGGCCGGGGTGAGGATGTCCCCGACGGGCGCCCTGGCCAGGTACCGGGCGAGTTCATCGGCCCGTGCCTCGACCGAGGCCTCGAAGCCGGGCGACAGCAGGTGCTCCTCGACCAGGGCGAGGCCGTGACCGAGCATCTCCTCCACGACTCGGTCGACGTCGGCCATCACCTCCGGCCCCAACAGCTCCCGCACCGAGCCCCGCTCCGTTTCGAGGACGTCGTGCAGGAAGCTGTCGAGCCTCCGGTCGAAGGCGTCCCGGAACTCGGGCCGGGCGAAGACCCGGGTGATGTCTTCGGTGGTGAGCAGCTTTCCACCGACGGTGCGTCCAATGGCGGTCGCGAGCCTGGCCTGGTTCTTGGGGATGACGCCCTGCAACAGCTTGAGGGGGCGGCCCCTGAGGGTGGGGGGGCGGTATGGGTGGAAGAGCATCCAGATTGCGACGGTGTTTGTCAGGCCGCCGGCGAGCGCGCCCCCGACGATGGTGATGATCGCCCTGAGCAGAGCCTCGTTCATCGCGGTTCCACGAGCGGCGTGCGGGCCCTTTCCGGCGCCGTCGTGCCGCCGCCCGGTTGCACGGGTTGGCAGCTCACCGCTGGGCGTGCCGCAGGAAGCCCTTGACGGCGACGCGCGAGTCGTTGACGAGAACGTGGCCGTGCACTTCGTAGACCGCCAGGACCGGCAGGACCGGACCCGAGCCGTCCAGGGTCCGATGGTGTGCGCTCACCGGCCTCAACTCTCCCGAAAGCCCCCCGTCGGGCGATTCGAAGCGCCAGAGTACCGGAATGTCCCGGCGCGCCCGTTCAAAGCTCCGGGTCTCCGCCCAGGTAATGGCGACAGAGGGCCACGAGAGATCCTCGGCGCTCAGGCGCGCCCAGGCCCGGTGAGTGCGGGCGCCGTCCGGAGCCGCGAGAAGGAGTTGAAGGTCGGTGCCGACCAGCACGGCCCACTCCGCCGCATGGTCGGAATCGGCCGGATATACAGTGGACGCGTCGACGATCCATCCCTCGCTTTCCACGCCCGACAGGCTCGCGGTCGCGCTCAGGAGCCGGAAGGTTCCAACGCGGGGGTCGCTCCACTCGGCTGCCGCTTCCCCGAAGCGAACGGAAAGGTCGCGGATCCCTTCCTGATAGTAGAGTTCCCGCGGCGCGTCATCCCGGCCCACCACCATGCGGGCCGCACCTCTCGGAAAAACGCGCCACGGTGCGCGGCTGGGTTGTGTGACCCACGCGTCCTCCATGAACAGCGACCACTGTGTGCCGCGTCCGAGCCAGGCTCTGACGACCCTGTGGATTCCGTCGGCTTCGTCGCGGTTCTCGAATTCCCAAGGCACGAACATCGTTGTGTCACTCGCTGCGTCGACAAAAACCACGGTACGCAGGTAGGTCGCCCCGGTCGCCGACTCCCTTGCGAGCCCTCTCGCGGCAAGCGGCGCCCGCACGGACTCTCCGGATCCCGCGGGTGGGGCGGTCTCGGGGACGTTCTCCGAGCATCCGCCAAGGAGCAGGGCGGCGACCATGGCGGGTGGCACGATGCGTCTGGACGCGCTCCGCCACCCCGGCTGCTCCACCGCCTCCACGGGATCCGGCAGGTCGGTCGGCCCGAAGAGCCGCGGGTCGAGGATCTGGCCGGGTTCAACGTTCAGCAGCCGGTCGAGGGCAGCGAAAAAGGATCCGACCCTTCGCTGGTGGACGCCGAGGCCCCAGCCGCCGTGGAGTCCCCTCGCCCATACATCGACCCGTGTCTGCGCATTCGCGTCCAGCGTCACATAGACCGACACGCTCGCTTCCAGGGGAAGCAGCGGACCCTTCACGTCGGCCATGATGATGCCGATCTCGTCATCGGCGCGTGCGATCCGCCAGCCGTGAAGCCGGCCTCCGGTAAGCGCGATTGCGGCCTGCCAGACCGTTGCGAAGGGGATTGTATAGGTTCGTCCCGTCAGCCTCGGGTCGTCCGAGTCGACGCTGGTGCGCACTTCCTGAAGGGCGAGTCCTTTCCAGATTGTCACGGTTTCCCGGTACTCAAGTGTTACTCCCTTGCTGCGGGGCCCACACAGTGTTTCGAAAGCTGTCCAAGGGCAGCGGGAGAGGTCAACACCGGGGAAGGTCTGGAACTCGATGAAAAGCGGCGATCTCCTCGCGGGCAAGGGTGCCCGCCCGAGGCTCACAGCCTTCGAAGCGGGGGCTGTGTTGACCGGGTCCGGGATCGGAGAGAACGTAGCCCCAACGTGGCGGACGAAGCGGAGGCGGCTGGCAGGGACTCTCGGAAGCGACAATCTTGAAAGGGTCGACCAACCGGACGCGAAGAGCCGCGACCAGCCCAACAACGAACGGAGCCACGATGGATGACAGTCGGCTGATTCACGACTGGAATGTGGAGGAGTTCGAGACCCTGGCGTGGGGACGCCATGTGGAGCTGGACGACGAGACCCTCAGGGACGGGCTCCAATCTCCATCCGTTATCGATCCTCCCATCGGGTCCAAGATCGAGCTCGTGCACATCATGAACGAGCTGGGGATTCACTCGGCCGACCTGGGCCTTCCCGGCGCCGGCCCCCGCGCCGTGGCGGACGTCACACGTCTCTGCGAGGAGATCCGCGATGCCGGCCTGTCCATCAGGCCCAACTGCGCTGCCCGCACCGTGCTGGCGGACGTGGAGTCCGCGGCCAGGATTTCGCAACACACCGGGGTCGCCCTTGAGGTATGTGCGTTTATCGGCAGTTCGCCGATCCGGTTCTACGCGGAGGGGTGGAAGCTCGACAGAATGCTCCAGACGGCCGAGGAGTCGGTGACCTTCTGCGTCCGAGAGGGCCTGCCGGTCATGTTCGTGACCGAGGACACGACACGGGCGACCGGAGAGACCCTCAAGGTGCTCTACGGTCACGCGATCGAATGGGGAGCCCGGCGGATCTGTCTCTCCGATACGGTCGGCCACGCGACGCCATCGGGAGTCAGGGCCCTGGTACGCTTTGTGAGGCGTCAGGTCATCGACCCGTCCGGGGAGAACGTAAAGCTCGACTGGCACGGCCACCGGGATCGGGGCCTGGGTCTCGCCAACGCGCTTGCGGCCATCGAGGCCGGTGCCGACCGCATCCACGCCACAGCCATGGGCATCGGCGAACGTGTCGGCAACGTGGAGATGGATCTCCTGCTTGTGAACCTCGCGCTTGCCGGAGTGCACGACGCCGACCTGAGCCGCCTTTTCGACTACTGCGACCTGGTGGCGCGTGAATGCGGGGTTGCGTTGCCACCCAACTATCCCGTCCTGGGGAGCGACGCCTTCCGCACGGCGACCGGGGTGCATGCGGCCGCGATCGTCAAGGCGAAGGCCAAGGGAGCGGACTGGCTCGCCGACCGCGTCTACTCCGGGGTGCCCGCCTCCATGGTGGGTCGCACGCAAGAGATCGAAGTCGGTCCCATGTCCGGGGTTTCGAACGTCAAGTACTGGCTCCTGCATCGGGGCTTCGATCCCGACGACGACGAGCTGTGCACCCGGATCTTCGAGCGGGCCAAGCTGGCCGATCACACCCTCACGGACGACGAGGTGCTGGAGATCGTGCGGGGAACGGCGACCGAGCGGGCCGGGTGACCGTGACCGGGCCGGGGGGCCGGGGTGCGGGTGTGCGGCCCCGTGTGCTGGTGATCGAAGACGACCCCGGCATCGCGGCCCTGGTTGCCTATCAGCTCACGAAGTCGGGATACCACGTCGAAACGGCGGCCAACGGCCTGGAAGGGCTCGAGTCGCTGCACAGGGAACCCCCGGACCTGGTGGTGCTCGACCGGATGCTGCCGCGGCTGTCGGGTGACGAGGTGCTGCGTTCCGTGCGCAGTGACAGGTCGACGCGGGGAGTGCCAATCCTGGTGCTCACCGCGAAGCGGGAGGAGACGGACCGCATCGCGGGCCTTGAAATGGGGGCGGACGATTACCTCACAAAGCCCTTCAGCCCTCGTGAGCTGGTGCTCCGGGTCGATGCCATACTGAGGCGGGCGCGGGGGGACGGCGTCGCGCAAGCGAAGGGGGGACGGATCCTCAAAGCCGGGTCGCTGCGCGTCAATCCCGGCTCCATGCGCGTGACGTTCGACGGTGAGGATATCCGGGTCACGCCCACCGAGTTTCGCTTGCTCAGGACCTTTTTGGAGCACCGTGACCGGACCCGGAGCAGGCGGGAGCTTCTCCGCGAAACGTGGAGTGCCGAGCCTGAAGCCGCGAATCGGATTCGCCCTCGCACGATTGATATGCACATTCGCCGATTGCGTGCCAAGCTGGGCCCCGCCGGGTCGTGGATCGAGACGGTGCGCGGATTTGGATACCGATTCCGAGCCCCCGAATGAGGATCCCGCTTCGCCCGGCTGTGGCGGGATTCTGGGGTGGGGCGGTCATCCTTGTCGCGGCGGCGGCCTGGGGTGTGACCCGGGTGCTGGTCGCCGGGGTGCTGTACGGCGAAGGGGAGGAACAACTTGTCGCGGCGACGGGGCTGGGTGCCGAGGGTCTGCGTGCTTCGCGGGAGCTTCCGCTCGACAGCGTGGCGGGGATTCTGGCCATGTCCACCGGATACCGGGTGAGCGTGTTCGATGCGGAGCTGACCCTGATCGCCGACTCCGACCTGGGGCCAGGGCATGTGGACACGGTGCCGGATCGGAGCCGGCGCACCGAAGTGGTGGGGGCGTTGGGGCGCGTGAGCGCATCGTCTCGGCGCACCAGTGCCCTGGACGCGCGGGATTACCTGTTCAGCGCGACCAGAGTGTACTGGCAGGGCGCTCCGGTTGTGGTCCGTTTCGGGTCGCCGTCCGCATCGATCGCCGAGGCGGCCTCGCGGATTGGCCGGCAGGTTGCGTTGGCCGTCCTTGCCGTTGGTGTCGTCGCCTTCCTGTTTGTGGACCGCGCGGTGGGCGGGGTCAACGGGTCGCTCGCGGATGTGAGGCGCCTCCTGGCGCGGCTTGGCTCCGGCCAGCCCCCCGGTCCGCGCGTCAGGCTTCCCCGCGTCACCGAGCTCGCCCGGCTGGCGTCCGCGGCCAACCGGGTACGGGGGGAGCTGGAGGAACAGGTCGCCAGCGTCTCACGGGAGCGGGATGAGCTGGCGCAACTCATGGACGAGGTGGGTGAGGGGCTCATGGCGCTCACCGACGACGCCAGGATTCTGCGCATCAATCCTGCCGCGCGGGAGCTTCTGGGCGTCTTCGAGGTGCTGCCGTTCGCGCCCGTCGGCTCGGTGGTGCGCGATCCGGAGCTGCGCGATCTGCTCGAAGCCTCCGTGATCCGCCGTGAGGCGCGTCGCGAGGTGACCGTGGGTGACCGTGAACTCCAGGTTCGCACCAAGAGGGGTACCGAGGGGGGGTCGGTGGTCCTGCTCGTCGACATCACCGAGATCCGGCGCCTGGAGGCTGTCCGTTCGGACTTCGTCGCCAATGCCTCCCATGAACTCAAGACCCCGTTGACCGTCATCCGGGCCGCCGCCGAGACGATCCTCGACGAGGAGCTTCCCACCGAACTCCGGCACCGGTGGCTCCGGTCGATCGAAGGCAATACGGTGCGGCTGCAACGCCTGGTCGACGACTTGCTGGACCTTTCCCGCTACGAGTCCGGAGCGTGGAGTCCGGAGCGGAAGCCGTTCTCGGCCGATCGCGTGGCGCGGTCCGCATGGCAGGAGCTGGAGTCCGAGGCCGCCCGCCGGGGCGTGGACTTCCGGATTCCGGGGAGTGGTGAGGGGTTGGGGGACGAGGCAGCGGTCTATCAGATCTTCCGCAACCTCTTCGAGAACGCGCTTCGCTACGTGCCCGAAGTGACCGGGCGGATCACGGTGGAGTTCGAGGCGGTGGGCGATCATCTGGTCGTTGCCGTCAAGGACAACGGCGCAGGCATTCCCGCAGCGGCGCTGCCGAGGATCTTCGAGCGATTCTACCGGGTGGACGCGGCCAGGTCGCGGAAGGAAGGGGGCACGGGACTCGGGCTGGCCATCGTGCGCCACCTGGTGTCCAGCATGGGTGGTGACGTGGCGGCCGAGAGCACATGGGGATCGGGCACGACCGTCACCTTCACCGTGCCGCTGCACAAGGTCGCGAAGAAGGGAGTTGTCGCCACGTGACGATTCGCCCGAACGCCGGCATGAAGCGGCTCGGCCTGGCTGCCCTCGCGTTTGGCCTTTTCGGATGTCCCGGCGGCGCCGGCGGACCCGGTGCGCTCGTCGTGGTCGATGGATCCAGCAGCCTGTATGCGCTCTCGGAAGCCGTTGCCGAGGAGTTCACCGACGAGTTCCCGCAATACCGGGTCGCCGTGCGCTTTTCGGGATCGGGGGGCGGCCTGCGACGGTTCTGCGACGGCGAGATCGACATCGCGGCGGCGTCTCGAACGATGACGTCCGCCGAAGCGGCCCGCTGCCGGGAGACGGGACGCGACTACGTTGCCATCCCCGTCGCGAGAGACGGCATTGTCATCGTGACGCATCCGGCCAACACCGCGGTGAGTTGTCTGAGCCTTGCCGAGTTGAGGCAGCTTTGGCGTCCCGGGAGCGAGGTCACGACATGGCGGGATCTCAGACCGGCGCTCCCCGCCGAGAGGATCCGCCTCTTCGGGCCGGGAACGGCTTCGGGTACGTACGACTACTTCACCACGGTGGTGATGGGGCGTCCCGGGGCCAGCCGCGCCGATCACTACCAGACGGAGGACGATCACCTGATCGCACGGGGCGTTGCCGGGAACCGTTGGGCATTGGGGTACTTCGGGTCTGCCGGCTACGCCCCGAGCCGGGACCGCCTGCGAGTCCTCGCGATCGACACCGGGTTCGGCTGCGTTGGCCCCACGCCGACAGCTCTCGGTGACGGAAGCTACAGTCCCCTTACGCGCGATCTGTACATCTACGTTGGACGGAAGTCCGTCCTGCAGGATCATGTGTACAACTTCGCTCTGCACTACGTCTCGGCCAGCGAGAGACTCGCGTCGGAGATTGGCTATGCATCCCTTCCCGCCGCCGAATATGCGCGTAGCAGGATGCTGCTTGCCGGGGCCAGACGGGGTTACCCATGACCGTGGCAGAGCTTTCCGGTGCCGGGACGGCCTCCCGCGCCCTGGCCGAGCGCCTTGCCGGCAGGGTCTTCCAGGCCTGTGCAGTTGTGGCAACCGCGACCGCGCTGGCGGTTGTCGGTGTGCTGGGCTTCGAAACCGTACTCTTCTTCACGGAAGTGTCTCCCGCACGTTTTTTCACCGAAGCGACGTGGACTCCCTTCTCCGAGGAGCCCCGCTTCGGGGTGCTGCCCCTCCTTGCCGCCACCGCCCAGATCACGGTCGGTGCGGCGGTCTTTGCGGTGCTCCCGGGGGTCATGACCGCGCTCTACCTGCACCAGTACGCGGACGCCAGGTCCGCGACGGTCGTGGGCACGGCGACGTCTCTCCTCGCCGGTGTTCCGACCGTGGTCTACGGCTACATCGCGCTCAACTTCGTGACTCCCGCGCTCAGGGCCGCATGGCCCGAGGTGGAAGCCTTCAACGGGTTGTCAGCGTGTCTGGTGGTCGGGCTGATGATCCTGCCCACCGTCGTGGTGCTGTCCCGCGAAGCACTGGAGTCGGTCCCGGCGTCGCTGATGGAAGCCGGTCTGGCCCTGGGCGCCACCAGGGACCGTGTGGTGGTCCGGGTCCTGATACCCGCCGCGTCACGGGGCATCATCGGGTCGGTGGTTCTGGCCATGGCCAGGGCGGCGGGCGAGACGATGATCGTCACCCTCGCCGCGGGGAACCAGGCGCGTCTGACGTGGAACCCGCTCGAGGGGATCCGAACCCTCACGGCCTTCATCGGGCAGTCGAGCCTCGGGGACGCACCCTCCGGGACGCTCCACTACCGTGCCTTCTTCGCCGTCGGCGCAGTTCTGTTCGTCGTCACCTACGTGATGTATGCGGGCGGCAGGCGTCTTCTGTCACGGCGAGACCGGGACGGCGCGCGTTGATGGGCCTGCTGCGTCGTCACGGCCCGATCGGAACGGCGTGCGCGTTGGCCGCAGGCGCGGTGCTCGTTGCCTTTCTGCTGTTGATCATCGTCCTGCTGGCCGAGGCCCGGCCCGTTGTGGATGCTGGATTCCTGGTGGACGCACCGTCGCGCTTCGCCGCCCGTGCCGGGGTGGGGCCGGCGCTTGCGGGGACGCTTTGGATCGCGTTCCTGACGGCTGCGGTCGCCTTCCCGACAGGCCTCGGCACGGCCATCTTTCTCGAAGAGTATGCCCCCCGGACCCGCCTGACCGGCGCCATCGAATCCGCGATCGCCAACCTGGCCGGGGTGCCCTCCGTGGTGTACGGGGTCGTGGGCCTGGCGCTCTTTGCCCGCGGACTCGGACTCGGTGCGAGCATCGTTGCCGGTAGCTTGACCCTGGCCGCGCTCGCTCTGCCAACGGTGATCGTGGTCTCCGCATCGGCAATCCGGGCGGTGCCGAAGGGGCTGCGCGTCGCCGCCCATGGCCTGGGTGCGACCAAGTGGCAGGTCATCCGTCACCAGATTCTGCCGGCGGCGGCACCGGGAGTGTTGACCGGCTGTTGCCTCGCGTTCACGCGGGCGATGGGGGAGGCGGCTCCCCTGCTCGTGATCGGCGCTGCAGCCTTCGTCACCTTCGCGCCGGGGGCTCCGGGCGATCCGCTCACCTCGCTTCCGACGCAGATATTCGCCTGGACTGCCCGGTCGCAGGAGGACTTCTCCGCGCTGGCGGCCGGGGCATGCGTGGCGCTACTTGTGGTACTGCTCGCGATGAACCTCGTCGCGCTGGCAGTCCGGCACCGACTGCGAGGAGGCAAGCGGTGAACATCTCTGCATCCGGAACGGGTCCGGAGACCCCGGCCCTGTCCGCGGACGCGCTAACGGTGCGCTTTGGCGGCAAGACTGCTCTGAGCGAGATTTCGCTGTCCATCCCCCGCGGGCGGGTCGTTTCCATCATTGGTCCTTCCGGGTGCGGCAAGACGACGCTGCTGCGCTGTTTCAACCGGATGAACGAGCTGTTGCCGGGCGCGGTCACCACCGGGACAGTGTGTCTCAACGGCGTGGATCTGCACGGCGAACGGATCGATCCGGTCGAGGTGCGCAGACGGATCGGCATGGTGTTCCAGCAGGCCACGCTGTTTCCCAAGTCGGTGTTCGACAACGTTGCCTTCGGGCCCCGTGCCAGCGGCTATTCCGGGGACCTGCACGTGCTGGCGGAGGAGGCATTGACCGCGGCCGGGCTCTGGTCCGAGGTCGCAGAGGACCTCGACGCGCCTGCCATGGAGCTCTCGGCCGGCCAGCGCCAGAGGCTCTGCATTGCACGCACACTGGCCCTCAAGCCTGACATCCTGCTGATGGATGAACCCACGTCGGCGCTCGATCCCACGGCCACCGCGCGCATCGAGGCTACGATCCACTCG
This sequence comes from Gemmatimonadetes bacterium bin94, assembly GCA_002238865.1. Lineage (GTDB taxonomy): Bacteria > Gemmatimonadota > Gemmatimonadetes > Longimicrobiales > Gaopeijiaceae > Bin94. The sequence continues at coordinate 55,795 of MPNE01000015.1, read as the reverse complement.
CTCAAGTCGGACCATACCATCGTCATCGCCACCCACAATCGTGCGCAGGCCGCCCGCCTCTCGGATCTCACGGGATATCTGGACCGGGGCGAGCTGCTGGAGTACGGTCCGACCGAAACCCTCTTCACGAACCCTCGCAAGCGGCGCACCGAGCACTATCTCACGGGCCGGATCTCATGACCGAATCACCCTTCCCCAGAGGGCCCTTTGAAGCGCAGCTCGATCGCCTGCAACAGATGCTGCTGGAAATGGCGGGCCGCGCGGAGGAGCTGGTGCGGATGGCCATGGAAGGGCTTTCGGAGCGGGACGCGAGCATGACCAGGGTGGTTCGGCGGGCGGACGACCGCGTCGACGAACTCGAGGTCGCGATCGACGAGCACGTCCTGGAGCTGCTGGCACTGCAACATCCCATGGCGGGCGACCTGCGGCTGGTGTTCGTCGCCCTCAAGGCGTCCAACGACATCGAACGGATCGGGGATCACGCGGTCAACATCGCAAAGGCAAGCCGGCGCATCGCGCAACATCCCCCGCTACCCGCCATCATGGAGATATGGGAGATTGGCGGTCAGGTGCGGAGAATGCTCGGCAAGGCCCTCGATGCCATGGTCAATCGGGACGTGGAAATGGCCAGGATGGTCATCGCCGAAGATCAGCGAGTGGACGACCTCAGGACGTCCGCTTTCCGGATCATCGTCTCCTACATGCTGGAGCAACCGCGCTACATTACTCCCGGGCTCGACACCATCCTGGTGGTGCAGAACCTGGAGCGAGTCGGAGACCTCGCCACCAACATCGCCGAAGACGTGGTGTTTCTGGTAGAGGGCAGGTCCATAAAGCACGCAAGCAGCCCGTGGTGAAGACCCGTGAGAGCACCGGGAGGCGCAAGTCGCCCTGTCGGCAGGGCGGGACGGGGGACATTCCATGAGTGACTCATCGGGCCGCGCCCCCGGAGTGGCCGGCGGCCAAACGGGTGTCGAGGGCGCGGTCGAGGAACTTCTGAGCGAGGTGTCGACCGAAACCCGGCCGGCTCCCGTCTCCGAGCATCCATCGCTGCGGGGGCGGGTCGCGATCGTGACCGGCGGTTCCAGCGGAATCGGGCGCGCAACCGCGATCGGGCTTGCCCGCAACGGTGTCCGCGTCGCCTTCAACTACTTCGACGCCGGGGCTGCCAGCCGTCGGGCGGCTGCCGAGGTGGAACGGATTCTGAGCGAGGGCGAGGTGGATGGGTTCGTGCGGGCGTGCGATTCACGGGATTCGTCCGGCGTGAACGCGTTCGTCGCGGAGGCACATGACCGGCTGGGCGGACTCCATATCCTTGTCAACAACGCCGGGGTCGGCAGTGACCGGGCCCTGTGGCGGATGACCGACGAAGAGTGGAACTACGTGATCGATACCAACCTGACCGGCACGTTCCACTTCACGCGCGCGGTCGCGCCATATCTTCGGGCGCAGGAGTACGGCAAGATCGTGAACATCTCTTCGGTGCACGGGCTGTCCAGCGAATTCGGCCTTGCGAACTACTGCTCGTCCAAGGCCGGGATCATTGGACTGACGCGCAGCACGGCGTTGGAGCTGGGGCCGTCGAATGTGAATGTGAACGCGGTCGCCCCCGGGTATATCCGCACCACTCGTCTCACGGAGCGGGTACCGGCGGAGCTCCTGGACCGTGCCCGGGAGCGAAGCGCGCTGGGCCGGCTGGGTGACCCGCAGGATGTTGTTTCGGTCATCCTCTTCTTGTGCTCCGAGGTTGCCCGCCATATTACGGGGGCCGTGATTCCAGTAGACGGGGGATACCTGATATGACGAAGACTGCAGATCCGGACCTGGCCAGGGTCCGAAAGAGCGACCGCGAATGGCGGGAAGAGCTGACGCCCGAACAGTTCCGGGTGGCTCGAAAGGGGGGTACGGAGCGGGCGTTCTCCGGGGAGTACTGGGCCACCAAAGAGGATGGAAGCTATCGTTGCGTCTGTTGCGGGCAGGCTCTGTTCGAGTCATCCGCGAAGTTTGATTCGGGGACCGGATGGCCCAGCTTCACCAGGCCCGCGACGAACGGGAACGTCGGCGAAAAGGAAGATCGCAAGTTCTTCATGCGGCGTACCGAGGTGGTCTGCAGCCGCTGCGATGCCCACCTCGGCCATGTGTTTCCGGACGGTCCCGCGCCGACCGGCATGCGCTACTGCATCAATTCGGCGGCGCTGAACTTCGAGCCGCAGGACGGCACTTCCCCGGATGAATAAGACCGTCACGGTGATCCCCGGCGACGGGATCGGTCCGGAGGTTACGGGGGCGGTGCTTCGCGTTCTCGACGCGGTGGGCGCCAGGCTGGAGTACGATCACCAGGTCGCGGGAACCTCGGCGGTGCCCTCCCATGGGAGCGTTCTCCCGCAGGAAACGGTGGACTCCATCAACGCCCACAGGGTTGCGCTCAAGGGCCCGCTCACCACGCCGTCCGGCTCGGGCTTCCGCTCGGTCAACGTTGCCATCCGCAAGGAGTTCGCGCTCTACGCCAACGTCCGTCCCGTCAGGACGATCCTGCCGGGGGGCCGATACGAAGACATCGACCTGGTTCTGATCCGAGAGAATACGGAAGGGCTGTACGTGGGCGTCGAGCACTTCATCGGCATGGAGAACGACCCCAAGGCCGCGGCCGAGTCGGTCATGATCACGACCCGTTACGGCTCCGAGCGGATCGTCCGCTTCGCGTTCGACTACGCCGCCGCGAACGGGCGGGAAAAAGTCACCCTGGCGCACAAGGCGAACATCCTGAAACACACCCAGGGACTGTTCCTCGACGTCGGGCGGCGCATCGCGGAGGGGTACGCGGACCGGGTCGGGTTCGAGGACAGGATCATCGACGCGACCGCCATGTACCTGGTGCTGGATCCGTACCGCTTCGATGTGCTGGTCATGGAAAACATGTTCGGCGACATCCTGAGCGACCTCATGGCGGGCCTCGTCGGCGGACTGGGCTTCGCGCCAGCGGCCAACATCGGCGAAGATCACGCCGTCTTCGAGGCTGTGCACGGGTCGGCCCCCGACATCGCGGGGCAGGGGGTGGCCAACCCCACCGGACTCCTGCTGTCGGCCTGCCTGCTGCTTGAGCACGTCGGCCAGCCGGAGGAGGCGGCACGGGTGCGGTCGGCGCTCTATTCCGTGATCCGGGACGGGGTGTCGCGAACGCGCGACATGGGCGGCTCGGCCGGCACGGCGGAGTTCACCGATGCGGTCATCGGAGCGCTGGCGTGAAGGGTGGGGCACGGTGAGGGCCGGCGCGGAGGCACGGCCCTCGGATGTGGGTGGCGGCGCGACCAGCGGCGATCTCTCGTGCGGCAGGTGCGGGCGCGCGTGCCGGGCGCGGGAACTCGATCGTCATCTCTGGTGCGAAGCGTGCATCGCCGCGGCGCGCGCGCAGGCCAGCGGCGTGGGGTGGAAGGTCGGCGGCGTGATGGCGGCTGTGCTCGCAGGGTGGATCTACTTCGCCCAGCGGCCGTCCGCCATGCTGATCGGAGGCTGGATCGGGGCCGTGTTGGCGACGTTCTGGCTGGGATCGCGCGCCGGCAGGGAACTCTGTTACGGCGTCCTCCGCTTCCGCCACCGGCCCCGTTGACCGGGTCGGCACCGTCCGTGCACCCCCGTTTCACTCTCTGGAGACGACATCAATGGCAGCAAGGTTCGAAGGCATCGATTTCTACGATGTGGATTCCCTCCTTTCCGAAGAGGAACGGATGGTCCGCGACACGGTCCGGGAATGGGTCGAGGACCGGGTGCTGCCCGTCATCGGTGACGCCTATGTGGAGCGCCGCTTCCCGACCGAGCTGATCCCCGAGATCGGCGAGCTTGGGATGCTGGGCGCCAACCTGCCCGCCGAATACGGATGCGCCGAGCTCAACAACGTGTCGTACGGCCTGATCATGCAGGAGCTGGAACGGGGCGATTCCGGGATCCGTTCCTTCGTTTCGGTGCAGGGCGCGCTGGTCATGTACCCCATCTACACCTTCGGCAGCGAGGAACAGCGCCGCACGTGGCTTCCCGGGCTGGCCTCGGGGGAGAAGATCGGCTGCTTCGGCCTCACCGAGCCCGACTACGGATCGAACCCGGCGGGGATGATCACGAGGGCCCGGGAGACCGCGGACGGCTGGGTGCTCAACGGCACCAAGATGTGGATCACGAACGGCTCGATGGCCGATGTGGCCGTGATCTGGGCCCAGACCGGAGAGGCGGGAGACACGAAGGGCATCCGCGGCTTCGTCGTGCCCACGGACACGCCCGGCTTCAGCGCTCGCGACCAGAAGGGGAAGCTGTCGCTGCTGGCGTCGGACACGAGCGAGCTCGTGCTGGAGGACGTTCACCTCCCGGCCGACGCCGTCATGCCGGGGTCGACCGGTCTCAAGAGCCCGCTGATGTGCCTGACCCAGGCGCGCTACGGGATCTCGTTCGGAGCCGTGGGGGCCGCCATGGCGTGCTTCCACGAAGCCGTCGACTACGCGGGTCAACGGGTGATGTTCGACGGCACCATCGCGGGGAAGCAGATTCAGCAGGTGCGCATTGCCGACATGCTGACCTGGATCACGCAGGGGCAGCTGCTGTGCCTGCGCCTGGGGCGCCTCAAGGACGAGGGGAAAATGACCCCGCAGCAGGTCAGTCTGGCCAAGCGCGCCAACGTGGACATGGCCTGCGACATCGCCCGCGAGGCGCGCCGGCTCCTCGGCGCCAACGGGATCCTCGCCGAGTACTCGTCCATGCGGCACATGGCGAATCTGGAGTCGGTGTATACCTACGAGGGGACCCACGACGTCCACTCGCTGATCCTGGGGCAGACGGTTACTGGGGTTTCGGCGTTCTGAGGGGGGTGGGGCGACGGGCTCGGAGCGGGTACAACTGACCCTGACGTTGCGGCATGCTGTGTCATGTTTGTATCTCTCTGTGGTCGTTGGCGTTACGTGTTCGGCAGCCCGGATTCCCGCTGTTTGACTCCCGCTATTGATCGGCGTTCCGGTGCCGTCGCTGACCCCGACCGACCATCTCGGTCAGTTTCCGACCGGAATCACAAAGCCCGTCTGGATCGTCAGATGCCTTGTCCTGCCGGTGTATCCAGATGGTACACCCGCAAACTCAGGGAGATCAGGGAGAAAGTCGGGTACGATATGTGTAGTGTGCGTCCCAAGCCCCATGGAGTAGACCAGATCGATCTCCAGCCTCGAAATTCGGGACAATTGGAACGGTACTTCCACCGCAGCTCCCATCGCTATTCCGTAATCCAGCGACCTGGCCTCCTCGCCGCAAGGCCGGGATTGGACCCTAACGTACTCCGTGACGAACAATCCGGAGGACTGGTTCCATTCAACAATGTTGCAGGAAAGACCGTAGGCTACCCATGGACCGAAAAGCAGGCCCGCCGATAGTTGTTCCCGTCGAATGGGCGTTCCTGCTCTCGCCAGAACGGATCCTTGCACATAGTCAGTCTCAACCGTTTCCACGTCACCATAACCCCTAGGCGCAAAAGCCGCTCCGATGCGCAAGTCGATCCCGCTTCTCAAGGGAACGGCCACATCGACACCTGCGATCATGCGCGCAATGCCCGAAGAAGAACCGAGGCCAGTATGGCTCGAATACCCATACCCGGCTCGGACACCCACCAGCGTCCGGCGTCCGTTGGAAGCCGCGACTGCCGTGCTGCCGAACGTAATGTCCTCCCACACCTCGCCCCTGAAGAGGCCGATGACTGCTCCCGTGACTCCTCCAAGTATTCCAGATGTGGCCAAGAACGCTATGGGGCCGGTTTCAGAATGCGTTCTTCGGCGATCCGTTTCAAAGAAAGGCAGCCCAATCAGGTTCACTACCCCGGTGCCGTGCAGGAACCCATGTAGGCTCCGCGTCGTGCGGCTCAGGCTGCTCCGCTCCAAACGGTTGATCGCGGTACGGCTGAAAGATTCGGACCTCCCGTTCTCGAAGCTCAGGTCAAGCGCAGATTCAGTGATGGCCAACACTCGACCGGTCACGACGCGAGTTGCGGTCGTCACTCGTACCCGGTCGCCCACGTCCTGCGACACCAGGGACTGGGCGCCAGCGAGCCAGGCCACGCTCAGGACCAACAGGATGACCACGATCAACTTCTTCATGCCTGGTGAGTCCCTTCTTCGAAGTGTCACAAGGAGCTGATCGAGCGTGTCTCGGTCCGCGCCCGCGCGTGACGGAACGACAATACTACTGACACTGAATCCCCGTGCCCTTGTGAGAGTCGAGGCCGTTCAGCCATTGTCGCAACGCTGCGTTGGCCGGAACGCACAGCTTGGTGTCCGAATAGTCGAAATCGGTTAGCGAGAGGAGACGGGTCAGCGACAGCGGCAACGGGCCGCAAAGCGCACGATTGTTCTCAAGGTCGAGCTCAACCAGAGCGCCAAGGTCACCGAGTTCGGTGGGCAGCATGCCGGAAAGCGAGTTGTGACTGAGGTTGAGCTGCTTGAGGATGGAGAGGCTGCCCAGCTCAGACGGGATCGACCCTGTGAGGTCATTGTACTGGAGCCACAGTTCCTGCAAGTTGGACAGGCTGCCGATCTCGGGTGGAATCGGACCGTTTAGTTCGTTGTTGACGAGTCGCAGCCGCGTCAGACTGGAGAGGTCGCCGAGTTCCGACGGGATCCGCCCGGAGACCTTGTTGTCGATCAGGTCCAGCTCCTTCAGTTTGGACAGGCTACCGAGTTCAGGCGGGATCGACCCGGTGAGCTCGTTGTTGTAAAGATTCAGCTCCCGCAGGTTCGACAGATTGCCCAGCTCGGGCGGGATCGACCCTGAGAGAGCATTGGTCCCAAGCCTCAGACTCGTCAGTGCCGAAAGGTTCCCGAGCTCGGGCGGGATCGATCCGGAGAGGGTATTGCTGTACAGTGCCAGACTCGTCAGTTCCGGCAGCGTTCCGAGTTCGGCCGGGATCCTGCCCGTTAGATCGTTGGCGGCCAGACCCAGGAAGGTGAGCTTCGCAAGATTGGCCAACTCCGGGTGAATCCGTCCGGTGAGATCGTTGAAGCCGAGGTTCAACAGCGTCAGGTTCGTGAGGGTGGTGATCTCAAAGGGGATCGGTCCGAAGAGATTGTTCCGATCAAGCCTCAGTTCCTCGAGCTCAAACAGGTTGCCAAGCTCGCGCGGGATCGGGCCGCTGAGATCGTTGTCCCACAGCGACAGCCGCGTCAGGCCGGTGAGCTGACCGAGTTCAGGCGGAATGGGGCCGGCCAGTTCGTTGTTGTCAAGCAACAGCCGCGTCAAGCTCTTGAGTTGGCCAACCTCGGGTGGGATCCGACCGTTGAGCAAGTTGGCGTCGAGCTCCAGCCCCGTAACGGATCCATCACGGCCCACGTCGACTCCGTACCAAGCCCAAATAGGCTCATCGGTTAGCCAATTGCCATCATTACGCCAATCCGGACCATTCGTGGAGTGGTAGAGCAACTCCAGCACAGCCCGATCGGGGTGAAACACCCTGATCTCGGTGGCCCCTCGAACATCTCCCGTCGTCGCGGTTACTCTGACCCTTCCTTCCGCTACGCCCAGCACCAAACCCGACGCGTCCACGGTCGCGACCGACGGGTTGTCCGAGGACCAGACGAAAACCACCCCTCGCACCGCCTGACCGTTCTGATCGAATGCCTCCGCCACCAGTCGCAGCGTGTCGCCGGGCGCGATGGTGTCCTTCGGCGATGTCACCACCACCTCGCTGACCACCCGAGCCACAGTCACAACAGCTGCCCCGGACACACCGCCGGCCGTGGCCGTGATCTCGGCGTCACCAGCCGCGACTGCGGTCACCAGCCCCGAAGCATTCACCAAAGCCACGGCCCTGTCGCTCGATACCCAGTCGATTCCAGGCGCAGCTACCGTGTTACCGTTCGCGTCGAACGCCTCTGCCGAGAGCCGAAGCGTGTCGCCGGGTGCGATCATCGCCGCCGCTGGCGACACCGTGACCGAGCTCACCTCCTGCGCTACGGTCACGGCTGCGTTCCCCGACACGGAGCCCGCCATCGCGGTGATCGTCGCCGCCCCGTTGCCCGCCGCCGTCACCAGTCCGGAGGCGTTCACTGCAGCCACCGAGCGGTCGCTGCTTGTCCAGGCGACGGCGACGTTGGCGATCACTTGCCCGTTCTGGTCACGGACCTCGGCCGTCAACTGCACGGTCGCGCCCAGAGCTTCCAGTTGGACCGAGGCCGGATTCACGGTCACCGCCGCAGGCCGCGGCGGCTCGGACGGCGGCGGCTCGGTGGCAGCGTCGCCGCAGCCGGTGGTCCATACCAGTCCCGCGAACAAGACGACCGCCCGGGAAGAGGTTCGATTGCCATTCGTAGTTATTGATTTGCTCAATCTCTCCACCTCTCTCGTTGGCTGTGCTCCAGTTTGCGCGACCGTCAATGATGGCGATCCACCGGCACCGTCCAACCGGGCCAACCCAGCCGTACTGTCAAGCTTGGCGCTTGTCGTCGTTCGCGGCCGCGTCCCGGGTCGGACGCGCCCCCGGCGTAGAGCCAAGCGTCGCCTGCCTCTTTGGCCTCCATCACATCACCCAGCCAATTGGGAGTTGCCGCCAAGCCGCCGATGTCCATCGTACAGCCAGCGGCAAGTCCCGCGGGAACACCGCTCACCGCACGCTTTCATCACGCGGCGCCCGGCCACCCATGGGCCGGATATTGCATCGTAGAACGATATAGCTTGTTACACAAGATCACTAGTAGCGTTATCCATCATAAGGCGGAAGGAGCGATTCGTGAACAGGCATCGCGCCGATGGCCTCGATCGAGGGCTGGACGGCCGCGCCGCTCGCCGATACTCACGATTCGAGGGGCTCATCGAGCATGGTGGACATCCCGCGATTCGGCGGTGGAGTGCCGGAGCCCGCGTCTGCGGCGGCAACGATCTCTCTACTCTGGCGCTCCTAGCGGAAATGCGGTCGCCACGCGATATTCGTCCCCAAGAGCAATATCATGACTACCTATGTTACTAATCTATTGCTGACAGCGCTTGCAGTCGAACCGGCCGCCGTCCAGCTCCCTTGCGAGGAGTGGGCGACCCAGGATTTCTGGAGAACCGCCGGTGTAGCGCGGGTAAGGGAGTGCCTTGCCGCCGGGTGTTCCGTCCACGACCGGTTTTCGTCCTACAACTTGACGGTCCTGCATCGTGCGGCGGCGTTCAGCGACGATCCGGAGGTGATCTCGGTGCTCGTCGAGGTGGGAGCCAACCTGGAGGATTCTTCGCCGCCCACGCGTCGGACGCCGCTTCATATGGCCGCCAGGTTCAACTCGGATCCGGAGATCGTACGGGTGCTGCTCCGGTATGGTGCGAACGTCAACGCCGTGAACGAACGTGGACGCACGCCCCTGCACATTGCGGCCCTGTTCAATGACAATCCGGCCGTGGTGGAAGAACTCGCCAGGGCGACGGACGTTAACACCAGGCGGTGGTGGGGTTTACGCCGTTGCACGACGCTGCCAGAAGAAGGGTGAATGATGTGCTGATGGGCGGGCCGAATCCGGAGATCGTGGCAGTCCTCCTCAGGCACGGCGCGGACCTTTCCGTGGAGGCATTCGATGGCGGTACCCCCATGCTTTGGGCCGAGGACGACAGTGTCGCCGGCCTCATCCGAGGAGAGGCACAGCGACGGGCAGCGATCCGGGCGCGGTTCCTGCGGACGGTGGCGACGAGCGTGGTTGCGGTAGCCGTGTTGCTCGCCATACTGGCATCTCTGCCTGGCGTACTCCCGGATGAGTTGAGAACCGTTTCCCCCCACCCCCCGAACCCCAAGCGACCATAGCGAATGGATGACGCAAAGCGAATCTCCAAGGAGTTAGTGGCGGCCTGCTCGCGCCCACTGGTGCTCTCCATCCTGGCCGGAGGCGACAGGTACGGGTACGAAATCCTGAAGCAGGTAAAGCACCTCTCGGATGGCGACCTGGACTGGTCCGGCGGCATGCTCTATCCCCTGCTCCACCGGATCGAGCGCGACGGGCTCGTCGAAGGCTACTGGGAAGTCAACGAAGAGGAACGGCCGCGCAAGTACTACCGGTTGACCGCCCGCGGCCTACAGCAGTTGTCGACGGACAGGGAGAGCTGGCGTAGAGTGCATTCGACGCTCGAGATATCGTGGGGCAGCGGTGCCGCGCCGGCTGGATGACGAAGTTGGGAGGTGGCGCGAGGATCTCCAGGCAAAGGGGTGGTTTTCTCCACTCGAGCTGGCGGAGTTGGAAGATCACCTGCGGTCCCACGCCGCCGAGAAGCGAGAGTCGGGTCCCGCGCCCGGCTCCGCAGCCGCGTTCAAGGCTGCCGTCCGAGATGAGATCAGTGACCCGACCGCCCTCTTTCGGGAGTTGGGCAAGTCGGAGACACCCCTCTGGAGGTCTCTCCTGTTGGTGGGCTGGGGGCTGTATGCGCTGTCCCTTCTTCTCCCCGGGTTCGGCATCGTCGCGTTCAGCCCGGCCAGCCCGGCCCGCGGGGTTTCGGCTTCGGGATGGGAATTCCTGCGGCTTGCGCTCGAGCATGGCTGGATCGTCGGGCTGCTCCCAAGCCTGGCGATGGCCATCACGTTGCCGCTTCTGGGACGGGCCCGACGGCGGATCGAATGGTGGCTGAGACGCGTGCTCGGGTCCGTGGGCATCTCTGCCCTCGGATTCGGGTTGCTCAATCTGGTGCGTCCACTTCCGGTCACAGTCGATGGCGACTTCTTCATGTACGGACATCTCGGCACCGCGTACTGGGTGTGGGTCGGGTCGTTCGCGTTCGTGACCGCCGCGCTGTGGGTGCGCGCCCGCGAGTGGGCTGTCACACCGAGGGGGTCGTCCGCCTCGCCAACAAGACATTTGGTGGTCCGGGCAAGGACGTCGAAGGAGTGATGCGGGCGCTCCCCCTCAACATCGGCACGCGGCCACCCGTGCGACACCTCGTCACTACCTCTCGCACTGGGCGATTGCGGGCGACTACTGCATGATCTAGTCCTCATCCCCCGCCAGCACCTGCTGCCGCCTCCCCAGCCACAGCGCCACCACCAGCCACACCCCCGCCACCGGCACCATCGACCACGCCAGCGCGGCCGAACTCAGGCCCACCGCGCCCAGCCCCGCGAAGGACCACGCCCCCACCTGGTCGCCCGTGCGATAGACGAACGTGTCGTTGAAGTTCTTGGCCTTGTACTTGTCTCGGCGGGGGAGCACGGTGTACAGCACTTCGCGCGTGGGCACGGCGACCGCAAAATTGCCCGCCCGTCGCAGCACCTGGAACACGACGAACACCGCGAAGACCGGCGCCGCCCCCAGTGCGAGGAACCCGACCATGCTGATCAGGGGAAGGATGGCCAGTGTGACGCCCACCCCGAGCCACTTCATGAGCCTTCCGGTCAGGAACAGCTGGGTGGCCAGGGTCAGCGTGTTCACCGCCAGGTCGATGCGCGCGAACACCGAGGTCTGTTGCGAAATGTCCGAGAAGGTTCGCGCGACGATCTCGGCCTGGATGTTGTACAGGAACGTCGATCCGATGGTGAAGAGCAGCATGAACGCGCAGATGCCGAGCAGGTAGGGCGAGGCAAGCACGCGCTTGATGCCGTCCAGCGCCGAGCCGCCGATCACCTCGGCGGATGACGGCGCGTCGGACGGAGGGACGCTGGACGAAGGCTGGAGTCCCACGCGCCGGTCCAGCCCCTTGAGACACCGCACCGCGCACTCCAGCAGCACGATCGAAAACCACAGCAGCGTGGGCAGGCTGAGGACACCGACGAGGAACGCGGTGATCGAAGAGCCGACGATGCCACCCACGGTCCCGCCGACCCCGATCAGCCCGAACAGTCGCCGGCTCTGACGCTCGCGGTAGATGTCCGTCATGAACGACCAGAAGACGGATACCACGAAGAGGTTGAAGACGCTGATCCAGACGAAGAACGTTCGTCCCACCCAGACGGCCGCCGTGCCCTCTCCCAGCCTGGTCAGAAGCAAATAGTAAACCAAAAGGTTTAGCATAAAGAAACGGTAGGTGACCGTCACGAACCGCTTGCGGGGCCACCGGGAGACGATGGACGCGAAGATGGGGTGGGCGACGAGCATGCCCGCCAGGGTCGCCGTGAAGAGCCACGGAATGTTCTCCACTCCGCCGGCAACGCCCATTCCGTCACGGATCGGGCGGAGCACGTAGTAGGCCGACAGGATGAAGAAGAAGTAGGCCGCGGAGAGCAGGACGATGCCCGCTTCCTCCGGACGGGTGCCGGTCAGACGGGCGGCGACATTCTGCACCGGGGTCGGCGAGGGCGCGTTCACCGATCGGATCCGGGGCGATGGATCGGGCCCGGAAACGGGGTCGCGGGTGGCGAAGTGGTCATGGCGATCGGGGTGCGCTCCGGGAGCTCGGTCGCGAAAGCGGGTCGCAGCTTGCCTCCGATGGAGGATGGACTTCTTTTCGGATACGTCAATGGCAGGTGCCGGGCGTGTTCACGAGAGCCGCCCGTCGAGGACCACAAAACGGGGGGTGACAGTGGCGGGCGTACTGCAGCGGCTGATCGGTTTCGCGGGACGGATCCAGTGAACAGGCTCGTCAACATGAAGCGCGGCGAATTCGCTCTGGCCGCGATGTCGGCGCTCTTCTTCTTCGTCATCCTCTGCGGTTACTTCTTCCTTCGCCCGGTGCGCGAAGCCATGGGGGTCGCGCGCGGCATGGACGAGCTGCGCTGGCTCTTCGCGATCAACTGCTTCGCGTCGCTCGCCGCGGTCCTCGCCTTTGGCGGCGTGGTGGCGCGCACGAACCGGCGCCGCTTCATCCCGGTGGCGTACCTCTTCGTGATCGTGTGCCTGATCGGGTTCGCGGCCCTCATCATCCAGGACGTCAGGTCGGGAGGCGGGCTCATCGGCACCGATGCCCAGACCGCGCGGTCCCGGGGCGTGGGCTACTCCTTCTACATCTGGCTGACCGTCATCAACCTGTTCACGACCAGCGTGTTCTGGGCGTTCATGGTGGACATCTTCGACGTCGACCAGGGCAAGCGGATGTTCGCGTTCGTGGGAATCGGGGGCACGCTGGGCGCGATATGCGGAAGCTGGGCGACCAACGTCATCAGTGGCCGGACCGAGAGCCCCTATCTGCCCGCGGGCCTCATGCTGATGGGCGCCGCCTTCTTCGCGGTGGCCATTGCCGTCATGCTGATACTGGACCGAATGGCGGTGCGGTCGGACGCGTCGCGACTGAGTGCGGTCGGGGCAGCGGCCGCCGGCGAAGGGGACGGGGACGGGCAGAGCGGGGACGCGGGCGGCGCGATCGGGGGCACCTTCTGGGACGGCGTACGTGCGGTGGCAACCTCCCCGTATCTGCTCGGGGTCGGCCTTTGGGTGGTGTTCATGGCCGTGTCCAACACCCTGATCTACTTCACGCAGGCGAACATCATCCTGAGCGACTCGGACACCTTCAGCCAGCTGCTCGGCAACTTCGCCCAGTTCGACAACGTGGCGCAGATTGCGACGCTGATCACCCAGATCTTCATCACCACGCATGTGATCCGGAAGCTGGGCGTGGGATGGACGCTGGCGATCCTGCCGCTGGTGACGCTGGCCGGTTTCGCGGTGCTCGCGGTGTGGCCGGTGTACGGGGTCATGATGATCTTCCAGGCCGTGCACCGCGCGACCCGCTACGCCATTTCGCGGCCCTCCCGGGAGACGCTCTTCAGCGTCGTGACGCCGTCCGAGAAGTACAAGGCGAAGCCGGTGGTCGATGTGTTCCTGTACCGTGGCGGCGATCTGGCTGGAGCGGGGATCGACGGCCTCTTCGCGGTGCTGGGGCTGACACTGGTGTGGGTGGCTGTCTCGACCGGGCCCCTGGCGGCCATGTGGATTGCGCTGTCGATCGGGCTTGGGAGGGCGCAGGCGCGGAAGGTTACGGGCTGACGGGCCCGGAAACCGGCTCCTCCAGCAGCCTTCGGTAGAACTCCACCATCCGGCGGGCCGCGTCGACCGCGCTGCCGCGCTTCCACGACGAGATTACGTGCCCCTGGTCCTGGTACGATGCCAGCTGAGCCGGTTTTCCGAGCCGGCGGAGTGCCGTGAACAGCTTCCCGGCGTCGTGATACGCCATGTCCGCGGTCCCGTGCACGATCAGCACCGGCGTGGAGATCTTGTCCGCGTTGTAGTACGGCGAGTTGTCGAGGTAGCGGCGCACGTTCGCCCACGGGTGAGTTCCCATCCGCGCCTGCCCGCCCTCGCTCCAAGCCAGGAAGAACCCGCCCCCGTCGATGTCGATGCGCCCGTAGTTGCCGAAGAGGTCGTAGATCCCGGAAATGGGGACGGCGGCGCGGAAGATGTTGGTGCGGGTGATGATCGAGCCGGTGCCGTAGCCGCCATAGGACTGCCCGGTGATCCCGAGGCGGTTGATGTCCACGTACCCCAGTTCGGCCGCGCGGTACACCTGCGGCAGAAGGACGTCGACCATGTCGCGGATGGGATTGCCCGCTTCTTCATTCGGGCCGAGGGTCAGGTCGCACAGAATCACCGCGAATCCGCGGCTCGTGAAGACCAGGTTGGGGACGGTGAACACGCTGCCGCCGCCGAAGTCCGCGGCGCGGCGGGTAACGTCGCTGCCCGGGTACATGGTGACGATCGCCGGCAGCCGGTCGCCCCGCCTGGCCCCCGCGGGCAGGAGCACGGCAGTCTTCACGGTGGCCAGCGTGCCATCGTGGAGCGGGACCGTCGTCTCGAAGGTCTCCGCAGTCCCGACCGCTACGCCGTCCAGCCGGGGATCGATGTGCGAGATCCGCTCCCGTGACCCGAAGTCCGCGTCGAAACGGTAGAGGTTGGCGGGTGTCCGCATGTCCTCGTACTGGCCGACCATGAAGTCGTGACTGCCGCCCGACGTGAGGTTGAGGAGCTTTGCGCGCGCCTTCCACAGGACCCGGCTCTCGCCGGTGGCGGGATCGTAGCGAACGACCGCCTTCTCCCCGGTCGAGCGCTCGGTGAGGAGGACCGAGACCGACGAGCTGTCGGGCTGCCAGAGGGTTCGCTCGTCCGCCTTGAGGACGCGATCCCAGGTCCAGCGCTCGTCGTCGATGGCGATGGTCGTCGGCGGGCCGCCGTCCAGGGGGACGAGGGCGATGCCACGGGGGCGCGGGTCGCCGTATCCCTGGTCGTCGAACACGTCCACGCCAAAAGCCGCGGACCGGCCATCGCGGGTGAAGGCGAAGACGGTCGGTGCGACATCCCCCAGTTCGGGCGCCAGCGCTTGCGGGGCGGACGCCGTTCCCGAGCGCAGGTCGAGGAGGTGCATCCGATTCCCGTCGAGGTACATCAGCCGGTCGTCCGAGGGGTGCCAGGCGTAGGAGCCGCCGAAGTAGTCGTACCGGGTGAGCGGCGTACCCCTGACGACGACAACCGGGTCGCCGCCGCCTGCCGGGACCGCTGCCACGTCCATGACGCTGGACTGCGTCGTGTCGCTCTCGGGTCTGAAGGTCGAGAGGTACCCGAGCCACGTACCCGACGCAGAGCGGCGGATGGTCCCTGCGGGAATCCCGGCGTCCTGGGGCACGAGGACCCGCGTCCGCCCGGTGCGAACGTCCACCGCCTTGACGGTGACGAGATGTTCGCGGGCGTAGTGATCCGTCATCGGTGTGGGCGGCGGTCCGTCGTCCGGGGCCGCCACCGCCTCGCTTCCGCTGCGGAGGACAACGACACCGGCCGGGTTCTCCGCGCGAACCTCGGCGGGCCGTGCGGGGTTGCTGAACTTGCCCTCGGGAGCGAATCCGGCGTAGAGCGTCGAGCCGTCCGGGCTCCAGCGCGGCTCGTCTCCGTGCCAGAGTTTCGGCTTGATGGCTTCGTCGGAGAGCATGCGCGACGCTCCAGTGGCGATGTCGTGAAGCCAGAGCTGCGGAACCCCGCCGGCGTCCGAGAAGAAGGCGATCGACCGCCCGTCCGGCGACCACACCGGCCGCCAGCACGCGCCTCCGGGGCAGACATCGACGGTTTGCCGCGTGGACAACTCCGTGTAATGGACCCTGGTCCCGACTGCCGAGCTGGGCGTCCCGTTCGGCTGGTATCTCTCGTCGAGGTTCAGCTCCGTATCCGCGGGCGGTGTGCGGACATCGTAGGCGACGAAGCGACCGTCCGCCGAGACCGAGAATTCGGTATCCCAGACGAAGGAGGCCATTCCGAACGCCAGGTCATAGGGAAGCGCTCCGGGCGGGTCGTCGGGCTGGGGCTGCTGCGTCGCAGCGAGGACCAGGGGGAGGAGCAGCGGGAGGTGGGTCGCCGTGGCCGGCATCATGGTGATCTCACTTCTCCAGCAGCCTGACCGCCGCCTCGCGCGCCTCGTTCTTGCCCTTCACCACCAGCGCGTCCGGCACGTCCCGCAGAACGTCGAGCGTCTGCAGGGTCTCCGCCGCTGCGCCCGAGAGCCCCATCACGATGCACTGAGTGTCCTCCTCGTGTGCGGTTGTGATGAGCCGGTTGATGGACATGGCCGCACTGTCGTCGATGTAGGTCGCCCCCGAAAAGTCGAAGATCACGATGTCGTGGTCCTTGATGTCCCCGCCGATGACCCCGTACAGCTTCTGGGACGACGCGACCGTGAAGCTCCCCTTGAGCCGCACGAGGCCGACCCGGGCCGCGTATTGATCAACCGCGGTCGGATCCGCCAGCCCCTCGAACACAACGTGGTCCAGCAGCGGCACGGAGACGACGCTGTCCATCTCCACACGCCCCAGCTGCTGGGCGTGGACCATCCCCGCCGCGATCAACCCGATGGCCACGGCGGTCACCAGGTCGACGAATACCGTCAGGCCCAGCGTCATCACCATGACGAAGAGGTGTTCACGCCGAATGCGGTGGACTCGTGTGAGGAGAGGCCAGTCGATGATGTCCCAGCCGACCTTCATCAGAATCCCTGCCAGCACGGCCTGGGGGATCGGCTCGACCAATTGCCCGAGGCCCAGCAGCAGCGCCAGGACCATCAAGGCGCGCAGTGCGCCCGACACCTGCGTCGTTCCACCGGCGTGGATGTTCGTGACGGTGCCCATGGTGGCCCCCGCTCCGGGCAGGCCGCCGAACATCCCCGCGACGATGTTGCCGATGCCCTGGCCGATAAGTTCCTTGTTCGGCTTGTGGCGCGTGCCGGTCAGCGAATCCGCAACCAGCGACGTGAGCAGGCTGTCAACCGACCCGAGCAGGGCCAGGATGATCGCGGGCTCCACGGCCCTCAGCAGGAAGCCTGGCGTCGGGAGTTCCAGCTGGATCCCCGGCAGGCCGGACGGCACCGGTCCGATCACGGGGACATCGGTGAGCCAGAGCACTCCGAGCAGGGTGCCGGTGACCAGCGCAACGAGAAGACCGGGCAGATAGGTTGTCAGCCGGCGAGGCCAAAGGGCGCCGACGGACAGTGCCACGATCCCCAGGACAAGCGCGCCGAGGTTGACGTCGGCCACGGCGGCGGGCAGCGCTTGCAACGCCCCCATCGGGCCGCCAGGAACGGGTGCAGCTCCGAGGAAGGGCAGCACCTGAATCAGGATGATGATGATGCCGACGCCCGACATGAACCCGGAGATTACGACGTACGGCGTGTATTCGACGAAGCGGCCCACCCGCAACAGACCCAGAAGGATTTGCAGCAGGCCGCCCATGATGACCACCGTCAGCGCTTCGGGGAGCGTGGACGCGTGGGTCGTGATGATGACCGCCATGGCGATCGTCATCGGCCCCGTGGGGCCGGAGATCTGGGACCGTGTTCCACCGAAAACGGACGCGAAGAAGCCTACTGCGATCACGCTGTACAGGCCCGCGGCCGCGCCCATCCCCGATGCCACGCCGAAGGCCAGCGCCACCGGGAGCGCCACGACCGCGGATGTGAGGCCCCCGAAGAGGTCTCCCCGGAAGGTGTCGGCCGTGTAGTCCCTTCCGTTCAACTTCACAGTTCGTGTGATTCCTTCAAGCGCTCGACGGTTGCCGCGAAGGTGTGCAGGGGCACGATCTTGAGGTTGTTGAACGATGCAAGGCCGGTATCGACGCTGAACGCCTCGATCCGATAGGGGTCCTCGGCTTCAACGATCCACAGGAACGTGTGTTCCAGCGCCGAGTGATACTGCGCCTCGATGCGCTGAATGCCGTACCGTTCGGCGAGTTGCGCCGGATCGGTCTCGGCGATGGACACGAAGACCCTGGCGTTGTCGGGAACGTAGATCGGACAGACTTCCGGCGCGTGACTCCCGTAGATTCCGTACAGTGCCATGGTTGGCATTTGACGGTGGGGCGAGGCCCCTGTCAAGCTGACACCGACTCAGGGGATGCACCAACCGGCCGCGCGGCGGTCGAGGGGAGTGGCCATCTACACGCGTGGACCCGCGGGCCCCGATCGCCAGAGACCGCCGCCGTCCGACCGGCAGGACACCCCGTCCACCCGGGAGGACAGCGTGGCGGGAGCAGCCTGGAGGCGCCAGGAACCTGGATGGGGCGGGTGGGGCCGCAACGAACGGTGCGCTTCTTGCGATTGGGTGGAAGCTCCGCCTGCTCCAGTTCACCCTTTCCAAGGGCACGTGGCCGAAATCCCCGCTCCAGTCGATCGACGTTGCAGTCCGGCCGGCTTAAAACATCCTGCGTTGCTGCCCGTTCGATTGGCCCTTCTGTGCGCCGCCACCCTTCACGGCACGGCCTCCGCACAGACCCCCGATTCGATTCCGGCCGGCACCCTCGCCACCGCCCCCGCGCTGGACGCGTACCTCGACGAGACCGCCCGCCATCTCGTACTCGGTGTGAAGGCTGCCCGCGACACCGCCCGGCTGGGGATCGACGCCTACACGGCCCTGATTCGCGAACGGGTGGGCATGGACGCGCCTGCCCTGCAGCGCGATCGGCCATGGATGCACGGCGAGCGGGTCACCCGGGTCAGGTGGTCGCGCGACGAGCCCGATGTCGCGCACATCCTGGGGAGCCGCCTCCGCGATCCCGGACATGGCCCTGGCGATCCGCCGGACTTCTTCTCGGGACTGCAAATCGAGCGCTTTGCCGCCGATCCCCGCGCCGACCCCTTTGCGTTCGGCACGGGCGGGGCAGACGCGAGTTCGGATGAGCCCCGCCGGCTGATCCTGAGTCCCCTGGCGCCGGACTCGGAACGCCACTACCAGTTTCGCTCGGGCGACACCATTTCGGTTCAGCCGGGTGGGGGCCGCACGATCAGCGCGGTCGTCGTGACCGTGATCCCGCGGGTTCGCAGTATCCGTCTCGTCTCGGCGATGATGTGGATCGAGCCCGAGTCGATGGCGCTGGTCCGCGGCGCCTACCGGCTCCCCAAGCCGGCAAACCGGGAGATCTCCTGGCAGTTGAGGCGGGGTGGGCGGTGGGCGCCCTTGGTCAATCTGGATCTGGGCCCGGCGGATGCCGTCGACGCCCAGGGTGCTGCGGACTCGGCGCAGGTGCCAGACACTGCGCGGGCCCTCGATTCCGTTCGGGCCCTCGACACCGTACCGGCTCCCGATTCCGCGCTGGCCGCCGACTCCAGCCGCGCCGAGGGCCCTTCCCGGCGCAACACCCTCTTCGACCGCTTCGTCAACGGCGTGCTCAACAACCTGATGCCGTCCATGGAGTTCGACATCACGACCGTCGTGGCCGACTACGCATTGTGGGAATTGCGGTACTGGCTGCCCCGGCGCGTACTCCTGGAGGGCCACCTGGGAGCCGATGAGCATACCGGCCCGAGCGGCCAGCCCGCGCCCGTAGTCCCCGTGACCTTCGACTGGACGATCGAGATCGAGGACATCCTTCAACGGGGCGCAGAGGCGGCACCGGGCACGCCGGCGACGGCGGCCGAGGCGTTTGACATGTGGCGCCAGCAGGAGGACAGCATCGCGGGCGACGTGGACTCGGCGGACCCGGATGAAACGGTGACGATCACCCCCGCCGACCGGTCCGCGCTCGCCCTGAGCGAACTGCTGCCCCCGAATGTCTGGGAGGAACGCCCGGTCGGCCTGGACGTTGACGCGGTTGCCGAAATCGCCGCCACCCTCGCCGGGATCGGCACCGGGGAAGGTGGTGACCCGGAACTGGCAGCGAATCCCTGGGTCTTTTATCCGCCCGGCCAGACGCTCTGGCTGCTGCGCTACAACCCGGTGGAGTGGCTGTCGGCGGGCACCCGTCTGCGCCGCGACTTCGGCTGGGGCAGGGGCGTGGCCACGGTCCGGATTCCAACCCGCCGGTTCCAGGCGCCGGACGTCGAACTGACGCTGATCAGGGATCTGCCGAACCGAAGGCTGCAACTCTCCTTCTACCGCGCGCTCAGGGGAGGGGGTATCGGAGACGGGGGGTCGGGGCAGTCTCCGGGACCCCTCCTGACCGCGGGTGATTCCACCGATTTCTATTGGTCGAGGGGTGCGTCGCTGGGGGTGCTGCCCGGCAGTGGCGAACGGTCCTGGATGTCGCTCCGCTTCTTCGCCGAGAGCGACGCCGACCTGGTGGGCGACGGCACAGCCGGGGACGGCGGCGTACGCAACCGGGGAGGTGTGGCGGCCAGCTTCAGACCATGGTGGGGCGGCATGACGTCCCGGTCACCCGGCGGGGGCGGATGGGTGGGGGTGCGGGCCACGGTGGGCGACAACCCCCATGTTCGGGCGGGGGCGACCGGAGCGCTGACGATCCCGCTCGGCGGAGACTACAGCGCCGGACTGGAGGGTGGCGGCGCCCGGGTCTGGGGCGATCCCGCACGGCTGGACCTGTGGAGCCTGGGTGGTAGCGGCCTCTGGCTCCGCGGGCACTCGGGCAATCTGAGGTCGTCCGCCATCTGGAGGGGCCGGGCGGACCTGCAGCGGCAGGTGCGCTTTCTCCGGCTTTCGGTCTTCGCCGACTGGGCGTCGGCCGGAGGCGACGACTTCTACGCAGTCGGTGCCGGCGTGGTCTTCATGAACGGGATGAGCCGGCTGGACCTGGCACAGGGGTTGCCGCGAGGGAGGGATGGTCGCCCCCGCGTGGTCCTGAGGCTGCACTTCCTGGGGGACGTGTTGTTCTAGCTGCCGAAAAGCACGCTCGCTCCCTGCTCGAAGATGATGTCGCGCGGAATCCCCGCCGAATCCAGGCGATCGAGGTCGGCCTGTAGTGCCGGCGGCACGACTCCCCGCTCCTCGATCAGCCGGGCGACCCCGTCGTAGTTGCCGTCGCCCTGAAGGGTGAGCTGTCGTTGATCGAACGATCCTTCCGGATTAGCCCGGATGAACCATACGGTCGCGTTTCAGTCTGACGTGGTCGCTTGGTCGACGTGTTCGTACTGGAACCACACTTCGTCCAAGTGCCTGAAATCTCCATCTGTCGACAGCAGGACCGCCCCACTTGCGTGCGCGGTAGCCGCTATCCAGAGGTCGTTCTTCCCATGTTCACGGCTGACCATGCAGCCGACGTGAAGACGATGACATCGGAATCGTCCAGATTGAATCGGAGGTAGACCCGTCGTGCCCATTCTGCTTCCCGGGCAAGCCCCAGCAGTATGTTCGTATCCAGAAGGAAGCGTTTCATATGGCCGGGAGATCAGTCCAGTTCGGCCAACAGTCTCTCGATCGGCTCGTCACCGGGCCAAGCGCCCCAAAGGACCATTGGATCTACTCGGCGCAACTCCCGAAGCGAGGACATGGGCACAGACGGACGCCGATCCGATTTCGTCAGAACGTCGGCGGATTCTCCACCGCCAAGCTCAGCTTGGGGCATAGTTTCAAAGATCTTGTCGCCCTTGCTGCGTGCGTCTATCCGGCGCGCCTCGATGAGACGCGGCTGACCGCTGGATTTGAAGTGAACGATGCCCTGCACGGTGGCCAGTTTGCCCCAGAGTGGGCGTAGCATCTCCACATCTAGTTGGTTGCGGTCGAGCCGGCCAGGTAAGGACCCTCCATCAATCAAGAGTCGAAAGCGACCCAACCCGTGCCCGATCTCGTCCAGTCTGCCACTTACTACGAAAGCATGTGGGGCAGGGATGAGGTGGAGGCGTTCCTTGATCCTTGGGCAGGCCGATGCTTCGAGGACGAAACCAGTCCCAGACCGGTTCGCTGCGATCAGCTCGTAACAGACGTCTGCGGTCTTCGCCGCATCTCCGAACCCGAGAATCGCCTGCAGGACGTTGCCATCGAAGTAGTCCCCGGATGCTCCGGAATTCTGCACCTCTGCTGTCGCGCGCGCACCCAAGTCGAGCGAAGTGTCCTCGACGCTCGGTTGCTGCACCCAAAGATCCTGCTGGGCGATGTCAAGATCCGATACGTCTCCGAGCCGGGGCGCCTCTATTTCAAGAGTAGTGGATCCGGGTTCCAATCCAGTGATGGTGAAGTCGAGAGCCTCCCTGAGCCAGCGCGGCTTGGGCCCTCGCCCACCACTGCGCCCGGTGGCCGCCAAACGGGTGGCATTTTCGGCAGTCTTTACCAGGGCTTTCAGGGCACGTATCAGCGTGTCGACTTTGATGTGACCCTCAGTCTCATTGAGGCCGGAGAGCCGGAATTGGTAAGCTTGCTTGGTCAGTGGTCGATCTCCCTTTCTCAACATGTTACCCCGGAAGTGGGTAACCGGATTTCATGACTACAGCGGCTGGCCAGAATACTACGTGGCACGATCAAGTTCCAGTCCGTCTTGGACGCCCCGCCGGCCGGGACCTCGAAAGTTCGTCGTTTGACGGTGGTCATTTGGCGGCGTGACCCCTACTCCAGCACCCGATCCCCGATCAGGTGCGTCGCATGCTCCCATTCATCCAGCGGTGCCTTCCACTCCCGGTCCCGCATCCGGCGCAGGTACGTCATCTGGGCCAGATGATACAGGTAGTGCTGTGCCATGTGGATCACGTCCACCCCCATCCGCGCCCCGGTCTTCCCGTCGAGCGACGTGCGCTCGGCCATGAGATCCGCGTCGCTTCCGCACCCGTCCACCTCGGCAATGACCTGTTCCTGGATCGTGCGCATCCGCGCGGCGATCTCGTCCGCCGAACCCGGGGCGTCGTGGGTGATCACGGGCTCGATCCCGAGCCGCTTCAGGAACCAGATGTCCACCCGGTACATGTGTCTGCAGATCTTCCCGATCCCGCGCATCCCGGGGGCCGGCAGCCAGTCCAGATCCTCCTGCGCGATTCCGTCCAGCACCATGAACAGCGGCCGCCGCGCGGCCTCGAAGATCTCGATCGTGTGTGCGATTCGGGTGCGCCCCGGCATGCCCGCACCCGCCGTGCCGTCCACGTTGCCGGGGTCGCTCTGCCGGCCGGAGCCGGGGCCGCTGGCTGCTGCGCTCATCGGGGTCCCTTTCTCGGCACCTTGACGTCGGCCATCGCCGCGTTGTACACGAACGACGCCATGATGACCGCGTTCTTGATCAGGTCGTCGATGGGGAGGGTGTCGTAGAAGTCGAGGTTGGTGTGGCCACCCGTTCCGCCCACGCGCGCCTGCAGGAACTGGAAGGCGGGGAGGCCCGCGCGGTCGAAGGGCACGTGGTCCGTGCTGCCGACGCTGCGGGGTGAGATGGTGGTCATGCCCAGGTCCCGCAGGGGCTCCATCCAGGTGGCGAAGAGGTCGCGGACGTACTCGTTCTGCTGCAGCCAGATCCCCCGGTATTGGCCGGGGCCGTAGTCCTGGTTGAAGTAGACGGAGAAGTTGTCGTAGCCGGGTTTCGTGCCGCCGGGGTCGCCGGGACTGCCGAAGTGCTTCTGCACGTACGCCGTCGACCCGAAGATGCCCTGCTCCTCGCCGGACCAGAGCGCGATACGGATCGTGCGGCGCGGCCTGGCGCCAACCGCGTTGAGAATCCGCATGGCTTCGAGCATCACCGCCGTGCCCGATGTGTTGTCGCTGGCGTTCGGGCTCGCGTGCCAGGTGTCGAAGTGGGCGCCCAGCATGACGACTTCGTGCGCCAGATCGGTGCCGGGAATCTCGCCGAGCACGTTGCTGGCTTCGCTGGGCCCATCGCCGAGCACGTTGCGTACTTCCACCTCGACGGTGACGGGGATGTCCCGCCGCAGGATCCGGTACATGCGGTTGTAGTGCTCGGGCGTGACCGCGACGATCGGGACCGACGCGAGGGTGACGTCGCGGTCCCAGCGGTCGACCTTCGCCCCGGGCCGGGCAAATCCGCGCACCGCCCCGAGCCAGCCGCTGTTCGACTCGAGCACCACCGCGACTCCTTCCTCCACGTAGAACGCCAGCCGCTCGGCCGCGGTGAGCACCTCCGGGTTCGCGGGGGGATCGGGGTAGAGTCGGGAGAAGTACGGATCGGGCCCGGGGGGAGGCGGGATCACGTCCTCCTCCAGCTCGCGCATCTCCTCGTCAGTGCGTCGCGGAGTGCCGGTGGCGAAGCGGGTCAGGTCGATGACGGGCGGCGGCGTGGACATCACCGCAAGGCCCCGCAACTTGCCGCGCAGCCCCTCCAGGTCGCCCCGGGTGCGGACATCGGCGATCACGACGTCGAGCTGCTGCCTGCCGTCGGTGCCCGGCGTGTGCGCGATCGGGTACGCGACGAGCGGCTGGTAGTCCGGCGCGGTCATGTGGACGGATACGTACTCGTTGTCCCAGCTCGCGCCGTAGTTCATGAACGGCTCTCGCTCGGTGTTCACCAGCCCGATCCGCTCCATCTCCGCAACGGCCCATTGCTGCGCCCGATCCATTGCAGCCGAATTGGTGAGTCGCGCGCCGATCACGTCGGTCATGTACGACAGGGTGCGCGGCAGCTGGGAGCGGTGCAGCCCTTCTTCGCGGATGCGTGCCAGCATCTCCGGGTCCGGAGGCGGGGCGGTGAGGGGGGTGGCGCTCGCGTGGCCGTTGTCGTCCACGTGACCGTTGTCGCCTGCGGCCCCCTGATCATTGCCGGGCCCCGAGCCACCCCCCAACCCGAACACGAACATCGTCCCCCCGGCCGAGTTCACGATCCTCTGCTCACCGTCGATCTCGAACGACATCGGGGCGCTTCGCACCGCGGCCCCGGCCTGAAAGTTCCAGAGCGGCTCCCCGGTCTCGGCGTTCAGCGCGAAGATGTTGCCTTCGTCGCTGCCCCCGAACACGAGGTTGCCGGCCGTCGCCATCACGCCCGCCCACGGCGGCGACTGCAGCGGAAACTCCCACTTCAGTTCGCCGGTGAGCACGTCGAGCGCCTTCACCGCGCCGCTGGCCTCTTCGCCCCGCAGCGCTTGCTCGCCGCCGCCCATGAACGGCTGGCCGGGCACGTATTCGACCTCCGCCTTGTAGTAGATCGCGCCCATGATCCGCGTGGGCTGGTAGAAGAGCCCGGTCATCGGGCTGTAGCTGGGGCTGAACCAGTTCGCCGAACCCTGCAGGCTGGGCCACACGAGGTTGCCCTCTTCGGTCGGGTCGGTCCCGGGAATGACGATCGGGCGGCCGTTTTCGTCGAGTCCTTCGGCCCAGGTCTGCTTCGAGTACTCGGTGCCGTGAAGAAACTCCCCGGTCTCGCGGTCGAGGACGTAGTAGAAGGCGTTTCGGTTGGCCGTCACCACCAGCTTGCGGGGTTCACCCTCCCACTCGGCGTCGACCAGAACCTGAATCTGGTTGGCGTCCCAGTCATGGGTGTCGTGCGGTGTGAACTGGAACCACCAGACGATCTCGCCGGTGTGTGGGTTCAGCGCCAGCAGGCAGTCCGTGTAGAGGTTGTCGCCGGGTCGCACGTCGCCGTTCCAGTCGGGAGCCGGGTTGCCGACCGGCCAGTACAGCAGATCGAGTTCGGGATCGTAGGAGCCGGTCAGCCACGTCGACCCGCCGCCCGTTTCCCAGCTGTTGCCGCCCCAGGTCTCGCTTCCGGGCTCGCCCGGCGCCGGGATCGTGTAGGTGCGCCAGAGGAGCTCCCCTGTGACCGGGTCGTAGGCGTCGATGAAACCGCGCACGCCCGCCTCGGCCCCGGACACGCCGACGATGACCTTCCCATCGAGCGCCAGCGGCGCCAGCGTCAACGAGAACCCGATCGCGTTGTCCGCGACCTCCACGTCCCAGCGCACGGCACCGGACCGTGCGTCGAGCGCGACGAGGTGCGCGTCGAGCGTTCCCACGTACAGCGTCGAATCCAGAATCGCCACGCCCCGGTTCACCCTCGGGAAGCCGATGTTGAGCACGTTCGACCCCATCTGTGGCGTCCACTTCCAGAGGCGCTTACCGGTGCGCGCATCGAGCGCGGTCACCGTGCTCGGCGGCTCGGTCACGTACATGACCCCGTTCGCCACGATCGGACTCGTCTCGATGAGCCCGTCATCCATCTGGTAGGCCCAGACGACGCGCAGGTCCGCCACGTTCCCGGCGTTGATCTGATCGAGTTGCGAGAAACGGTGGGACGCGTAGTTGCCGGAGTAGGTGAGCCAGCTCTCGGGCTCGGAGTCGGCCGCCACGAGGCGGTCGTAGGGGACCTGGGCGGTGATCGGATTTGCCAGTGCCGCCCCGAGTACGACGGCGGCCGCAGCGAGTGCCCGCACCGCGTGGCACGCGCCGGACCAGTGCCGGCGGTCGGTTGAGCCCATCCTGCCAGGTCTCTTCATGATCCCCTCCCGAGAGTCGTCAGGTACGCGACCAGATCCTCGATGTCCTCGTCGCCGAGATTCCGCGCCACCGGCATGAGCGAGTGCCCGACGCGCTTCTCCATCTCAACCACCTCGCTCTTTCGCAGCGAAACGAAGGTGCCGGAGACCGTCATCAACTGAATCGTGAAGGCGTCTTCGTTCATCCGCATCCCGTTGTAGGTCTCGCCGTCGTGTGTGACGATCCGCACCGGCAAGTACTCGAAAAAACCGCTGCGTGCCCCGGAGCGCGAGACCGGCAGCTTGGCTGCGGGGGTACTCAGCGCCTCGCGCAGGTAGTCCGCTCCCCTACGCAGCCCGATCCGGGTCAGCTCCGGCCCGACGGCCGTGCCCCTTCCGTCGACGATGTGACAGGACGCGCAATCGCCCGCGGCCCAGAACAGGTCGTGACCACGGTCGGTGTCGCCGGTCACCCCGGACGCGTCAGCGGTGGTCTGAGATCCCATCCAACGCACATAATTCGCCACGAGCGAAACCGCGTCGTCGTCAAGGACGGTGGCGCGAGCACCGGGCATGCCGGTGCCGGCAATCCCGAAACGGATGATCCGTTCCAGCTGCAACTGATCGGCGACCCTCGGCAGCACCAGGCGCGCCAGTTCGGGGCCTTCGCCTCCCAGGCCCTGTACGCCATGGCAACGCCCGCAGTGGGCGCGGTAGAGATTCTCGGCGCGGGGGCGCTCTGCGTCGGCGAGTTCGATGCCCGCGGGCTCCTGCGCCGCAACGGCCGCCGGAAGGAGCAGGAACGGCAGCAGCCAGGTGGTTCTCGCGATCCGCATAGGGTCCCTCATTCCCCGGAAGGGTGGGCGAGCCAGGGTGCCCGTTACCATACGGCTGCCGCCGTTTCGCGGACAAGGCGGATCGGGGTGCCGCGGCGGGAAGAAGGCCGCCGGGACCGTGCGACTACCGTGACTCCCCCAGCGGCCTCCCGTCCAGCCCCCACGCCGGGTCGATCTCGATACCGAGATGGTGCAGCGCGGTCACCGCCACATCCACGATGGAGGCGGGCCCTGAAGGCGGCCATGCTGCGGTGGCTCCCCTGCCGTCCGCCGCGCCGCCCAGC
The DNA here is from genome assembly GCA_002238865.1 of Gemmatimonadetes bacterium bin94. Classification (GTDB taxonomy): domain Bacteria; phylum Gemmatimonadota; class Gemmatimonadetes; order Longimicrobiales; family Gaopeijiaceae; genus Bin94. Next base: position 28,245 of record MPNE01000015.1, on the reverse strand, counting down.
CCGCTCGCCAGGATGAAGATTGTCATCTCTTCGGGGGAATCGCCGCCGTGACCGCCATCCTCGCGGCGCCCGTGGTCCGTGCTGATGAGGACCAGCCAGTTTTCGTCGCGGGTGTGGCGCCGGACACGCACCGCGTCGATCAGCATGCCGACGTGCCAGTCGGCCAGCGCGATCGCTTCGCGGTACTCGGTCCCGATCGAGCCGTGCTGGTGGCTGGTCTCGTCGGGGTTGCCGAGGTAGACGAACATGGCGTCCGGGTCCTCTCCGACCAGGTGGAGCACGGCCCGCGAGGCGATCTCGCCGTCGGCCTCGGCCCACCCGAGGTCGTAGCCGTCCACCACGACACGCTTGTCGATCGCGGCCGGCAGCACGGGACCGCCTTCCGGCAACTCCGCCAGGGGCAGCCAGTCCACCGCGGCGAAGGTGGACAGTTCGGGGCGCTCCCGTTCGGCGCGGGTGAGGAAGCCGGGCCAGGTGTCGTAGTCGCGGCCCGTGAAGCTGTTGTTGGTGACGCCGTGCTTTTCGGGCCAGACACCGGTCAGCATCGAGGACCACGACGGGCCGCTGACGGACGGCGTGGTGGTGCGTGCAGCCGCCGTGTACCAACCGTTCGCCGCCAGCGAGTCGATGTTCGGAGTCGGAACCTCGGCGAGCACGTCCGGCCGCACCCCGTCGATGCCGATGAGCAGGACCTTCGGGGTGGCCTGGGCGGTGGCGGAGCCGGTTGCGGCGCCACACAGCAGCGCCACGGCTCCGGTCGCCCACGCGCGGGCCGCCGACTTCGCGCGCACGCCCCTCATTGTCCAGCCACCAGTCCCGCAAGCCTTTCGACGCAAATCTTCCATCCCTCCTCGTGACCGGCCCTGTCATCCGCTGTGGGGAAGCCCTCGTGCGTAAGCCGGATCTCGGTTCCGGCCTCGACCGCTACAAATTCCACCGTTACCACCGTCTCCGCCTTCATTGCTTGGACTTCCTCCTTCCAGCCCCAGGTGTAGACCAGTCGGTGCGGAGGATCGACCTCGCGATAGGTGCCGTAGGCGGTAAACGGGCCGCCCTCCACATTCATGCGAATCGTGTAATGTCCGCCGACACGCAGGTCGATCTCGACGTCCACGCTAGCGCCCGGGTCGGGGCAGGTCCAGCGTCCCATCTGCTCGCTGTCGGTCCAGGCCTCGAAAACCCGTTCGGGGCTCGCGGAAATCATGCGGACCAGGCGCAGCGCCTTCGTCATCGGTGCCATCGTCGTCACTCCACGTCCTTGAGGTAGCGGGCCAGCGCATCCAGTTGCGCGGACCAGTACCGCTGGTGGGTCTCGATCCAGTCCTTCGCCTCACCGATCGCGTCCGGCTCGAAGCGGCACCAGCGCGAACGCCCCTGCTTCTCGCGGCTGATCAGCCCCGCATGCTCCAGCACCTTGACGTGCCGCGAGACGGCCATGAGCGAAATGTCGAAGGGCTCGGCCAACTCGCTCACCGACGCGACTTCCCCCCGGGCCAGGCGGCCGAGGATCGCGCGGCGGGCCGGATGGGCCAGGGCGGAAAAGGTGCGGTCGAGGGTTTCGTCCTCAAGCGGGAGCATGGCGGCCTCCGATCAGGCTGGGCTTGGCTGGGCTCGGTACGGTATAATACTAAACATAATGGTTTAGTATCATCGGACAAGGGGTCTCGGGGCTGTCCTAACGCTTTGCGTCGAGTCGCTGTCAATCCACTGACTCAAGACCGGAGCATGCCGATGGACCGACGTCACTCATCCAGCCCGCGATTCCCTTCTCTCCTTCTTTTCTTTTTGCTCGCCTCTTCCGCTGTGCCTGCCGCAGGCCTCCAGGGGCAGGACACCCGCAACATCCAGGGGGTCGTGCGTGACGCCCTCAACGGCGAGGCCATCGTCCACGCCGTAGTGGCGGTTGTGGGAACCGGGCACCAGGTAAACACCAACGCCGATGGCTTCTTCACCGTCGTGGGGGCACCGCCCCAAGCCTTCAGCCTCAGAATCGTCCACATCGGCTACACGCCGACCGAAATCACCGTCGACGCGGAGTTCGACGGCCGGCTCGAAATCGAAGTCGCGCCCCTCCCCGTGGAGCTGGAGGGAGTCGAATTCGTCGCCGACGAGTACCGTTTGGTGAAAGCCACCGACGGCGTGAGCCGGATCGCGGCGTCGCCCGCCGAAATGGCGGTGCTGCCCTCCGTGGGCGAAGTCGATGTCTTCCGCTCGCTCCAGCTTCTGCCGGGCATCAGCGGTACCCGCGAATCCTCTTCCGGGCTCTATGTCCGCGGCGGCACCCCCGACCAGAACCTCGTCCTGCTCGACGGCATCACCGTCTATCACGTCGACCACTTCTTCGGCTTCTTCAGCGCCTTCAACGCCGACGCAATCAAGGACATCCAGGTTTTCAAGGGCGCATTCCCGGCCCAGTACGGAGGACGGGTGTCGAGCGTGGTCGACATGACCGGGAAGACCGGGGACCCCGACCGGATGCACTACGGCGCGGGCCTCAATCTGCTCAGCGCCAGCGGGACCTTCCAGACGCCCATCGGCGCAAAGGCCAACCTGCTTGTGACCGGGCGGCGCTCGTACACGGATCTTGTCCGGACCGGGCTCTACAACAGCATCTTCGACGTCTTCAACATCAGCACCGGTCCGCAGGCCCCGGCCGGCGCGGGACCCGGAGGTGGCCGCGGCTTCGGCGGTCAGGGAGGACTCTTCGGCTCCGCCAATCAGGACACCGCGACACCGGACTTCCATTTCTACGACTTCAACGCCAAGCTGACCTACCTTCCGGGAGACCGCGATGTCGTGGCGTTAAGCCTCTACGGCGGACGCGACTACCTGGACAAGTCCCGGGAGCAGAGTCTGTCCTTTGCCGGCAGGGGAGGGGCGGGGGAACGGGACTTCAGCAGCGTGACCGCGGACCTGACCGACTGGGGCAACACGGGCCTGTCGGGACGCTGGGGCCGTCAATGGGCGAGCGGACTCACCAGCAACGTCCTGGCCGCCTATTCCGAGTACACGTCGGACTACGGACGCAACACCTCGGTCACGATCGCGAACCAGGAAACGTCCGAAGTCGACCTCAGGCGCGACCGGCGTTCGACCGAGGACAACTACCTCAGCGACTTCACCGTCCGCGCGGACAACGCGTGGCGCCCGTCGGCGGGGCACAAGCTGGATTTCGGTGCCTGGCTCACGTCGACCGATGCCGAGTACCGCCACGTGAGGAACGACAGCCTCACCATTCTGGACACGAACCAGTCGTCGACCCGCGTGGCGGCGTATGCGCAGGACACGTGGGACGTCACGGACCGTTTTTCGCTGACGGCGGGCGGCCGTGCCTCCCGTGACCAGGCCACGGCGAAGACCTACCTGGAACCCCGGGCCTCCGCGCGGTTGGCGGTGACCGACCGCGTGACCCTGAAGGCGGCGGCCGGGAGGTACCACCAGTTCGTCAACCGGGTGGTCAACGAGAACGTGACCGAGGGCTCGCGAGACTTCTGGCTGCTGGCCGATGGGGATGTCGTGGATGTGACGGCGTCGAATCACTTCGTCGCGGGAGCGTCGTACGAGTCCGACGGCTACCTCTTCGACGTGGAGCTCTACAGGAAGGAGACCACCGGGCTGTCGGAGTTCTCGCTCAGGTTCCAGCGCAACAACGTCGATCCGCTCAACCTGTTCTTCGCGGGAAGCGGTACTGCGCAGGGTGCGGAGTTTCTTGCACAGAAGAAGTTCGGCGCCTTTACCGGCTGGGTGTCCTACACGCTGGCCGAGGCACTGAGCAGCTTCCCGGACCTCAACGACGGCAACTCGTTCCCGGCGCTCCACGATCAGCGTCACGAAGTGAAGACCGTCGGGACGCTCTCGCTGGGGAGGTGGGACCTGGCTTCGACGTGGACCTACGGGTCGGGCACCCCGTACACCGCCCCCCAGGCGGAGTATCAGATCGAACTCCTCGATGGCAGCGCGTTCAGCTACGTCAACGTGAGCGGGAAGAACCAGCTGCGGCTTCCGGCGTATCACCGCCTTGACCTCAGCGCCCGCTACAGGTTTTCGCTGGGCGACTACGGCGGCGACGTCGGCATGTCGCTCTTCAACGCCTACGACCGCGCCAACGTGTGGTATCGCCAGTTCGAACTCGACGCCACGCCGGCGATCGTCACCGACGTCAACTACGTCGGACGGGTCCTCAACCTGTCCGTCCGATTCAATCGTTAGATGGAAGGAATGAACATGAAGATCCGCAAACAAGGAGCGCCGGCGAGAAGGAGCGTTCGGACCGGCACCCTCGGCGTCCTCGCCGCTACAGGCTTGCTCCTCGCGTGCGAGGACACGGGAACCAGCCCCGAGGAGGACGCCCGGCAGGTCGTGGTGGAGGCATTCCTCTTCGCGGGCGAACCGGTGGACGATGTCCGCCTGACCGAGACCGTGCCGCTGGGCGAGGACCCCGCCCTCGCACCCACCGTCGACGATGCCGTCGTGTCGCTCGTACGCGGCAGCGAGCGGTGGTTCCTGTCCCGGCTGGACGCACCTGGCGCCTACGGCTACCCGGGTGACGATCTCGAAGTCCGGGAGGGCGACCTGTTTCGCATCGAAGTCGAGGCGTTCGGGCGCACGGCGACGGGTGAAACCGTGGTTCCGGCTCCGCCCATCGGAGTGGAGCTGGACAGGGACAGCCTGGTGGTGCCGGTGATCGGACCGGGAGTAATCCAGAGCGGGGTGCTGCAGACGCTGCAGGTGACCGCGACGTGGGAGAACCCGGACAACCGGCTCCACTTCGTCGACATCGTGGGACTTGACCCCGATGCCGAATCAATCTTTCCGGGCTTCACCCGGGACGGTGGCCGGCAATTCCGTCTGCGGAGCGCGCCCACGGAGGAGGCATTCCATACGATCCGGCTACCCGAACTCGAGGGCCTGGGTCGTCACCAGGCGATCGTCTACCGGGTCAACCAGGAATACGCCGACCTGTACAACAACCGGGTGCAGGATTCACGCGACCTGAACGAACCGCCGAGCAACATCCGGGGCGGCCTGGGTGTGTTCTCGGCGTTCAACTCGGACGCGCGGGGGTTCGCGGTCGTGCGGGTGGGGGGGTAGCGGCTCAGCCGCTCACGCCCCCTTGACCCTCTTCAGCCGTGTGCTCGGCACAGGCGGTCAAGATGCTGATAGCTTCCGCGCTTCCGGTGTCGGTGGGGCTGCCCGCGTCGCCCTGGCTTCTCAGGGCCGCGGTAACGCGCAGCGTCGACGCACCCGTCGCGGGATCCGCCAGGACCATTGCCGTCAGGACATCGCGCTCGTCGATTCCCGAGACAAAAAACCTCTCCACTCTCGGTCGATGCCGCTCACCCCGGACGAAACCGATCTCGCCGTCTCCCGCCGCAATCGTGTAGCCGAGGGATACCAGTTGCCGGGTGGCACAGCCCAGAGCCATGTCGGCTCCTGCGGGGGCAATGGCCTGCATCGACATCGGCGCACCCGTGATGCACCCGGTGAGCGCAGCAGCAGTCACGGCGATGGCTGGAATGGGGCCTCTTGCGTGCATTCTTGTCCTCCCTGGAAGCATTGGGGTCCCCCCGCACACCCGCTGGGGGTAGTATTCTCGTACACCTACCCCTTTCCGCAGGGTCCGAACGCCAGCAGCCCGGTCGGTGCTCTCACCCCACCCGCCTCCCTGGCGTCCACGGCGCTCCCGCCGCTTCCATATCGGCTTCCAGCTGCGGGAGCGCCTCATCCAGCAGCGCCCTCAACGCGATGGTCACCCTTTCGAACCCGCCCCGCGCGATCTCGAGGCTGGCCCGCTGCGTCGCGGTGGGCTCCTGGCGCGTACCCCAGTGCCCCCCGGCGACCTGCCCGATGCGCCCCATGATCGAGGGCGCGCTCGGCTCGTTCAGCCGGCCCGGCGCCGGATCGCCCTGCAACCGCGCCGCGATCCCGGCGAGCCGCGCCTCGATACCCTCCAGGCGCTGGTAGAGCTCGTCGCCCGCTGCGGGGGTCTCGTCCAGGGCCGCTCTCATATGGCGCAGACGGTCGCGCGCCCGCCCGATCTCGGCGGCGGCGCCGCGCGCGCGGCGCTGCAGGTCGGCCGTCTCCTCCGCGAAGGCCATCGCGGCCACGAAATCCGTCGCCGCGTCGATGTTCGGCACGGGCTTCACGGTGAACGACCGTGCCTCGCCCACCCGCTCCACGCCCGCCTCCGTGATCAGCGCCATCTCGACCGTGTAGTCGCCCGGCGGCGCCAGGGGGCCCTGCGGCGCACCCGCCCAGGGGGGCGTAAAGCCCGGCGGCGAGAGGTCGACCGGGTCGGGGGCGGGGCGGCGAAGGTCCCACGTGACGCGGTGGAGGCCCCCGGTAGCGGGGCCCATGACGCGCCGCACGGGGTCGCCCGCCGCACTCCGCACGAGCATGGCCACGCGCGGTCCGCTCTCCAGCGCCTCGGCCCGCAGGGCGTCGTAGCCGGGGAACGCGATGTCCTCGCCGCGCTCGCGGGCCGCCCTCTCGGCACCGCGCCGCTCATCGCGCGCCGTCTCGGGCGGATCGGCCAGCCAGTAGGTGAAGGTCGCGCCGAAATCGGGGTTGGGCGCGGTGTAGTCGGTCGAGCCGAGGGTCGGTTTTCCGGGGGCCTGCAACGGCGCGTTGGGGACGTACCACCACGCGTCCCGCACGGGGAACAGAACGGCTCCCGCCGCAAGCGCACCGTCGGCCATGTCTCTCAGGGGCGCGTAGTCGTCCAGGATGTAGAAGCCACGGCCGAACGTTGCCCCCACCAGATCATTGTCACGGCGCTGGATCTCCAGGTCTCGGAACGAGATCGTGGGTGCGCCCGCGCCCAGCAGGATCCAGTTGGCGCCCCCGTTCGGGGTGAAATGGATGCCGTTCTCGGCGCCGGCGAAGAGCAGATCGGGGTCGGCGTGGTCCTGCTCGATCGACCAGACGATGACGCCGTCGGGGAGGTCGCCCGCGATCGAACGCCAGGTGCGGCCGTGGTCGGCGCTGGCGAAGAGGTAGGGGCTGTAATCGCCCTCCTTGTGGTTGTCGGCGGCGACGAAGACGGTCGCGGCGTCGTGCCGGGACGCCTTGACGTCGTTCATGAAGGCGCGTTCGGGCAGCCCCGGCGGGGGAGTGGCCCGGCGCCAGTTCGCGCCGCCGTCCTCGGTCGCCTGGATCAGCCCGTCGTCGGTGCCGGCGTAGAGGACGCCCTCGGCCACGGGTGACTCGGAGATCGCGGTGATGGTCGAGTACCACGACATGGCCGTGTTGCCGTAGAGCGCGTCGACGCTGCGGACGCGCCCGGCCATGGGGAGCTCGTAGCGGTTGTCGTCGCGGGTGAGGTCGCCGCTGACCGCCGTCCACGAATCGCCGCGGTCGTCGCTCCGCCACACGCGCTGCGACGCGTAGTGGATGCGGCCCTCGGCGTGGGGGCTGACGATGACCGGCGAGTCCCAGTTCCAGCGCTCGGGCGGATCGCCGGGAGCCGGCAGCGGCCGGATGCCGATGAGTTCGTGGTTGAGCAGGTTCGCGCGCTGCAGGTTGCCCTGCTGTGACTGGATGTAGGCGATATATGGCTCGTGCGGGTCGAAGGCGAGGGCGTATCCGTCGGCGCCCATCGGCGCGTACCAGTCGCGGTTGCGCACGCCCTCCATGTTCATCGTGCGCGACGGCCCGTGGAGCGTGCCCAGGTCCTGTGCGCCGCCGAGGATGTTGTAGAAGGGCTCGGCGTTGTCGAGCGCGAGCTTGTAGAACTGCGAGACGGGCAGGTTGGGGAAGTGGCGCCAGGTCGTGCCTTCGTCGAAGGTCTCGTAGAGGCCCGCGTCGGTGCCCGCCAGCATGTGTCTGCCGTTGGCGGGGTCGATCCACAGCGCGTGGTTGTCGCTGTGCTTCTCGCGGCCGGTCCCGAGTTCGCTGAAGGTGGCGCCGCCGTCGCGGGTGACATGGATGAAGACGTCCATCTGGTAGACGAGGTCGGGGTCGTGGGGGGACGCCTCGATCTCCTGGTAGTAGTGCGGCCCGGTGCCGCCCGAGATGTACGAATTGCGGCGCTCCCAGCTCTCGCCCCGGTCGACCGAACGGTAGAGGCCACGGTCGTCGGGCCCGCCCTCGATGGTGGCGTAGACGATGTTGCGGTCGGCGCCCGACACGTCGATGCCGATCTTGCCCATGTCGCCCGCGGGGAGCCCGGCGGTGACCTCGCGCCAGCTGCGTCCGCCGTCGGTGGACTTGTGGATGCCCGAGCCGGGTCCGCCCGCGAGCAGCGACCAGACGCTGCGGCGACGTTCGTAGCTCGCCGCGTACATGATGTCCGGGTCGACGGGGTCGAATTCGACATCGGTCACGCCGGTGCTCTCGTCGATGATCAGTACGGCCTCCCAGGTGTCGCCGCCGTCTTCGGTGCGGTAGAGGCCGCGCTCGCCCCCTGCCGACCAGAGCGGGCCCTCGGCCGCCACGAACACGGTGTTCCCGTCGCGCGGATCAACCAGGATCTTGCCGATGTGCTCGGAGGTGGCAAGGCCGGCCCGCTGCCAGGTGCGGCCGCCGTTGCGGCTCCGGTAGACCCCGTCGCCCCACGCCACGTGGCGCCCGCTGACGTTTTCGCCGGTGCCGACCCACACCACGTCCGGATCGGAGGGGTCGATGGCGACCGCCCCGATCGAATACGACGGCTGATCGTCGAAGACGGGCGTCCAGGTGATGCCCGAGTTCGCGGTCTTCCAGACGCCGCCGGACCCGACCGCGATGTACCAGGTCGTGGGGTCGCCGGGGTGGACCGCGATGTCCGCGATGCGCCCGCCCATCAGCGCCGGGCCGATCTCGCGCAGTGCGAGGCCCTGAGCGGCCTGCGTGATGAGGGCGATGTCGGGCTGTGCGGCCTGGGCGGTCGCGCCGTGCGGGGTGGCGGCCAGCGCGGCGGCCGGAATGAGGGCGGCGATGGCCGCGCGTGCGAGGTGGTCGAACGTGGGTCGGATCAGGGTGCGGGACATGCTGCGCGGCCTCGGTTCCAGGGTGAGGAGCGGCGGTGGGGCAGGGCGCCGCGTGGGGTGGAAATGGATCGCGCGGGGGTGGCAGCCGCAAGGAGGGGAACACGGGAAACAAGCCCGCCCATCCGTGTATGGCGTCGTACTCAGCCCTTTGACAGGAGGCGACGATTATGAACAGGCATCGGCGAAAGACCATCACCTTCTTCTCGCTAACCACCTTCATCGCCCTTCTCGCGGGCGCCACGGCATCCTGCGACGTCCCGCCCTTCGCTCCCGAAATGTCCACGCCTGCCATCGTCACGGCGGCGGCCGACGCCAGTCCCGACCCGGCAATCGCGGTCGGCAGCGATACTCCTCACCGATTCCGGTTCGACGTCGCTCTGGTGGACCAGGGCGCACGCGAGCTGCGCTCCCGAATCCTCGCCCAGGCGGACCGCTGGGCCAGAATCGTGGACGGCACCGACCTCGAGGATATCGAGTGGGGACCGGGCACGATCGGCTGCGGAGGGCTTCAGTACGATCATCAGTACGATGTGCTGGACGACGTGTTCGTCATGGTCTCCGTACACGACTTCAGCGGGGGACCCGGCACAGGTGTAAAGACCAGCGTCTGTGGATACCGCGAGTCCTCGAAGCTGCCTCTGGTCGGGGCCATCATTCTCGACGTGGAGGGAGTACCCCAGGGACAAGTGGACGATTTGATACTCCACGCGTTCGGACACATGCTGGGATTCGGCCGCTCCTGGCGCGGGCTGGGTCTGCTGCACGACTCGTCAAGGGATACCCCGGGCGCCGACACACACTTCGAAGGTGAAAGGGCGATCGCCGCCTTTGTCGCCGCGGGGGGTGCCAACCACCTGGGAGCCAGGGTCCCGGTCGAGAACGACCCGAACGGTGGCACGATGGACGACCACTGGCGGGAATCGGTGTTCGGGACGGAACTGATGTCTTCGGGGTTGCGACGGGGGGTCGCGGACCAGTTGAGCGCGATCACGATCCAGTCTCTGGCGGACATCGGCTACACGGTCGATGTGGAAGAAGCGGACGGGTTCGTCCTGCCAGCTGCCTCCAACTCCTCCGTGCGCGCGGAGGAAGGCTGGCATGCCATCGATCTCTCCGATGACGTGATGGCCGGCCCGGCCGTCTTCTACGACCGGCAGGGGCGGGTGGTGCGGGTGCTGCGAAACTGACGCCGGGGTCGGTAGTCGACAGAGGGGAACAAGGGAAACGATTCCCCCTGCCCGTGTATGGCCTCGTACAAGAGTCCTTTGACAGAAAGCGACGATCATGAACACCCAACGCAAATATGCAATCACCCTCATCGCCCTTCTCGCGGGCTCCACCGCGTCCTGTGACGCCCCGCCCCTCGCGCCCGAAATGCTCTCGGACGATGTTCTCGCAGCGGCGCGCAGCGAGACTCCCCACCGCTTTCAGTTCGATATCGCTCTGGTCAATCAAGGCGCGCGCGAACTCCGCTCCCAGGTCCTGGCGCAAGCGGACCGCTGGGCCAGAGTCGTACAGGGCAGCAATCTGGAGGACATCGAGTGGGAACCGGGCACCATCAGTTGCGGCGGCCTCGAGTACGACTTCCAGAAGGATGTACTGGACGACCTGCTCCTCATGGTCGCCGTAGTAGATCTCAACAACGGGCCCGGCGCAGGTGTGAGGATCACGAACTGCGGATACCGCGAGTCCTCGAAGTTGCCCGTGATCGGGGCCCTCAAACTTGACATTGACGGGTTGGCACGGGGAGATGTGAACGAACTGATCCTCCACGGGTTCGGACACCTGCTCGGGCTATCCGGCAGTACCTGGACGAGGTTGGACCTGCTGCGAAACTCCTCGTATCAAACCCAGGGCGCCGACACGCACTTCGTGGGTCCCAAGGCGATTGCCGCCTTTGTCTCCGCCGGAGGCGCCAACTACCAGGGCGCCAAGGTCCCGGTCGAAAACGAACCAACCTATGGCACGGTGGACGGCCACTGGCGGGAATCGGTATTCGGGGACGAACTGATGACGACCATCCTGGCGGCAGGAACCGACTACCTCAGCGCGATCACGATTCAATCGCTGGCGGACATCGGCTATACGGTCAATCTGGAGGAAGCTGACAGGTTCATCCTGCCGGAGCGATCCAACTCGTCCGCGAGCGCGGCGGAGGGCTTGCATGCCATCGATCTCTCGGATGACGTGGTGACCGGCCCGGCCGTCTTCTACGACCGGCACGGGCGCGTGGTGCGGGTGGTGCGAAACTGATTCGGTTCGTTGTCCGCCATAAACGCGCCGAAGTGGCGGACAAACTGCGGCCACAGGCCGCTAACGGGGCTTGGCCCCCTCGTTGAGTCCGATTCTGGCGCGCAAGTGCTCCAATAGACAGATTGCGCCTTCCGCGTCAAGCCACTCGCCTCAGGGAGAATGATGCCCGGGTCCGGCCCCGACAAGACTGCCTCCAACGCGACCGCGGGCGGCGGGATCTGCCCGAATTGCGAACGGAAGCGTCCCGAGCATTTCTGCCCCAACTGCGGGCAGAACGACCGTGAATACGCCCGAGCGCTGCGGTCGGTCGGGGGCGAGTTCGTGCGCGAGACATTCGAAGTGGATTCGAGGCTATTCCGCACCCTGAAGCTGCTTCTCTTCAAGCCGGGACACCTGACGAGCGAGTTCTCCCGGAATCGCCGGGCCAGCTACATGTCTCCGGTCAGGCTCTACATCTTCGCCAGCTTCGCGTTCTTCCTGGTGCTTTCCCTGTCCGGCAGCCTCGATACGCGGGAGGTAACTCTTCGCGTTTCGGGTGACCAGGATTTGGTGGAAAGCCAGGGGCCGACCCACGAAGGGGACGAGCGCGACGAGGCTTTCATGGCAGAGCTGCCCGAGGAATACAGGCGCAAGGTGCAGGAAATCCTCGGTCGGCCCGATGGCGATCCGATGAAAGAAACCTGGCTCAGCATTGCCATGACGGAGACGCCAGCCGAGATGAACACGATCGAGAGGTTCTTTCTGTTCGGGGCGATCGACCTGTTACGCGACCCTTCGCTCATCGGGGAGCGCGTCGTCAGCAACCTGCCCATCGCGATGTTCTTTCTGCTTCCGTTGTATGCCCTGATACTCGCGGTCTTCTACATCAGAAGGAAACGCTTCTTTGTCGAACATCTGGTGTTCGCCATCCATGTCCAGACCTTCGTCTTCATGGCTTACACGGTGTCGCTGCTGCTTCCGCGGACAGGATCGATCGGCTGGATCGGCCCCGTTTTTCTGCTGATTCCGTACCCGTATCTGGTGATTGCCCTGAGGCGCTACTACGGAGACGGCTGGGTGCGCACGGTGGCCAAGTCGATCGGCGTGCTCACTCTCTACTCGCTCTTCTCCGGCCCCGCGTTCCTGATTTCCGTGTTCGTGACGGGCTAGGGCGGGATCCGCTCGATACGTAGCCGGCAGGGCCTCAAGATCTTCCTCGTCCCGGCGCGAGAGCAAACCACTCGCGGGCGTGATGCTGGACCATGGCGAGCGCCGGTACGACCAGCAGGAGGAGGAAAGTGGCAACGAGAACGCCGAATCCGACCGATGTTGCCAGCGGCACCAGATGCCGGGCGTGCGTGCTCGTTTCGAGCACCAGCGGGGCCACCCCGAGGAAGGTAGTGAGCGATGTCAGGAGAATGGCCCGAAACCGGATCCTGGATCCGGCGATGATGGCTTCTCGCGGATCCATGCCGGAGTCCCTGAAGTCGTTCATGCATTTGACCATCAGCACCGAGTCGTTGATGACGACCCCGCTCACCCCGACCAGGCCCTGCGTCGACCAGACACTGAGTTCGAGGCCCAGCAGCATGTGTCCCAGCAGCGCGCCGACCGCCCCGAGGGGTATGGCCGCAAGCACGATGAGCGGCTGAACCCAGGATCCGAACGGGATCGCCATCAGCGCGTACATGACGATCAGCGCGAGGAATCCCGATCTGGCCAGGGCCGAATTGATACTGTCCTGCTGCTTGCGCTCGCCGCCGAATGCATAGGCGAAGTCGGGATCCCGGGCTTCAAGAGGCGCGAGGAGGTCCCGTTCCACGCGATCGTCCACCTGTCGACCCGTTGCGTGGATAGCGTCCACGTTGGCCGTAACCGATACGGCGCGTCGCCCGTCGATCCGATGGATCGTGGAAGGAGACCGGTCGAAACCCACGGACGCGATCTGTCCCAGAGCCACCTCCCCGCCGCCGGGCATGCGCACCATGTACTTCTCGACGTCGGCAGCCGAGTTCCGCTCTTCTTCCGGGAGCCGCACGTAGACGCGTACGTCCTCGCGGCCTCGAGGAACCGTGAGCGCTTCCACGCCGAAGAAGGCGGCTCTCATCTGGTGGGCGAATTGATCGAGCGTCAGTTGGAGCGAACGGGCGGCCGGCTCGAGTTCGAGCTGGAGTTCGCCGAATCCCTCGTCAAGGTTGTGCCTGACATCGAAGACGCCATCGATGGCGGTGAGTTCCGCGGCTACATCGTCTGCTATCGAACGCAGGCGGCCGGGATCGGGATGAGAAAGATCGTAGTGTACGGGGAGGTCTCCGCCCACAATGCTGGACGTAATCGAAAACTCCGTCGCCTCGGGGATCTCGCCGGCCTCTTCCCGCCACAGCTGCTCGAGCGCGGAGGCGGCGATCTTGCGACGTTCCCAATCGATCAGCTTGAACTGGACCGCCGCGATGTGGCCGCGGGGGGCCCGGACCAGGTCACCGGCCAGGGGATCGAACAGCTGCGCCGACTGCCCCACCGTGACGGCGACGGCGACCTCCAGCGGCGCCTCCGTAGACAGTCCGTGCTCTGCGCCGACCCGTGCCACTGCACGGTGTCCCGCCGCCTCCACACGGCCGGCCACTTCGGCCGTGAACTCTCCCGGCGTCCCGGCCGGGAGCTCCAGGTCCGCCGACACGATGTCGCCTTCAAGTGGAATGTTGAATCGGTTGGGCACGATTCCCGAGGCGACGAGACCAGCCGAGAGCACGAGCAGCCCGGCCGCGGAAGCGAGTACGACGAGCGGCCGCCCGGTCGCCAGACGCAGCCCGCGGTCGAGCGGACCGTCGGCGAGGCGCTTCACAAGAACGCCCACGCGCCGTTGGAGCCTGCCCCAGAGTCTGGCGGTCCGATTCCGCGCCCGTTGGCCGGCCGCGGGCAGGTGCGAGAGGTGGTTCGGCAGAAGCAGCAGCGAATCGAGTAGCGAAATGAACAGAACGGAGATAACGACGATGGGGACGGCACGCCCCAGCTTGCCCTGTGCGCCAGGCACGGTCATCAGGACCGAGAAGGCGATGATCGAAGTGAGGACCGAGAAAATGACGGGACTGCTCACCTTCTTCGTCCCGCGGATCGCCGCCTCCAACCCCCCGGCGCCCCGTTCCCGCTCCAGGTGGACGCTCTCCCCCACGACAATCGCATCGTCGACGACGATCCCCAGCGCGAGGATGAGGCCCATCAGCGAGAACATGTTGATGGTCACGCCCAGGGAGCCCATCACGAGGAACGCTCCCGCGAACGAAACGGCCAGACCCACCGCCACCCACAACGCGAGCCGGATCTCCAGGAAGAGCGCCAGGGTGATGAAGACAAGGAGGAGGCCGAGTAGGCCGTTCTTGACCATGAGGCCCAGCCGCCCACCCACCAGCGCGGAGTCGTCGCTCCAGATCGCGACCTCCACGCTGGCGGGAAGGCTCGGCAGCACGCTGGTCTCCAGGTAGTCCTCAACCGCCGTGCTGATGCCCAGCAGCTGTTCGTCGGAAGTGCGATACACATCCACACGGGCCGCGGCCCGGCCGTTGTAGCGCATCCGAAGATCGCTGTCGGCGAAGCCGTCACGCACCGTGGCGATGTCGCCCACCCTCACGGACGTGCCGTCCGGGCGGGTCAGGACGACGATGTCCTCGAAGTCGTACTGGTCGTAGTTCTGTCCCAGCGTACGGACGAGGATCTCCTCGTCACCGGCCGATATCCTGCCGGCCGAGAGTTCCAGCGAACCCTGCCGCACCGCATGGGCGACCTCTTCCAGGGTCAGGCCAAGAGAGCGAAGCTGCAGCCGGGGAACCTCGATCGATATCTCGTCCGGGCGGGTCCCGCTCGTCCGGGCCAGCGACACCTGAGGCAGGGCCGAAATACCCTCTTCGATCCGGTACGCCAGCTCCTTGAGTGTGCGCTCCGGGACATCACCATGGACGACGAGGCGCAGGAAGACCTGCCGGGTGGTGATCTCCCGCACGTCGGGCCGCTCCGCGTCCGCCGGGAACGTCGGGATGCGGTCCACCTCCGCCTTCACCTCGTTGAGCGCGCGGCCGATGTCCGTCCCGCTCTTGAACTCGGCGACCACCGATCCGGACCCCCGGGAGGCGGCCGCGACCACGCGCTCGAGTCCTTCTACGCCCCTGATCTGTTCCTCGATCCTGCGGACGATCAACTCCTCCACCTCTTCCGGAGAGGCGCCGGGGTAGGGCACGATGATCTGAATTCGGTCCAGGGATGCGTCGGGGATCACCTCCTGGACAAGACCGAACGCCGTGAACAGGCCACCGACCAGCAGGACGAGCATGACGACGTTGACTGCGGTACTGTTCCCCGCCATGTAGGCGATCGGGCCGCGGCCTCCGTCGCTGGAATTCATGCTAGCGTGCCGTGCCGCACATGCCGGCGACTATAGGATCAGCCCTTCCAGGCGCCGCGCCAGACCGGCCAGTACCCAGCCGTCCGGCCCGAACACCTCGATCTCGCGTGCCCCCTGGTCAAGCAGTCGGCGGATGCGCCCACGCGCCTCGTGCCGCGAAAGCACATGCAGCATCGAGCACTCCCTTGGATCTGCGTCAAGCAGGTCGTCGACGACCTGGAAGGCGAGCCCGTAGGCGCATCCAAACGCGTCGAGGCGGTCAAGATGCTCGCCGGAGAGTCCCGCGGCCACGCCGCCGCTCCAGGCTGAAAAGCGAAACAGGGCGGCGGTCTTGCGCAGATGGATGTGCGCAACCTCCTCCAGGCTCGTCTCGGACGGACTGAATGCAAGGTCGTCGACTTGTCCGCCAATCAATCCTCTCGAGCCGATCGTGTCGGTCAAACCGGCGCCTACCGCAGCACACGCGTATGGGTCGGGCAGCCGGGTACACTGGGCGAACGCCTCAGCCAACAGGGCACTGCCCGCCAGAATGGCGGTAGCGCTGCCGAAGGCAATGTGGGCCGCTGACCGCCCCCGTCGCACGGCGTTGTCGTCTTGCGCCGGCAGGTCGTCCAGGACGAGCGAACAGGTGTGCACCAGCTCTGTTGCGATGGCAACGGGCATGGCCTGCTCCGGATCCGCACCGCCCGCCATGGCTGAGCCGAGCGCCAGCGTCGGACGCAGACGCTTTCCGCCCGAGAAGACAGCGTAGCGCAGAGCACGGTGCAGTTCCCTGGGGTGCTGCGTCTCGGCCGGCAGGACTTCGTCGAGAACGGCGTTGACGCGCTCTCGGCTCGCTGCGAGGAAGTCGTCCAGTGCCGCGGGGTCAGGCGGGTGTTGCTCTCGTCCGCACACGCGCGTTGATCCGGGAAGATTGTTCGCGCCCATCGGCTCCAGCCGTCGGGCCAGCGTGTCGGGTGCCAGGCGCCCGGCGACAGGGGCATGGATGCCCGAACCGCGGATACCAAGCGCGGTATCGATCCTAGAGGGGGCCGGCTGGAGGGTGCTGTCCATTTGGGAGCGCGTCGATGAACCGTTTC
This sequence comes from Gemmatimonadetes bacterium bin94, assembly GCA_002238865.1. Classification (GTDB taxonomy): domain Bacteria; phylum Gemmatimonadota; class Gemmatimonadetes; order Longimicrobiales; family Gaopeijiaceae; genus Bin94. Next base: position 11,572 of record MPNE01000015.1, on the reverse strand, counting down.
CAGGTTTCGCTATCGCCGGACGCGAACACGCAACGCGCCCCCGCGAGCGCCAGGAGTTCGGGATCCGAACCGGGTTTCCGGAGCTGTTCCTCGATCGCAGCGAGAGAACGCAGCCCGTCCAACCCGCGGCGCGGCAGCGGCGCCAGCAGCAGATTGTCCCGCGACAGCGCGCGTAGCGCCTTGCGGAACCGCCGGACCAGTGCTTCGTAGTACCTGACGGGATCACCATCGTGCGCAAAACGGACATCAAGCTCCGTGCCCGGCGTCGCCTCCCCGCTGGCCAGAGGCCCCAAAACCGCCACCGCCACCCCGGCGCCCGGCGCCCCCAACCCCCCCCCCCCCCCCCCGCCGCTGGCGCGCGGAATTCCCCGGTCCTCAAAATCCTCCTCAACCGCGGACAGCACGGTGGCGATGGAGGCTTCGGCGACGCGCGACAACGCCGTGCCCGCCTCGCTCTCCGACAAGCTGCCACGCATCGTATGCATGCCGATCTGGAAGACCTTGCTGTTCGACCACTCCCGCGCCGCATCGACCGCCTCGCCGGTGTCCTGCGTATGGATGTCGGCGAGCTGGTCCTTCATCTCGGAGACGCCGAGTTCGCGCGTCCAGTAGAGCCGCGCCAGCCCGGAACGGGCGATCGCCTCGAATTCCGGGTCCGGCGCGAATCCCTCCGGCAACTCCAGGTCGGTGAATTCGCGGTCCCGAAGCCTGTCGAGCAGTGCAGGGTATTCGTTGATCCACGCGGCGAGACGCGGGGAGGAGGCGTGGATCTCGGCGATGGCGTCGAATGCGTCGGGGCGCGCTGCAAACGCCCGGCTATCGTAGGCGCTCCAGTCGTCGATCTCGGGATAGAACTGGGCGCGCTGACGATCGAGCAACGGATCGATGGTCTCGAACCACCGCTTGGGGAATAGCGCCAGGGTGTTCATCTGGATGTAGCTGCCCGGCAGCTGCGGCGAGTCCGCCTCGCCATAGTGTTGCAGGAGCGGATAGCGCCGGTTGGACGTATGGTGGTCGGCATGGCGCTGCATGTTGTAGTAGAGCCAGTTGGTGAACTTGTATGCGGCACTCCAGGCGTGCCGCGGTTTCACCGGCTCGAACCTGCCGTGGGGCATGCGGATGCGCCTGAGTCCGTAGTGTTGCACGTAGTTGCTCATCTTCATGGAGAAGACCACGCCCCCACACAGGACGACGAACGCCAGCACGGCCCACACGCCGCCGATCCAGTAGATCAGCCCGTACCAGACGACCAGTTCCACGATGTAGCGCCAAAAGGCGTTCGTGTAGTGGAAGACCGGGAGTTGGCGGCGGGCAAGTCGGCGGCGTTCGAACCGCCAGGCGCCCAGGAGGTTGTTTGCCACCTCTCGGGGAAGGTACTGCCAGAAGCTCAGGCCCTTCGGTGCGTATCCGGGGTCCAGGGGCGTACATACGCGGGGATGATGAATGTAGACGTGCTCGGTCGCATAGTGCGGGTAGGAGACGGAAGCCAGCAGGAACTCACCGAGCCGGCGCTCCCAGACGGCGCGCCGATGAACCAGTTCGTGGCCCACAACGAAGACCGTCTGGGCCACCAGCGCCAGGACGCCGGTCATGAAACCGACTTCCCAGAAGGAAAGGTGGTCGGCGATCAACATCTGCCACAGCGCGAATACGAAGACCACCGGCCAGGACGCCGCCCACAACCAGAGGGAGAGCTTGTACAGGAACAACTGGCTCTCGCGGGTCGAGGCCGGATCCATGTTCCGTTCCTCCAGGCCGAAGAACCTGTCGAATTTGTCTGCGAGCATGAAGAAGGCGAATGGACCCACAATCCACCAACCGCCGTAGATGGCGGCGCAGACTACGAGCGGGAAGATGACGAGGGGAACGAAGTGCGGCAGCGCGTTCGACAGTGACGGCTCGACAACCCGCCCGCTCATGGTTGCCGAGGCGCCGAAACCACGTGCTTCCATCCTGGAAACCCTCTACCAAGGTGACTGCTCCACGGAACCCGCCCATTTCAAACTAACGTGCCGACCGACGGTCAGGCCACCTGCCGCCGCACGAGCTCCTGAAAGGCGCCCGGGGTCGCCGCCAGCTCCTCGAAGGAACCTTCCTGCACGACCCTGCCCCTCTGCATTACGTAGATCCGGTCGGCCTGACGCAGTGTGGAAAGGCGGTGCGCAATCACGATCCGCGTTGATGTGAGACTTGCCAGGTTGGCCATGACCCTGGACTGCGTTTCGTTGTCCAGCCAGTTCGTGGCTTCGTCGAGGAGCAGGATGCGGGGATTGCGGATCAGCGCGTGGGCGAGCCGGATACGCTGGCTCTCGCCGCCGGACAGGACGGCGGCGCCTGCGCCCACGGGCGTCAGCATGCCCATCGGCAACGCCGCGATCTCGCGGTCGATGGCGGCAATGCGCGCTGCCTCCCAGGCTTCTTCCGCAGTAACGCCGTCGTGGTCGCCGACGATGTTGTCCCACAGATCCTGTGGGTGGAGTCGCACCACCTGCGGCACCACGCCGATGTGGCGGCGCACCTCCTTGACATCGAGCTGTCGAAGGTCCCGGCCGTCGAAGTAGACCGATCCGTTCGACGGCTGTTCCAATGCAAGCGCGAGCCTGAAGAGCGTACTCTTGCCGGCCCCGGAGTCGCCGGCGATCGCGACGAACTCACCCGGGCGTGCCCGAATCGACACGTCATCGAGAATCAGCGGTCCGTCGGCATTGTAGCGGAACGAGATGTGGTCGAAGACGACATCGCCCCCGAGCACTTCCACGAATTCGGCTTCGGCGCTCGTCTCCGGCGCCTCGGCCAGTAGCGGCCGGATCTGATTCAGCGCGGGCACCGCGGCGGCCAATGAGCTGAGCGAATCACCCAGGCGACTCACGGCCGTCTGGTAGAGCAGGAATAGCACATAGACGACGATCAAGTCGCCGACACCCACGGAAGTCGGGCCGGATAACGTCATGGCCAGGATCAGCGTCGCTCCCGCGAGTAGCGGGAGAACGGCCTCGAAGGCCCGCCGGTGAGCCTCGATCGCACCGAGCTCCAGTTCCGCGCGCTTCTGCTCGCGGTAGTCCCGCGCCCAGGCTGCAAAACCCGAGCCCTCGGCACCTTCCACGCGCAGCTTGGATATGCCGTTGATGAGTTGGAACAGTCGGCCGGACAGGCGCCGCACGGCCTTCAGCCTGCGGCCGTGCGGCGCAACCTGCCGCAGTCCGAGCGCAACGGTGACGAGCAGCGACAGCAGGCCGAAAGCGGCCGTCAGCGCGCCGAGCGCGACATCGCGGGAAGCGATGATCAGGAACGCGGGTGACAGGAAAACGATCGAGAGCAGGCCGTTGCCGATCACGTCGTGCAGGTTCTGGAACGCCATGCCTCGCGTCGCGAGATCGTTGGCCGGGTAGCGCTGCATGATGCGCGACGGCAGCCGCACCAGACGGTCCCAGAACGCGGCCTCCATCCGGGAGGTGGCGCGGCCTTCAAGCCGCATCAGAATCGTGCCCTGGACGACGTGCAGCACGGCGCGGACGAGACCAAATGCAACCAGGGCAGCGCTGATGCCGTACAACAGCCCGGCATCGCCGACGGGAATCACCTCGTCCGCGACGAAGCCGAGCGCCACGGCCGGCAGCAACATGACCAGCCCCCCCATGAGTCCAGTTGCCACGAAGCGCGCCAGATCGGCACCCAGCCCGGTCCTGGCGACCCTCCACAGATCACGCCAGCGGGCGACAGCGGACTTCAGCGGGGGGTAGAACAGCCAGGCGTCCGGGCGCAGAGACGCGGCGCTGGCAGCCGTGATCCGCGACTTTCGCCCGCGGGCGGGGTCGATTTCCCGGTAATTTCCCAGACCGCCCGGCAACAGCGCCACGGGCCTGCCGTCCCGGGCTCGAAAAGCCAGCATGGCGCCGCTGTCGCCGACCCACCAACGGTCCCGCGGCACGAGGCGCACTCGCCGGCCGGGTACTCCGGACGCGCTGAGCACCCTGGCGAGCTTGGAGGCGACCGTGGATCCTTCGGTTGCAGGTGGACTCCGGAAGACTATTCCGGCATGCCGGCCGATGATTCTCAGGACATCGTGCAGCGTCTTGTCGTCGGCTTCGTGCAGAAGACCATACAGGTCGAAAAGGCGGCGGCGGGCGTCGTCCTCTTCGCTGGAGCGGCGGATGACCCGCTCACGCGCCAGATTCGCCTGGTCGGCGACGGCCAACAGGCGGTTCAGCCGCTCGACCGAGAGCGCGATCTGGGTGAAGGCGTTCAGAGCTGGCAGCAACAGCTCGCCGTCGGCAAGCTCCAGGGAGGACAGGGTGGAGATCCGCACATCCTGCGGCAGGGTCAACCAGGTCGTGGGCGCCAGCGGCACCGCGCGCCCGGCGCCAGCGGGGTCCGTCTCGCCGTCGGCGGGATCGACCAGGCCCATGAACAGCCCCGCACCCGGTTGCAAGCCGGTCACCCATACCACTCCCCGGCGTGCCGTGAGTGTGCCGCTCCTGGTTGCCGGCGCATCGCCGGATTCGAGGAGGACGTCCGTCCGCGGATGATGGGTAACGTCCCGAACCAGCATCGCCGAGATGTCCACGAGCCACGCGTCGACCTGTTCCGCCAGCTCCGAGCGGCGAACCGCGCCAAGCCGCGCGGCGGGAAGGCGCCGCAGCACGGTGCCGGGCAGCCCCTTGGCGATCACCCCCAGGGAAGTCACGTCGTCCTGTGGCGCGGTACCCGGCAAGAGGCGGCCCGAGTCGGCGCGCAGCATGTGCTGCGGTGCGGATTGCTCTACACCGTCCTGCCGTTCGACCAGGAAAAGGTCGACTGCGCCGGATTCGATGAACCAGGCAAATTCGGGATTGCCGATATCCACGGGCAGGTTACCGGCGCACGGTACCGCTGTTCCCCATTCGTCAGCAATCTGGCCGAGCGTGCGGCTCTCCGGCGCGATCATCCGCCCAGCTCCGCCCGCACGAGGCGATGGTACATCCCGTTCGTGTCCGATATCAGCTCATCGTGGGTGCCGCGCTGCACGTCCGTGCCCTCGTCGATCACAATGATTTCGTCGCAGTCGCGAATCGTGCTGAGCCGGTGCGCGACGACCAGGCAACTGACTCCCCGGCGGCGCAGCGCATCGTCGACCTGCGCCTCCGTCACGGTGTCCAGAGCGCTCGTCGCCTCGTCGAGAATCAACACGGTCGGGTTCCCGGCCAGCGCGCGGGCTATTTCCAGACGCTGCCGCTGTCCGCCGCTGAAATTGCTCCCGCCTTCGTCAACCGGTGTCGCATAGCCGAGCGGCCGGCCGAGGATCTCGTCGTGGATACCCGCGTCGCGAGCCGCAGCGACAACATCATCGTCGAGAACGGCGGGGTTCCACAGCGTCAGGTTGTCGCGCACGGTGCCGGAGAAGAGGACGACGCGCTGGTCCACCATCGACAGGGAGCGCGACAGCACCTCGTCGGGAATCTCGTGCCGAGGCCGGCCGTCGAAGAGAATCTCCCCCGACCAGGGATGCACGATGCCCGCGACCAGGCGGGACAGGGTCGACTTGCCCGACCCGGTCGGACCGACCACGGCGACGCGCTGCCCGGGCTTGAAGACCAGGCTGAAGTCCCTGATCAGCGGGGGGCGGTTCCTGTCGTAGCCGAAAGTCAGACCGCGCAGCTCCACGTGCCCGGTCAACCGCAGGCGCCCGTTGAAGGTGGCAATCGCCCGCGATGTCCCGGCCTGGCGCGTCAGTCCCGGATCGACCGGTGTTTCCGTGATGTCGTCCAGGCGCTGCATGTCGGTCAGGAGCGTCTGGCGCTCGTGGGCGAATTCGACGAAGCGCCCGGTGGGTTCGAGAAACATGGTCGCCACCAGGTAGAACGCGAGCAGCGCGCCCAGCGTCCATTCGCCGGACATGACCTTTGGCGCACCGAAAGCCAGCACCGCGGCACTGCCGAGTATCGCGAACAGGGCGGGCCCGGATGCGATCAGGTTGCTCATCTCGGTGTAATGCCGCCGCGCCGCCAACTCGCGGGCCTGATGGCCGCCCCAGCGGGCGAACATGCGGTCTTCCGCAGCCGCCATGCGCAGGTTGTCCGCCTGGTGGAGCATTACCGTAGTGATGCCCGCCAGCAACCCCTGCTCGCGGCGCAGGGCGCTGGCCTTGTCGGATCGTGCGCGCACGATCAGCCCCAGGAGCAACGCGTTGGACAGTGCAAGTGTCAGGATGGTCAGCGCGAGCGGCAGGTCGTACGCCACCATGACGGCCAGGAATACCGCGCTCATGGCGACATCGATCAATACGCCGAGAAAACGCTCCGACAGAACGCTCCCAATCCTGTCGACGGACTGGATGCGCGCGGTCAGCTCGCCCACCAATCGGTGGCTGAAGTAGTCCACCGGAAGCCGCAGTAGTCGCGATACGCAACGGTTGCCGAGAATGATCGAAACACGAACCGCCAGGCGTTGCAGAACCCGCTGCTTCAGCCAGGCAAGGCCATACACGAGGACCGCAGCGCCCGCCAGCGCCCCGGCCAGCAGGAACCGCCATGGCTCGCCGTCGCCAGTTGCGCCGTCCACAAACAGGCCGGCCGTGAATGGCACCGTCAGAGCCAGAACAGCCAGTATCAGTCCGCAGACGATGGCCCACGCCAGCCCGCCCCAGGCACCGCTCAGCCACTCCGGGAGGCGCCGCAACAGGCCGGAGGGATTTCCTCCGGGTTGGAACCCTCGACCAGGATTCAACTTCAGTGCGACCCCCGTGAATCCCGCGTCGAACTCCTCCGCGGACAGCTTGCGATGGCCCGTCGCTGGATCGTTCAGGTAGAACCACTTGCGGTCGAACCCTTCCAGGATCACGAAATGGTTGAATTCCCAGAATAGAATCATCGGAAGCGGCATCTGCTTGAGCCGATTCACCTGCACGCTCCAACCCGAACACTCGAGGCCGTAGTGCTCGGCGGCTCGCTTCAGTCCGGCGGCTGTGGACCCGTCGCGACCGACTTCACACGTGCTGCGCAGCTCGGTCAAAGGCACCCATTTGCCGAAATGGGCCAGGACGCTGCCGAGGCAGGCTGCGCCGCACTCGGTTGCATGGGTCTGCAGGAGGAGTGGCGTCACTAGCCGCCGACGGCGTACGGCGGAGGGGGTCTGGCGACCGCGCGACACTATTTCAGGACGACCCGAGGCCGAGGAGGAGCGAAGCCGGCGAGTAGCGCCCGAGGACAATACGAACCCGGCATGGCGTCCCATCCGGGAGGACCAGGTCAGGCGCCGGTTGGAGATCGATGTCGACTCGCAGTGCGGATGCAGCGGCCAGCGGCTGCAACTCGGAGAGCGAGACCGGCGACGGGCCGGCTGCGACGGCACTGACCGTCCCTTCCAGCCGCTGCGTTGAGCCGCCGGGCAGCTGGACGTCGACCGACGCTTGCATGCCGCGGCGCAGGCGTCGCGCTACACGCGGGGCGACATGAAGAGTGGCCTGGAGTCTGCGATCTTCGGCATCCCGGAGCAGGGCGACGGCGGCACCGGCCAGAAGGTAGTCCCCCGGGGAGGAACGCAGAGCCAGGACCTCGCCGGCGAGCGGACTGACGATGAGCTCCCGCGCTGCGCGCTGCGCTTCGATCTGCGAGAGCGCGACTCGGGCCGCGGCGAGCAGCGCGCGGGTGTTTCCGGCGTCGCCGGCGGCTTGCTCGACGTCCAGTTCCAACCGCGCCACCCGGTCGCGGAGGACGGCGGTTTCCCCCGCCAGTTCGGGGACGCTCTGGCGCGCTATCGCCGTTCCGGGTTCGACGCGGTCACCGGGCTCGACCAGGAATTCCATGAAGTATCCGGGTTCCGTGGCCACCACCTCGTGGCGCTGCCCCGGCGCAAGCAGCGCGCCTTCGAGGCTCAGGTCCCGTGCGATGCTGCCGAAAACGATCCAGCTTCCGAGGCCGGCCAGAATCAGTCCGACGGCGGCCAGCACGATGCGTTCGTGCGGGGCCGTGACGCGGAGCAGACGGTCGAGTTGCTGTCGGTTGGCGCTCGCGGCGACTGCTTGCTCGCGAAACGGGTTGTTGAACAAGTGGGGGTTCTCTCCGTCGCGCTACGGCCGGCGCAGCCGGCCACCGTTGTCCGTGGGCATCCGTGGTTTCGGCCCGCCAGGAGTTGCGTCGTGTCAACCTGGATCTTAACCTTGACTATACTGTTTGCGAGTATACCCCAGCAAGAGTGTTCACCAGACAGGAGCGACGGAAGATGAACGTGCAATCTGCAATGCAGACCGGCGAAGAGATGCAGCGCCACCTGATGGCGAAAGCAACCGCGGATGAAGAGTTCCGGGCCCAGCTCGTTGCGGACCCGAACGCCACGATCCGCCAGGAGTTCGACATCGTGGTGCCCGACCACATCAACATTCAGGTGCACGAGAGCGACGGAAACGTCCTCCACCTCGCGCTGCCCCCCGGCCCCAATATCGAATTGGACGAGGAGAGGCTGGAGGCGATCTCCGCCGGTCTCTGCTGCTGCGGCTGACCCGATCGCTGCAAGGGGCGTGCGGCGGCCGCTATCGGCGGTCGCTGCCGTCCCGCAGGATCAGCCCTGCCCTGGGGGGAACACCAGGAAGAACACGTAGGCCTTGACCTGCTCGACGCGCTCGCCTACCAGGGACATCTTGATATGGTGAATGCCCCTGGCGACGAACAGCATTCCCCTGCGGCCGAACATCATTTCCGCGCCCGCACACGAAGTCGCGAGCGCGGACAGCTTCGGCCGAACGCCGAGATCCTGCTCGCGGAGACCGTCGATGAGGCCCATCCAGGGATCGATGTTCGTCGGCCACGGGGTGTCCGTGGCGTAGAAGCTCACGCCTAGTCCGGGTCCCAGTCCTCCCGCCTGAATGTCGAGGCTGGCCGCCAGGTAGGCGAAGGCGTCGCGCTCCTCCATTTTCGACACGAACGGAGCTACTGCCGAGTGCCGTCCGGGCCAGTCGATCCGGTCCAGAAACGTCGTGAGTTCGCGCGTTTTCCTGAAGCCCATGATCGCCACGCGCAACCCCCTGTTGCGCGCCGGAAAGGCACCCACCGCTCCGATATGCGTGCCTCGCGGCATGGCCAGAAACAACCGTTCGGCCCGTCGGCGTTCAGCAACGTCAGGTTGCCAGCCGCTGGCGGCGACGAGCGCGTCAGCGACGACGCCAAGATCTCCGGGATCGGGGCCCTCAGCGGACAGCGCGTCGGCCGCGGGGTAGAGGAAGATACCCGGATCCGGGGGCGCGCCCTGGTGTGCGGGATCGATGTCGTATTCGAGCAGTACCTTCGTGCCGGCCACGCGCCGAAGCGCTGACCCGCGCCGACCCATCTCGCGCAGAAGCTGAACGAGCGCGGTCTGCGACGGATCCTCGGGTTGCGACCGGCACCAATCTTCGAAGTGCGCCGCCGACAGGCTTCCCTCGAACAGCCCGAGGCCCAGATCAGCCCTCGGTTCGGTTTCGTGCAGCGGCAACTCGAACCCGAAACCGGTGGTTGCCAGGCTCACGGGTAGCGTGCGCGCTCTTTCCAGCAACGTCTCCCACCCCCGGCCGTTGATCAGCGCGGGAGGAATCCGATTCCTGAACTGTTCAAGCAGTTCGCCGACCGAATCTGCCTGGGCCAGCATGTGCTTCTCGACGCCGGCGCGAGATGCCAGAAGGTTCATGATTCTGTTCCTTTGCGGTGTCGCTCAGGCGATGACCGGAACGGGGTTGAGTTGCTCCTCCCCAACGGGACTGTCCCGCCAACCCATCGAGACCGGCACGTCGTACAGTCGCCCGGATGCGAAGCGTTCCCAGAAGTGGCGCATGCCCGGGACGATGACCCGCACTACAGGCATGCCGATGTCGGGCCGCGTCTGGTCGAGTACCAGAAACTCCATGCCCCGGGCCTCGACGAGCGCACGACAGTGTTCCACGTCCTCCCGCGTGTCCGTGGTGCCCGCAGCGGGATAGTCCGACTTGCTGCGCATCGCGCCGGGCACCGGCGCCAGGTAGGGATGGTCCGCCAGCCTTCCGTTCCGCCACCACCACTTCGTCATCGGATCGCTGACGGCAGAGCCGGAGCCTTGTCCCGCCGGTCCCTGTATCCATTGCAGGCACTGGTTCAACTCGCATACCGCGCGCAGGGCCGCGACGTGCGGATCCATGTGCGCACCGGCCCCGTAGAGGATGTCTTCGGCCTTCTTGTCGGCCCTGCGTGAGATGGCCACAAAGACCGGAATGCCGAAATCGCTGGTCGCGTCCAGCACCCATATCTCGCGCTGCCGGCGGCTGTAGTACTCGTGCGCGGACGCCAGGTAGTCGTCGTCGAAGCTCGCCAGATCCACCTCCGGCAAGCTCAGCCGGTTGTACCACCAGATCGCAAAGGCGTCGCGCTCGACGAGTTCGTAGAACCCTTGCAGAATCGCTTCCTCGAGCGTATTGCCCGCCGCGCACCCGTTCGAATCCGCCTTGAAGACGGGCCCTCGTCCTTCCTCATCCTTCATGCCGTACAGCAGCGAGGTGGGAAGGTACCGGTGCCGCCCCTGCGTGAGCGACCACACGGGCGACCACTCGATCTCAGCGTCCGGATCGAGCCGGGACGGTACGAAGTTGTAGGGATGGCCGCGGGCGTTGATCTCCTCCGCGCAATTCAGTTGACGGTCGCTGAAGAGCTGAACGTCGTTCGGGAGGATCGCTTCCGTCTCGCCAGCCTTCTCATAGTCGGAAAAGCGTTTCCGACACCGCGTTTCGTCGCCGTGAAAGGCACCGCTATAGCGCTCGACCGCCTCGCAGAGTGCACTGGCCTCCGCCTGCCGCAGCGTGCTTCCCTTCCCCGCGCTCTTGCTTCTCAAGCTGCGTCGCAGCGAACTGAGCGTGCGGCTTCGGAGCGCCAGATTGTTGCCCGCCCAGCGGATCGCCCGAGGCCAGAATCACGGCAGAGGATCGTCTAACTAATTACAGGACTGCACGATCTGCGTTTCCTGCCGTTGTACTGGACCTTGCTGGACCGTGCCCCGAAAGCGGGAAAAATGGAGTTGAATAGCGGGACTCCCGCGCCCGCGCCTCCTCTTCGCCAAATGGTCCGTAAGCCCACCTCGTCCTCGTCACGGGAAGCCATGTCGTCCGGGCAGCGGTGCGGCCCCGTTGAAGCGCCGCGCCGAGGTTTTCCAAGCGTGTGAGCCAACCACGTCACGCAGCGACAGCCCACGCCGCTGCACCCGCTCGCCGTCGGGGAGGTTCTTGGGGATCGCAGGGAGCAGGCCCCGCCGAAGGCGCGAGCCCCGGCTGATGTCCTTTCCGGCCCCGAGGGCGTCATCAACCCGCGGCCTGAGTCCGCTGGCTGACTTGCCTTCCATGAAGGCGGGTGCCGGCTTCATTTTCCTGGGGACAACGCTGTCCATAGTTACTTGCGGGAAAAGGCCGAGGTGGTGTACCTTTGACCCGCTTCCCAAGTACTCATCACGAAAAGAGGAGACTATCCATGAGCACCCGACTGGACCTGCCCCGCTTTCACGGACGATTAGTTTTTGGGGTTGATGGTGTCTGATATGATTTCTTCTGTGCCCTCTCCAACGCTGGAGAGAGGCAACGAGCGACCCGGACGAAGCGAGCAGGCCGGAG
>MPNE01000063.1 GCA_002238865.1 Gemmatimonadetes bacterium bin94 | reverse complement strand
ACTTCAACCCTCAACCCCGAGCCTCAGCGCCCCTATGGACCTCCCCTCCTCCACGGTGATCGGCATGGCCCGGAATCTGCGATCGGCTTGCCGGAATCGGTGGTCGGCATCGCCGGAATGCGCACCCGGACTCCGATGCACATTAGGTTCCTAGCGCACGGGACCGGCGCGGCCGGCAGGGCGGCTGGCCATCTAAGCCTTCGCCCCACTCATGGAGAGCTTCTGGCGGGGGCACGACCTGGATGGGCGATACAGCCCGCCTCAATCGGTACAGGTGCGCCAGTCGCTCACTTGGTCGCCCCTTGTCTGGGAACCGCCGCCCACGCCGCCGCCGCCGCGTTCACTGCATCCACAGCTTCTCGCGCCTTCATCGCAGCAAGCCGCACCTTCGTGCCCGGCTCCACGCCCGACCACGGATCCAGCGCCTCCAAGGCCTCTTCGTAGGCCGCCACCGCCGCGCTGTCCTTCGTCGCTTCTGCCGCGTCCCGCACCATGTCCCGCGCCCGCAGCGCCGCGTAGTACGCTCCGCCTCCGTGCGCTCGTTCTGCCGCTGCCCCCGCTTCCAACGCCGCTACCACGTCCCAGCGCGCCTCGCTCGCACTTTCGGTGGCCGCCACTGCCGCCTCGCGCGCCGCCGTACCGGGCCGTGTTCGCCGTCGCGCTTCCCAAGCAGCGTCGTAAGCCGCTTCCCCTGCATCGAAGAAAGCCTGCCGTGCACGTTCCCCCGCTCTCTCCGCCGCGCTGTCCGCCGCGTCCTTCTCTGTCGCGTGGAAGCGTTCCAGCGCCGCGTCGTAAGCCGCCACCGCCGCGCCGTCCATCGTCGCTTCTGCCGCGTCGTAGGCTGCTTCCACCAGCGAATCGCGCGCCGCCCACTCGGCGAACACCCGCACTGCCGCCGCACTGTCCGCCGCCGCCCACGGCTGTAAGAAGCGCGCGAGCGAGTCGGCCGCTTCCACTTCGAGGGGCAGCCACCACTCCGCAACAGAAGGGACGCTGTCCCACGTGTTGGCCTCCAACAGCGCCGCGCTCCACGCCGCGCGCCATACCCAAGCACTGTCCGCTGTCACGAGCGCCGCCAAGTCCACGGCCACCGCGTAGCCTCGGCGGTCTCCAACCGACAACGCTACGTCCCACACCGCCGCTGCTTCTGCCGCCGCCGTTACGGCTTGTCGCCACGCCGCGTCCGTTATGCGAAAAGCCTCCGCCAGCAACGCCGGGTCCACCGAATCGCGCTCCGTCCACGCCCGCGCTTCCGCCTGCGCCGCCCGGGCCGCGTCCGCCGCATCGAACGCGCGTTCCGCCTGCGAGTCCCCGTCATCCACCTCCGCGTCACTTGCCACGCGGGTCGCCAAGGCGTGGGCCTCTCCCGCCACGACCATCGCCGCGTCCACCGCGCTGTCCGCCGCCGCCCACGCGGCGGCTTCGCAGCCCGCCATCGCCAGCGCGGCGACCGCCGCCGATAGCGTCCGAAAGCGGTCCACCGGCCGCCCCCTTTTCTCCCGCATAAGGTTCCCCCTTTGTGAAGTATGCGCAGTAGGCTACCGGTATCATCCTGAGCGAGCAGCTACTGACCCATTAGCTGCCAGAGATACTTCTTCGCCATTTCCCACGTTAGCGACCGTCCTTCGGCCTTCACCAACCGCATGGCTCGCTCGCGCCAGTCCGCAGGAGCCGCCCGAAGTGCTTCGGCCATCCGGTGGCCATCAGGAGTCAGACCCGTCGCTTTCCAGTCGTCTCCCGTCTGGTCGAATCCCCAGTTCTTCGCTTCCACCAACCCATCCTTGTGCAGGAAGTCAACGTAATAGCTTCGGAGCCGATCATCTTCGATCCCCAGGTCGACCCCACGCCAATCAGGATAGGAGTCCTCAAGTGTGAGGAGGATCTGTTTCAAACGGTCAATCTCGATTCGGGGCATGGTTCCTCACAGAAAGCAGGGAACGATGGTCTCCGCTCAGTACGCCATGATAACCGGAACGCGAGGGTCGGTGCCAAGTGTGGCTAGTAGTGGCGGTCGATGTGGCTCAACGCATGGCAGCCAGCATACTCATAAGACACTCGCGCTCTGGCGAGGGGTGCTGCCGCACCCCTTCGATCCCCGCGGAAATGCACGCGCCGACGCGCGTGCCGTAATCCGACGAAGTCGTCCACCCATTCCGGGCGAAGGCGTCCGGCTGTTCCGGGCCAAGGCGTCCACCGATTCCGAGCCAAGGCGTCCGGGTTGAACGGTGATCCTGAAGGGGTGCTGGAACATGGATGGATCAGGTGTGATCGGTGGGGCTTGGGGCCTCCTTGGTTGAGTCGTACAGCCGCCTCATGGAGCCACCCTTGAGGGTGATGCGGTGCGCGTTGTTGAGCAGGCGGTCGAGGATGGCGTCTCCGAAGGTGGGGTCACCGACAACGTCGTGCCAGTGCTCGACGGGGAGTTGGGAGGCGAGGATGGTTCGTCGCCGGACTCACCCGTCCAAGCGCCTCAAGAGCTTTCGCAGCTCGTCCCCGTACCCCCTTTTTTCGAGAAGCTCCCCCTGCAACTCGACCCGCATCGTCATCTCCCCCAGCTTCGCCCGGGTCCGCATCAGCTCCCCTCCCGGCCGATTCTTCTTCTTCAGCCCTTGCTGGCCACCGTCCAGGAACTCCCGCCGCCACCGCTCCAGCTCCGGCGGCGCAACCCGAACCTCCCGGCTCACCTCGCCGATCTCCTCACCGCGCAGCAGCCGCAACACCACCTCGGCCTTCCGCTACGCGCTCCACCGCTTCGGCAGGACCTTCCGGCCGTCCGCGGCTCCTCGCCTGGTCCTGCTCTTCCGATCTCCGAGACCATCCCGTGTGCCTCCTCTCCCTTGGACCCCGGCTGGATGGCTAAACTACTGTCCAGAGAAATCGGGGGCATTATTGTCATGACAAGAAGCGACGGCTGCGACTGGTTGCACCGTCCGTTCTCGGAGCGGGCGCGGCGCGACGCCGAACTCAAGGGGAGGATCGTGGCGATCTGGATCGAGAGCCGCGGTGTCGTACTCACAGATCGACTCGGGCGCTACGAGTAGTCAACCGCGACATTCTATACGCACCGTAAACGCCTGTGCCCTCGCCGCGACAATCTCGGTCGACAGCGTCCTGTCGGGTGCGGCCGTATCATACGGTACCTGTTCCGCATCGAGAAAAGCGCGCACTGTTCCCGCGTTTACTGCGAAATTCACGTTCTGCGGGATGGTCCCAGTGGCACGTGCAACAGCAATCGCATCCAGCGTCGCGGTTGCGACTCCCACGACGCTGCCCGTTGCGTCCAGGACAGGTCCACCACTACTACCCGGTTGGACCGGAGCAGTCATTTGAAACATGCGCCGATCGTCTCCCAATCCTGCAGTTGCGCTGACGATGCCGTCAGTGATGTTGGGCCCAGACGAAACGAGTCCTTGAAGGGGAAAACCAACTACGATTACGCTGGCCCCAGTTCTGATGCCCCGCCCTTCTCTAAACACTGCTGGAACAGTACCCTCATCGGTGTCGATCAAGAGGAGTGCCAAGTCGCTTTCGTGGTCGAGTGCTAGTATTTCTGCGACACCCGTTGGGAAGACACGTATCTCTCTGCACTGCTCCACCGCATGGGCGTTCGTCAGGATATGTCCAGAACGAGTTACATAGAACCCGGAGCCGGTCGTCGTTCCGGTGGTTTCGTCGTCTGGCGACGACTCAAGGCCAGCGCGTACCTGGTGACAGTTGCGTACCGAACGGCGATCAACGGTAACGGAATCGGGAGGCGTGGTGGTGATTCCATAGGAGCGCCGCAGCTCGTCGGCGACAAAGCCAGCATCCAATGAATACACGCCGTTGGGAGGTCCACAGAAAGCTCGAATGAGTAAGGTAGTGCCAGGCTTGTAGAAATACTGATTTGATTGGAGAAACTCATTGTAGTATACCATCTGACTCTGGCTGCTGTTCTGATCGACGAGCGCTATATGTGTAAAGCCATGAGTGATGGCGAGATCGGCACCTCTCAGTAGCGCGTAATCGTAAGCCTGCTGCGCACCTGTAAACGCATTTGCAAGAAACACGACCCGAAACAAATCGGGAGCAAGTCGGACATCTTGGAATCCACCCGCGGCGCCGTATCGCTGATAGGGAGTCGCGCATCCAGCGAACATCAAGAAGACCACTCCCAAGAGGGCCAGTGCGGTCGGGCGGTATGAGGTCATTGTCTCTTGGAGGGGTTCGGAGTGTGATCTGAAAGCAGGAGGGACCTGTCGGTGCGTCGTCCTACCGTAGAGCATACGGATTCCCTCCTTCTGGTGTCAAAGGCCATGAGACTCGGTACTCCAGATGAGGGATGGTACCCAGACGGCCGACGCGTTGCGCGGTGACTCGCGGCGTTCAATACCGTACGGTGGCGAGTCCGGGGGACAGGGGGCATCGGTAGCTCCTGCGGGTCCTCAACAACTGATCTGGAGCAAGATACTCCGTGAGGGCCAAGCGTGGCGCATCCCCTGGCGGGGCCGGCGAGGGACTCCGCCCCTTCGCACCCCAGACAACCCGCGCTCCGGTGAAGTTCGCGGCGGGGCGTTGACCCCTTTCCTCCGTGGATCGTAATCGTCATCAGCAGCGCCTCAATCTGCCACCTCGGGATGTTGCCGTCGACCCGGTGGCGGAGATCGTTCAAGTGTGTTCCCGGTGCTTGCATCTCATTGTATGGCGGTGTCACATTGTGATGTCAACATCAGAGGGTCATCGCTCGAATCCTTCCCCGCCACGCTCGGGGCCTTGGGGTCCTACTTCCGTTTGATGTCGCCATAGACCGCCATTAGGATCTCCACCGCATCGTCCAGGTCGTTTGGGTTAGCGTTGAGGGGCTTGTTCTCCCCGGCGTATCGCCAGTTGACGAAATCCGTCCTGTGACTCGTGAGGGTGACAGGGACGGGATCCACTCGATGAGCTTTCGTCTTCTGGTAACCTATGGCCTTCTGCTCGATCAGATTCCGAGTGTCGTTGTCCAGATCGTCGTACAGATCACGAAGATCGTGCCACCGCTCAAAACTACCAGATCGCTTGAACGAGATCGCCTTCAGCGCGAGTTCCGCAGCCAGAGCGCGCAGGATTGGCATCACCAAGACAGAAGCAGTGAATCTGTCCTTATCGTCGGGTGTGGACGGTAGTTTGGTCCCCGGTTGTATGAGGCGGTCAAACTCGGCGTCAAGGTCATCCGCCGCGCGTCGCAACCCGCGAATCTGCGATTCCACCACGTCGAGGTTCATGTCGCACTCCGGCCCAATGGGTGTCTTCTGGCAGCCCATTCAGAAGTGGCTCTGCACCAGTCGTGCTGGGTAGGGGACAGCTGAAGTTCTAATCGTACCGTTGGTCGCCGGGCTGTCGCAAGGCAGAATCGGGTAAGCACGGTTTGAGGAAGTGGGCCGGGAGGTATGTGGACGGCGGAATCGACTGGCCCCGCGAGCGGGCGTGCCGCCGACGTGACGAGCTGGCCCTTTCGGCCACTCCACGCACGACGGCTTGGTTCGGCGCCCAGGCAGCCGGTGCTTCTGAACGGGAGGACGGGCAACGGGCTGCTTTTCGGGATCCCGGAACTCGGAGGAGATTGCACCATCAGGCTGCGGGCTTCTTGCCCCCAGCATCTGTCGCACGACAAACCCGCAAAGAATGTCAACGTTACTTTACCTAAAGTACACTTCAGTTGACATTTGCCACCCGAGCAGGCGATTCCGCCCCGATTCACATGGATTCCGGGAGCACATCACGCCAACCATCTTCGTGGCCTCGCCGCCAGGGAGTCGTCCGTGAAGGCATACATCGCGGTCACCGACAAGGGATGGTTCGAACACCTGAGGATCCTTTCTCGCCGCGGACGCGTGCAGCAGGTCAACTTCTGGACCCCGAGGAAATGGGGTGGCCGGTTCGGCGTGCTCGACCGAGGCCAGCCCCTGTTGTTCAAGCTCAAGAGTCCGGACAACGCGATCGTGGGCGGGGGGTTCTTCGAGCACTACTCGGAACTTCCGATAAGCCTCGCCTGGCAGGCGTTCGGCGAGAAGAACGGCGCGTCCAGTCTGGCGGAGATCCGGAAGCGGACGGCTCGACTTCGCAGAGACCATCCGCGGCCGTGGGAGGACTACACGATTGGCTGCATCCTCCTTGCCGAGCCTTTCTTCTGGGAAGAGAAGGACTGGATTCCACAGCCTGAGAACTGGGCCCGGTCAACGCAGCGCGGGAAGGGATACGACCTGCGAGCTGAGATCGGACGGACGCTGTGGACGCAGGTATTCGATCGTCTGCGCGGAACCATCGTCTCGGAGCCCAGGCCGGCTGGCTGGCTAGATCTACCCGGCGGCTACGGCGATCCGGTCCCCGTGAAGCCCCGAGTCGGGCAGGGGATCTTCCGGACCGTCGTTGCCGACGTGTACGGGCGGCAGTGCGCTGTAACGCGCGAGAAGGCGTTTACGGCGCTCGAGGCGGCTCACATCCGACCCTTCAAGGAAGAGCCGCGGCACTATGTCAGGAACGGGCTGCTGCTGCGCTCCGATATCCACAAGCTGTTCGATGCCGGCTACGTGACGGTCACACCGGACTACCATTTCGAGGTAAGCGACCACATCCACACGGACTTCGACGACGGGGAGCACTACTACGAGCTCAAAGAGACGAAGCTGTGGGTTCCAGAGAGTTCGGAGCATCGGCCGGGACGGGAGCACCTGGTGTGGCATAGGGAGAAACGGTTTCGGGGGTGAGGTGGGTATGAATCACCCCCGAAGATGGCCTGCCCGCCGAAGGTGTAGTTCGAGGCGCCGAAAACGCCACGAAGACCATGACGTCGCGCGCCTCCCCGGTGCTCCGGTCCACCACCGGGAACTTCGGGCCCGCGTGGAGCAGCTCTACGCAGCTGGGGGGACCCGACACCAGAACGAATGTTAGAGTCACTATCTGATAGGAGAAGCCGAGCGACGTGGCGATCTTGCGGTGGTTGCCCCCGGGCTCGTAATCCAAGCGCTACAATTCTCGGATCGTCGCCGGTGGCCGCAAGAGCGCGCCGACGGCGTGATTCGAGGGCTCCTTCACCCACACGCCCGAGCCGGATCGCGGCGTCGGTCCGTGAATGCGGGGCCTGACGGCACCGGTGGAGACGGGCCTCCCGTTAGTTCAATTCAAGGACAACACGAACAGGATGAGAACGAATGGCAGATGAGCGGCTCGCAGTCCCGACAGTCGAGGGGCGATGCACGGAGTGTTGGGGGAACGTGCGCCAGCCGGACTGCGAGGGCGGCGAGGTCACGGTGATCGAATGCGGCCTATGCGCGAACCGACTGGCGGGACGAGAGGCGGCGAATGAGTGGAAGGAGATCGAGCAGGAATTGGCACGCAACCTCGCGAAGGTAAGCCTGGGACGACCGGCCAAGTACCGGCCAGACGCGAAGTTCGTGGCGAAGATCATCCCCGATATGCCTCGCGACAAGGCGGGTATGGACGCACGGATCCGAGCAGCGCTCAAGCTTCCGAGCAGGGAGCATCGCGTGCGCTGGCTCACGCGCTACAATGTCCCTGCGGGCGAAGCCGGCTATCTCTATTTGCAGGGCAAGCTCCTGGCCGCGGCTGCTCGGAGCCTTCCGCGGGAGACAGCGATCAACCGATGGGACGAGGTGGAGCTTGCCGGGCCGGTGAAGTGGCAAATCGAGAGACTGGACGAAACAGGAATACACATAAGCACGGAGGCCGAAGGCGTGCCTCGCACGGCGCCTGCAACGTGGTCGGAAAGGGCGGGCGTGCTCTTGATGCGCACTTTGACCGCAGCGTTCTCCTGTGAGGTCGCCCTGAAGGCGATCCTCATGACCCGCAACAATCGGGCTCGAATGACTCACGACCTACGGGCTTTGTACGACGATCTCCCCGAAGACAGCCGGGCACGGATGAGAGGAGATGACGCTGCGATCGGTGACGTGTTGCGGGAGTCGAGAGAGATCTTCGGCGATTGGCGGTACTTCGAGAACTCCGCAAGCATGAAGGAGGCAGCCGAGCGCGGCCTGCACTATGAGAGAGTTAGCGATCTCGAAAGAGCGGCCAGAGTGATCATCGACGAGTGTGCGATGGCAGGACTCACAGGAGGGCTGACACCAACGGGTCACGCGGCGTGGACAGCGAAATTCGGAGAGAATCCCGCGATAACCGGTTTTCGTGAGACGATGCACTTTAGGGCCGAGTCCGGCGAAAGCGCCATCGTGTGGCCGAAGTCGCACGGGAACGCGTGATGCGCCGCGACCTGCTCAAGCGCGACCGGAGCGCACGCCTTCCCCTGCGATGGCTACCCCTGACCGTGCCCGGCTAGCTTGGCTCAGGCGAAAGGGGGGCCCTGGCGTTCGAGCGGTCCGATTGTCCAGGGAACCGGGACCGGTACACCTCGAACCAGGCCTTCGCGCGCTGGGGCGACATCCTGCACGACGAGGTCATGGCCGCCGCCCTGCTCCACCGCTGCCACATCGTCCACATCCGGGGCACCAGCTACCGGATGCGACGCCACGCCGAACTCTCCAAGGCGATCGACCCGACGGCGGCCCGGGCCATGCCAACCGAGCGCTCCGGCGATGGAGAGACCCTGCGATGGGCGCCCACCAGAAACTCCACGTCCGCCCCGCTCCGGTCGGGTCACCCGCAGCGGCGCCATCCTGTTCTTCCAGCTCGTCAACCGCCGCTACGAGCATGCCTCGACCGTCGTCACCTCGAACAAGGGCTTCG
This sequence comes from Gemmatimonadetes bacterium bin94, assembly GCA_002238865.1. Classification (GTDB taxonomy): domain Bacteria; phylum Gemmatimonadota; class Gemmatimonadetes; order Longimicrobiales; family Gaopeijiaceae; genus Bin94. The sequence continues at coordinate 6,461 of MPNE01000063.1, read as the reverse complement.
AGCAGTGGGGAGAGATCCTGCACGACGAGGTCATGGCCACCGCACTCCTGGACCGGCTGCTCCACCGCTGCCACATGGTCAACATCCGGGGCAACAGCTACCGGATGCGCCGCCACGTTCAGCTCTCCAAGGCCATCCACCCGACCGCCTCCCGGGCAGTCTCGGCCGAGCACGCCGAGCACGCGGGACCAGGGTCATGATGGGTGTCTGGACTCACCCGGGAGCCCCCGCTCCGGTCGCTTTACTCCCTTCGCGTGAGCTCCCGGAAAGTGTGCACTTTTCAATGGCCAGAAGTGTGCACTTTTCGGTGGCCATTGACACCATACGCTATCTCGTGGGAGTTGCGCAACCTCGCGACCGGGCTCCCGACGACCGGGTGACGCGCCTGAGATTGGCGTCCTGGCACTGCTGGCGCCGGTACTGGCCGAGGACGATCAAGAGGCTCCGCCGGACGCGCGATCTGCTGACGGGAGTCCCTTGGCATTTGCCTTTTCCGAAACCGGTGGTTGGGCCCGTCCACTCGGTGCGTGAAGCCGAATCTGCAATCGGACCAAAAATGCACCCAGTCTCGATGATCGCTCGGACTACCAATTCGCCTAGCGTTCCGCTACGATTCCTCGCGGAACAGTTACCAACATGCGTCTGTGGTGTTAGGCCTACGTAGTCAACGAACGGGTGGCGTCATCCGATTGCCCCTGTCGAACAGCCATCGGAGAATCTAGCGCCGCCCCATCCCGAAAGAAGGTTAGCGAATGACCGTTGTACGAACAGATGGCAAGCGGCAGCTGGGACCGGGAATCGTGAAGATCGTTATGACATTCCTGATTTGTATGGCTTCGGTGATAATCGTCTTGACTTTCGCATTTGCGGGTGCCGAAAAGATAGAGACTACGGTCCCGCTAATCGAAAAGCTAATGGATCTCGTGGAGGAACTTGGAACGCTACTTATCGCTTTCGCAGGGGGCGGTGTGGCAGGTGGTGGGGTCGCTTACGGAGCACTGCAGCAGGGGAAGCAGAGACAATAGCGACAAAAGCAGGTGGCTTTCGTGCGTAGTCGGAGAGGATTCTGTGCCTAACAGTCTGTCGGAACGGCAGTGACTTGATCGACCCTAGGTTGGAGGAGAGACACGTGACCGGTGGCTATACTAGATGCTGGCAGCCTGACGATTGTGTGCCGGAACGCTCCGCGGAAGACGCGGTGCCGGTAGACACTGGGCAGGGACCCTCGCGGGCCACTACCGGTCGATTGTGGATCGGGCGCACCAGTCGGGTGTTGGGCCGCAGCCCTCAGTCGGCTTGCTGGTGGTGCGTATTGCTGTGGGCGGTCGGCATCCTGATGCAGCCCGTTGACATCGAGGCACTTCAGCCTCAGGAGGATCCGCCCGACTCAACTGCCACGAACGTGGTCGAGTTCGAGGTTAGCGGAAACGCGGTCTCGGGGGTCAGTTCTTTGGCGGTCGTTAATGGTCGCCTCAGCTTTGAGCGTTTGGACACCGTGTACTATGAGCTGGCGGCGTCCGTCCACGGTAGCTACGGCGCGAGTAACGGGGAGTTGATCGCGAAGGACTGGGGTGCGAGGGTCAGTTTCGACACGACACCACACGAGACTCTTTCGCTGTTTTCGTTTGCGGATCTTGAGCAGAACCCAGTCCGCAAGCTGACGTGGCGGGCGAGGATGGGGACCGGTGGCAAATGGGTACTTCTGCGCAAGTCTGACATGGCCAAGACGTCGTTCAGCACAGCGCTGTTGGCGGCCTATGAGAAACACCAGGTAGACGGTGTCGATCCACACTCGACGACTTGGCGAGCGAGCTTCCGCTTCAAGACGGACATGGCCGTTGCCCCGAAAATCAATGTGAGTGGCACTTGGTTCTTCCAACCGCGGATCGACTCGTGGCGCGATTACTTAGTGGACGGAATCGTCCGGCTGGAACAGGAGCTGACCGAGCGCTTGAGCCTGAACTTCACCTTCAAGTACCTCCGTGACAGCGACCCGCCGGCAGAAATCCAGGAATTCGAACGGCGGTTTATGTTTGGAGTATCGGGGAAGTTCTAGTCTGCGCGGCGTCGATGATCCTGCGTGAAGTCCACGGTCCGGTCGGTGCCGTCCTTGCCGGATCGTTCGGCCAGAAAAGCTCCGATTTCCGAGTCCGACAGGGTCTCGAGGTAGGTGCAGTAGTCCAGCACCTGGGCGACGGTCGCCCCAGGCTCGGTCCGCAGCGCGCTCCAAGACCCCCAATGCCCCTCCGTTCTATCCTGCCGCCGTCTCTGGCCGCTTCCCCGTGCCCCGCAACTTCGCCACCCGGCCCAGAAGGTCGAACCAGAACGGCGCGCCGAGTGAAACGGCCGCAGCGGTCAGGACCCACCCCATCAGGTGCGCGAGCAGGGTCCACCAGGACCAGTCCGGCACCCCTTCCCTAATGCCGAACGGGTCTTCGTCCTCCCATCCCACGGGGAATGAAGCGAGGAGAGCTTCCGTGGCCTGCGCCGAGTCGGGAATGGGTGTCGTGGACGCCACCGAGACCGCCTCCTGCGCAAGGGAATAGCGCAACACGTCGTCCTCCCAGAGGTCGCGCGCCACATGGACCGTGCTCGCGTTTGCGAACAGCGTGACGCCCGCTCCGATGGCGAAGATGATCCACTGTGTTTGCCTACGGTACCAGCCGGAGACGCGGTTCATGCCATCGTCGAACCAAGCGGCGATTTCGGTCCGAAGCTCGGCCACCGTCTGCGCGCCCGTGCTGCTCAACGCACGCAGGGCCCGTCGGAGTACGGGGTCGCCGCTCACGTTTTGGATCAACTGTGCCACGTTGTTTTCGGTTTCAGCCGTGGACCGGTCGTCCTCTCCGTGGGCGAGCAGGTCCACGAGTGCCGACGCGAACGTTCCCGATCCGATGTAAGACGGGAGCTTCTTCTCGGTCGCCAGCGTGCTCACCAGCGGATGTCCGTAGAGCTTGGTGGCGTAGTCGGCCCCGATCAGGGTTTGAATGCCCTTCTCGAGGTTCTTCGCTCGGAGCCCGAGGAACGTGGAGATCCACTCCTTCACGACCGAGGCGAACAGGCTCAGGACGGTGTAGAGGAGGATTAGCCCGAGGGCGACGTCTACGATTGGGTGGTCGAGCATGGTTGGGGTTTTGGTGGTCAAGGGGATCGTCAGATGCAGGTCTATCACAATAACAACAATGGCAGCTCCCGAACCCTTCGATGATGGCGATCTAGCAGCTGCGCGAGCCGGGCGCGGCGCTCATGGCCATAGACCTCGTGCATGCGCCGGAGGACGACCTTGGTGGCTGGTCGGGAGAGCTTGCGGGGATTCCGACGGATTCCGATTGATTTCGATCACTGATTCCGATTGATTCCGATCACCTTGGAGTGAGCGAGTAGGAGCGCTGGAGAACCTGTTGTAGCGGCACCCTCTTCCATCCTCGCCAGAGGTCCCCTGAGACGAGGCAGGCAAGAGGATGCCAAAGAAGAGGTTGTCCATGCGGAAGACTCGAGAACTGCTGCGTCTGAAGTACGAGCTCGGGCGCAGCCACCGCGAGATCGCCACGTCGCTCGGCACTCGAAGTCCCCGATCGTCTGGATGTCGTCCTTGCCGGATCGCTCGGCCAGAAGGGTTCCGATTTCCGAGTCCGAGGGGCGAGCGGCGCTTGGGCAAGCGGCCCGGCCATCGGCCACCATATGTCAACTGGAGTTCACATAATGGAAACCGCGGTTGACATTCCACCTGCCTCCGAGCCTCATCAGCGGGAGGCCTTTGGCAGCCTTCACCGCCACCGGTCCTCGATTAGTGAACTGCCGCCGCCGCTCTGGTCACGGCGCCCACGATTGCGCCGTGTCCGCCGCCCCAACAGGAACGCCACGGGCCGCCTGTCCACTTTGCGCGGATTCTTCGCCCGAGATGCGTCCGCATGAAGCGCATGATGACGAGCGCGTCGTGGCTTGCCATCGCGCCTTCAATCTCGCCGAACTTGCGGCGCCAGTTCTCGCTCCATCCCGTCTGGATGAAGGTCACGCGGATGTGCTGATCGGTATCCTGCAGCTTTTGGCGCACCATGTCCTCGGCTCGGGCTTGTTGCTCCCCGCCGCCGACGACAAGAACCTTCACGCCCCGCGCCGGCTCGCCCTCCGGTGACGGCACTGGCCCGGACTCCTGCGCAGTGAGCGCATTGTATCGGTCAGTCAGGTTGCTGTAGGACGCCCGATCAATCCCGTATCCGCGAATCCGGTCCAGCACCCCCGCGGCATCGTCCAGTCCAGCTTCGCGCTCCTGAGTCGCCAGACGGTAAAACAGGTCATGCAGGACATGAACCGCATCCAGGAACTTGCCGCGAGCCTCCAGGCACCTGGCCTGGGCTATGGTCGCGTCTTCCCAATCCCAGGCCGGCTCGTACCGGGATCGATCCTCCAACAGCTCAAGGAACTCCGGCACCCCGACGCCGTCCTGAGCGAGCTTGTCGAGTCCATCCAGTGCCTCCGCGGCGGCTTCTGGATTGTCCTGTTTCAGGAACCCGTGGAGCGCCGAGCGCAGATCACCAGCCTGCGCGCTGCTGGTTCTTCCCTTTCGCAGCGCGCGCGTCTTGAGTGCGTCACACAGTGTTGGACAATGATCGAGTGCCGGTTCGCACTTTGCCAACTCGTCGAGGACACGACCGCCCTCCTCCTCGATGATGACGCTCACGACACGGTGCAAGTCTTCCTTTTCCTCTGACAGCGCAAGCGCTACGATCGTCTGCTCGATCATGTAGTCCGGTATGCGCGCGCCGGAGGCCATCGACCCGGTCATCACATCCGCCGAGTGCGCGAGCTTGTTCGGCGAAAGTTGCTGTGCCTTTGCGATACCGAAGTAGAGGTTGGCGTGTTCGACCAGGCTATTGGAATAGGAGTCCGCAGTCTCCGAGAAACGGATGCGCGTGAACTGAAGGTGACGCTCGGCATCCGTGAACTCGTCGTCGTTCACGGCGCGCCCGAGCGCCAACACGCCCAGGCAGTAGTGGCCGTGCGCCGAGTACGCGGTATCGATGGCAACCGACTGCCGAAAATGCTCGACCCCCTTGGCGAGCCGGTCCACGAAGCCAGCGAGTTCGTCGTGGCGCAGAGGCAGTACGACTTCCTCCAACGCGTCAAAGCCGCCAGCCAGGAGCCCCAGGTCGGCGTGCACCATGGCATGGATATTCGGATCGGGATCCTGGTTCAACAGATCCCCCAACAACGTCTGAGCGCGGCGATGCTGGTGTAGGTGCCGAAGACAGTGGGCCATGCGGCGGTGGGCGTCGAGCAGCATCCTGTCGGCCGGGGACACACCCCGCTTCTCGAGCTCCCTGCGGGCCTTCATGAGTAGGCCGAAGAGAGGCAGCGCTTTGGCAGCGTCACCCTTCCCCAGGAGCTCGGTAGCGGCATCGAGCAGCAGCTTGAAGAGCGCCGGTTGTCCAATTAGGGCGGGCACCTTCACGAGCTGCGCGATCTGGGTGGTTTGGCCTTCTTTGCGGAGCGCCTCGGCGATGTGTCGCACCGCAGCCACGGAAGCCTGCGTCGACCCGTTGCCGAGCTCCTTGATTACGGGATTGGTCGCATGTTCGCGAACAATGCAGTCCCACCTCTCACGCCTCGCCCATCCTTGGACTGCACCGGTCCAATACCAGCGTAGTCGCGACGGATTCGACGCCGGCAATTCTTCGCCGACCGACCTATCGAAGAGCACATCCCGAAAGCCGGCATGAAAGTAGGACTCGTGGCGCTGCGCGTTCAGCGTGACCAGTTCATCGACCACGTCGTCCAGCTCATCTTCGCTGAGCGCCCCCTTTATCCTTTGGGCGGTACGCACCGCGGCGAAGATCAGCAAGCGGTCGAGCGTCGTGAGCCATGGTTGACGGGTGGGATCATCGTGTTCTGGATGGTCGTCCTCCCCGTGATCCTCGACAGCCTCGTCGCCAGTCGCTGCCGATTCGTCCACCACCGCCCCGACACCTGTGTCCGCGGTGGGCGCTTCGAGAAACTCCTGGAGCCAGGCCCGTCCCATCTCGCCTGCGGGAGCACCAAAGAACTGTAGTGTCAACAAGTAGGTAGCCGCCGCCGGCAAACCAAACTCCCGCACGATCCCGCGTGCCGCAGACCGTACCACCTGTTGCTCCGCGTCTATGTCCGACAACGAATCAACCTTGCCATGATCGTGGGAGACGCCCAACCCGTCCAGAAACGCAATGACCATGTCCCGTTGGCCAGGAAGGTGGTGGCACCTGAGAAGTGGCTCAGCGACCTTGGGGTCATTGAGCGGAACATGCCGGATGGCCGTGACGATCTTCTCTTCCGGCCATTTTCCTACCGTTGCGGGCCGAAAATTACGGGCTCTCGCGACGAGCCGGTTTGGACCTGCCCCGCTTTCACGGACGATTAGTTTTTGGGGTTGATGGTGTCTGATATGATTTCTTCTGTGCCCTCTCCAACGCTGGAGAGAGGCAACG
>MPNE01000062.1 GCA_002238865.1 Gemmatimonadetes bacterium bin94 | reverse complement strand
ATCGATCCCGATGATGGTAACCTCTTCCATGTGGGTGCCTCCTCCCTCAGATGGTTCGACAACGATCGCTCAGTACCATCTTGGCACATCGCGATGCCGTCGGGAGGGGGCGTCCACTCCATCGGCTCAACTCCAATAGCAGCGCCCAACGAGCCCGTGGGCCGCGTGTCCGGGCACCGTCGTCGGCCGCCGCCAACGCGGTGGCCGAGCACCCCCGCGAGACCTCCGGCGAACCCGTTCACCGGCCTCGCGAAGCGGTGTCGGCGGCGGAATGGAGATCCGCGATGCCGATCCGTCCATGTACCCGGCAAGCCGGAGCGGCGACCCGATCCCCGCCAGTGCCCCTGTCGAGGCGCACTGGGATCGGCTCCGCCATGGGATGGATCAACCTGAACTACGCGTTTCCTCCCGCGTTTCGTCTCGTCTGAGTCGTGCTGCCCCTCACGCTTCGGTGACCCGAAGGGCTTGGACGCTGAAAGAGTGCCGCCGGACAGCTCGTGGTCGGCGAGTTCCGCCAGCATCGGTCCGAGAACCATCCGAGCCTCAAGCCAGCTAAGTCCGCATCCGCCTAAGAGCCCCATTCAGGTGGGCTCGGCAACGTCGCGTGGGCCGTCGAGTGCTACGCGAGGCCAAGGCCGGGAGACGCCGCCAACTCACCGCACCCCTCCATCCCTGCACGGATGGCGAGGTTGGCGAGGTGCTCAACGCCCGAGCGGGAAGGAAATGCCGGCCACCAGCGTCGCGCCGCGGTGCTTCTCCGCGTCTTCCGGCTCCACATCCTCTACGAACGCGTCGCCGAGCCCCAGCGTGTAGAGAAGGTCCAGCGAATACCGGAGAGAAGCGGTGAAGAGTTTGGGTGTTGTGCTGCACCATCCCCAAGCACCGCCTGCGGAATCCGTCGGAATCCGCAATTGGGGAGGCACCGCAGGTGGTCAAGGCTTGCTGGACTTGGATTAGCCGCCTTCCACGATGAGCCTGCACTGTGCTTTCTCGCGGGCTTTCACGGAGCATGCCGAGGGCCGGGCAGATACCGGCTCAAGCTGGTCGTCTTCGGTGTACCGACCCACGGCCTCGATCCGGTAATTGCCCTTTCGGACATTCCGATCAACCCATACGCCATTTTTGTCCGTCTTTCCGGATCGCCGACGTTGGTCGGCATCCCACCGTGCCACGGCAACATCGGCGAGGGGTTCGTCGTGCTCGTCGGTCACCAGCACCTCCATCGCACCCCATTGGGGCGGATCGAGGATTTCGCAGTTGGCAGAGACCAAGGCTACTAGGCCCAAGACGGTGAGGGTGACGGCGAACTTCTTCTTCATTGCGGGCTCCTTGCCATCTGTTCCCGCATCCCCCGACGACGATCGCCGAGAGACGCGAGGACGTTGAATGTCTCGCGGTTCCGGCGTTCACTCGCCCGTTGTGGGGACCCTCAGCCGCCGCTACTGCTTGGTCTGGTGGCTGGCCCGGACATGGAGCCGGGCCATTTGCAGAGTCGCGCAGGTGCAGCGGAATCATCCTGCCTATTCACCCCGGCCGATGGGAGCTACCCGTGGCCTCTAAGGGGCTCTTGTATTCGGACAGGTAACCCGACAAGGGGCACCTGCGCTGAAAAACTCTGCACCTAGACGATAGCGACAGCTAACGAGAATCGCAAGCGGTTTTTCCCGCTCACGAGCGAGACAAAAACCGCTTCTGGCCAGTCAATCCGGCGGAAAACCAACTCCTCGCTTCGGCCCACTTCGCGCGCGCTAGGAGGCTTCCAGGACCCTCGGCGAAGGTGGCACGGCGGTGCGGGAGTCCCGCCATTCAAGTACGATTTTCCCGCTTTCGCGGCACGGTCCAGCACGGTCCAGCAAGACGGCAGAAAACGCAGATCGTGCAGCCCTGTAAGTAGTTAGACGATTCTCTGCCGTGATTCTGTCCTCTGGCGATCCGCCGACGCCACAATAAACATGGCGGACTCGAGAGCCGCCTGTGGCGATGTCGCGCCTTGGGCTTGCCCCGGGGGCACTTGGCGGTCGTTGAGTTTACATATTGCAAGGGGCGATGCTGGACGGATAAGGTAGGGAAAATCCTACCTAGAGCGTTGAAAAGACAGTACTTTACGAACCTTCTTGGAACATCATGGACGACAGTGGATTCAACATGCTTGTGTTGTCCGCCACTTCGGGCCTGTTTTGGCCGACAACGAGGCGTTTCAGCTGAAACGCAGGCTGATTCGCGAAGCTAATTCACCGTGCCGGCGACTTCGACCCAATCAAAGAGTGCCTGTCCGTCAGCAGCCCCACCCATCGGGTCAACCCAAAGTTCAACCCCGGCCACGGCGAAATCGATGTCGGATTCCGCGCGGACCGTCATGCCGTCGACGGCAAGACCGATCCGCCCGTCCTTGACGAAGAAGCCGACTTCCAGGACGTTCTCGGCTTGTTCGAAGGCAGCGTAGTTGCCTGCCAGGATGACGTTCCACTGTCCGGTATGCTGGAAGAGCATTCGGTAGTTGGTCGCTTTGCCGTCCACCAGGACGCCCGGCCCGATATCAAGGGCCAAGGCCTGGATCGGGGAAGACCCGGTGCTCGCTACAATCCTGACGGTCGTGCTGTCCTGAACCCGGGCAAGACGGGTGCGGATTTCCCAATCGATCATCCCCGCATCAAGCGGGCGTGTCGCCTTGCCGGCCCCCGAAGAGGAACTCGTCAAACGGAGGGTGCCCGAGTCGACCTCCGCGCTTGCATTCGTCAGATGCCAGGTCGAAAGCGGTGGTGAGTCGAACTCGTCCCGGAAGCCCACGTCCCCCGCTTCCACCGTCACGCTCAACTGTTGCTCCGCAAACAGCCCGTCGGGATCGGTTGCGGTTACGGTGATCCTGGTGGCGCTTACCCACGGATTGCCGCGGTTCCTTCCGAAGAGGGTGACCTCGGCCCCAGAGATGTAAACCCTCACGAAGGAAGAATCGTCGGCCACAGCCGAATAGGTAAGCGCGTCACCGTCAGGGTCACTGAAATAGGCTGACGCATCCAGTTTGGCTGAGCCATCGGCGGCCAGGACCTGCGTGGGCAACTCGGTCACGACTAACGGTGCACGGTTGGAAATCTCCGGCTCCGTGGCGCCTTCACCACAGGCAACCAGCAGGATGGAAACCGCGGCTGCGGCGGGGAGAAACGATTGCGCTTTGAGCGCACGGACATCACTCGCCAAACGGCATCTCCCCCAAGTCGTACCAGTCGAGCGCACGATCCGGAATCACGGCGTCGTCGTCCGCCCCGACCTGCCGGTCCACCAGGACGACCAGCGTCGAACCGAGGACATCGAAGCCCCTGATCCGATCCCTGACCCTCACCGACCCGACGTACTCGGCATTCTCGTACACGTCGAGGTAGGACCATTCGCGCAGGTCGCGCTGCGTGGCGATCCAGTAGCGGTTGGCGTCGTCGAACAGCTGCTGGGCCGTGGACAGGTGGTAGTTCTTCGGGGTGGTGCGAAAGCGCTGCATCGGCTCTTCGAGGTTCATCGACTCGGGGAATCCCCTCTCCCTGTTGAAGGCCTTGAGCTCCTCCTCGCGCTGCGCCACTTCCTGCTCGTCCGGAACTTGCGGGACATACGTCGGCGCGCGGAGCACGGTGGCGTCGCCGGTGTCGCCAACGAAGATCAGATGACCTTCGCAGGCATTGAAGACCCATCCCCCTGTCTGGTTCGGGATGCCGTCGACGACTTCCCCCATGCCATCGACGACCTCCCCGCATTCGACATCCCACGGCCCGGGCGGCGACTCCACGTCACCCACGACCTCCCCGGAGGCGATGTTCACGTCGTACCGGTTCATCTTCACACCCTCGCCGCGCATCAACGCCATGACGTCCATCGACGCACCCGACAGAATGTCGCCGAACGATGAGAGGGGCGGAAACCCCCCGCCCGGCATCATCACCTGCGACACGTACGCCCCCGATGGCTCAAAGACCGTGAAGCGGCCCAGCCGCAGGTCCGCCACCCCAACCGTGCCCTCCTCGCCGCGCGCCAGGTAGGCGGGGCTGGCAAACTCCCCGGGCCCTTCGCCCTCGCGCCCGAAGACTCCCACGACGGCGCCTTCCCCGTCCACGCAGCGGACCTGGACCTCGTAGGAGTCGATCACGCAGGCCGTGCGGGCGTCGGCGAGGAGCGCGACCTGGTCGTTTGCGCTGGGGGGGAGGGCCGTTGAGGCGATCGGCTCGGGGGTGAAGTTGGGGTCGTCGGGGGTGTCGCTCTGAGTGCAGGCGAGGAGTGCGGCGATGGAGGGGATCCGAACCGGGTATGCGCGCGTAAGGCGGCGCCGGAGGGACACGGGTGCGGAGTGCATGAAGCGGGCTCCCGGTCTGAAGGATGCGATCGGTTGCAGATGAGCTAGAATGGAGGCGGCACGGCACGTGGTCAATGGAGTCCGGGTGGCTGACGCATGAAACTCTTCCTGAAGGTCGCACTGTTCACCGTCGTGGTGCCCGGTACGTTTGCGGGTCTTCTGCCGGTTCTCATCGTGGATGACAGAACCATCGCCGGCGGGGCGACACCGGGATTGGCCTGCGGCCTCTTCGCGTTCGGCCTCGTCATCTATCTGCGTTCCGCGTGGGACTTCGCGGTGATCGGGCGTGGCACCCCGGCACCGATGGACGCCCCGAAACGACTTGTGACACGGGGGTTCTATCGCTACACGCGCAACCCGATGTACGTGGCGGTGCTGACCGTGGTCATGGGGTGGGCCGCACTCTTCGGAGCCGCGGTTCTTGCAGGGTACGCAATCGGGCTGTTCGTCCTTTTCTCCCTCTTCATCCGGCTCTACGAAGAACCGCGCCTTGCCCGGGAGTTCGGCAAGGAATACGCGACGTATGTGTCGCAGGTGGGGCGCTGGCTGCCTCGTCGGTAGGCGCCACGGAGCGAGCCTGGCGGTCAGCGCGGCATGGCAGGGCACCCGGTTGCCCGACCAATTCCCGCCAGTACCTTCAGCACTGCAGCCCAGATCGGAAGTCGGCCCGGTCTCCATCCCGGCAGGAACAGGAGGATAGTGCGATGAAGCAACTGATATGGGTGCTGGCCGTCGCGGCCCTGGCAATCATCGCGTGGCTCGGGTCCGGGACGGGCGATGTGGGAGAGGCCGCCTCCGCCACCGACGGCGGCGTCTTCGCCACCATCGAGCCGTTCAACAGCTATGGCCACGTTCACGACGCCGACAACGTCGAGGCAATGCGGCCGCGGGTCATGGGCACCCACGGGGTCATCTCTTCCGGGCACTACCTGGCCACTCAGGCCGGCTACTCCGTGCTCAGGGCCGGGGGCAACGCCTTCGACGCGGGGGTGACCGCGGGGATGGCGCTCAAGGCGCTCAAGATGGACTACGCGGGCTGGACCGGGGTCGCGCCACTCATCCTCTACAGCGCCGCGGAGGATCGCGTGATCACCCGGGTCGGGGCCGGGACCTCGCCCGCGCTCGCCACCCTCGACCATTTCCTCGAACACGGCAAATCGCCCATCAACAACGCGCTGATTCCCGCGGACGTCGACGTCTGGCTCGCCACGCTCGACCGCTTCGGCACCTTCGGCTTCAGCGAAGCCGCGCGGCCGACCCTGCGCATCGCCGAAGAGGGCTATCACCTCTACAAGATGCAGAAGTGGATGATCGAGGATCAGATGGAGGGGATCCTCGCCTTCCCCTACAACCGCGACTTCTGGTTCCAGAACGGGGTCGGCGACCAGCGCCTGGGCGATCTGATGGTGAACGCCGACCTGGGGCGGCTCATCCGCTACATGATGGAGGCCGAGGAGCAGGCGCTTGCCGCGGGCGGAAGCCGCTCCGAAGGGATCCGCGCTGCGCGGGACGCCTTCTACAAGGGAGAACCCGCGCGCGACGTGGACCGCTTTTTCCGCGAGCAGGGCGGGATCGTTCGCTACGAGGATCTGGCGGGGTACGAGAGTCGTTGGGAGGAACCCCTGGGCACGAGCTTCCAGGGCTACGACGTGTACACGGGCGATGGATGGAGCCAGGGGCCGCGCATCGTCCTGATGCTCAACATGCTGGAGAACCAGGACCTGCGCGCGCTCGGCTACAACACGCCGGAGTACATTCATCTCATCTCCCAGGTCATCAACCTGGCGATGTCGGATGCCCACAGGTACGTCGGCGATCCTGACTTCGTGCCTGCGCCGGAGGGACTCTACGGGAAGGAGTACGCGCGCGTGCGCATCTGGCTCATCGACGAGAAGAGTGCGTTCCTGGACATGCCGCCGTGGGGAGATCCGGCGGCGATGGCGGCGGTGGCGGACGAGGCGCCGACGAGCTTCGTGACGGCGAGCGGGGACGGGGACGTGCCGGCCCGTTCCATCGACACCTCGTCCCTCAGCGTCATGGACGGGGAGGGCAACCTGTTCTCCCTGACCGAGAGCGACGGCCACACCTTCACGCCCATGATCCCGGGATGGGGGTTCGGGCTGGGCAACCGCATGGGCCAGTTCAACCTGGACCCGGAGCTGGCCAACGTGATGGCGCCCGGCAAGCGCCCGCGCAACACCAACGCGCCTCTATTGGTGATGAAGGATGGCCGGCCGTTCATGGGACTCTCCACCCCGGGCGGCGACCAGCAGCTGCAGTCGCTCCTGCAGGTGTTTCTGAACGTGGTCGTGTGGGGGATGTCGCCCGAGCAGGCCCTGGACCAGCCCCGCTTCGGCAGCTACAACTTCCCGGCCTCGGGCAGCGAGGTGAACCTCAGTCCCGCGGTGCTCCGACTCGAGGACCGGATCCCGGCGGAGACGGCGGAAGCGCTGCGGGCGATGGGCCACGACGTGCAATCCTGGGGCCTGTGGAACTGGCGCGCGTGCGCGCCGACGGTGACCTGGCGCGACCCGGTGACGGGGGTGATGATCGCGGCGGGGGATGTGCGGCGGGAGACAGCGTCGGCCGGATTCTGAAGCGACGCACGTGACTCATCGCAGCAATTCGACACCCTCCAGCCGCGCCGCTTTCCGGTCAAAGGTATAGAGCGGGTGCGCTCCAGCCCGCTCCGCCGCGGCAAGAACCATCAGATCCGAGAATCCCGGGCCGCCCGCCTGGTAGCGAAATGCGGCTCGGGCCACATCGTCCGCCGCCTCGACAACGAGACTCTGCGTCGACACGAGTTCCTGCAGGATCGTCGCAATGCGTTCGCGGGAAACCCCATAGGCCCGTTCCAGGACCCAGACGAGCTCGACGACAACCTCGCGGCAGGCATAGCCTGGACGTTCGGTGGTGAGCGATTCCAACAAGGCGCGAGCGGACTCGGCCTGCTGCTCGTCGTCCCGCACCAGGTAGCGAGCAAGGACGTTGGTGTCGAGGGCGATCACTCCTCGGACGCCCCGTCGGCGACGGCTCGCTTCATTTTCTCAACGGTGACGGGTGGCCCGTCGTGCTTCAGTACGCCGAACAGCCGATGGATGGGGCGCACGGGCAGAATGCGCACCTCGCCGTCAAGAACGATATAGCGCACGCGGTCACCGGCCTGCACGCCCAGCGTGTCCCGGACGGGCTTGGGGAGCGTGGTCTGTCCCTTTTTCGTTACCGCGGATTCGAGCATGACTGTACCTCCCTTCGCCTTACAGTGTACCGTGTAGCCTTACTTATTGCAACAAGGTAAGCATTTTCGGAGGTGACCCCCAACCTCACCGCGCCCGCATCTCGAAGCACTGCCGTCCAGAGCCGTGCGCCCACAGGTCCCGAAGCCCGAGGTGCGCAGCCACCGGATCGTCGACCCGGGTCGCAACGGCCGAGCCCGGGCCATGGCAGCCCTGACAGCTCCTCTGAACGATCGAAGAGCTTCTGATTGGCGCCCCGGAGTCCGCGGCGAAGGTGGCGCACACCTCGTAGCGTTCGTCGTCGAGCGCCCGGTATTCGTACATCTCCGAGGTGGTGGGGTCGCTGGTGCTGATCCTCAGGCCGGGCTCGGCCGCCAGGTCGTCCAGAGATGCCGGCAGGCGCCCGTGTCGAGTCCGGTAAAGATCGGTAGCCGCCGCGATTCCGTGCAGGTCGGTCACTCGCCGATCGTCGATCCGGCGCTCGCGCTCCTGCTCGGGAGGTCCCAGGAGTACCAGCCCAACCACTACCGCCCCGACAACGGCCGCTCCTGCGGCTCCCAGCACGATGGATCGCTGTGAGAGTTTCACTCTGCCACCTCCTCTTTGCGCACGTCGCGGAGGAAGTACCCGAATAACGAGCCGGTGATCGTGGCGACAGTAAGGGCCTTCAGTGCGAACCGGACCGTCAATTCGCCGCCGAGGAGGTTGTAGACGATGCCCGTGACCACGCCAATGAGGGTGGCCGCACCAACAAAGAGTGACAGGTACGTCAGCGATTGCCGGACTCGCGAGAGCCGTCGACCCGGGTCTTTCCGGACAGCCCGATCGTTCGTCCAGAAGACGAAGGCGAAGACGGGAAACGTCGCGACCAGGAAGGAGATCGACCACCGGATCTCCTCTCGCACCATCTCCAGGGCCGTCGCGGGGTCCAGGGAAGGATCGGGAAACGCCTGATGAATGAACGCGAAGAGGAGGGCCCCGAGGCTGATCGCGCTGCCGTACAGCGTGCCGAAGAGAACGAGGTAGAGGAAAGCCTCGCGAGCGGACAGGTACGGTGCCGGGCGGGGGACGGGGATCGGAAACGCGACGTCGGCGAAACCGCCCAGGGCGCGCCGAACCCGGTCCTGCGGCCAGCCGGCCTCGAGAAGCACCTCCTTGAGTCGCTCTCGGGGTATGCTTCGCTCCAGGCCCGCCTTCAGGAATCCTGAAATCTCGTCGTTGACGGCCATCTGGTTCTTCCTCCCTTGAGTGGTCGATCCGGGTTCTTGTTGACGCAGCCAACTTAACGAGTGACGTTGACACTGTCAACATTGCTGATCACCTCTGGACCGATCACCTTTTTGGGCATGACCCTCGACGGCAGCGCGTATCACCACGGAGACCTGCGGACGGCACTACTCGCCGAAGCCGCTGCGATGATCGACGAGGGAGGGACCTCGAGCGTGACGATGCGCGCGATCGGGCGGCGCCTGGGCGTATCGCGTTCCGCAGCCTATCGCCACTTCGCAGACAAGTCCGCGCTGCTGGTCGCGGTCGCCGCCGCCGGTTTCGACCGACTTCGAGACCGCCTGGAGGCAGTGGGCGCGGGCGCCCCGGGGGCAGGGATCGAACGGCTCCGGCAGGTCGGTGAGGAGTACGTGCGGTTCGCGCTCGAAAACCCGGGGCACTATCGCCTGATGTACGGAAAGGAAGCGATCACTCGCGAGGATCTACCCGAGCTCCGCGAGGCCGCCGACGCGTTGTTCGACGAACTCGAGCGCATCGTCCAGTCATACCAGCGGAGCGGAACGATCAAGGGACACGAATCCCGCCTGCAGGCCTACGTGGCATGGGGTGCCGTGCACGGTCTGGCGTCGCTGCTGATCGAGGGACAGATCCTTACCGCCGTGGATGTCGATGGGCTGATCCGGCAGACGACCTCGACGCTCCTGGACGGGATGCGGGCCGGTCGCTAGAGGCGGTACACGAGCGAGACGGTGACCGAATAGTACGCGATGTCACCGAGCACCAGATCGAAGGTTGCCGGCGTACGACCGTCCTCGAGCACCGGCGCATGGCTTCGCAGCAAGTTCCAATGTCCGGGCTTTCGGACATCGCGGTAACGTGCATAGCGCCCGCGAAGCGCGAAGCTGAATCGCTCGTTGGACTCCAGGGCCACCCCTCCGACGCGAGCACGACAGTGGATGCGCCACCTCCGACACCGACGAAGGGTGTGAAGCGCGACGAATTGTCGAGGTCGAGGTGTACGTTCACGAACTTCCCTCCGATTCGCGGCGTCCGGCATCTTGAGTTGCCCGGCGGAGAAGGTGCCGACATAGCCCCGTCGCGACCCCAACAGGACTGTTGCCAACAATTCTGTTGGCGGCCCCGGAATCCGCGACGCTCCGGCGACCGGTCCCATTCCACCATGTATACGCCCCGTCGACGATCCGAGACTTCCGGCGGCAGGCAGCACCGCGCCCGCCCGACACCCTGTTGCCCATCACCCCCCGCCGGAGCCCGGATTGGCCCGCAAGCACGACGAGACCTACAAGCTCATCTTCTCCCAGCGCGCGGCCATCGAGGAACTGGTCCGCAACTTCGTGGGCGAGGATCTGGCCGACGAACTCGACTTCGACACGCTTAGGGCCCTTCCCACCGATCGCATCAGCGGCGGCCTGGTTCAACGCCAGGTGGACCTGCTCTGGAAGATTCGTTTCCGGGGCAGTTGGCTCTACCTCCTGATTCTCCTCGAGTTCCAGTCGGAGAGCGACCACTTCATGGCCCTCCGCATTCTGACATACATCTGCCTGACCTACGAGGACTTGCTCCGCCGGAGGGAGCTGAAAGCGGGCGACAAGCTGCCGCCGGTCCTGCCGGTCACGGTCTACAACGGCCAGGCCCGCTGGCGGGCCGCAACGGACATCTCCGAGCTCATCGCCCGGGTGCCGACACCGCTGCCGCGCTATCTGCCGCGGGCGCGGTATCTCCTGCTCGACTTGCAGAGGATCGGCGAGCAGGGCCGCACCTCGACGGACCTGGTCACCTCGCTCGCAAGGATGGAGCGGGAGCCCTCGCCCGAGAACCTCCGGCGGGTCATGCGGGGCTTAGCCGGCCGGTTTCCGGGACCGGAGTTCACGGAGCTCCGCAAGGCGCTGGTTTCGTGGGTGGCGGGTGCTGCGGAAGCGTGGCAGATTCCCGAAGAGGAACTGGTGAGGATGAGGACGTCGATGGAGGAAGAGACGATGTACGAGAGAGTCAAGGAGATGCGAGAGCAGGTTCACCAAGACGGTGTCCAGAAGGGTCTGGAGCGTGGTTTGGAGCAGGGTCTGGAGCGTGGTCTGGAGCGTGGTCTGGAGCGTGGACGGGCCGAAGGGCGGGCGCTCGTAAGGCGTCTGGCAACCAGGAAGTTCGGTGCCGAGACGGCGAAGCAACTGTCCCGGGTGCTGGAGGATATCGCGGATCCGGAAAGGCTGGCCGATGTCGCGGACGCCATCATCGACTGTGACAGCGACGCGGAACTGTTCGCCCGGGTGGGGGGGTAGGGGCAAGTTCCCCACCGCTAGCATTGCGCGAGCATTATGCGAGCATCGCACCGACTAGCTGGAGGCTCTCACGGGCAACCTGACCATACGCAATCTGGACGACGGAGTCATCGACCGGCTTAAGGCGCAGGCAAAGGCGAATCAGCGTTCCCTGGAGGGGGAGGTTCGCCACCTGCTAACGCGCGAGGTGTCCGAGCACCTTCGGACTGCCGAGTTCGTGAGGCGCGCAGACGCTTTGGCGGCGACCACTTCCGGCGCGCAGCAGACGGACAGCACGATCCTCATTCGGGAGGACCGCGATCAGTGAGGGTGTGCCAGCGTGATCTGCAAGAAGGCCCGCCGCGGGGAAGTCAGGCCGGCTCCGCCCTTCCTGGATGAGATCACCAGGCTGTCGAGGGTGCCCGGGTCGAGGCGGCCGTGTCAGCAGCACACGGGCCGCACGGTCCGCAAAGAGGGGGCTAGACAGGGCAGGCAGAGTAAGCCTTACTGAATTCAGTTCGAATAACATATGGGGGCCGACATGCACCGCACTCAAGACACCTATTCGCTGAGCCATTTTCGGCAACGCACGAGCGAACACCTCGACCGGATTCGAGAGTGGCGGGTGGAGACGATCACCCAGAATGGTCAAGCCGCCATGGTCGTCTTGAGTCCCGAGCGCTACGACTTCCTGGTCCATTCGGCTGAGCGTGGACACATATGGCGCGAGGCGATCAGGGCCCACAGGGCTGGAGAGCCAGGGATTCCCGCGAGCGAAGCGATCCGCAGCGTGGCTAAGGAGCTGGACCTGGAGTTGTGAGGCGGTATGAGGTTGTCTTCTCTGCGAGGGCGCTGGTTTCGCTGAGGCAGGTGCCGCTCCAGCGCCTCGATCCGTTCCCGCAGCGTCCCGAAATCGTCAGCCATCGCTCGTCTTTTCCCAAGGAACGCGGTGTCATCGCCAAGTTAGGCTGATTTATCGCGCAAGGATCGGATGGAATCGTGTATAATGAAGGTTTATACACCGAACACGTCAAATCCGGGTCCCCTGCCGACCGAACCGACCGGCATGACCCCCTACGCAAACATTGCAGCCAGGAGATTTCCATGGTCGACCATCTGCCCAGATCATCTCTTCTCCGCATTGTCCTGTCGAGCATCCCCTTGACTCTCGCGACCTACGGCGGAGAAGCCGCCGCCCAGTCGCAGCGCGGGTTCTACTACGCCACGAGCATCGGCGTCGCGTCGGGCGCGTCCACCGTGGCCCACTTGACGGGGATCAACCACCCGACACGGTGCGACCGGCTGCTCTACGCCGATCCCAACGATGCCCCGACGGACCCCGCTTGCCGGAGCACCGAGACCTCGCTCGACTTCGTTTTCACCTTCGAGCCCGAGGGGGGTCTTGGCGGCAATGCTGTCGTCGGCTACGGCTTCGGAGCCCTGGCCCTCGAGCTTGAGGTCGCCCAAAGGCACCAGATCGTTCACGAGGCGCCGCTCACGCTGGGTGCCGGCGCTGGAGCCGCCATCACCGGCAAGGACACCGAATGGAGCACGGGGTTGCCGCCCTGGGGCGACCTCTCGGAGTTCAGGGGCCGCCAGTTGTTCGCCAACGCGCACTACCGGCTGGCCAACGGCAGCAGGTTCATCCCCTACCTGGGCATCGGAGGCGGCCTCACGCTCACGGACTATCGCTTCTATCTCGGGCTTCTCCGCAAGTCGATCGCGGAAGGATACCTCGAGGTGTTCGGCGGCTCCAGGCAGAACCCGGAGGCCTCTCCGGAGTGGCAGCGCCGAGCAGCGGGGAGCCTCAGCCAGCTCGACGCAAAGGTGTCGGAGACCGGAATCGGATTTCAGGTGCTCGGCGGCATCGAGGTCGGCTACTCGGAGCGCGTGTCGTTCGACTTGCGGGCTCGGTGGGTTCATGTCCCCGAGGTGGACATCGATCAGCGATGGCTCACCATTCGCAGCCACGCGCCCGTGTACTCGGATGGGACGACCCCGTTCGTGTCGCAAATCAACTTCTCGAAGCTGGGGTACATCGGGATCACGGCCGGGCTGTTGTTTCGTCCGTAGGCGGGTGCAGTCGGCGGTCCGATTCTGCTACTGCCAGTGCATCCTGACAGGGTCCGCCGTCCCGGCGGGCTGGTTCGGGCTGCGGGCCGACGCCGCGTGGGCGCGGCTCGCGACCGACTCGGGCGCTGAGACCGTGGACGGCCGGAGCGCGGCCTGGGCCTGACGCTCAGCGTCGGCAGGCCGGCCAGCGTCGTGCCCCGGGGGTCTCGCCCTGTTGCCGAAACACTTTGGCACGGGCGCCTGTATCGGCCGAGCCGGATTCTACCCTGTCCGGAGTGGTCTCCACGCGGTCAGAGAGCAGCGGTCACGAACTGAGGGCAGAACTAGTCCTCACCGACCAGGACGCGGATCGCTACTTCGATCTGGTTCACGCCGCCCGGCACGGTGTGGACGAGGAGCACGAGTTCGCGACGAGATGGAATGGTACAACCCCACTCGCGCGCAGCAGCGGAAGATCTACTGGCGCCTTCTGACAGACTTCGGCGATCAGGACCTGCGTACCGACCAGTACCGCTGGCTGCTGGAACGGTCGAGGCGCTCCACCGCGTCCTAGCGCCTCGGGTAAAGGCGCTGCCGGTGCCGGAGTAGCGGCGGTCGAGCCTTCCCGAACGGCCAAGATCCCGGAAATGACAACTATACATGACATTATGTACACCATAGTTGACATTGGGCCGTTCTGGCAGCCGCGTCATGGGGGGAATCGTCGCGGGCATCCCCAGATGGCTGGTTACCGGTCTTGCGGTGGGGAAGCTCGAGGAGTGGCATGGCCGGAGCGCACTCCAACAGCCTCGCGTAAGGGCGCTACCGGTGCCGGCGTGTCGGTCACGCCTTGGCAGTGAGCATTCTCAAGTCGTCTGATATTCGTAGCTCGAAGGTGTCCTTTCGCGGTTTTCCGAGAGTGGACACGGCAAAACGGTATTCGCGCTCTCCGGAGAACCTCTTCTTCTTTGTGAACCAGCCTTTCGGAACCATCGAGGAATCGACAACGTCCTCCACCGATCCCAAGACGCCGGACTGGTCCTCGTAGACCACTGGGCCATGGTACACACGGATGACCTTGTCAATGTGATGCTCGCCGCTCCAAGAACTTGCTCTGTAGCTGCTCTTACGATAAGCCAGTTCCTCGATTGGGCCGAGTTCGACGTGGGCGGACTTTTGGACGGCAAACGCGAAATCGATCCCTAACTGCACCGCGAAGGAATCTGGACACCCGATGGCAGACATTCACCCCGAGTCTGGTATCTGGCAGAATCACTTTAGTTTACGGGATTTCGAGGTCGAGTTCCCGCTGTTTGATTCCCGCCAAATGAGATTCCTTAGTCGCACGCCCCGCGGCGAGCTTCCAGAGCCGTCCGGAGCTGTCCCTCGTCCGGCCTCTGATAGCAGTTGAGCACCGTCTTGGCGTTCTTCCAGCCGCCAAGCTCGCAGAGCACCTTCAGCGGCTGGTCCATCAAGTCGCTCGCGAATTTGCGCCTCAGCGAGTGCCAACCCCTCCGGTGCTTCCGCTCGATCCCCGCAAGTTGCTCGGCCCGACACCACCAGACGTGCGGCTGCGACGGGCTCACGGGCTTCAAGGGATGCTTCGGCGACGGCAGCACCGGCGCGTCCACGATCCCGGGGCTCCTCTTCCACGCCTGCCTGAGCACGGCGAGTGCCTTTGCGGACAACGGCGTCCGGTGCTCGTATCCGGTCTTCTCGTGCTCGCTGCGCCACCGGATGGTTTCGCGGTCGAAATCTACATCAGACCACCTGAGGTGCCGGATCGCCCCGATTCGGTGACCGGTCTCGTGGGCCAGCACGAGGGCGACGTGGAACCGCCAGCCGACCTGCCGGGACACCTTCAGAAGCGCCCGGTATTCCTTGTCCGTGACGACGACCCGAACCGGGTTCTTCTCGACGGGCTTCCTGAGCCCCTTGAGCGGGTTTCTGTCGAGAAGCAGGCGGCCGTGCTCGTCCCTCGACCTCGCGGCCCAGTTGAGCACCGCCATCAGGAACGTGAGGTCCCCGTGGATGGTCCGGTTGGACACGGGCTGGCCGCTCGGCCCGATCCTGCCCGCGCGCCGCGCCCGTATGAACCGGTCCCAGTCCCTTCGCGACAGGGTCCCGGGCCTTCGGTTCCGTCCGAGGAAGTCGAGGAACATCGCCGTCGCCGCCCGGTCGTGCATGCGGGACGTATACGCCTTGGTGGGCGTCACCTCCTCTCCGTAGATTTCAAAAAGCCTTCCCAGTGTGAGCGCCTCGGGCTCGGCTTCCGCCTTGCCGTTCAGCTCCGGGCTTGCGAACCCTGCGGCGAACTCGTCCGCCTGCCGTTTGGCTCGGGTCCAGTCCCGGTGACCCAAGGACCTCGTGAGCCTGCGCCCGTTCTCGCGCCACTCTATCTGGTAGATGCCGGTTTTCGCATCAGGGAAGACCCTGACCCGGTTCCGACCCCATTCGCCAGCGCCGTAGGAGCGCCGACTTCGTTTCGTGCGTGCCATCGTTCGATTCCTCTCTCGATGGACTGCACGATCTGCGCAACGGAAAGATCGTGGAGAGAAGCCTTGTCCGCCAGATGTGAGGCTCGGGGCGGTGGGAT
>MPNE01000014.1 GCA_002238865.1 Gemmatimonadetes bacterium bin94 | reverse complement strand
GTGGGCGCAGGAACGGCACCCCTGCCAGCGCTCCTCTTCGTCGTAGACCCGGAGCAGGGTGAGAAGCCGGTACGTGGCCGCGTTGATGTGGGCGCAGAGCGCGGCGATCTCGTCGCCGAGTGGGTCGTCGTCCGACGCGGGGCCGCCGAGGGTGACTGAGGTTGGGGTGAAGGAGGCTGGGGCAGGAGGGGTTCCGGTAGTGGAGGCTGCGGTGGGGGAGACCGCGATGGCGAGTTTGTTGGCGATAGGCATTGTCGTCGAGTCCCGAAGTCCTGGGTGGTCCGCTGTTGGCTCATCTCCTTATACACCATAGTTCGGGAAATGTTCGGTTATGTCCCAAGCCCCATGATCCACTCGGTTGGCCTTCCACCGCGGCAGTGCAGCAACTCGACGTGCCAGCACGGCTCTGCCCTGCACCCGCCACCTTTTCCGCCCGGGACGGCCATGACCCGCCAACGGCTGACAGCCACCGGTACCCCCTTCCCCCCCCGCCTTCGCCCCCCCTCACGGCGCGACAGCACCAATCCCAGCACCCCCGTCCCCTCGGCGGCGAGCATCAGCCGCCGCCCCGCCGCAAGGCCGATCCTTCCCGTCTCGGCCACCACCCCCCTCACGGCCCGGCAGCGAAGCGCTTCCTCCATGGCCCACAACATGTCCTCCTGGCGGTGCAGCCCCGAAACGACCAGCAGCTGCCCTGCCCCGATCCCGTAGCGGACCAGTCCGGGCGCGTAAAGGTCGTCCCCCCGGGCGAGCCACAGCAGGGAACCCTTTCGGGCTCCACTGCGGGCCCCATCGCTCCCGGCTCGCGCGAGCAGAGCCGCGCAGAAACCGGTGGCGGCTTCGTCTCCGGCCACCTCATGGATGCAATCCAGGCGCAATCCGCCGCCGGGAAGGGTCCGGTCGATCTCGGGTATACCCAGTGGAAGACGCGGTCGACCGTGCGATCCGGCCTCCTCGATTCCGTGGATCGCGCGGCGCAGTGCGTCCGCCGTTCTCCGTTTCGCCGTCGATAGATGAGACATGGGCCGGACAAGATACCGAATAAAAACCGTATTTGCAAATACTATTTTCGGTGTGTCCCCGCCTCCCCGTGTGACATTCCGTCCCGGTCCCCCCTATGTTGGACATCCCCTTTGAAAGGAGTGAAAGACATGCTGGCCAGATCGCTGCTGACCTGTTCCCTGCTTCTCTTGTCCGGTTGCTCGCTGGCGCTGGTGAAGGGGCCGCCGGACTTCATCCCCGCCGAGGAGCAGGTCCCCATGGGATCGTGCACCATCGAGAGGGTCATGCCCATGGCGGACGCCATCGGGGCGGGGGCTTTCCTGGTCGCGGCTCTTACCGACTCCAACGGGGACGTCGTGAGGATCAGCGCGGTTCTGGCCGGCGGGCTCGGCTTTTCCTCCTATACGGGATTCCGCAGGGTGAAAAGCTGCAAGGAAAGGATGTTCATGCCCGGCGGACCGGTTCTCGACACGGTGCTGATCCAGCCCCTCGACGGTATCGCTCCCCCGCTCTTCGGCGGTCCGCTCATCGTGGATCCGCTGTCGAACCGGCTTCCGCCCAGGAAATGACCACCACCGCGACCGTCGCCGCAGGCCTCCAGGAGGAACTGCGCGAGCGCTTCGGCGACCGCTACTCCACGGCCGCCGCCGTCCGTGCGCACCACGGCAAGGACGACTCCCACCACCCCGTGATCCCTCCCGACGGCGTGGTCTTCGCGCAGTGCACCGAAGAGGTCGCGTTCGCGGTGCGGGCCTGTGCGCGCCACGGCACACCCGTGATCCCCTTCGGGGCCGGCACCTCGATCGAGGGGCACGTCCAGGCGGTCCGCGGCGGGATCTCGATCGACATGAGCGGCATGAACAGGGTGCTGGCCGTCCGTTCCGACGACCTGGACGCGACGGTCGAGGCCGGGGTGACGCGGTTGCAGCTGGACAGGGAGCTCAAGGGCACGGGACTCTTCTTCCCGGTCGATCCGGGGGCCGACGCGACGCTCGGCGGCATGGCGGCCACGGGGGCGTCGGGGACCACCACCGTGCGGTACGGCACCATGGGCGACAACGTGGTCTCCCTGACCGCCGTGCTGGCGAGCGGCGAGGTGGTGCGGACCGGTGGCAGGGCGAGGAAGTCCTCCGCCGGGTACGATCTCACCCATCTCCTCGTTGGCTCGGAAGGCACCCTGGGCGTGATCACCGAGCTCACGGTGCGCCTGCATCCGGTCCCCGAGGCGATGGCCGCCGCCGTGTGTGCCTTCCCGGGGCTGGCCGAAGCCGTGCAGTCGGTGGTGGAAGCGGTGCAGCTGGGCATTCCCGTCGCCCGCGCGGAACTGCTCGACGCGACGGCCATCAAGGCGGTCAACCTCTACTCGGGGTTCGACTACGCCGAGGCTCCGACGGTGTTCTTCGAGTTCCACGGGTCGGAGGCCGATGTCCGGGCCCACGGTGCCATGATCGAGGAGATCAGCCGGGAGCTGGGCGGCTCGGCCTTCGAATACGCCCGCCGGCAGGACGAGCGCGTCCGGCTGTGGAAGGCGCGCCACGACGCGTATCCGGCGATTCTGGCGCTGCGGCCGGGTTGCCATGGGCTGACGAGCGACATCTGCGTTCCGGTTTCCGCGCTGGCGCGGTGCATTGAGGAGACCCGGGAGGACATGAGCCGGGCGACGATGCCGTGGGGCATTGTGGGGCACGTCGGCGACGGGAACTTTCACGCGGTGTTCATCATCGACCCCGATTCCGCGGCCGAGCTGGCCGAAGCGGAGGCGATCAACGAACGCATCGTGCGGCGGGCGCTCGCCATGGAGGGCACCTGCACGGGCGAGCACGGGATCGGCATGGGGAAGATCGGGTTCCTCGGGGAGGAATTCGGTGCTGTGGGCGTGGCGGCGATGCGGGCGGTGAAGAGGGCGCTGGATCCGGCGGGGATCATGAATCCGGGGAAGGTGGTGGGGTGACTTCTGGCGGGACCTGCCTGGCCCTCCTGCGCGGCATCAATGTCGGCGGCAGGAATGTCATCCGGATGGCCGATCTCCGGAACTGCTTCGAGGCCGAAGGATTCCGCGATGTCGTGACATACATCCAGAGCGGGAACGTGATCTTCCGTTCGCCTTCCTCCGGGCCCGGCGCGTTGACGGTCCGAATCGAGGAGATGTTGGCAGCGGCGTTCGACTACAAGGCGAAAGTCGCGGTGCGATCCCGCAAACAGATGCGGGCAGTGGTTGAAGGGGCGCCTCCGGGTTTTGGCGCGCGACCGGATGTCTGCCGCTACGATGTCCTCTTCCTGATGGCTCCCCTGACGGCGACCGACGCCATGAAGCATGTCCGGGCCAGGCCCGGCGTGGACGAAGTCCGGGCAAGCAAGGATGTGCTCTACTTCTCGCGGCTCATCGAGAAGGCATCCCGGAGTCATCTCAACCGTATAGCCTCGATGCCCGTGTACCAGAGCATGACGATCCGCAACTGGAAGACGACGACCAGGCTGCTGCAGCTGATGGGCGGGGACGGAGACGGATGACGAATTGACAATCTCAAGGGGCGGGACGGTGGTGACGAGGAACGTCCGCGACTTCGAGGGTGCGGATGTCCCCATCTTCAACCCGTGGGAAGACACATGAGCGAACGACAAATGACCGGGCACGCGATCGTGGTTCCGGCCCTCCTGGTCCTGTTCGGCTGTGCGCCGGACCGACCTGATCGGCCGACCCGGGATGGCCAGACCCTCGACCTCACCCTCGAGAACATCTACGGACCCCGCGGCCGCGCCGGCGGCAGCGCGATCAGCCCGGACGGGCGGTACGTGGCGGTGTCTGCGACCGGGCCGCAGGGATCGGGGATCTACCTGGTACCGACGGATGGTGGCGCGACGGAGGGGGACGCGGTCGCGGGCAGCACCGGCGACCTCTGGGCCGAAGGCGGCTCCCCGTCCTGGTTCCCGTCCAGCGACCGCATCGTCTTCCGGAGAGGACGCGACCTCTGGACGGTGGCGGTGGGGAGCAGCGACCCCGTCCAGCTCACCGACGACGAACACGACGAGCGCGCCCCGCGGGTCTCACCCGATGGCCGGCAGGTCGCCTTCTACTCCGGCCGCTCCGGCTACCAGGACATCTGGGTAACCGCCGCCGACGGCTCCGGCGAGCCGCGGCAGGTCACCTTCGACGCCTTCGCCCCCGACGACTTCCGCTGGTCGCCCTCGTGGGCTCCGGACAGCCGGCGGATCGCCTACGTGTCGAACGCCGCCGACTACTGGCACGACGACGTGTGGGTTGTTGACATCGAAAGCATGGAAACCCGCCAGGTCTCGCACGGCCTGATGGTCTCGACAGAGCCCGCCTGGTCGCCCGACGGCACGAAGATCGCCCTGCTGGGCACCCGCAAGGACGGCTACTGGTACGAGGACCTCGCCGACATCTTCGTCCTCGACCCGGCGGCGGGAACCGAGCGCACGGTGGCGATGCAGATCCATGCCACCGACTGGCTGCACCGCATGCGCATCTTCTGGTCCGGCGACGGTGAGCGCATCCATTTCCCGTACCACGAGCGCGGCGACTTCGACCTCTGGTCCGTGCCCGCCGCGGGAGGGGTGGCCACGCGCGTGACCAACATGGGCGGCTCGCTCGGCTCGATCTCCGCTTCGGCCGGGGCCGAGCTCTTCGCCTTCACCCGCGCGACGCCCACGCGCGGCTCCGATGTCGACCTCATCCCCGCGGCGGGCGGTCCCCTCCGCCGGTTGACCCACTTCGCGGCCGAGTGGGCCACCGTGGTCGACCCGGTCGAGATCTCCTTCCGCAGCTACGACGGCCTGTACATCCAGGGCTTCCTTTACATGCCGCCGGGCCACACGCCGGGCGACCGCCACCCGGCCCTGGTGCAGGTGCACGGCGGCGGCACCAACTCGTATCTTCACGGCGAGAACCTCTTCGAGCAGTACCTGGCGTCGAAGGGCTACGTGGTGCTCGCGGTGAACTACCGGGGTGGCTCCGGTTTCGGGCGCGAATTCCAGGACCTCGGCATAAACGACTGGGCCAACGGGCAGGCCCGCGATGCTGCGGCCGCCGGGGTCTTCCTTCGAACCCAGGATTACACGAACGGCAAGGTGGGCATCTACGGCTACAGCTACGGCGGGATCACGAGCATGGCGGCGATCGCCCGCGTGCCGGGCGTCTTTGACGCGGCCGTGCCGATGGCGGGCATCTACGACTTCGGGGATGCGTACACCAACGCCGACCGCCTGGGCCGCATCTTCATCAAGACGGGCCATTCCGGCTCGCCCGAGGAGCAGCCCGACATCTACGCCGTGAGCAACACGCTGGCTCGGATCGAGAACATCGACACGCCGCTGCTGATCATGCACGGGGAGTTGGACGTGCGCGCGCCCTACCGCCAGTTCGAGATCGCGGTGGCCGAGCTGGAGCGCCACGGGAAGGTCTTCGAGAGCCGCAGCTACCCGGGCGAGACGCACGGGTTGCGCACGGCGGCAAGAATCGACATGTACAGCCGCGCCGAGGAGTTCTTCGACCGAATGCTTAAAGGGGAAAACGAATGACGACCGCCAACCGCCGGAGTGCGGGCTTTGGGAATCCGCTGGCGAGCACCTGCATGACGCTGGCCGGAGCCGCCATCCTTCTCGCAGGCTCAGGTGCGCCGCTGGCCGCCCAGGACCTCGTCCTTGTGAACGCCCGCGTCGTGGACGTGATCGACGGCACGGTCTCCGAGCCCGCGACCGTGATCGTCGAGGACGGACGGATCGCGCGGATCGTCGAGGGCGAAGGGGTCGACACCCCGTCCGGCGCAGCCACCGTCGACCTGATGGGGCGCTACCTCGCCCCCGGCCTGATGGATGCCCACGTTCACGTCGGGTCGGCGGCCGACGCAAGGCGCGCGCTCCACTCCGGCGTGACGACGATGCGGAGCATGGGCACCTCCCATTACGCGGATGTCGGAATGCGGGAACTGCAGGCCGCCGGCCACCTCGAGGCGCCGCAATACCTGGCCGCCGGATACCACGTCAGGCCACCCGCCGCCGAGGCCTTCTTCCAGGACCACCCCGAGCTGGGGCACCTGTACGGCGGCGAGGTCCGCGGCGAGGACGCCGTTCGCGCCATGACGAGCGCAATCGTCTCGCGCGGCGTGGACTTCGTGAAGACCAACGCCACCGAGCGGGCCGGCCTGCCCGACACGGATCCGCGCAAGCAGTTCTACTCGGAGGCCGAATTGCGCGCGATCGTCGAAGAGGCCGGGGCCGCGGGGATCCCGGTCTCCGCCCACGCCCACGGAGACGCCGGCGCGAGGGCGGCGGTCGCGGCAGGGGTGCGGAGCATCGAGCACGGCACCTACATGAGCCGCGAGACGCTGGCGCTGATGGCCGAGAAGGGCGCGTTCGTCGTGCCGACCATCGCCATTGTCCGCGACCTGACGATCCCGGGCGGCGACTACGACAACGCCGTCCTCAACGTGCGCGGGCGCCACATGCTGCCCCGCGTGCGCGAAATGGCCCGCAACGCCCACGAGATCGGCGTGAAGATCGTCGCCGCGACCGATACCGGCTACGGTCCCGAGAGCACCACCACCCTCGCGCACGAGCTCCTGGAGCTGGTCGACATCGGCATGACCCCGCTCGAGGCGCTACGCGCCGCCACGACCACGGCCGCCGACCTCTTCGGCCTGACAGGCCAGGTAGGCGCGATCACCCCCGGGCTCGAAGCCGACCTGATCGTGCTGGAGCGGAGTCCGCTCGACGACATCGGCGTCGTGCAGGATGTGCTGATGGTCGTCAGCGACGGAAAGGTGATTGTGCAGCGTGGGGACTGGCCGGGTCAGCGGCCCGTGTCGTAGGGGGGCGACACACACACCGCCGGCGCCTCATACTCCAACCCCAACAGCCGGAAGTAGTTCGCACCCAGCCCGATATTCCGAAACGCCTCGTCATCCACGAACCGCAGGATCCGGCTCGTGACCTGCAGTTCGCCCCTGTAAACGTCGAAGTCCTTGTTCGACGACGCCAGAAAGTCCGTCCCCGGCAGGATCCGCTCCGAGTACTCGTTCAGGAAATCCACGTACAGCGGCTGGTTCTCCGCCTTTGAGAAGTAGTTGTCGTCGATGATCCGCCAGGTGATGTCGAGCATCAGGTTGGGGTGGCGGTCGAGCATCGATGACAGGAGGCGGATGTGCTCGGCGGCAGGGAGGGTCTTCAGCTCCAGCGACAGCCCCATGTGCATCCAGACGATCCTGTTGTCCGGGTAGCGGTCCAGCACCTCCTGCATGAGCGGCAGGTACCGGGTCGGCTCGTCGTCGCTGCCAAGATCCGAGTGAATCGCGATCGGGATGTCGCGCTCGCGCAGCACGGCCATGAAGGGCGCCCACTCGGCGATCGTGGCCGGCGGCACCGGTTCGTGCCCGTTCCCGAACAGCGCCTGCTTCACGAGGTTGACCTCGCCCATCCACCGGAACATGCCCGGGAATTCCGTGTCCAGCAGTTCCATCCCGGCGACCACCGATTCGGGCCGGGAAAGATCCGGAAAGGTCATGGCAAGCGTGACGTGGACGCCCACGGGCGGGTTCGCGAGCACGCTCGCCGCGTTGGCAAAGTCGTTCTTGAGAGTGGGTACGACGGGAGTGCCCACGCAGTCCAGGTAGTACGTGCACGGCGAGTCCACCGGGAGCATCTGCCCGATCCCGTAGATGTTCACGAAGCGCACACCGGTGTCGCGCAGGTACCCCATGACCTCGTCGAAGGGGACGGGTGGACCGCCGAAGGGGCGAACGTGCAGGTGGCTGTCGACGACCGCGGTCTGTGGCTGGTCGGATCGGTCGTAGCAGGCGGCTGCGGATGTGCTGAAGACTTCGAGGCCGGGGCCGGGCGTTGCGCAACCGGCGGCACCGAGGGCCACCAGCGCCACGGCGAGCCGGCGGGCGGGTGGGCCCCGTCGGTCACCGCCCGCAGTCATACCGTGGCCTGTTTCCACTTCCCGCGCTTGAACAACAGCGCGCTCACGACGGCCAGCGTCGAGAACGACACCGTCATCGCGATGAAGACGCCGTTGGGGCCCATTCCTACCGGAAACGCAAGGATCCACGCGAGGGGAATCTCCCACAGCCAAAAGCAGAACAGGTTGAGGATTGTCGGCGTCCACACCGCACCCGCGCCGTTGAACGCCGCCGTCAGGACCATGCCGTAAGCGTAGAAGACGAAGCCGATCGAGACAATGCGGAGGCCGGTGATGCCAACCGCCCTGGCTTCGCCCGTGCCGCCGAATATGCTGACGATCGCCGGGGCGAAGACGAGGAAAAGCAACCCGACGACTCCCAGAAACACGAAGTTCATCTTGCAGGAAATCCACACCGCGCGTTCGGCGCGCTGCGGGTCGCCCGCGCCCAGACCCTGGCCGACCATCGTGGCTGCCGCGTTCGACAGCCCCCACGCGGGCAGGATCGCGAAGAGGAGGACCCGAACCGCGATCACGTACCCGGCCAGGGCTTCCGCGCCGAACGACGACATGACGCGGATGAGGCCGATCCAGCTCGCGGTGCCGATGAAGGTCTGGAGTGTCCCGGTCGCCGAGAGGCGCACGAGCCTTGCCATGATCGCCGGCTGAATGCGCAGGTGCGGCCATCGTACCCGCAGCTTTCCGCGGAGGCCGAACAGCGTGTAGATCTGGACGAGCACGGCGGTGCCGCGCCCGATGGTGGTCGCGATGGCGGCGCCTTGCAGGCCGAGCTCCGGAAAGGGACCCACGCCGAAGATCAGCAGGGGGTCGAGCACGATGTTGAGGCCGTTTGCGATCCACAGCACGCGCATCGCGATGGCCGCGTCGCCAGCTCCCCGGAAGGCGGCGTTCTGGAGGAAGAGCAGGAGAATGACGACGTTGCCGCCGAGCATGACCCGCATGTAGGGAACGCCCGCGGCGACGACACTCGCGTCCGCGCCCATGATGCGCAGGATGTCGGCGGCGTAGACCACGCCGGCCACACCGAATACCAGGGCAAGGAACACGCCGAGAAGCACCGTCTGCGCGGCCGCGCGGGAGGCGCCTTCACGGTCGCCCTCGCCGATCCGGCGCGCCACCATGGCCGTCACGCCGATGCTCAACCCGATCGCCACCGTGTAGATGATCGTGATGGCCGACTCGGTCAGCGCGACGCCGGCCATCGCTTCGTTCCCCAGCCGCGAGACGAAGAAGATGTCGACGACCGCGAAGAGCGATTCCATGGCCATTTCCAGCACCATGGGAATCGCCAGGAGGATGACCGCGCGTCGCAGCGGCCCGCTGGTGGGATCGCCGCCGGTGCCGCGGACCGCGTGTACGAAGACCTCCCACCACGTCTCGGCGGCAGGTTGTGGGGGGCCTGCCCCGGAAGTGCCCGAAGTCACCGCCCTCCACCCCTCCCGTTGTGGTCTGTCCCGCCTTTGGCCATAGTGGCTCCAAAGCTAGCCGGATTCCCGCTCGACCGGGACGCGGCGGCGCGGACCCGGGATTCCCCTCGACGACGAAAGCAGAGACCACGACATGACGACCGATCTCTCACGCCGGACGTTCCTTCAGGTCACGACGGTCGCGGTCGGCGGCCTCGCGCTCGGCGCGTGCCAGACGTTCTACCGCCAAACCCCGGCACCGCTTAGAATCCTCATCCTGGGCGGCACCAGCTTCATCGGTCCCCACCAGGTGCGGGCGGCCGTGGCGCGGGGACACGAGGTCACCCTCTTCAACCGGGGCATCACGAACCCGGATCTCTTCCCGGAACTGGAGACCCTGATCGGCGACCGGGACGGCGACCTGGGGGCGCTGGCGGGTCGCGAATGGGACGTGGTGATCGACAACCCGGCCAACATTCCCCGCTGGGTTCGCCTTTCCGCCGAAGCGCTCAGCGGCTCGGTGGGGAAGTACGTGTTCGTGTCCTCGACCGGGGTCTACGTCCCGTACCTGACGACCGACATCCGCGAGGATGCCCCCGTGGACACCATCGAGGATCCGGAGACCGAGGTCGTCGACGGCCGAACGTTCGGCGCGCTGAAGGCGCTGGCCGAGGACGAGGCCCGGGGCGCCTTCCCGGACAGCCACCTGATCGTGCGCCCGACCTACATCATCGGGCCCGGCGACCCCACCGACCGCTACACCTACTGGCCCGTGCGCCTGGCGCGGGGCGGCGAGGTGCTCGCTCCGGGCGACCCCGGCGATCCGATGCAGCATGTGGATGCGCGCGACCTGGGCGCCTTCATGATCAAGGCGGTTGAGGACGACCTCAGCGGCACCATGAACGTGGTCGGCCCGCGGGATCCCCTCACCATGGGGAGCCTGCTGGAACGCACCCGCGCGGCGGTCGGCTCCGACGCGACGCTGACCTGGGTGGACGCGGCCTTCCTGCGCGAGCACGGCCTGTCGGCGCTCACCTACTGGACCGAGCCCGCGGGCGACTACCTCGGCATGATGCGGGTGAATGGCGACAAGGCGTTTGCCGCGGGCTTCGGGCCGCGGCCGTTGGAGCAGACGGCACGGGAGACGCTGGAGTGGTTCAACGCCCAGGACGCGGAGCGGCAGGAACTGCGGTCCGGGCTGGAACCGGAACGGGAAGCGGAGTTGCTGGCAGCGTTCCGGCGGGAGGGGTAGGGGGCCGGCTTCCGGCCACGCCGAACGAGTGAGCCCCCCGCTTCATCGTCTCAACGCCTCCGGAGCGGGTGCCGACCACCGCCGCATCTCCTCATCGGTCTGCCAGTGGAAGCGATGAAGCGCGTTGCGTTCGGGCCAGACCTGCGTCATCGACTCCCCGTCCCGCACGAAGCCGTTCTTGACGACGTACCAGATCTTCCCGGTGTTCCTGATCTCCTCCAGGGGATTGTCGTGCAGCACGAGGAAGTCGGCGAGCTTGCCGGGCTCCAGCGAACCAAGGTCCCGTTCGTAGCCGATCTTGAGGGCGCCGTCGTAGGTCGCGGCACGAATGGCCTCGAGCGGCGTGAATCCCCCCATCACGAAGGTCCAGAGCTCCCACTGCATCCCGACTCCCTGACGGTTCCCGTGCGCTCCCACCGTTACGTACCCGCCGCGTTCGACGACCTTGCGCCCATCGGCGGCCCCGTCGATGAAGTCCAGCTCCTCTTCGGGCACGTGCCTCCAGTAGCGGGAGGCGTCGACGTTCCCCTCCGGTGTGAAGCGCCGGATCTTCGGATCCTCGTGGATGTTCTCGAACTCCTCGAAGTACTGGATGACGTTGGATCCGAGGTACGCCACGATGAGCGTGGGGGTGTAGTGGAGCCCGGTGCGCGCCACGAGTTCGATCACGTCGTCGTGCAAGGGCGTCAGCGGGAGCGTATGCTCGACCGCGGTATACCCGTCGAGCGCCAGCGTCAGGTCGCGCACCAGGTCGCCCCCGCCCTCGGAGGTCAGCCGGACCCCCTCCTCGCGCGCCGCCTGCTTGATCCACTGCCGCTCGTCGCGCCGGAGCTGCATGTACTCCTTCAGCATCGCCGGGTTGTAGGCCTTGTAGCGCTTGACCACGTCCCGCGCCGCATCGATGCCCTTGATGTTTTCGTACACCACGGGGAAGTTCCTTTCCGTCCCGTAGATCACATCTCCGGTCGAGTAGATGCGGGGCCCCAGCATCTCGCCTGCCTCCACCATTTCGGACTGCGAGAAGACGTCGATGTTGTGCGCCGAGGGATCGAAGGTCGAGGTGACACCGTAGGCGAGATTCGCGATGTACTCCCACTTCTGCTGAGGGAACAGCTCGAAGGAGGAGTAGTGCAGGTGGGCGTGCGAGTCGATTAGCCCCGGCATGATCGTCTTTCCGGATGCATCGACGACCACGGCATCCGAAGGCACCGGGACATCTTGCCCAACGGCGACAATGCGGTTCCGGTCCACCACGATCGTCGCGCCTTCGATCACCTCGTCACCCCGCATCGTGATGATCCGAGCGTTGGTGAATGCGATCCTGCCCTCGGGGCGCGCGCGCGGGACCGTGAGCCGGACCTCCGCCACCTGCTCGGCCGAGTCCGCCTCTACGTCCTGCCGGTAGAGCTGGTTGGTGAAGAGCCAGGTGACCGTGTCGCTGCCGAGCCAGCCGACGTAGTTGCCGCCCTGTCTGGTGAGTTGCTTCAGCGGGATCGAGGGGTTCTCGAAGTTCAGATTGACCACCTGGGTCGGATACTGCGGCAGATCCGAGACCCAGACCTGCGCCCGGCGCACGTAGGCGACGCGTCTTCCGTCCGGCGAGGGCAGCACCTCGTCGAAGGCGTTGAACTTCAGATGTCCCTTCCTGTCGAAGCCGTCCAGCCGAACCGAGTACAGCGTCGTCTGCGACGGCTGCTGTGGCGTGCTTCCGCGCTCCCACTCGCTGAAGAAGAGTCGTGTGCCGTCAGGGTTGAAGGCGATCACCGGGTAGTAGCGCATCGGGAAGCCCCGCAGGCGACTCGGGATCGTCGTGGTGATCAGCTGCGGGTCGCCGCCCGCCGAGGGGACCCAGAAGAATTCGAAGTAGTCCTGATCGTGCGGCTCGTCTCCCAGCAGTTCGACGCCACCCTGCCCCCCGCGCGCGAACGCGATCTTCATCCCGTCATTCGACCAGGTGGGGCTCGAGTAGCGGCCGGGGTGGACCGACAGCGTGCGTGTGCTGCCGCCGGACGCGGGGATCACCTTCACATGTCCGTAGGCGGTGTCGGCCCAGGTGACGTACGCGATGGAGCGGCCATCGGGCGAGAAGGCCGGCATGTATTCCCGCTCGTCGGCGTCCGTGAGACGCCGCGGTGTGCCATCCGGAAGGTCGGTGACGTAGAGCTTCCCCAGCGCGCTGAAGACCATCCTCTCGCCGTCCGGCGAGATCGACGGGTAGCGCAGAACGTTGACTTCGAGGTCGTCGTCGGGCTGGCGCATGGGCGTCAGGATCTGCTCGGCAACCTCCTGAGATACCTCGGCCCGGAAGGGAATGTCCTGCACGGCGCCACTCTGCACGTCCACCCGCTTGATCTTGCCATCGATGGTGATGACCACGCTTGAGCCGTCCGGGGTGAACGCGTAGCCCGGAAGCACGTCCTGGCTGCCGCGTCTCGAGATCGGCGTGATCGAGGAGACGAGCTGGCGGTCAGTCCCGGTCACCAGATCCCGGACCCGCAGCGCTACCAGGTGATCCTGCCTGCGGGCATAGACCATCAGGCGCCCGTCAGGAGAGATCTGGGGACGGACGCCCGACCCGAGCGGGATCGTCTGGGCGGTCATGCGATCGAAGCGATGGAGGCTGGATGACGGTGGCCCGCCCGGTCCCGGTGCCGAGGTGCTGTAGAAGATGTAGCGCCCGTCGGGCGAGATGCCGGGTCCCTGAATCGACCCCTCGATCTCGACCTTGAAGCCGCTTCCGCCGTCCGGGTAGTACAGCCAGAGCTCGCCCTCCTTCCGTACGAGGATCTGCCCGTCCGGCGTCCAGAAGGGAGAGAGGTGAGGATCGGTGCGGGCCTTGCTGTACTGCTTCGGGTCGGAGCCGTCTGCGTTGACGGTCCAGAGGTTCATCATGCCGTCGCGATCGCTGATGAAGGCGATCCTGTCGCCGTCGGGAGAGTAGCGGGGCATCTGATCCCAGTCGCGGCCGCCGAGGAGAACGCGGGCATCTCCCCCACCGATCGGAACCGTATGGAGATCGCCAAGGAGGTCGAAGAGGATCGTGCTCCCATCTGGAGAGACATCGAGGAACATCCAGGTGCCCTCGTCCACCTCGAACCGGATCGTGCGCAGCGGTCCGGGATCCGGTTTGGCTTCGGCCTTCGCGGTGTCGGATGCCTCGGCGGCTTCTTGTGCAAGCAGGGGCGGGGACGCGGTGGCGAGCACCGCCGCCAATACGATGTGCGGGAAGGTCTTCATGGGATGGCTGCTTTCGTGGTTACATTTCCGCCCTTCGGAAGATCGAGTGCCCCATCAGGTTCTGCAGGAGTGCGCTCCGGGAACGCCCCAGGAGCACCACGGGGCCGCTCCAGCGCGGCGCGTCGGCTGCCGGGAGCCCGTCCTCGCGACTCACCACGATCACCATCTTGTTCCAGTGAACCGGGACCGTGAAGGGCTCCCGCGCGGTCACCGTGCCGAGGGATTCGATCCGGTCCAGGGCGGGCGTGGCCACCCAGGCTACGTAGCGGGCCCGGCCCTCGACCGGCGGAAGATCGAGGACGAGGCGCAACTGCTGCGCGAGGTGGCCCGAGCGCATGACGGCGAGGCCGAAGGGCGACCACGCGCCCACCACTTCAGCCAGGCCGCAGCCCTCCTGGCCCGGGGCGGGCCCAAGGTTGAAGCGAGCGAATTCCGAGACTTCCGCGGTGGCGTGGTCCAGGACGGGCTCGCACGGGGGGACCACGGGTTGGGCCGTGGCCTGGGCCATGACGGCGGTATCGACCAGGGCCGCGCCCACAAGCACGCCAAGGTGGCGGAGCCGGAGCCGCGGTCGCCCTCTCAACCCTCTTCTCCTACGGAATCACCCGCCGGGGCGCATTGTCCCAGTCCTGAACGCTGGACACGTTCGGCATCCCCCAGTCGGAGCCGTTCCAGCCATCAAAGCCGTCGAGCTTCATCAGATGGACACCGGTGGTGAAGTCGCTCACGACAATGAGTCCGTCGGCGTTGCGCACGTCGATCCCCCAGGCACCGTTGAATCCGGTGTCGCCTTCGCCCAGGGTGCGGGGGTCGAGTCCGCGGCGCGGGGTTCCGTGGAAGGTGTCGAAGTAACCGACCGTCGAGGGATTCGCCGGGTCTCTCATGTTGAAGACGTAGAGTCCGTCCTCGAACGACGACACGAAGACGTACGGCCAGCGCATCTCGTGGTTGTGCGTGAACCCCTTCCAGTTGGGCGTCCACACCGACATCTCCTCGTTGATGGTCTCGACCTCTCCCGAGAGCCCGGGTTGCAGGTCGTAGAGGCGCACCGGCGAATAGAGGTACTCGGTCTGACCGACCGCGTACTTGTGGTCCGGGGTGGCGCTCATCGTGTGGGCCAGCTGGACGCCCAGCACTCCGACGATCGACGTCTCCAGGACGGGCGCGGAGGGGTCGGTCACGTCATACACGTAGTAGCCGTCCAGCCCCGCCCCGTAGGCCATGTCCCTGCCCGTGGAGTGGTCGAAGGCCACGTAGAAGTCGTGGTAGCCCTGGAGCATCCCGTAGGGTGAGGGCGTTGCGGTCGATGGCCACGGCATCCGTCCCACCAGCCCCTGCGCGCTGTCGCCCTGGATGAACAGCGACATGTCGTAGACGTTGGCGTGCTGGCCGCTCGTGGTGGCGAAGAGCAGCGGGGCGCCCGACGAGTGCTTGTACATGAAGATGTTGTGGAACCCGCCCGGGGTGTCCGGGGCGCGCATCCGGCCGACCTCCCGGATCCCGGCGACGTCCGGCAGCGAGGTCACGTCGAAGACGACCGCGCCGAGGTCGACGTCCGGCCCGCCGGGCGCGAACTGCATGGACTGCACCAGGTAGTAGCGTCCGTCGTGCTTGAAGTACTTGGGGTCCATGGCGCCGAGTCCGACGTGCAGCTCGGCGTCCTCGATCCGCCACTCGTAGATCACCTCGGCGTTGTTCGGGTCCTCGATCGAGATGACGTCGAAGCCGAAGGTCGGGTTCATGATCCGGCTGGCGTAGATGAACGGGCGGCTGAGCTCCTGCTCGATCTCGACGTCCGAGCGGCTGAACTGGGGGCCCACCTCGAGCGGGACGTGCTTCAGGCGCTGCAGGTTGGATGTGTTGTCCTTCGTGGGCCCCTCCTGCGCGGTCGCGGGCGAGGCGAAGGAGGCGGCGGCCCACAGCGCGGGCAGGGCGACGGCGAGGGTGGCGAGGCAGGCGGTCCGAACTCGGTCGGGCAAGCGGCGCGTGGTCATTCTTGCGGCTCCTTCGGTGGGTCTGCGCGGGTCCTTCGGGGACGCGGCGACGATGACCGCGTCCCTCCAGACAGACTAAGGTTCCCGGCGCGGTCGCGCGACAGGAAGAAGGGTGTGGCGGATGCCAGGCGGATTGACAGGTATACGGTAATACGGTTAGCATGGTCACATGAAAGCGACCATCGATATACCGGATGATCTGTACAGGCAGGTCAAGGCGGAGGCAGCGCTGCGGGGGGTAACCGTTCGTGAAGTCACGACGCAGCTCTATCGGCGCTGGTTGAGCGACGGGGAGAGCGGGGAAGCCCACCAGGCTTCTTCAGCCTGGCTTCGCTCCTGGCTGGAAGCGGCCGACGAAGCGATCAAACGGGCGCCGACCGGCCGTTCCGCGAGGGAGGAGTTGGAGGCGGACCGGAACCGCCTTGAGCCGAAGTGACAGCTCTTGTCATCGACGCAAGTGTGTGGGTCTCGGCCGCGGATCCGACGGATGGCATGTCGGAACCCAGCCGGGCCTTCTTGTCCCGGGTCGCGGCCCGGGAACTCCCGATCGTCCTGCCCGAGTTCGCGAAACTGGAAATCGCGTGCGCGCTGGCCCGTCGTCTTCGGAGCGCCGAACACGGTCGCAGCCTCACCGGTCAGATGCTCGAATCGCCCCGGATGTCAACGTACTCCGTGAACCGGGCGGTGCTTCGACGAGCCATCGAGTTGGGGACTCGAAACTACCTTCGTGCGGGAGACGCTCTCTACGCCGCCGTCGCGCGGGCAGCGGAGGGTCAGCTCGTGTCCTGGGACAGGGAGCTGATCGAACGGGCCGGGGCGCTTACTCCCGATTGCTGGATCGAACGTCACTCCCCGGGACGGTAGAGGGCTCCGGCCTTGTCGGCGGACCTGATGATGCCCCGTACCATCGCCGAGCTGAAACCGCGATTCTCCATCTCATTGAGCCCGGATATGGTGCATCCCTGAGGGGTTGTCACCTTGTCGATTTCCATCTCCGGGTGATTTCGGTTCGCGAGCAGCAGCGCGGCGGCCCCCTTCGCCGTCTGCGACGCGAGCTGAAGCGCGTCCTCGGCGTGAAAGCCGATCTCGATACCGCCCTGGGACGCGGCGCGTATCGCCCGCAGGAAAAAGGCGATGCCGCACGCGCAGAGGGCCGTGGCCGACGTCATTTGGTCTTCGCGGATGAGGAGCGTCGAGCCCATGGTGTCGAAGAGCGCCTTGCCGACATGCGCGGCGTCCGTTGTAGGGTCGTCCACGGCCAGGCAGGTCATCGACTCGCCGATCGCGATCCCGAGGTTGGGCATGGCCCGAACCACCGGGATCTCGGGCCCGACCCAACGTCGGATGTCCGCGATCGATACCCCGGTGGCCGTCGAGATCACGACCTGCTTCCCTGCGTCAAGCACGGGTGCGACGACGTCCAGCAGATCCTCCATCTGCTGCGGCTGGACGCTTACGATCACGACATCGGCGCCCATGGCGGCGCCGCGGTTGTCCGAGCGGGCGAGGAAGCCCTCATCCACGAGGTCATCGAGCAGCTCCACCTGTCGTCTGGTGATCGCCACCTTCCCCGGGCTGACGGCTCCCGAGGTCACGAGGCCCCTGGCGATCGCCCTGCCGAGGTTGCCGCCGCCCAGGATCGCCACTTTGTTAATCTCTGTCATTCTGAAGTTCCTCAATGTGTTGTCGAGTCCCAACAATGTACAAAGCGGCGCGAACGGCGGTGTTCCGCAATTGGAAGACGATGCGCGCATTCATCCTGCTGCTGGCCGGTACGACGCTCCTGGCGGCCGCCTCGCGCCAGGTCCCCCGCACTCCGCTCGAGGCCTTCTGGCTCCTCGTCTCGGGGGACAGCCTGCAGATGGCCGCCGCGGACCAGTTGATCGTGGAATACTGGGACGATGCGCACGCGTCAATCCTGGTCGAGTTGATGCGGTACGTGCCGGACGAGCAGAGTCGACGGCGGATCGTCTCGGTACTCGAGCGCGGGACGGATCAGAGGCTGAGGCAAGATCTCGAAGCGTGGTGGCAGTGGATATGGCGGACCAATCCCGGCACGCATCCCGAGTACGCCGCTTTCAAGGCGGAACTCTACGCGACGCTCGACTCCAGCTTCGTGGAGTACTTCGACGAGGACCCGCCCGCGAACATACGGCTCGATGAGATACGGTGGGGTGGTGTGTCCCGCGACGGCATTCCGCCCCTCGACCATCCGGCGATGATCCCCGCCGCCGAAGCCGACTACCTGGACGACGACAACATCGTCTTCGGCGTTGCGCTCGACGGCGACACGCGGGCCTATCCCAAGCGGATCCTCGCCTGGCACGAGATGTTCAAGGACTCCATAGCGGGCGAGCACTACACCGGGGTGTACTGTACCCTGTGCGGGACCATGATCCTCTATCGGTCGGTGTTCGGAGGCGTGCATCACGAGCTGGGCACGAGCGGGTTCCTCTACCGCTCCAACAAGCTCATGTACGATCACGCCACGAGGTCGCTCTGGTCGACCTTCGCGGGCGAGCCCGCCGTCGGCCCCCTCGTCGGCCGGGGAATCCGGCTCGAGCCGCGCCATGTGGTGACCACGACCTGGGGCGAATGGCGCGGGCGTCATCCCGAGACCCTCGTCCTGTCACTCGACACGGGACACGAACGGGACTACGGCGAAGGGGTGGCCTACCGGGACTACTTTGCCACCGACAGGCTGATGTTCAGCGTCCCGGAGCTGGATGGTCGCCTGCCGAACAAGGATGAAGTCCTGGCCCTTCGGTTTCCGGAGGCTCCCGACGAGCAGCTCGCGATCTGGGTGCCTTTCCTATGGAGAAACCGCGTGTACCACGACGCCCTCGGTGGCAGGGAATTCGTGGTCCTGACGGATCGGAGCGGGGCCAGCCGCGTCTACGAGGGCGCCGGCCACCGCTTCGCCCGCTGGGATGGCGTAGACGTGGTCTGGGACGTGGACGGTGCGCCGTGGACCCTTGAAGAAGGCGGCCTCGTGGGGCCGGCGGGCGAGCGCCTGGAACGGCTCCCCGCCCATCGCGCCTTCTGGTTCGGGTGGTACGCGCAGTACCCGAGGACGCGGCTGGTGCGGAGGTAGTCAGGGAAGCGCGTGCACTATCGTCTGCGCAATGCCTCGTACTGTTCGTCGTCGACGGTCCACGGAAACTTCGGAAAGGTCCTCTGCTCGGGCCAAAGCTCGTCGAGGGTATCGCCGTCGTACAACACGCCGTTCTTTACGACGTAGTGGATCGTGTTGGTATTCTGGATGTCGTCCAGAGGGTTGGCGTCCAGCACGATGAGGTCGGCGAGCTTGCCCGGCTCCAGCGACCCCAGATCCTGAGCGAATCCGATGCCCTCCGCGCCGTGGAGGGTGATGACGCGGAGCGTCTCCATCGGAGTCATTCCGCCCGACGCCAGCATCCAGATCTCCCACTGTGCTCCCATTCCGGCCTCGTTGCCGTGCGAGCCGAGCCCGGCCTGGCCCCCGGCGCGCACGATGTCCCGAACTCCCCGCGCGATCAACGGGATGATGTAGTCCTCCTCCACGATGACCGTCTTGCGGCGCCACTCGTTGTCCAGCGACTGGTGCGGCGTGAAGCGCCGGAGCTTTTCGTCGTCATGC
This sequence comes from Gemmatimonadetes bacterium bin94, assembly GCA_002238865.1. Classification (GTDB taxonomy): domain Bacteria; phylum Gemmatimonadota; class Gemmatimonadetes; order Longimicrobiales; family Gaopeijiaceae; genus Bin94. The sequence continues at coordinate 68,348 of MPNE01000014.1, read as the reverse complement.
ATATTCCACCGCGCACGCCAGTACCCTTCGCCCGCGGGACCGCCATACCCCACGATCAGCGTCGGCGTGTAGGTGATGCCCGACTGCGCGAAGACCTCGATCGCGTCCTTGTACAGAGGGACGATGCCCAGGCTGTGCTCGATACCGCTGAAGCCGTCCAGCGCCATTGTGAAGTCGGCCTTGAGATCTCCGGCGCCTTCGTTGGTGACGGTGATGTTGACCTCCTCACCCGCCATCCTGACCCACTGACGCTGGATTCGCCGAGGCTGGAGATACTGCTTGATCGAGTGGGCACCCTGCTCCTTGTATCGGCGAACTGCCCGGAGCGCGTCCTCGTAGCTCTTGATGTTGACGTTGTTCGTGGTGAATGGATTTGCGGTGGCATAGACGCGTGGGCCCACGACCTCGCCGGCCTCGATCAGCTCTTGCCACCAGAAGGAGCCCCGGCCGCCGCTCGGGTTGCGCGTCGTCGTAACCCCGTAGGCGAGGTGGCTGGCGATGTTCCAGCCTTCGTCGGGCACGATGGCGGCGCCCGTCGACGGGTGGGCGTGAATGTCGATGAAGCCCGGGACGATGGTCTTGCCCCGTACATCCATCACCTGGGCGTCCGGCGGCGGGTCCATGCTCGACGAGGGGCCCACCGCGGCGATTCGGTTGTTCTCGATCAGGATGTCCCCCTCCCCGATCACCTCGTCACCCCGCATCGTGATGATGCGCGCGCCCTGCAGGTAGAGCTTCCCCCGCGGGATGGCGCGAGGCACGCTCAGGGCGATCTCGAAGTGCTCGGACTCGAAGCCGCCGACCGAGTCCGCCGCGAGCACGCTCTCGAGCGATGCACGGTGGAAGTGATTCACGAAGCCCCATGTGACGGTGCGGCCGCCGTCCGCCCAGCCAATCGTGTTGGCGCCTTCGCTGGTGAGCTGCGTCAGGGGCACCGATGCGGCGGCCAGGTTGATGTCCACACCGTCGCCGACCTCCGGCAGTTGCGAGACGTAGGCGTTCTCCCGGTCGATGACGAGGAGCCATTTGCCGTCAGGAGAGGGGCGGGCATCGCTGAGGCTGAGCTGGCCGGTTGAGTTCGAGAGCTTCGCGTGGGTACGCTTGTCGGTCCCGTCGAACCTGATCGAGACGAGATGCCGAGGCGGGGCTGCGGCGAAGGTTACCGCGGGACCGCGCGGGCCCATCTCGGTGAAGTAGACCCGCTCGCCGTCCCGGGCCGTGGCGACCACCTGCGGTACGGTCATTCCCGAGGGAACGCTGTCCAGAATCCGATGCTCGTCTCCGCCCTCGGCCGAGATCCAGGCCACCTTGTTCCGGCCGCATCCCCGGCAGGTCGGGGATGCGTGACGCCGACCCACGTAGACGATCCTGTCGCTCCCGGGCGACCAGCTGAACCCGGCGTATTCTCCGCCCGGGGGTGTCAGTTCGACGGCTGATCCACCGTCCGCCGGCACCCGCACGAGCTTGGCACCCTCGGCGTCGGAGCGTGCGACAAAGGCGATCCATCGTCCATCGGGCGAGAAGGCTGGCGCGTACTCGCGGAGCTGGCTGTCGGTAAGGCGGCGCGGCGCGCCCCCTCCCAGCTCGGCAACCCACGCCTTGCCTACGGCGGTGAAGGTTAGCCACCTGCCGTCGGGCGACTGGTTCGTCCACTGGAGTTGCCGAACCGGCAGCGGACCGTCGTCGATACGCTGCTCGACCATGAGCCGCGGCACCGCGTCCTGCTCGACCCGGGCGGTGAACGGGATTACCGAGACCTCCCTGGTGGCCACGTCCACCCGCTTGATCTTGCCGTCCCCCGTGAAGACGACGGCCCGCGAGTCGGGCGTGAAGGCGTAGCCGGGCAGGATGTCGTTCGGGGCGTAGCCCTCCTGGTCGTCCCGTTGCATGGACGCCACCAGCCACTCCTCCTCCATGGTGTGGAGGTCGCGGATACGAAGCGCCGTGACCGCGTCCCTGCGGGTGGCGTAGACCAGGTACCTTCCATCCGGGGACGCGATCGGCCGCAGCCCGCCCCCATATCCGGAGGTGATCCTGCGAGCCTCTCCAGTGGATCGGTTCATCTCCATGACCTGGTACTGGGTCACCTGCTCGCCGGCGTATCCTCCGGCGTGGCTGCTGAAGTACATCAGGGTGCCATCAGGAGAGAAAGCCGGGCCGGTGTTCGTGGTCCTGTCTCCATCCTTGGGATAGATCTCGAAACCCTTGCCGATCTCCACGTGATACATCCAGAGCGGCACGTTGGTCAGGTAGTTCTCTGGGGTCGGATAGGAGCCGAAGCGCCGGGCGACGATGTATTCGCCGTCGGGCGTGAACGCGGGCGAACTCAGGGTGAAGTCCACCTCTGTGGTGATCGCGCGAAGGCCCGTGCCGTCTCGCCCGATCAGCCAGAGGTTGTCGCTCCCGCTCCGGTCGGAAATGAAGGCGATCTGTTTGCCGTCGGGCGAGAAGCGCGCCATGTCGTCCCACGCCATTCCGCTGGTGATTCGCCGCGCCTCGCCACCTTCCATCGGCAGCAGATAGAGGTCTCCCACGAGATCGAAGACGATCTCCTGCCCGTCAGGCGACACGTCGAGGTTGATCCAGGTGCCCTCGTCCGTCGTGAAGGAGATGGTGCGCCCCGGCTTCAGGGGCAGCGCGTTGGCAGAGTCCTCCGGCTCCGCTTCCTGGGCGAGGAGCGCAGTCGCGATCCCCGTCAACGAGAGTGAAAGCAACGTGGCGCCGCACAGGGCTGCGCGAGTGACGCTGGTTCTCATGGATGACCTTCCCGGATCACGTGGCATACCATTCAAGCCTTTCTCGGGGACCGGACTTCGTCACGGCACCACCGTAAACGACCCCATCATCCCGGCGTCCAGGTGCTCCGCAATGTGGCAGTGGATCATCCACTCCCCCGGATTCGACGCCTCCATCAGCAGATCCACCGTCGACCCCACGGGGACGAGGACCGTGTCCTTCCAGGCAAGATTACGGTTCTCGACCCCATCGCGCGACAGCACCAGAAACCGCTGCCCGTGCAAATGAATCGGATGGTGCATCGGGTGAAACGCATCCGCGTCGTTGCGCAGCCGGATCTTCACCACGTCGCCAAGCCGGAAACGCCAGTCGATCCCGGCGTTCTCCGGGGCGTCACCCGGGGCATCGCCAGGGGCGTCGCCGGTGCCGGTTCCATCCGGGCCGCGGCCGGTGACGTCGCGCAGGATCCACCGCACCTCGTTCGACGTCGACAGCCAGTTCATGTTGGGCATGCCGTCGGTCCACTCGACCGGGGGCCGGTAGATTGTGTCAATCGAGATGAACTGCTGGACGATGATCGGCAGTCCTTCGATGTCCACGGTCAAGAGCAGCTCTTTGTCGGCCTCTCGGTCAAATAATGGGCGGAATCTGTCCAATTCAACCTCCAGCATCGGATCGCTCCGCAGCGCCCGATGACTCGTCGTCAGATTCTCGGCATTATCTGTCATGTCATCTGTCACAGTGACTGCGCCCAGGGTGTCGACCGCCGCATGGAACTCGCCACGCATGTGGTCTACGACCTGGACCTGGTTGAGGAGGGCGAAGGTCCCGGCGTCGGCGAACCGCACTTCCACGACGTACCGCTCGGCCGGGGCGATAACGAGCGACTCCACCATCATCTCACGCTGGAAGCGGGACAGATCGGTCGCGACCAGCTTCATCGCGTGGCCGGCGAAGCTCAGGTTGTAGGTGCGAGAGTTGGACACGTTGGTGACGAAGAACCGCACCACCTCGCCCCGGTCGACGGTCAGTCCGTAGCGCTCTTCGCCATTGACCAGCATGACGTTCCCGAAGCGCCCCATGATCGTGAAGTTGGCGGCGTCCCTCCCGTACGGCAGAAGCTCGTCGCCGTCCACCAGGAGGTCGTCCACCATGACGAACTCCTCCCGGCTGGCCGGCCCGAAGTAGTCCTCCCGCACCGGGTCGACCATCATGTTGCCGTAGAGGCCGCCGTCCTGCTGGATGTCCTCGCGTACGTGCGGGTGGTACCAGTAGAGGCCCGCGTCGGGGAAGACGACCTCGTAGACGAAGGTCTCGCCGGGAGAAACCGCTTCCTGAGTGACACCTGGCACGCCGTCGAAACGGTTTTCGAGGCGGAGGCCGTGCCAGTGGATGGTGGACGGCAGGTCGATCGAGTTGGTGAAGCGGACCACGATGCGCGAGTGCTGCCCGACGCGGAGCAGCGGTCCGGGGTACTGGCCGTTGAAGCCGTACATGACGAAGGTGCGCCCGCCGATCCTGCGCTTCACGATGCGGGCCTCGAGGGCGACGGTGTCGCCGTCGGCAACGTGGAGGATTTCGCGCGGCGTGGCCCAGGCCAGGGACGCCGTATCGACGCCTTCGCCCGGCAGGAACGGGTCGACTGATGGGCTTACCTCCCGCAGGCCCGGCAGCATGGGGTTGCGCAGCATGGTCATGATCATGTCGCCGGACCCTCTCACAGAGTCCGTGGACATCATCATGTTCATGCCCGCGGCCCGGGTGGTGTCCTGGGGGGCGGCGAGGGCGGGGGTTGGCCCAGCGGCGAACAGGAGCGTCGCGAGGGCGACTCGCCGGCGCGGCGTGGCGGTCATCGCGGTTTCGGCCCTAACTCGACCAGGGCGGCACCACCCCGTTCATGCGGGCGTACGCGATCTCCTGGCCGAGGTGCTCGTTCATGTGGGTGATGAGCTGCAGCAGCACCGCCCAGCTCGCCACCTCACGCCCGTACAGCTCGACCGGCGCCGCCAGGTCGGCGTCCGACATCCCGTCCACCACCCCGCGCACATGATCCATGGACGCGGCGAGGATCCTCACCACCTCGTCCTTCCCGGTGACCGCGTCTTCCAGCGACTGGTAGTCCATCCCGTCCGGCGGCGCGACTCCCAGGTTCAGGTGCGGGTACATGTAGTTGTACCTGGCGATGTGCATGTAGGCCTTCGCCACGCTGGCGACGCCCTCCATGGGCTGCCACGAGTAGGACTCGGCCGGCATCGCCTCGGCCAGCGCGACCAGCTTCCTGGCCGACGCTTCGAACTGCCCCTCGAACTCGGCGCGGAAGTCGGGGGTGTGCTGGGCGCTGGCGGGCGCGGCGAAGAGCGCGGCGGCGAGGAAGAGTAGGGCGATGGGTGTACGTCGGATCATTTCGGGGCTCCTTGGCAATAGGGTCGGGTTGATCGCAACTGCTCAAATTGATTCCCGAGACCGGGTGGCGGCAACGGGCCGGCATGTTTGCCCGACGTTTCCGCGGCAAAACCAGGGACGCCGGCATGTCGGATTGGGACGGTGCGGAGCTGTGGCCCACGTTGGCCAGCGACCGCCTGATGAGTGGGAAATCGGGATACCATACTTCAGAATATCATGATACCTTGATATTCATGTTCAATCGATCACTGATATTGCCGCCCTCCGGCGAGGAGACCTTCTTTCTCTGGGGGCCCCGCCAGGCGGGCAAGAGCACGCTCCTGCGCCGCTGCTACCCGGACGGGCACTGGATCGACCTTCTGAAGAGCGATGAGTTCCGCCGCTACGCTACCCGGCCTGAACTGCTGCGCCAGGAAGTCGAGGCGGAGGCACCTGATCCCGGGCGCCAGATCGTCATTGACGAGGTCCAGAAGGTCCCGGCTCTCCTCGACGAGGTGCACTGGCTCATGGAAAACCGGGGACTCCACTTCGCCCTCTGCGGATCGAGCGCGCGAAAGGTGCGTCGCGGCGGCGCCAACCTGCTCGGCGGCCGGGCCGTGCGCTACGAGTTGCGTGGCGTCACCGCCGGAGAGCTCGGGAGCGACTTCGACCTCGACCGGTTGCTCAACCGGGGCTACCTGCCCCGGATCTACCAGGCGAGCCGGCCGCGTCAACTGCTCGACTCGTACATTGCCGACTACCTGCGGGAAGAAGTCGCCGCCGAGGGCCTGGTGCGCAACCTGCCGGCCTTCTCGCGCTTTCTGGACGTGGCGGCGCTGAGCGACTGCGAGATGGTCAACTTCTCGAATGTCGCCCGCGAATGCGGTGTTTCCAATCCGACGGCCAAGGCATATTTCGGGATCCTGGAAGACACCCTGCTTGCCCGCTGGCTGCCCGCATACCGCAAGCGCCGAAAACGACGGGTCATCGGGGCGCCGAAGTTCTACTTTGCCGATGTCGGGGTCGTAAACCGGCTGGCCCGGCGCGGAGCCGTCCTGCCCCGCTCCGAACTCTACGGCAAGGCCTTCGAGAACTGGGTCTGTCACGAGCTCTCCGCCCTCCTCGGATATCGCGACTTCGACGAAGAACTTTCGTACTGGCGCCTCCCGAGCGGGATCGAGGTCGACTTCATCATCGGCGACATGGTGCTGGCCATCGAGGCGAAGGCAACCGCGGCGGTCACCCGGCAACACCTCAAAGGCCTGCGGAGCCTGGCGACGGAGCACCCCGTGAAGCGGCGCATGATCGTCTGCCTGGAGCCGCGGCCGCGCCGGACCCGCGACGGGATCGACGTCGTACCGGCCGACACGTTCGTGCAGCGCCTCCGGGAAGGTGACCTTGTGCCGGGTGCGGGCCGCGTGTGAGTACCCGCGTCAGTTAAGCTCGTGAGCGTCGAGGAAGCGGTGGGCGTGGTCGGGCTGGAGGAGTTCGCAGCGTTCACGGCGGCCGAACCAGCGGTAGCGGTTGCGGGCGACGAAGCGGTAGACGGGGTCGCGGAGCCAGGCAGGAAGGGCGGCGCCCAGGCCGAGGAGCGAATGCGGGAACCGCAACTGCCGGGCGATCCTGGTGGCCGCGGCCGAACCGGTGTGAACCCCGCCCTGGTCGATCAGGACGATCGCGTCGGGGAGGGAGCCGGGTGCGGGCGCGCCGGCAGCGGCGAGGAGTCGCCGTGCGGTGCCGGATTGCAGGGAAGCGAAGTCGAACCGCTTGCGGGAGTCGTGTCTGAGGACCCACCGCACCGAGGCGTTGCAAAGGTTGCAGACGCCGTCGAAGAGGATGACGGGGCGGGGGTCGTTCATCGTGCCAACTTGACGGGTGTGTGGGGTGCCGTCCAAGTATAGCAGTCCGTGAACTGATGGCCGGTGCGCCGCGCCGGAACGTGAGTGCTGACAGGCAAGGAGAGCGTGGATGGGTGTGAGGGTCCTGGTGGGGACGGCGAAAGGTGGCTTCTGGGTCACCAGCGGGAACCGGCGGGATTGGGAGGTGGCGGGACCCTTCCTGAAGGGATGGAAGGTGACGGCGGGGCTGCGTCTCCCCGACGGGCGGTTCTTGGCGGCGGTGGCGAGCGATGTGTACGGCCCGGCGATACATATGTACAGAAATTATGTACATAATTCGACGTGGGAGCAGCTTCCCGGTGGGCCCGAGTACCCTGAAGGCGGGCCGAGCCGCTTCCGTCAGATCTGGACCCTCGCGGAAAACCGGGGCACGCTCTACGCCGGGGTGCAGGACGCGGGTCTCTTCAGGAGCACCGACGGTGGCAACTCCTGGGATCCGCTGACGGGGCTGAACGAACACGCGACGCGCGAGGCGTGGATGCCCGGCGCGGGCGGCCTCTGCTGCCATGCGATGTTGTTCAGCCCGGACAACCCCGAGCGGATGTGGTGCGGGATATCCGCGGTCGGCGTCTTCCGCACAGACGACGGCGGCGCCAGCTGGGTGCCGAAGAACCGGGGCGTGTACTGGGCCCACGAGGACGAGGAGTTCAAGGAGATCGGCTACTGCGTTCACGGCCTGGCGCAGGATCCGGACGACCCGGAGGTGATCTACCGGCAGGACCACTCCGGCATGTATCGGAGCCGGGACGGCGCCGAGCGCTGGGAACGCAACGAGAGCGGGCTCGATTCGGCCTTCGGCTTTCCCATCGTGCTCGACCGGGCAACCAGGTTCCTCTTTGCCGTGCCCCAGGAGAGCGACCAGTACCGCGTTCCGGTGGGAGGCGCGCTGAAGGTCATGCGCAGCACCGACGGTGGCGACAGCTGGCATTCGGCGTCTGCGGGTCTTCCGGCGGCGCATGCCTTCGGGACCGTCCTCAGGGGTGCCATGTCGGTGGACGACCTGGAGCCGGGTGGCGTGTACATGGGCACAACGTCCGGGACGCTCCACGTCAGCACCGATCTGGGCGAGAGTTGGACCAATCTGCCGGTCGTCCTGCCGCGCATCCTGCATGTGTCCGCGTGGGTGGACTGATGGCGTCGGCCAGGGTGTCCGGGCGGCCCCGCCATCCGCGTGCCGGCGGGCGGGCGAGGAGCGCATCGTGCCTTCCGTGACCGTGACCCTCCCGTCCCTCCTGGAGCCTGCGACGGGCGGAGTCCGTGAGTTTTCCGCGTCCGGCGAGACGTTGCGCGGCGTGTTCGCCGACCTGGTCGAACAGGAACCCCGCCTGAAGCCCCACCTCTTCGACGAGTCGGGCGACCTTCGCCGGCATGTCCTCTGCTTCCACAACGGGACCAACACGCGCTGGATGGACGGATGGGACGGTCCGGTGTCCGACGGGGACGTCGTCCTCTTCATGCAAGCCGTTTCCGGAGGTTGAAGTTGCCGTCCTGGTTCCGGCGCTATCTGCTTCCCGGCCTGGTCTTCCAGTCGATCATCATCGCGGGCGGCTACGGCACCGGTCGGGAACTCGTCGAGTTCTTCCTCGAGTACGGTCCTCTCGGCGGTCTGCTCGGGATGATACCCTCGACGATCCTGGTCAGCGTCACGTGCATGGTGGGCTTCGAGTTTGCGCGCGCGCATGCAAGCTACGACTACCGTTCCTACTTCCAGCACCTGCTCGGCCGCGGGTGGGTTCTGTACGAGGTCGGATACCTCACGGCGGTCCTCCTGATCGTCGCGGTGATCGGATCGGCGGGCGGGACCTTTCTCTCCGAGACGTTCGGGCTTCCGGGATGGGTCGGTGCGGTCGGGCTGCTTCTCGCGATCGCGGTGCTGGTCTTTCGCGGGACGGCCACGATCGAGCGCTTCTTCGCGGGGTGGTCGTTCCTGCTGTACGGCGCCTACCTCGTCCTGTTTGCGTGGAGCATCGCCCGTTTCGGCGACCAGATCGGCGCCGCGCTCGGGACCGGGGAGGTGCGGCCCGGCTGGTTTTCGTCCGGGGCGCGCTACGGGGCGCTGCAGATCTCGCTGGTGCCGGCCATGCTGTTTGCGACGCGGCACATAAGGCGGCGGGGCGAAGCGATGTGGGCCGGGGCGCTCGCGGGGCCGCTCGCGATCATCCCGGGGCTGCTCTTCTACTTCGCGCTTGCAGGGCAGTACCCGGGTGTGCTGGAACGTCCCGTGCCGGCGAACCATCTGCTCGAGGTGCTGGGATCGCGAACGTTCCAGATCACCTTCCAGGTCATCCTCTTCGGGACGCTCATCGAGACCGGTGCCGGGCTCATCCACGCATTCAACGAACGGGTGAACAGCGTGTATCGGGCCCGCGGCCGCGAGATGCCCAGGCGCTTGCGTCCGCTTACGGGTGCCGGACTCCTCCTGGCCGGGTATCTGTTGTCGCGGGTCGGCCTCGTGGAACTGATCGGCAAGGGCTACAATGCCATGAGCATCGTGTTCATGGCGATCGTGGTGGTGCCGCTGCTGACGGTGGGGGTCTACAAGTTGCGGCGGCCGCCCGGCGGGGATGCCGGGGCCAGGCAATAGGCAAACGGGAAAGACAGACATGACCAGATCACGGAAGACACCACCTCCTGCCGGCAATCCGATCGAGAGGCGCCGCTTCCTTGCCACCGCGGCCGCCGCGGCGGCGGTGGGGACCCTGCGGCCGGAGCCGTTGCCCGCGGCAACCGCCGGCGCGCGGGGAGCGCTGCCCGGGTCGGGACCGCTTGAGGAGGGCGCTGCCATCGTGCAGGTGCCGCCCCAGGAGGTACCCGTACCCGTCCCGCTCGGCAATGGCGAAGCCCCGGCGATGCACTACCAGGCGTATCCCGGTGGGACCGGTGCCCTGATGGAGAAGCTGTGGCACGAGACGGACGGCAACCCCTTCGCGCGCACGGAGATCGACATCGAGGCGTGGAGCGGACCGGTTCCCACCAGCGAAGAGGACCTCGCCTTCCTTCCGGTTCACCGCCTCGCCGCGCTGATTCGGGCCCGCGAGATCACGTCGGCGGAGCTCACCGAGGTCTACCTCGACCGTCTGAAGCGCCTCGATCCCGTGCTGCTCTGCGCGGTGACCATCCTGGAAGGGCGGGCGCGGGAAGAGGCGCGCCAGGCCGACGCCGAGATCAGCGCGGGCGACTGGAGAGGACCCCTGCACGGCATCCCCTACGGCGTGAAGGACCTCTTCGCCGTGTCGGGGACCCGCACCACATGGGGTGCCGCCGACTTCCGCAGCCGATTCACGCGGGAAGACTCCGAGGTTGTCGTGCGCCTTCGCAGTGCGGGCGCGGTGCTGGCGGCCAAGTTGGCGACCGGGGAGTTCGCGCGGGGCGACCGCTGGTACAGGGGACGCACCCTGAACCCGTGGAACCTCGACGAGGGATCGAGCGGGTCGTCCGCGGGCCCGGGATCGGCAACCGCCGCCGGGTGCGTGGCGTTCGCCATCGGAACCGAGACCCAGGGATCCATTGTGTCGCCCTCGCGGCGGTGTGGGTTGACCGCGCTGAGGCCCACCTTCGGCCGGGTGAGCCGCTACGGCGGGATGGTCCTGTCGTGGAGCATGGACAAGACCGGACCGATGTGCCGCAGCGCGCTCGACTGCGCCCTCGTCTTCAACGCGATCCACGGGTCCGACGAAAAGGACCCGGGATCGCTTACCACGCCGTTCCGGTTCGATCCCGACCCCGACCTGTCTGCCATGCGGATCGGCTACACCGAGGACGCGCCCGAGTCGTTTCTGGAACAGCTGCGCGCCCTCGGCGCCGACCCGCAACCCATGTCCGAAATCCCGGACGGGCGCTCCAACGCGCTGGGCGTCGAGTCGTCGGCGGCGTTCGACTTCTACGTCGCGCCGGAGGGCGAGCCGGAGCCGATCCCCGACGATGTCAGCGAAGAGGAGCGCAGGCGGCTCAGCCGGTTCCGGGGGGGAAGGGACGCGCTCGCCCTCGACTTCGTACAGTCCCAGCGCCGTCGCCTGATCCTCATGAAGGAGATGGCCAGGGCCATGGACGGCTTCGACATGTTCGTCAGCGGGTCGGGGCAGGTGGGGCTGACCAACCAGACCGGGCACCCGGCCGCGGTCGTCCCGTACGACTATGGCGTGCGCAACCCCGACGGTGACAGCCCGACCGAGATGCCGCTGACCACGACCCTGATCGGGGACCTGTTCGCGGACGATCGTATCCTGAGTGTGGCGGCTGCGTTCCAGAAGGGGAGCGACTGGCACTCGCGGAGACCGGAGATCGGGTAGGTCCGCGCGACCCACCGGTTCATTCCCGCGGCCCACCGATCGATGCCCATGGCCCAGCGCCTCAAGCCCTCCACCCCGGGCGGCGTTTCGTGCTTCAGCGCGGTGGCGCTGTCCCTCGCGGCGACCGCTTGCGTGGCCGACGTACCCGCCGGGACACCGGGAGACAGCGCGAGCACCACGGACACGGCCCCCGTTGCGGCCCCTGCTGCCGCCTCCGCGACGGCCGAGCCTGACGGGGCCTCCGACGCTGTCGGCACAGTCGGCACAGTCGGCCCGGCCGCCCTCCTCGACACCGAAACCGCGCTCGCCCTTGCTGCCATGCCCCTTTCCTGCGTCGACCGGCCGCACACGCTGCGTCCCGACCGCGCGGGGTACCTGGACGACATCGCCTACACGAGGCGGCGCGGGTTTGACCGGAATCGCGCATTCTACGGGTGCTGGGACTGGCATTCGGCGGTGAACTCGACCTGGACCATGGTCCGGCTGATGAAGGAGGTGCCCGAATTGGCCGTCACGCCCCTGATCCGGGAGAAGCTGCGGGACCATCTTTCCGAGGCCGCCATCGAGGGCGAGCTGGAATACCTCACGGAGAATCCCGCTTTTGAGCGGCCCTACGGCTGGGCGTGGCTCATCCTGCTACACGCCGAACTGGCGGCGTGGAACGACGCGGATGCATCGGTGTGGGCGGAGCGCCTCGAGCCCGTCACCGGCCTGGTGAGCGAGCGGCTGGCCGCGTACCTGGCGGAGCTGGAGGGGCCGGTGCGGACCGGCGTGCACGCGAACACGGCCTTTGCCATTGCCATGAGCCTTCAGGCCACGGGGATGGCCGAACGCCCCGAGTTGGATCAGGCGCTCAGGGACGCCGCCGTCCGCTTCTTCGCCGGCGACCGGAGGTGTCCAACCGCCTACGAGCCGGGGCGGTCGGACTTCGTGTCGCCGTGTCTCGAAGAAGCGGCCCTGATGGCCATGGTGATGGAAGGGGACGCCTACGTCGAGTGGCTGGATGACTTTCTTCCCCCCCTCGATTCGGACGAATTCGCGACCCTGCGCACCCCCGCTCCGGCGGGTTCCAGCGACGACGCGCCACCGTCCGAGGGTGGGGCCGTGATCACCAACGACTCGCTGCGGGCGGTGCTGGGTGCCCGCTCCCACCTGATCGGCCTGGCCTTCACCCGCGCGGATGCGATGGTGCGCATCGCCCTGGCGCTGCCGGCGGACGACCCCAGGGTGGCTCGCCTGCGGGAGCTCGTGGACGCACACGTCCAGGCCGGGTTCGAGACCATGTTCGACGCAGACTACGCGGGATCCCACTGGATCGGGTCCTTCGCGCTCAAGTACCTGGTACAGGCAACGAGAGGAGCTGTCCCATGAGAACATCCATTCGCCCGAGAGGTGCCCGGGGCACCCCCGGAAAGCTCGTGATCGCTGCCCTGGCGGCTGCCGCCGTGCTGGCCCATTCGATGCCGGCAACCGCCCAGGGCACCGTCGTCACCCGCGCGACCCCGGCGGAGGCAGGCATGTCGGCGGGGGTGCTCGCCGGAGGCGTCGCGCTCTACGAGGAGGCGATCGCGCGCGGGGACCTGGTTGGCGCGGTGCTGCTGGTCGCGAAGGACGGGAAGGTCGTGCTCCACGAGGCGCTGGGGTGGCGCGACAGGGCGCGGGACATCCCGATGGAGCCGAACACCCTGTTTCGGATGGCGTCGAACACCAAGCCGGTCGTCGCCACGGGCGTCGCCATGCTCGTGGAGGACGGGAAGCTGGCCTATGGGGACCTGGTGCGCGAGCACATCCCCTCGTGGGACAACTACCGGGCCGGGTTCGTCAACATCGGCCACCTGCTGTCGCACGCGAGCGGACTCAGGATCCCGACCCTGTTCCTGCAACCCTACATGCAGCCGAGCGCGGAGCACCCGGACGCGCCCACGTTGCAGCTGGAGGCCGCGCGGTTCGGTCACGTCGGGGCCGAGGTCGCGCCCGGGACCACCTACAGCTACAACAACCCCGGGTACAACACCCTCGGCGCGCTGACCGAAATGGCGTCGGGGATGCCGCTGGACGACTACCTCGACCGGGAGCTGTACACGCCGCTGGGCATGCACGACAGCTACCATCACGAAGTGGACGAGAAGATGGACGGCAAGCTGGACAGAATGTCTGTCGTGTACTATGAGAGGAACGGGGAGGGCGGCTGGATGCCCGGATGGACCCCCGGCGACCCGCCACAGGTGCCGTTCGTGCGGGCTTCCGGCGGGATGATCTCGACAGCCGACGACTATGTGATCTTTTGCCAGATGTTTCTGAACGGCGGTGTGTACGGCGGGAAACGCTTCCTCTCGGAGGAGAGCGTGGAGCTCGTCACGTCACCCAGGATCCGTACCAACCCGGGCTCCGACGGGCCCGCCGGCTACTACGGATACGGGTGGTCGGTGTCGCAGGAGGGGGTCTTTTCGCACGGCGGGTCGGACGGGACCAACGCGTTCGTGGATCCGTCCCGCAACCTGATCGTGCTGGTCTTTACGCAGACGCCCCGGGGCAACAATCCTGTCAGCCGGTTTCGGGAAATCGTGAACCTGGCGATCGAGGGATAGCGCCAATCGAGGGGTAGCGCGCGGAGCCGATCCCGATGGTCGTGTCAGGAATCCTGGACAGCGCCTACGGCCACCGCCTGGGTCTCGTACACCGTGATGAGCTGGTCGAAGCCACTCACGGACATGATGTCGCGGTTGAACTGTGAGAGTCCGCAGATCCCGAACTTGCGATCCGAGGCGCTAAACCGTCGGGCCACGATCAGGCACGCCCGCAGACCGGCACTGCTGATGAACCCCACGCCCTCGAAGTCGAGAACGAGACGCGTGTCGTTCAGCGTGAGCTTTCCGTCGACCAGGTTCAGGAAGTCCATGGCGTGGCTGCTGTCGATGCGGCCCTGGATCGCGCCAACAAGCACGCCTGCCTCCTGCCGCCATGTCACGTCGATACTCATGGAAGTCACTATGTGCTCTCAGGCGCGTTTTCGCCAGTACCGCGCCAGCCCCCACCACGAACCCACGAAACCGGACGCGGTCCCGTATGTGTCCGCCAGTTCGGGCGGCACCTGTTCGCGCAGTCCCGCCGCCACCCACTGTCCGAACGCACGGGCCCGCGCGGGATCGTCGGGGACGGTGCGGTCTCTCGACGCCAGCGACCCCCGCACATGCCCGGCCCACCCGGCGAGTCCCCGGCGCAGTTCGGCGAAGTGCTCCGCAACATCGTCGTACGCGCCGAAGTGGGTAGCCACGATGCGCCGGGGCGCCCACGCCATGACCCGGTCCATGCTCGCGCCCCACGCTTCCACGTCGATGTCGGGTGGTGGCGTGACGGGCAGCGCCGGGCCGCCCCCGATCCGGATTCCGCCGACGTCACCCACCCACGCGGTTCCGGTTGCGGCCTCGTAGTAGGCGACGTGGTGCTTGGCGTGTCCGGGGACGTAGGCTACCTGGAAGCGGCGGCCGCCCAGCGCCACCACGTCACCCTCGCCCACCTCCCGGATCGACCCCCGCGGCACGGGCAGGAAGTCTCCCCAGAGCGTCGCCATCGCGTCGCCGTAGATTCGCCCTGCCGACGCCAGGAGGCGAGAAGGATCGGCCATGTGGGGAGCGCCCACCGAGTGCACGTACACCTTGGCGCGCGGGGCTTCCCGTACGATCGCGCCGGTCGCGGTGGCGTGGTCCAGGTGGATATGCGTGAGCAGGACGGCGCGCACGCTGCCCAGTGAGTGCCCCATCGCGGCGAGCCCTTCGCGGAGCGTGTGCAGGCGGGCCTCGGGGCCCGGATCGACCAGCGCGATGCCGTCGGCGAGATCGAGGACATTGGCCCCGATCACATCCGCGGAGCCCTGGTGAAGGAGGTCGACGATCGCGGTGCCGCCCCCGATCTCCCGGATCGTCATGTCGCCATCTTTTCCTTGTGCGTGCCCCATTTCTCGAACCACTTGCGCAGGTAGAGCTGAGTGCGCAGGAAGTTGGAAGGCCTGGACGACGTGCCGTGCCATTCGCCCTGGAAGCGGACCATCACGGTCGGCACGCCGATGTAGTGCAGGGCCTGGTAGAACTCCTCCGTCTGGGCCATGGGCGTGCGCAGGTCCATCTCCCCGGTCAGGAACATCGTGGGGGTGGTGACGTTGCCGACGTAGAAGATCGACGAACGGTCGATCCACTCGGCCGGGTCCTCCCAGAACGGCTTCTCGAAGGTGCGCATGTAGCCGGTGGCGTCGGATGTACCCATCGCCGAGATCCAGTTCACGATGGGACAGTTGGCGGAGGCTGCGCGGAACCGATCCGTGTTGCCCACGATGTAGCTGGTCAGGATGCCCCCGCCGGAACAGCCGTACACGAACAGGTTGTCTTCGTCCACATAGCCCCGCTCGAGCATCTCGTCCACGCCGTTCATGAGGTCGGGGACGTCGGCGCCCGGATAGTCGTGGTTGATTGCGTTGGCGAACTCCGTCCCATAGCCCGTCGAGCCGCGAGGATTGGTGTACAGGACCACGTAGCCGTTCGATGCGTGCTCCTGGAAGGCGAAGTTGAAGCTCCCGTTGTACATGCCGTGTGGGCCGCCGTGGATGACGAGCATCAGCGGATACGTGCGCTCGGGGTCGAAGTCCGGCGGTTTGACGATCCAGCCCTGAACGCGGAAACCGTCGGAAGAGTCGTACCAGACCTCCTCGACCTCGCCCAGTCCGACATGTCCCAGCACATCCTCGTTGACCTCGGTCAGACGGACCGTGGCTTCCGGGTGCGTGAGGTTGAAACGGAAGATGTCTCCGGGTTCGTGGGCGTCCGAGATGACCCCGACGGCGGTGCCGTCGTCGGCGAACGAGGACATCGAGAACATGTGCTTGCCCGACGTGAGCTGGCTCACGCCGCGTTCCAGCGAGACGAAGTGGAGCTGCGCGTAGCCGTCGCGGTTGACGTTGAAGTAGAGCCCGCCGCCGTCCGGCGCCCAGGTCATCGGCCCGACCTGGCGGTCGTAGCCTTCCGAGATGACGCGCGAACCCGACCCGTCGCGGTTCATGACGTGGATCTTCACGTTGCGGTAGGTGTCGCGGTGCGCGTCGATTCCCGTATACGCGATCAGGGAACCGTCGGGGGAGGGGACCGGACCGCCGTCCGGGCCGCGCCGGTGCGTCAGTTGCCGGATATCCCCGGTTGCGGCGTCGACCGCGTAGATCTCGGATTCCTGCCAGTGCTCGGGCCGGTCCCAGTCCTCCTCCCTGTACGAGGTAAAGTAGATCTCGCTGCCGTCGGGGCTCCACCGGATCGACGAGTGATTCCAGTTCCCGTCGGTGAGCTGGCGGGGTGTGCCGCCTTCCGCGGGAACGACGAAGACGTGTGTCCAGCCGGTGTCCACGTATCCGGCGCGGTCCCGCTTGTACGCGGCCCGCTCGACCACCTTGGGTGCGGGGGTCCACGTCGATCCGTCGGGCCTCGAGGGCAGGTCGACCCCGGCGAAGTCGGCCCTGTCGGGTACGCGGCCGGTGAAGGCGATCCAGTTGCCGTCGGGCGACCAGCGCGGGTTGGAGGGTCCGTTTTCCAGCCGGGTGACGGGGCTGGTCGCGCCCTCGGCGTCCATCCATCTTACGAAGATCTGGGAGCCCTGCGGCTCACCGGGGGCTGTGTAGAGGATCCGGGTGCCATCCGGGGACCACGCCGCCCCGCCACCGTCAACGAGGTGCCGCTTCCTCGATCCGTCGATGTTCATCATCCACAGCGACGACTCGCGGCGGTCGTTGACCTCGTCGATGCGCCCGAGGGTGTAGATCACGCGGGAGCCGTCGGGCGAGATCCGGGGGTTGGACACGGTCTCCATGTCCATGTAGTGGTCGAGGGAGAGTGGTTCCTGGGCGGACGCCGGCGCCGCCGCGATGGTTGCGGCAGCCGCGGCGGCCATCAGCCCGTGTTGGAGCCGCGGGAGGTGTGGAAACAGGCGTTTCATCGATTCTCGCTCCTTTGTGCAGTGCTTCATATGCGGATGATCCGTGCGCAGTAGCGTCAATCGGGATCGGACGGGTGCATGATCGCCTGCCCCGGGTAGACCCCATCCACCACGGTGCCGTCCCGGACGACGGGCGTACCGCCGACGAGCACGAACATGAACCCCCGGGACGGCGTGGCGGGAGCGTCGTAGTCGGCCTGGTCCAGCACCGTTTCCGGATCGAACACGGCCAGATCCGCGTCGGCTCCCGCCTGGACGCGGCCTTTTCGCGCCATCTCGGGGGCCGCCCCCTCGACCCGGCGGGCCGGCAGAATGGTCATCTTGGCCAGGGCGTCCATCAGCGAGAGCGCCCCGCGGTCCCGGGAATAGTGCCCCAGAATGCGGGCGAAGGTGCCGGCGCCCCTCGGGTGCACGGAAAGGTGCAGGAAGGGGATGCCGTCGCTGGCCGCGATCACGTCCGGCTGGGCCACGATCCACTCGTTGGTCTCCTCGTTGCGGCCGTGGATGACCACCCATCCCCCCTGCTCACGGTATTCGGCGAAGGTGCGGGCGTTGAGCCGCTCCTCCTGGCCGGGCCACTGAAGCCGCCGGTAGTCGGAATCGTCGAGACCCACCCAGGAATCGAAGAGGGCCGATTCGATGAAGGTGGACGACGCCGTGTAGGGGTACGCTTCGGTGGTGATGTCGACGCCTCGCTCGCTCGCGCCGCGGATCATCCCCAGCGCTTCCCGCGCGTCTTCGTCGGCGCTTGAGTTGAGGTGGACGACGTGAACGGAGGCCCCGGTCGCCGCGGCGTTGGCGATGACCTCCTGGAAGGGGCCGAGGTTGCCCATCGAACCGGCCCCGCGCAGGTGCACATACGCGGGCACGCCCGCCGTGGCCGCCGACTCGAAGAGGCGGACGATCTCGGTGCGCGATGCTCCCGGTGTGTAGGTAATGCCGAAGCCGTAGCCGAGACCCCCTTCTGCCAGACCTCCCTCCATCAGGGCGGCGAGTTCGGCGATCTGGTCGTCGTCGAGGGCCTGGTAGATGACGTCGGATCCCATCGACTCGTTCTCGCCGGGGGGGAGCGTCGGCTGATGTCCGGTGTCGACGCCGAGGAGGAGCTTGGCCCGCGCGTTCGGGTGGCTGACCGTCGCGCCGAAGTTGAGCAGGGCATTGCCCTCGCGGGAAGCGTACCAGGAAGCCACCGGGTATACCCCGATCTCCATCTCCAGGGCGGTGGTCACGCCGTCCAGCGCCTGGAGCGGGTTGCTCACCGGATCCTGCCCGTGCGCGTGCAGGTCGATGAAGCCGGGCGCGACCACGAGGCCGGTCGCGTCGATCGTGTCCCGGCCGGCGATGCCGTCCTCCGTGACGGCTGCGATCGTGCCGTCCCTGATCCCGACGTTGCGGGTCGCGTCGAGCCCGGTCTCGGGGTCCATGACGCGCCCGTGCAGGATGACGGTGTCGTGGGGCGACGTGCACGCGGCCGCGACGAGCAGGACGGGGAGGAGGTGGCGGGGCCGGGGCGTGGGGAATTGCATGGTGCTGGATCCGGTGAGGGTCGCGATGGTCGAGTGTGAGACTTGGCTGCCGATGCGGGACCGCGCAAGCGCACAACCGGCACGCGACCGGGCAGCGCACCCCTGGTCGGAGCGGTCGATCCGTTCCGGCCGGGCGCGCGTCGTGCTGCTAACGACCCTCCATGACCCTGGCCCAGTCGTCCGGGATGGCGAGCCACTTGGACGCCCAGGCTGCCTTGACCTTGGGCGACGGGTGGTAGGATTCGAAGAGCCGCCAGTCCTCGCGCCTGATCAGTGGCTCGGCTCTTGCCGCGCTCTCGCCAACGAGTACTACCGAGTCGAGCAACGGCAGGTACCGTTTCAGCTCCCTGACCCTCCCCACGCCTTCCTCGAGCTCTTCGGGGGTGACGGCTCTGCGTCGGTCCCACCATGGCACGATGTTCCACAACACCGTCAGCGTGCGGGGAACCGCGGCAATCCTCATCAACCTGAACGTCCACTCTGCGGTTCGACCGTCGTTGTCCCGCGACATGAATCCTGAACCGCGGGGGTTGGAGGAGTCGTTCTTGGGTCCGGGCTTGAGGAAGAGGAACAGCACGCGAGCCGCGGTCCCTCCGTCGAACGGATCGAAGTGCGGGACCACCGTCTCCGGGCGTTCCTCCCGCAGCTGCCTGGCGTAGTCGTTCAGTGGTTGGACGTGTGGCAGATTCAGCAGACCCAGCCGTTCCTCACGTACCTCGCGATGCCTGAGCGAACGCGGGCCGAGCGGGTCGAACGGGAGTGACATGGGTATCGGGTCCGGTTGAGGTGGACGCCCACACTGGCACGGGTTACACAGCATTCTTTCGTTCGGTCCGCCTTGCTGTCAATTCCTGGCAACCGGTCGAACCACAGTGGGGAGTCCCTTCGGGGGATGACGCACCAATGATCGAAACTGTCGTATCGTTATGTTGAAACCGTCGTATCCATTCCGGATCTTCAAAACGTCTGGCACCGCCCTGCAAATGAGCGCTCTCGTCCGCAGCCTTCCGGGGCTGATCGTCCTGCTTTCGGTGCACGTCCTGGCGTTCGCGACAGCGACCCGTGACGTGTCTGCCCAGTCACAAGCCTCGACAGGGGTGATCCGGGGCGTGGTTCTCGATGCGCTCGGGGCGCCCGTCGCCGGGGCGAGCGTGGAAATCACGCACCGGCAAACGGGGCTCCACAGTACCGTGACGACAACTCCGTCCGGCACCTTTGTGCGCCCGCTCCTCCCCCTCGGCACATACGACGTTCAGGCCTTCGCCGACGGGCAGCTCGCCCCGGCGACCTCACGGGGATTGATCCTGCGCGTGGGCGAGGAGTTGTCACTGTCGTTGCGATTCAGTGCCGTCGAGCTCGAAGGGATAACCGTCGAAGGCCATCGCGAGCACCTCGTGCATCCCGAGGATGTGACCAGCTCGACCCGCCTGTCCGAGGAGGTGGTCGACGGACTTCCCAACAACGGTCGCAACTACCTGGACTTCGCGCTTCTGACTCCGGGCGTCGCGATCTCGCAGGGACCCGACGGCGACGAACTCAACATCAGTGGTCAGCGCGGCATCTTCAACAACTTCATCGTGGACGGCGCCGACTTCAACAACCCCTTCTTCGGCGAACAGCGGGGCGGGCAGCGACCGGCCTTCACCTTCAGCCAGGACGCGATCGAGGAGGTGGTGGTGGTGAATCAGGGTGCCACGGCCGAGTTCGGACGCTCGGCCGGAGGGTTTGTGAATGTGATCACGAAGTCGGGCACCAACGAGCTGGTGGGCTCCGCCCACTACTTCGGCCAGTGGGACGGTGTCTCGGCGGCGTACCCCGTGGCGGTTCGAGCAGGCGATCCGGACTTTCTTCGCAGTCAGGCCGGCTTCACGTTCGGCGGCCCCATCGTACGCGATCGGGCTTTCTTCTTCGTGGCGTACGACCAGCAGGAAGCGACCGAGACCAAGCAAACCCGGCGGCTGGTCAACGAACCGGCGAATCTTGCCAGGCTCGAGGACTTCCTGAACGCACAGTGGCCGGGTCTCTTCGACGACGAGTTCGGGCCGATCACCCGCACCGACGACGCTCGGGCGCTGCTCGTCAAGACGGATCTCCACTTCGACGGTCGCAACCAGGTCTCCCTCAAGTACAACTACAACTGGTCGGAGCAGCTGAACGGCACCTTCGACGTGGATTCCTGGGGGCTGTCGGCAAACGGCGTCGAGACGGACGAGGCACACGCCTTCAACGTCAGCTGGCGGTCTCTGCTCGGCAGCACCCTGGCCCACGAGCTGCGCGTGCAGTTGGCGCGCGAGGACCGGGTGCGCTGGTACGACGGCCCGTTGATGCCCGGATCGACGCCGCCGGCCACGCCGCAGTTCGAAACCCTCGGTGGCCGGCCATTCCCTGACATCGCCATGGACTTCGCCGATGGCTTCCGCATCGGCCTGCCCTTCTTCCTGCCGATCGATCCAGCCTACGACACGCGGCTGCAAGTCGTGGACAACTGGTCCTGGCTCCGGGCCCGACACCTGTTCAAGGCGGGGGTCGAATACAACCGGACGGGGACATTCCAGCAGTTCATTGGCTTCGCGAACGGCCGCTACATCTTCGATTCGGTGGACGGCTTCATGGGCTTCGTGAACCAGGGCAGCCGCTACGTCACCTGTTCGGACGGATCGGACAGCGCGACCGGAGCGTGCCCTGCGGGAACCGACATCACCGGGCCGGTGCTCACATACCTTCAGTCGGGAACGGTGCCCGGAGTGGCGCCGGATCGTCTGGGCAGGGGGGACTTCGGTGTCGACGAGCTGGCGTTCTACGTGCAGGACACCTGGAAGCCCAACGACAGGCTTACCGTGAACCTCGGCCTGCGTTGGGAGGGAACCTGGCATCCGGACGTCGTGGTGGAGCCGGAGGCGACCTTCTACGCCCGTTACCTGTCCGACCCGCGCTTCCCGTCCGACGGGACGATTCCCGACGACCTCGACAACGTTCAGCCCCGGCTCGGCCTGGCATGGGACGTCTCCGGCGACCACCGGACGGTCGTGCGGCTCAATGCCGGTGCGTACCACGCGCGCATCCCCATCCTGGTGTTTGCCCAGAGCGTGACGACGAACGGGGCCTTCCAGCAAGTGTTCTTCCGAAGCAGCTTCGGGCTTCCGGGTCAGGGGCCGCCGCCGGTCGGAGAGCTCATCGACGGAAGCTCGACCGCGCCCTTCCTCCCGGACATCCACGTCACCTCGAAGGACCTGGAGTTGCCGCGCACCTGGTCGTTCGCCGCGGAGATCGAGCGGGAGCTGTCGCGTGAAGTGGCTGCGAGCGTCTCATACCAGCATGCGCGCGGCGACCACCTTTTCCGCTTCGTGAACCGGAACGACGCCGTCTTCGGATCGCCCTACGGACTCGGGACGCACCCGGAGGGCGGCGGAATCGGGACGCTCACGGTGGCCGAGAGCACGGCTAGCTCCAGATACCACGCCGTAACGGCAGGCGTGCGTGCGGGGGAAGCTCTTGACGGAAGGCTCGCCTTCGACCTGAGCTACACCCTCTCCCTCGACAGGTCCGACGACGACAACGAGCGGGATCCCTTCACGTTCCGATACGCGGACGCTTCGAATCTCGAGCCCGACTACGGGTGGTCGGACCGGGATCGGCGACACAAGGCCACCGGCTACTTCGCGTTTTCGCTTCCGGGACGCGTCGCGTTCAGCAACATCCTGCGGTATCTGTCGGCTTCGCCGGTTTCGGAAAGCTGTTCGCGGCGGGGAGAGCGGGCGAGCCAGCCATCGGACCGGATCTGCCCGGACGGCACGATTCTGGAGCGGAACACGCTGCGCCGCGACAACGCCTTTTTCACCTGGGATGTGAAGCTGTCACGACCCGTGGAGGTCGGAGGCGGCAGGACGGTCGAGCCGGTCCTCGAGGTCTTCAACCTCACCAACGCCGACAACTCTCTCGACGCCGCGCGCGGGTCGCTCCTCTTCAACTTCGACGGCACGATCCGGAGCGGACTGGGTGATACGCGGCGGGCCCAGTTGGGGGCGAAGCTACGGTTCTGAAGAGGCTTCCCGGGCTCCTACGACTTGGGGATTTCCTTGTCGGGATCCACGAAGGGCCTGGGCACCACCCTGGCCTCGCGCTCCCCATCCGGCGTGGTGACGCGCAGCCGCGTCCCCGGTTCCGCGAACGCCGTCGGCACCATCGCATACCCGATGTTCCTGCCCAGGCGCGGCGAATGCACGGCCGAGCTGACGAAGCCGATCCGCTGGCCGCCCTGGCGGTCGCGGCCGTCCGGAACCACCGGCCACCGCGTCATGTTCAGGTCCAGTGGGTCGCCGCCGATCTCCACCCCGGCGAGTCGGCGCCGGGGTCCCTCCGAGGCAATGCGGGCGAGCGCGTCGCGCCCGATGAAATCGCCCTCCTGGTCGTGATCCACCTGCCACCCCAATCCGACTTCGTACGGGTTGGTGTCCAGCGTCATGTCGATCCCGTAGTTGAGGATGCCCGCCTCGATTCGGCGGATGTCCGAGGGGCCCGTGGGGGAAATGTCCAGGTCTCGTCCCGCATCCATTACGCGGTCCCAGAGCTCTACCCCACGGCTGCCGTCCCGCAGGTAGATCTCGTAGCCGACCTCGCCGCTCCACCCGGTTCGCGTCACCACCACCGGGATGCCCTCCAGGTCGGTCTCCAGGAACCAGTAGTAGCGGAGTCCCGACACCTCGTCGCCGAAGAGCCTCCGCACCACCTCCTTCGACTTCGGACCCTGAACCTGCATCGGTGAGACATCGGGCTCGCGGATCGTCACATCCATGCCGGAGTTGAGCGCCACACCCTTCGCCCACAGCAGAACGTCACTGTCCGCCAGCGCCAGCCAGAAATGGTTCTCGCCGAGCCGCAGCAGCACCGGATCGTTGACGATGCCCCCGTCCTCGGCGGTGATGACGACGTACTTGCCCTGCCCGACGGCGCACTTCGACAGGTCCCGGGGCGTGAGCAGGTTCGTGAACCTGAAGGCGTCCGGACCGGTGATCTCCACCTGCCGCTCGACGCTCACGTCCCACACCGTGACCCCGGTCAGCAGCTTCTCGTATTCCGCGTGCAGATCGTCGTAGCGGGTGGGGAGGAACATGTGGTTGTACACGGTATAGCTGCGGCAGCCGGCGCGCAGCGTGGCATCGAAGTACGGCGAACGACGAAGCCGGGCTCCACGCTGGATGAGGGCCATATCGAAGGTGGACGTCATTCTGGACACTCCTGGAGTGGTGGAGGGGTATTTGTGAACGATTTCACAAGCGTCGGCTCAATCGCGCGACCGGCCCCCGTTTGCGCAAGATCTCGCCTGCGGCAAGACGGCCCGGTCCTCCCGTCACGCCACCGCCCGGATGGCACCCCGACCCGCACAGGAACAACCGCTCCACGGGCGTCCGGTAGCGTGCCCATCCCGCGATCGGGCGCATGAAAAGGAACTGGTCGAGGTCCATCCGGCCGTGATATTCGTCGCCGCCGGTGAGCCCGAGCTCATTCTCGAGGTCGAGAGGCGAGAAGAGACGCTGGTCGAGAATGCGATCGCGCATGCCGGGGAGGAACTCGTCGAGCACGGCGAAGACGTCGGAGAGCAGGGCGTCGCGTTGGGCGGCGTGACCCCAGTCGCCTGTGCGCAACCGGTAGGGAGCGAAGCGGATCCGGATGGAGGCCACATGTTGCCCCGCGGGTGCCATCGCGGGGTCGTGCAGCGTCGGAATGACCATGTCCAGGTGCGGACGGGCGGAACAGCGGCCGTACTTGACGGCGTCGCCGGCGCGCTCCAGGTAGTCGAGGTCGGGAGCCACCAGAGTGTGACCTGAGAGTCTTGACGCGGCGCCGGAGAGCGGCGGGAGGTCGTCGAGCAGGAGGTGCAGCACGGCCGTGGTCCCGCGCAGCCGGATGTTGCCCACCTTGCGGTTGAACTCGGGGCCCAGGCGGGGTGCGCCCACCAGTCCGTGCAGGGTGCGTCGAGGATCGACGCCCGACACGACGCAGCGGGCAAGGATCTGCTCTCCGCCGGCCAGTCGCACCCCGGTGGCCACCCCGTCCTCCATGAGCACGCGTACCACCTCTGCCCGGGTGCGGATTTCGGCTCCGTTTGCGCGCGCCGCAGAGCCCAGCGCCTCGGAAAGCGTGCCGATGCCGCCCTTCGCGAACGCCGAGGAGCGAAAGCCGTGAGCATCACAGCCCCTGGCGTGGTACAGCATCCGGAAGGCGCCGCCCATGGCGCTCGGTCCGTTGCCTGCTCCGAGCAGTGCGCTGCTCCCCAGCATTCCCTTCAGCGTGTCGTCGGTGAACCAGTCGTCGAGAAGGTCCCGGGCCGGGAGCGGCAGCACGCGCAGCAGTTCCACCACGTTGTGCTTGCCGAGCCTCCGCGCCTTGATGAGTGGGCGGAGCAGACGCAGACGTTCCCTGGTGGTTGTCTCGTGCAGTGCCGGCGCCGGAAGATCGAGCGCGAGGCGCAGTACGCGCGCCATCGAGCGGAGGTAGGCGGCCCATTCGGAGAACCGGGACGCGTCCTCCCGGTTGAAGCGGGCGATCTCCTCGCGGGTCCGCGCGGCATCGCGCCAGAGGGTGAGCGCCTCACCGCCCCCGGTGAGCGAGGTTGTCACGGCCTGGGGGTGGATCGGTTCGAACCCATGGGCGCCGAGACCGAGTTCCGAGACGAGTTCGGCCGGGAAGAGTCCGGCGTCCTGCGCGGCCACGTTGACGCGGCAACCGGGAAACAGCTCTTCCGTCGCCGCTGCGCCCCCCACGACTCCACGACGCTCCAGCACGACGACCCTCCACTTCTCGCGGGCCAGCAGAGCGGCGGTCACCAGTGCGTTGTGGCCACCACCCACAACGACCGCGTCGTACGTCTTCACCTTCCGCTCCCTCGGCGCCCCGGCACGGGTCCCCGTGCCCTGCGAGGCCCCTTCCCCAGGTCCGCCAGCACCCTGCCCGCAGCCAGCTTCCCCGGCGCTCCCATGATGCCGCCTCCCGGGTGAGTCCCCGATCCGCACTGGTAGTAGCCGCGGACCGGCGTCCGGTAGGCGGCGTAGCCCGGGACCGGGCGCAGGAAGAAGAGCTGCGAAGGCGTCAGCTCACCCTGGAAGATGTTGCCCTGCGACAATCCCGTGGTGCGCTCGATATCCAGCGGCGTGACGACCTGGCGGTGCAGGATGATGTCCTTCAGGTTCGGGATGTAGCGGGCCAGCGTGTCGACGACGGTGTCGCCGAAGGCCTCGCGCCGGTCGTCCCAGGACCCTTCGCGAAGCTTGTAGGGCGCGTACTGCACAAAGCACGACATGACGTGCTTGCCGGGTGGGGCCATCCCCGGATCGATCGCCGACGGGATGACGATGTCGATGTAGGGCTCGCGCGAGAAATCCCCGTACTTGGCGTCGTCATAGGCGCGTTCCAGGTAGTCGATGGAGGGGCTGATGGAGACGGCGCCGCGCAGATGGGGACCCTGGCCGGGCATGCAGCTGAAGTCGGGGGCTGCGTCGAGCGCCAGGTTCACCTTGCCGGACGAACCGCGGAAACGGAAGCCGCGCACGGCCCGGACCACCTCGCCGGGGAGTTCGGCCTCGTCGACCAGATCGAGGAAGGTGCGTCGCGGGTCCAGGCTGGAGGACACCACCCGTGCCCGCAGTTCGTCCCCGTTGGCGAGCGCCACCCCATTGACGCGCCCGTTCTTCACCAGTACCCGTGCCACCGCCGCGTCCGTTCTGATCTCGGCCCCCGCCGCGCGCGCAGCGGAAGCAATCGACTCCGCGACGGCTCCGGTTCCGCCCTTGGCGAATCCCCACGCCCGGAAGTTCCCGTCGATCTCGCCCATGTAGTGATGGAGCAGGACGTACGCGGTGCCCGGCGAACGCGGGCCCAGAAAGGTCCCGATGATCCCGCTTGCGGACAGTGTCGCCTTGAGCGCGTCGGTTTCGAACCACTCGTCCACGAAATCGGCGGCGCTCATGGTCATGAGCTTCACGAGCAGGTGGAGCTGGTCGGATTCGAGGTTCAGGAAGTGTCGGGCAAGGCCCAGCAGGCCACGGATGTCACCCGGACCCATCCGTCCGGGATCGGGAGGGGCGATCCCCAGCAGATACTTCACGGCCCGCGCCATGTAGAACAGCGTCCGGCCGTAGTCGTCGTATGCCTCCGCGTCGCGCACGGAGAAGCGGGCGATCTCGCGCCAGGTGCGGTGATGGTCGCCGTCGCGGTAGAGGCGGTCGCCGTTCGGCAACGGTGTGAGGGTGCTCTCGAGCGGCAGAATCGCGAGCCCGTGGCCGGGGAGGTCCAGTTCGCGGATGATCTCCGGGCGCATCAGGCTCACCACGTACGAAAAGACGCTGTAGCGGAAGCCCGGGAAGATCTCTTCGGTGACGGTGGCGCCGCCCACCATCGGCCGCGCTTCGAGCACACACACGTCCAGCCCCGCACGGGCCAGATAGGCGGCGTGGACCAGGCCATTGTGTCCGCCGCCGACCACGATCACATCGTACTGGCGCGCCATCGGCCGTCAGCTCCGCTTCCGGGCCGGATCGAAGAAGGGGGTCTCCACCACCGTGGCGGACACCGTACGGCGCACGAACTCGACCGTCAGTTCAAAGTCGACCCGGGTGCCGGGCTTCGCGAAGCCGCGCCGGATGGTGGCCAGGGCGATGTACTTCTTGAGGATGGGCGAAAAGGTCGAACTGGTGGCGTATCCGACCTGCCTGGGGGCGGCGCGCGCCCCGGCGGCAAAGATCGGCGCCGCGTCACGCGAGGCCCGTCCAGCCACCAGCGGGGGCAGCCCGACGGCGGCGAAGCGCTCCTCGATGCGCGGCCAATCGACCTCGAGCCCGGCCAGCGCCCAGTCGGACGGCTTCGCGGCTTCCCGCTCGAGCGCCCTGCTGCCGACAAAGTCACGGCCCGGGCGCGGCTGCACCGTCCATCCGAGCCCCGCCTCGTACGGGGACGATTTTCGCGACTCGATCAGGGCGGTCCAACTCGACACGTAGTCCACCTCCTTGAGCAACAGCCCGGCCTCGATGCGGGCGACATCGAGCGCGTCGAGCCCGGCTGGCGCGAGTCCGTAACCGCGGCCCGTCTCGACAAGAGCGTCCCAGACCCGGAGCGCGTGCTCGGGACGCGCCCAGATCTCGTAGCCCAGGTCGCCGGTGTAGCCGGTGCGGGTGATCGTGACCGGGGCCGGGCCGATGAACCCTTCCGTGAGCGCGAAGAAGGGAAGCGTGACGATGGCTGCTCCGGTTGCGACCCGGGACAGGATGTCCCGCGAGGTGGGGCCCTGTAGCGCGAGCGCGGCGATATCGAGAGTGATGTCGCGCACGGAGGCGTCCATGCCGAGCGCACAGTCCTGCAACCAGCGCAGACAGGGGTCGGCGGCCGTGATGCGGAAGCAGTCCGCGTCCAGACGCTGGACCGTCCCGTCGTCGATGATCTTGCCCGCCTCGTCGCACCACGGAGTGTAGAGCACTTTCCCCACTGGACAGGCGAAGGCGCTCCGCGTGACCAACCGGTCCACCAGCCAGGCTGCGTCGGGACCGGTGATCTCGTACTTGCGCAGCGGCGAGATGTCGAAGAGCGCCGACCCGCTGCGCACCGCGTAGTACTCGTACTCGTGGCCGGGCTCGTAGCTGAGCGCGCTCGCGTACCCGGACCAGCTGCGCCAGCGGCGATGATGGCAGAGGGGGGCGGTGCGGGGGTGAAAGGGGGTTTGGAGGAGCATGCGGGAAAGTGGCTGATTCTACACCAGCCCCGCCAGCACCCCGAGCAACCGGTCCACGTCGGCACGGTTGTTGAACATCCCCACCGCCGCGCGCAGCAATTCCCCGTCCTCCTGGAAGGTGATCGACACGCCTTCTTCGGCCAGGGCGTCGGCCAGCCGCTCGGGCTCGAGCCCGTGATGGAAGCTGACGATGGCGGAGGGATTGTCGGGCGGTGTGAACAGTCGCATTCCCAGCGCTTCGGCACCCGCGCGGAGCTCGCCGGCCAGCGTATGCGTGTGCTCGGCGATGCGGTCCGGCCCCACCCCTTCAAGGAAGCCGAGCGCCGCGTCCATGGCGGCCACGGGACCGTAGGCGGGGTTTGCGTACTGGAGCTTTTCGGCGCTCGTCTTCAGGCGGAAACGCTGCCCGGGCAGAGTCTCTGCAACCTGACTGTGGCCGTACCGATCTGGGGTCATCCACTCCAGGTGTTCGCGGCGAACGTAGAAGGGCGCGCAGCCGAAGTCGGCGTGCAGCCACTTGTATCCGTTGCCGCAAGCGAAGTCGACGCCCTCGTCGTGGAGGTTGGTGGGGAAGGTCCCCCACGCCTGAATGGCGTCAGCGTACAGGTAGGCGCCGTGCGCGTGCGCAAGGTCGGCGAGGGGCGGCAGGTCGTAGCGGAAGCCGTTCCGGTTCGACACCCAGGCCACGCTGATCAGCCGGGTTCGCTCGTCCGTGTGCGCAGCGAAGTCGTCCACCGTCACGACCCCGTCGCGGGACGGAATGATCCTCATTTCGACCCCGGATCGGCGCTCCAGCTCGCGGTAGAGCACGAAGGTCGTGACGAAGTGCAGCTCGTCGACCACGACGTTGTCGCCTTCGCGCCAGTCCATGGCGCTGACGATGATGTTCTCCGCACCGCTGGTGGCGTACAGGAAGGCGATTTCGTCCTCGTCGGCACCAAAGAGATTCCCGAAGCGGGTGCGGGCGCGACCGATGGACTCTCGGCCGGAGGCCGTGTCGCGGCGCCGCATCTTGTTGTCGGCGTAGGCGTGCAGGGCGTCGCGGACGGGGACGGGCACCGGTCCCACGGAAGCCGTGTTCAGGTATGCCAGTTCCTCGGTGACCGGAAAGGTGGCGCGGACGCCCAGGGGATCGTCGTCGGGGCCCAGGCGTGCGGGCCGGCCATGGGGTACGGGTTGCGCACGCCCGGGCGATTCCGCGTCCGCGAGCGTATGAGCCCCCGGCAGCGTGACGAGTCCGGCTGCGGCCGTGGTCTTCAGGAAGCGTCGCCGATTCAGCGTGTTTCGCGGTACACTCGGTTTCATGGTCTCTTCTCCGTGAGATTGCCTCGGTCGGCCATTAGAATGGGGTTCCATGTGCGCCAACACTAGGCCGCCTCCACCCACCGGCCGTATCCGGAGCTTCCGTTGACGAGCCCCGGAGCGACGCGTAATAGTGCGTTGAGGAGGAGTTGGCTCTGGGCGCAAGGCGGAGGATTCGATGTCCGAAACTCGCAGGTCTTTTCTGAAGCAGTCGGTGGCGACGGTCGCCGCGGCTTCAGTAGCCGGGTGTGCACCCGGCGCAAGCCGCGATTCGAGTGACCGGCCCGAAAGTGCCGCGGGCGCGGGATCGGCAGGTGCTTCCGCGATGCCCCTCCCCGGAGAGACGCTGCGCGCCGTGGCCGAGGCCGTCCTGCCCGCCGAGCTTGGGGATCGGGGCCGTGAGCGCGCCGTGGCTGCCTTTGAACGGTGGTCGGACGGGCTGGAGCCGGTCGCCGAGTTGGCTCACCCGTACCTGGTGCCCGAGACCCGCTACTCGGGACCGGACCCGAGGCCGGGATGGGTCGCACAGCTTGAGGGACTCGAAAAGGAGTGCGCGAGCCGGCATGGGGTGTCCCTGAGCGCCATTGACATGCCCGTGCGAAGAGAACTGCTTGCGCGTCCCCTCGGGCAGGCCGGGCCGGGCATGGGTTCACCCGCCAACGCCAGCCACGTCGCCGCAGCGCTCATGTCGCACTTTTTCGCGTCCCCGGTGGCGACCGATCTGTGCTATCGTCGGGGTATCGGCAAGCAGCAGTGCCGGGGACTCGACGGGGCCGCCGCGGAACCCGCCGCGCTCGGAGACGCCCCGTGAGCCGCGTCGTCGAGAGCGACGTCTGCATCATCGGGGCGGGGATCACCGCCGCGATGGTCGCCGAACGCCTCGCCGAGCGCACCAGCGCTTCCGTCACCGTAGTCGAAGCCGGCGGGAGGACCGCGTCCCTCGAGGAACGGTCCCGTACCCGGGCACGGATGCTGGCCTACGGAGAGAACCCCTACCCGAACGACCACATCGCCGATCAGACCGGCACGGGCGAGATGTACCGCCAGATGGTCGTGGGCGGGTCAGGCATGCACTGGGGCGGGGCGATTCCGCGCTACTCCCCGGAAGACTTCCGACTCCGCTCCCTCTACGGCGTCGGCTTCGATTGGCCGATTTCCTTCGACGACCTGGAGCCCTACTACCAGGAGGCGGAGGAACGCATCGGCGCGGCGGGCGAGCAGGGCCCCCCGGACTGCGATCCTCGCTCGAAGCCGTACCCCATGCCGCCGTTGCCGCTGTCGTACAACCTGGCCCGCATGCGCGAGTGGACCGATGGCGCGGGGATCCCTTTCTGGACCCAGCCCTGGGCGCGCAACACCCGACCGTACCGGGGACGCAACGTCTGCCAGCGCTGCGACACCTGCGCCGTCTGCCCGACCGGCGCCAAGTACACCCCGGATTTCGCCTTCGACCAGCTCCTCGCCGACGGACGCATCGACCTGGTCACCCGCACCCTGGTGCGCCGCCTCGCGCTCGAGCCGGGAACCGACCGGATCGCCGTGGCCCAGGCGGTGGACCGTGACTCCCCCGACGAGCCCGTCGAGTTCCGGGCAGGCACCTTCGTGTTGGCGGGGGGACACGCCTGGAGCTCCCATCTCCTCCTGCTCTCGGCAAGCAACCGCTTCCCCGACGGGTTGGCCAACCGTGCGGGCAACGTTGGCCACTACATGACCGGTCACTGGTATGTGAGCGGTTTCATCGACCTGCCGATGCGCCTGTACCCCGGCATTTTCGCCAACAACAGCCTTCTGTCGCACCGTTTTGCAAGCCCGGGGCCGCTCGACCGCTACCTGCGGCACGATCTGCGCCTGTGGGAGTCGGATGTGGGACGAGCTCCGAGACTCCGTGACGACGACGGCAGCCTCCTGTGGGGAGACGGGATCATGGCAGACTGGCGTGAACGCACCGATTCCGGCGCAACCGCCCGCATCCGCGCCTACTACGACGTGATCCCCGACCGGGAGAGCCGCCTGACCCTGGACGGGGCGATGAAGAACGCCATGGGCGACCCGATGCCCCGTATCGACTTTCGCTCGGCCCAGGCGACCATCGACCTGGAGCGCCACACGCACGACACCATTCAGGGCCGTTTCGAGCAGCTGGCCCGTGCCGCGGGTGGTTCGATGAAGAGCACCCGGTCTTCCCGGCTGTTCGAGCATCCCGGCGGCGGGTGCAGGATGGGCGACGACCCCGCGACGAGCGTAGTGGACCGCTGGGGCCGGACCCACGACCACGAGAATCTCTTCGTGGTCGGCGCTCCAACCATCGTGTCGAGCGGCTGCGCGAACGGAACGCTCACCTTCTGTGCACTGTCGCTCATGTCGGCGGAGGAGATTGCGAAGGGGCTGGCTACCCGGGGGTGAGAAGCAGCGCCGTCCCGGGGTGGAACGCCGCCCACGCCCCCCAGAAGGCGACGTAGGCGTCCGCCACGGGCGGTAACCGCCGGCCGGTTGCCGCGAGCGGCCCCGCAACGGGGATTCCGTCGACCGCCCACGTCGTTTCCGTGAGCTCGTCCACGACGCCCTGGGGAGTGGCGCGGAACGTCGTCGGGCTCCCCCCGACTTCCGGGCGATAGGCCATGGCGGCCCGGCGGAGTCCGTCCCATATGACGATTGCGGGGGCGCCGCCGTAGTCGAATTCGAAAACGGCGTGGTCTCCGGATCGTCCCATCGCCGCAAACGAGAGCGCGACCGGTGCCGCTCCGGGACCATCTGCGGGCAGTCCCAGCACCCGCTCCTTCGGGGGAAGACGGCCGTCGTCCAGCGGGATCGGATAGTCCTGAAAATCGGCGTTGTGAGGGTCGTCGTAGCCTTCCCCGTACGGATTGCGGACGTAGAGTCTCCAGTCGTTCAGCCCGCCGCTCAGCCCCACCATCCTCGAGTCCGGGTGAAGCTCCTTCCATCCGCCCATGGTCATCTCCACAACCGGCAACCTGGAGAGCCGCGCGCCCGAACGGGGACCGCACCGCGCCTCGCCCAGCATCTGGGGCCAGAAGGACTCCTCCGGCTCGTTGCGGTCGTACATGATCAGGTTTGCCTGGTACAGCAGCCCCGAAACGGCGAGCTCGGCACCTCCCGCGGCAGTCCTGTCGAACGCCAGCGCGGTACCGGTCAGGGGGCAGTAGGTCACCGACATCCGGTCCAGGCCGCCACTGAAGTTCACGATTTCGTGTTGCCACATGATGTTGTGGGGGATCACGATCCACTCCGCACCGACGCGGACGGCGATCACGCGGTCTTCGTCTCTCACGTAGGCGTTCGCGGGCACGACGGGAGAGATCGGGACCAGCAGCGGATCCGAAAGTGCCGGAATGCCGTCGCGCCCCACGCCTCCGTCGGCCAGGTAGGCGGGGTCGAGGTCACAGACGAGTGGCTCGTCCGGGATCGGGCCCGTGCCGATGCCGTCTTCGAGCGAGCAGCCCGAGACCGGCAGGACGGCGACGGCCAGCAGCGAGGGGAGGCGTCTCATTGTCAGACTCGACTATCCTTGTCAGGATTGAAACGTAACCCGCGTTTGTCGGGGCCGCCGTCACCCCGGTGGCGGCCCCCGATTGCGCCCACACGTTCTCGCGCCCCGGCAACCCCTTGAGATCTTTCCGCACGACGCTCCGAAACCGGGCGGGCCTCCCCTTCCGGGGCGCGGCCCGACGCTTGCCGGGGCTCGGTCGGAGCGGGCTGTTGCTGTTGGTGCTGGCAGTGACCTTCGCCGAGCCTCTCGCCGGCCAGTGGGGCCGGCGCCGCCGGGCCCCCATCCGCAAACCGTCCGAGGCGGCCGAGCGTGGTGGGTTCACCTTCTGCCGCCTCGAGTACCAACCCGTCCGGAGCGAGTGGCTGGGCACGGGCTGGGACACCGACTATCCCGACGGAGACCGCAACCTGCCTCTCCGGCTCTCCCAGTTGACCACGGCGGACATCGCGCGGACCGAGGGTGGCGACCCGTTCCACGCGGTGGTCAGAGCCACCGAGGCCAGCCTCTACGAGTGCCCGTTCCTCTTCGCGTCCGACGTGGGCACCATCGGGTTTACCGGAGTCGAGGTGGTCCGTCTGCGGGACTACCTGCTCAAGGGCGGCTTCCTCTGGGCGGACGACTTCTGGGGCGACCGCGCTTGGCAAAACTGGACGTTCGAGATGGCCAGGGTCCTGCCCGGCCATTCCATTGTCCGGTTACCCCGGGATCATGTTCTTTTCCACACGCTCTACTCCGTCGACAGCATCCCGCAGGTGCCGTCGATCCAGTACTGGCGACGAAGCGGCCGGCTCGACACCTCCGAGAGGGGAGCGGAGAGCGCGACGCCGACGATGCACGGCATCATGGACGAGTCGGGTCGTCTGATGGTGATCATGACGCACAACACCGACATTGCGGACGGGTGGGAACGGGAAGGGGAAGACGACGAGTTCT
The DNA here is from genome assembly GCA_002238865.1 of Gemmatimonadetes bacterium bin94. Lineage (GTDB taxonomy): Bacteria > Gemmatimonadota > Gemmatimonadetes > Longimicrobiales > Gaopeijiaceae > Bin94. The sequence continues at coordinate 34,086 of MPNE01000014.1, read as the reverse complement.
TCTACCTGTTCTCGCCGAACGCGTATGCGGTGGGGATCAACGTCGTGATCTACGCCCTGACCCACTGACCCCGCGATTACAATGCAAGAGGCGACAGCGAACGACTGGTGGGCCGAAGGGCTTCTCTTCGAGAACTGCAATTGCACGGCGGTTTGCCCCGGCCACATCCACTTCAGCCAGAAATGCACGCACGAGGTTTGCCGTGGCTTCTGGGCCATTCGCTTCGAAGCGGGGCGGGTGGGCGACGCGGACCTTGCCGGGATCGACGTGGTCGTGGTCTACGAAGCGCCCCAGGTGATGGTCGACGGGGGCTGGAAACAGATGGTCATCGTGTCGGACCGGGCGGAGGCGGTGCAGCGCCGAGCCATTGAAGAGATCCTCTCGGGTGTGCGGGGCGGCCCCTGGAAGGTGCTGTCGCGGTTCGTGTCGGACGCGTTGCCGACCCGGACGGCTCCGGTGACGATCGAGGATGTGCCGGAGCGAAAGTCGGTGACGATTGCGGGGATCCTGGAGGGCGCCGTGCAGGCCATTCGGGGCAGAAACCGGGCTGAACCGGTCACATTCGAGAACATCTACAACCAGATCCATGACCCGACGCAGGTGATCGCCACGGGCTCGACACGCTACGACGACGGGGAGTTCGTGATCTCCAACGACGGAACCCACGGGCTCTGGTCGCGGTTTCGGTGGACCGGGGACCGGGTGCGGAACGCGGGCTGAGGCGCGACCGTGAGCTACGTGTCAGCCTTCGCGATGTGGCTGGCCATGACCGGCGTCATGATGGCCCCGGTTGTCTTCCCCTGGCTGCGGGCTCTCGGGAGGGTGGCGGAGGGTCGCGCGGGCGGTCCGGCCAAACGGGAATCCGAAGCCACCACCGTCACCGGCGGCATCACCTCCGTCGTGCCCTTCGCAGCGGGATACGCGGCGGCGTGGGCCGGGTTCAGCGCGGCAGCGGCGGGTGTTCAAGTGTCCGTTTTGTCGCTGGGCGTTCCTGTTCCCTTCGGACTCGATGCCCCGGTCCTCTCGGCCGCGGCCCTGTTCCTGGCCGGTTTCTTCCAGTTCACCGGCTTGAAGGACGCGTGCCTGTCCCACTGCCGGTCGCCGGCCGGCTACCTCCTCACGCATTGGCGCGAGGGTGCGGCCAGCCACGCACGGCTGGGCTTCGGGCACGGCCTGCACTGTGTCGGGTGCTGCTGGGCTCTCATGGCCCTGGCGCTGGTGGTCGGCATGATCGACCTGGTCTGGATGGGACTTCTCATGGCGGTGATGGTCGCGGAAACGACCCTGCCCTTCGGCGGGCGGCTGCCCGGGCCGATCGGGATCGCGCTCATCGTCGCCGGCGGAGTCGTGCTTGCCGCATGAAGGTGCTGTCCCGGTGGGGTGGGGCGGCTACCTTTCCCGCATGAACGTCGCCCTCTTCGTCACCTGCCTGGCCGACCATTACTTCGCGGACGCGGCCGCCGACGCCGTGCGCCTGCTGCGGCACCTGGGGTGCGATGTGACCTTTCCGCCCGGACAGACCTGCTGCGGCCAGCCGGCCTACAACGCGGGGAAGTCCCGCGACGCCATGCGCATGGCCCGTCACACCATGGACGTCTTCGCCGACTCGGAAGCCGTCGTGCTGCCCAGCGGTTCCTGCGCGACGATGGTCAAGAAATTCTACCCGCGCGTCGTGCGGGGCGCGGCCGGGGCCGCGGGACAGGCCGGGGCCGGGGCACGGGCCGCCCAGGCATCCGCGCTCGCTGACAAGACCTTCGACCTGGCCGAGTTCATCCATCACCGTCTGGGAGTCACCGAGCTCGGCGACGGACTCGCCGGCCGTCGCGTCGCCGTCCACCAGGGGTGCCATGCACTGCGGGAGCTGCGGCTGGAGACCGAGCTTGCCGTTTTGCTCGAAGGGGCCGGGGCCGAGGTCGTTCCGTGGGAGGCCCAGGACGAGTGTTGCGGCTTCGGCGGCCTCTTTTCGGTGAAGATGACCGATGTCTCCGCAGCGATGGCCGACCGCAAGCTCGAGACGCTGCCGGAGCTGGACTGGGTGGTCTCGGGCGACGGCGGCTGCATGCTGCACCTGGACGGGCGGAACCGGGCCCGGGGCATGGGCGTCGAGTTCGTGCACCTGGCGACCGCTCTGTGGCGGGGTGTCACCGGCGCCCACCGGCCGGCCGGAGCCCGCTGACATGCGCGTCGAGATCAGGGACTACGCGTCGCGCTCCCGCGAGATCATCAAGGAGGAGCCGGGGGTCAGGGAAGCCGTCACGGGCGCGACCATCGCCTTCGACGAGAAGCGGCGACAAGGCTACTCGGAGATCGACGCCGACGCCTGGCGGCGCTGGGCCGAGGGGGTGAAGAACCACACCCTGACGCACCTGGACCACTATCTGACCGAAGCCGAGGCTCGACTCGAGGCCAACGGCGCGCAGGTGCACTGGGCGTCGGATGCGACGGAAGCCCGGGAGATCGTCACGCGGCTTGCGAAACAGCACTCCGTCAGGAGCGTGGTCAAGGGCAAGAGCATGGCGACGGAGGAGATCGACCTGAATCTCGCGCTTGAAGATGCCGGGATCGAGGTCTTCGAAACGGACCTTGGCGAATACATCCTGCAGCTCCTGGAGGAACCCCCCAGCCACATTCTGGGACCCGCCATACACAAGTCCCTGCAACAGGTACAGCGACTCTTCGCCGACCGGCTCGGCTCGGCGCCGGACGGAGATCCGGACACCCTCGCGGAGGCTGCTCGGCTCGTGTTGCGCGACGCCTTCATCCGTGCGGACATGGGTATTACGGGCGGCAATTTCCTCGTTGCGGAGACGGGCACGGTGGCCCTCATCGAAAACGAGGGGAACATTCGCCTCACGACGTCGCTGCCCCGTGTGCATGTCGCCGTCGTGGGGATCGAGAAGCTGCTTCCGCGGATGACCGACCTGGCGGGCTTTCTTCAGCTGACGGCGCGCGCCGCGACCGGGCAGCCGATCGGGTGCTTCGTATCGCTCGTTCAGGGACCGGCGGTGCACCCGGACGACGACGGCCCCGAGGAAGTGCACGTCGTGCTCGTCGACAACGGCCGCACGGATGTTCTGGCCCACGAGCACGCCTGGGAGGCACTCCGTTGCGTTCGCTGCGGCGCATGCCTGAACGCGTGTCCCGTGTACCGCCAGACGGGGGGTCACGCGTACGGGTGGGTCTACTCGGGGCCGATCGGGTCGGTGCTGGACCCCGGACTGCTGGGGCTCCACGAGGCGATGCCGCTACCCTTCGCGTCTTCGCTCTGCGGTGCCTGCACCGATGCCTGTCCGGTGCGGATCCCGATTCCGGAATTGCTGTTGCATTGGCGTGAGGAGGCCCAGGAAGAAGGCCTCACCCCCTGGAAGGAACGTGCGGCGCTGGCAGGACTGGCGAGCGTTGCCACGCGGCCGGGGCTGTATCGGCTGGCGGGCAGGATCGGGTCCCGGCTGGGGGCGACGGGAGTGGCGCGGGCGCTGCCGATGCTCGGAGAATGGGCGCGCGACCGGGCGCTGCCGAAGCCGAGCAGGCAAACATTCCGGCAGCTTTGGCGCGAGGGTATCGAATGAGGGGGGACAGCTCGCGCGAGCGGATTCTGGCCCGGGTCGCGAAGGCGACCGCGAGCCGGCAGCGGCTTCCCCATCCGGGGGCTCTCGTGACGCCACCGGCGGACGACCCGGTGGGGGGGTTCGTGAAACGATTCACAAGCAGCGGCGGCGAAGTCGCGGAGGCCGATCCGGAACGCTCGCCGAGTGAATGGCTGACGGGGTTCCTGGGGGGGCTGGACCCCGCAGTCGCCGGAGTGGCCATCGGCGCGGACGTGCCCGCCGACTTGAGGCCGCGGCTGCCCGCCGTCGCCGCCGCACACGCCGGAGCGGGGATCTCCGTGGCCTGGGGGGCAGTGGCGGAGTCGGGGAGCCTGGTCCTGCCGTCGACGGGGACGCGGACGGCCCAGTTGTTGCCGCCGGTTCACATCGTGTGGGTGCCGGAGGGGCGGGTGTTCGCTCGGCTGGAGGATGCGTTGGCGGAGTTGCAGGACGGCTTGCCGGCCGGTGTCGGGCTGCACTCGGGGCCAAGCAAGTCCGCCGACATCGGGCGCACGGTGGTGACGGGGGTTCATGGGCCGGGGCGTTGCATTGCGCTGGTTGGGCCAGGCAGCACGGCTTCAACCGGGGTCACATGACGCATGCGGGGTCTGCCACCCACCGCACTTTTCGCCAGGGGACAAGCCTTCCCGTGCTGCGTTGCTGGAGTTCCTCTCCACCGTAGACCACGTCCACATCGAGCTGAGCCGGGTCCGGGAAATGTCGCCGCACACGCTCGGCGCCCCTGAACATGCTCGATCGGGGCGTGGCGGCCGACTTCACTTCAAGCAGGGTCCTGCCCTCCGGTTTGTCGATGATCAGGTCGACTTCGGCTCCGCTCCGGTCCCGGTAGAACGAGAGACCCCGACTATCCCCCCGGTTGGCCCGGTGCTTGACGATTTCCGAGACTACCCAGGTCTCGAAGATGGGTCCGCGGAGGGGGTGCGAGCGCAGCTGCGCCGCCTCGCGGATGCCCAGAAGCCAGCAAACCAGCCCGGAGTCGTAGAAGTACAGCTTCGGCATCTTGACGAGGCGCTTGCGCAGGTTGGCGTGAAGCGCCGGCAGGCGAAACGCGATGAAGCTCGTTTCCAGTATGCTCAACCACGCTTTGGCCGTGGGCTGTGAAACCCCACAGTCGCCCGCGAGCGCGGAATAGTTCAGAAGTTGACCACTGCGCCCGGCGCAAAGCTCGACGAAGCGCTGGAAGGTTACCAGGTCGCCGACGTTGCTGATGGTGCGCACGTCGCGCTCGATGTAGGTGGCAACATAGGAGCGGAGCCAGCGCACAGGGTCGAGGTTCAGGTCGAAGATGCGGGGATAGCTGCCGCTGAAAAGAGCTTCCTCAAGTGTTGCGGGGTGTGGGTCGAAGCGTGTGATCTCGTCCCATGTGAGGGGTAGCAGGTGCAGCACTTCGGTTCGCCCCGCCAGCGACTGACCGACCGACTCCAGCAGCGAGAGGTTCTGCGAGCCGGTGAGTATCCAGCGCCCAGGTGTCGGATCCGCGTCTATGATGCCCTGCAGGTACGAAAGCAATCCGGGGACGCGCTGCACCTCGTCCATGATGGCTCCGTCCGGGAACTGAGCCAGGAAGGCCCGCGGATCTTCCGTCGCGAACGCCCGGTCGTCGGGCGCTTCGAGTGATCTGTACGAATGCTCCGGAAACAGGGCTCGGCATAGAGTGGTCTTGCCGCTCTGCCGGGGTCCGGTGAGCGTGATGGCGGGGACCTGGGTCGCTGCCCTGATAACCTCCGAAGCCAAATCACGATTAATCATAGCACCGGAAGTGTAGCGCTAAGTGTTGGCTAATTCAAGATCCAAATTTGAATCAGCCGGAAATCACCTTTCGCACCGCCTCCGCAACCCTCACTCGATCCACCTTCCCCACGCCGGTCAGGGGCATCTCTTCCACCAGCACGATGTGCCTCGGGTGCGCGTACGCCGGACCCCGCTCCAGCGTGTACGTCTTCAGCGCCTCCGCGGTCAGCGTGGACCCCGAACCCAGCGCGACCATCGCCGCCGGCACCGCCCCCTTGACTGCGTGGGGTACGGGAACGATCGCTGCGTCCAGCACGTCCGGATGCGACAGCAGGAGGTTCTCCACCTCTTTCGGATAGATGTTCTCGCCTCCGGAGTTGAACATGTCGTCGGTACGGCCCTGGAAATGGAAGAACCCCTCGTCGTCGCGACGAAAGAGGTCGCCCGTGGCGAGCCAGCCGTCCCGAATGCGGGCCGTGTTGACGTCGGGGAGATTGTGATACCCGGTCGTGACTCCGGGATTGCGCACCCAGAGCTCCCCGTAGCGCGGATTCTCGACACCGTCCCGCACAAGCATGACTTCGCCCTCCGGCCACGCGGCGCCGCAGCTGCCCCTCGGGACCGGACGACCGTCGGTCGGCGGGCCGAGCATCACGGGGCCGCCCTCCGTGAGGCCGTAGCTCTCGCCCACATCGACGCCGAACGCACGCTCGACCGCGTCCATCAGCTCCGGCTGAACCGGCGCGGACCCCAGCGTGACCCTGCGCAGCGCCGAGAAGTCGAACTCCCGGATGAGGTCCATGTGGTCGAGGAGGAGCGTGAAGACCGCGGGCACGGCGCCGACCTGGGTGCAGCGGTGGTCGCTCAGGGCCCGCAGGAAGGACTCGGGGGCGAATCCGGGGAGAATGACCACCGATCCGCCCGTCTGGAGCATCGGCTTGACCGCTCCGGCCATTGCGTTCTTGTGGTAGAGTGGAACCGCCGCGAGGGCCCGGTCCGAGGGGTCCGCGGGCCAGTATTTCCGCAGACACCGCACCCACCAGAGCTGCCCCTCGTGGGACAGGACGACCCCCTTCGGCTTACCGGTGGAGCCGGAGGTGTAGGGCTGAAATGCGGGGTGGTTCGCGCCGAGAAGGGGGGGATCGAAGTCCGCCGAAGCCTTCGCAAGCGCACCTTCGTAGCCGAGCCAGCCGGTGCTTGCCGGCTCCCGACCCGTACCGAAGCCGCCGACCTGCCATTTCCTCTCGATCCCCAACTGCTCGACGACCGCCGCCGAGCGTTCCGAGACCGCGGTTTCGACGAACGCGGCCCGGCAGCCGGCGTCGGCCACGATGTGGGCGAGGGACGGGTGGGCGAGTTTGTAGTTCAGCGGGACGGGGACGGCACCGCAGCGCATGGCGCCGAACATGATTTCGACGAATTCGAAGCGGTTGCCGACGCTCAGCGCGAAGCGGTCGCCGACTCCGATGCCCGCGTCCGACAGCAGATTGGCGACCCGGTCCATGCGCTCGTCGAGTTCGGCGTAGGTGACTTCGCGGGGGATCGCACGCGAGAGATCGATCAGCGCGACGCGGTCGGGGAAGGCGGCGCAGGCGTCGCCGAGCCAGTATCCGAGGTTGAAGTCGCGGGGGTCGGGGCCTCCGTCCGTCCCGACGCTCATTCGTCCCCCTCCTGCTCCACCTCGCTCTCCAGCGCCGGCAGGGCCAGCGCGCTGATGCAGACAGCCGTTCCCACGCCGCCGATCACGATCCAGGTCCACCCGGCGCCTGTTCGCATGACCGACGCGACGCCCCAAAGGGCAATGGCATTGCCCGCCAGGTTGAGAATCAGACCCCACACGCGGCCCGACCATGGCCCGATGGGACGCTCCAGCAGGCGCTGGAGGGTTCGTGTGACGCCCGCGTCCATCACCACCACCCCAGCCGGTTGAAGACGTATACGATCGCGATCGCGTTCAGCAGGGTGACCTGCAGCAGGATCCCCAGGTTCCACAGGTACGACTTGCCGCGGTCGCGCCCCAGCACCTCCCGGTCATTGAGCAACAGGTACATGGACCAGCCGACCACGTTGTTCGCGAGCGACAGGAATGCGGCGATCGCGATGACCAGCCACACCGGACGCGCGTTCCACGCGGCCAGGAAGGCGATCTGCGGGAGCAGCGCGGTGAGCTTCCAGCGCCACGACGACGTGTCCGGCTCCCATCCGAGGGCTTCGTGAATGGCCATTGCGCCGGCCAGGCTCATGCCCACGGTGGTCGTGATCGGAACCGCGAGGAACCCCACGTAGAAGAGGATTTGCGACCAGGTCGGGCCAAGCAATGGCATGAGCGCCGCGGCGAGCTCGGGTGCCGACTCAGGCGTGATCCCCTGCGGGAAGAGCGTGGCCGCGAACACCCCGATGACCAGGAAGTTCACGAGAACAAAGGGCAGGAACAGCCCGGCGACAAGGTCGAAGCGCGCCAGGGACTCGTGATTCCTGCCCCATCCGCGTGCCAGCCCGGCGTAGTGGAAGAAGACCCAGTCCATCACGCCGACCGCAGCCGCCGAGGACGCGATGAAGAGGTCCAGCCCCGCGCCGCCGCCCGGCAGCCAGGGGATGAAAAAGCCGCGCGCCGCCGCGTCCCAATCCACGCCCACGACGAGCAGGACCGCGCCGAAGGCCAGAATCATGAGGGCGATCGCCCCCTTCATGACCGTTTCGACCAGACGCGTGCCTAGCCCGCCACGGCGCCCGTAGCTCAGGATCAGCCAGCTGGTGACGGCCACGTACAGGATCCAGTTGTACTCCGCCGGAAAGGAGATGCCCACGAAGGGTGCAAGCGACTCGATCAGATGGGTGCCGAGTGCGACCTGGCCGAAGTTGAAGATCACGGCGACCGCGGCAGTCCCCACCAATCCCGTCATCAGGGAGCCGACGAGCCACGAATGACGCCGATTCTGGACCTGGATGACCCTGAAGCCACCCTTGCAGGTGAAGCGGGCCATGGCGGCCATCATGAACAGGCCCAGCCCGGCCGCCAGCCAGATCAGCCAGAGGGTGCGGTACCCGAAGGTGGCGCCCGACAGCATCGACGAGGTAAGTGTGCCCGCCCCGAGCGTGAGCGCCGCGCCCATGAATCCCGGTCCGGCGAGGCGCGCATAACCGCCAATGCGCCGGTGCAAGGGCGCACGGGCGATCGTCGCCAGCCGCCGGGCCTCACCGTCGAGCACATCTGCCGGAATCTGACGGGCGATGGGATAGCTGACGGGGACGCGGTCGCCACCGTCGCTCACAGCGTCAGTACCGACTTGCCGAAGACCTGCCGTGCGATAAGCTCCGCCATCGCCTCGCGGATCAGCGCAAGCGGTCTTGCAGCGTGAACGACGGGCTCCAGTTCGCCACCGGCCACCATCTGCAGCAGACGCGCCAACCCTTCGCGGGTCCACCCGTCGGACCCCATGATGGTCTGTTCGAAGCTCCAGATGTAGCGGATGTCGGTTGGCGGATCGTATCCGGCCGTCGCGCCGCACGTGACCATTCGCCCCTGATAGCGCAGCGTCTTCAGGCTGTCCGCCCAGGTGTCGCCGCCGATGTAGTTGACGACGACGTCCACGCCGCCGGCCTTCGGGTCATGGTATCGGGGCCGGCCCGCGATCTTCCGCACCGGCCGCACCAATTCGCCGTCGCGCGACGACAGGACGTGGTCCGCACCCAGCTCGGACAGTTTTTCCAGCTTCCACTCCGCGCTGCCGGTTGCGATCACGCGGGCGCCGATGCGCTTGCAGAGCTGGACGCAACAGGTGCCGACACCGCCGGTGGCGCCCAGGATCAGCACGGTTTCACCGGCCCTGACTCTTGCACGATCTTCCACAAGGCGCAGGGCGGTGCCATAGGCGACCGGGAGGGCGGCGGCATGTTCGAACGAGACACCGGACGGTATGCGAATGAGGTTCTCGATCGGTACCGTAACGTATTCCCTTGCCGCTCCGTGAGCCTTCTCGCCCATCATGCCGCGCCCCGGGACAACGGGGTCGAGGAGGACGCGATCGCCGGCGTGCCATTCGACCGGATCCGTCCCCGGGCCGAAGTCGGCGATCTCGCCGGCCGCGTCCCCGCACGGGATCATGGGGAGCGGGACGCGCAGTCCGGTCGTTCCGCCGAGCATCATGGGGTCGAAGCCGTTCAGGGCGCAGGCGCGGATGCGGACGAGGGCCTCGCCGGGGTCGGGGCGGGGGACGGGGACGGTGCGCAGGTAGAGTTCGTCGACGGTGCCGTGGCGGTCGTACAGCGCGGCTCTCACCTGGGGGTCAGCCCACGAACGAGGCGTAGGTCCCGCGACCCACGGCGCAGAGGCGGCCCTCGTGGTCGTGCACCTCGACATCCGATACCGAGATGGTACGCCCGAAACGGCGCAGCCGGCCCGTGGCCAGCAGGTGCGGACCGGTGGACGGGCGCAGGTAGTCGACACGCAGCGAAATGGTCGGGACCCCGCCGCCGGCGCGAACCGCAACGACCATGTCGCCGGCGATGTCGATCAGGGACGCGACGGGGCCGCCGTGGTAGATGGTGCCGTCGCCCCGGGTGAGGTGGGGTTGCCAGGGCATCTTGAGGACGGCGGTGTCCTCACCCAGATCTTCCAGGGTGATGCCGAGTGCGGTGATGGCTTCCGAGCCCGCGAGGACGGACTCGATGAGGGTCCGGGACTGCGAAGTTGTGATTGTCATGGCCTTGGAATTAGCTCGGGAATGAGGAGAGATCAAGGAGTGTCCGTTACCCGTCAGGAAGGTCCCTCCTCCTTGACCCACCCGATCCGGGACCCCCACTTGAAAGCCAATCCCCCGGCAAGTGCAAGGACCGACAGTGCAAGGAGTCGACCCCATGAGAGAGTACATGCGTCCCCGGCCACCGCTGATGGTGGCAGCCGTGCTCGTGTTGAGCGCCCAAGCCCTGACGTCGACCCCCCTCGCCGCCCAGGACCCCGCCGACGCCCCCCGGCTCACCGTCGATCGCTACCTTGACTGGGAGCGCGTGGCCGACCCGCAGATCTCGCCGGACGGGACCCGGATCGTCTACACCCGGAGCTGGGTGAACAAGGTCGAGGACAGGTGGGATTCGGGCCTCTGGATGATGGACGCGGACGGGACGCGCAAGCGGTTCCTGATCGACGGTTCCTCGGCGCGCTGGTCGCCGGACGGCACTCGCATCCTCTTCGCCGCCCCGGACGGGTCCGGCGCCACCCAGTTGTTCGTGCGCTGGATGGACGAGGAGGGCTCCGTCTCGCAGATCACGAGGGTTCCGGAAACGCCCATGAACGCCATGTGGTCGCCCGACGGGTCGATGATCTCCTTCACCATGTACACGCCCGGCGAGCTGCCGAGCGACTGGTCGATCGACCTGCCGGCCGCGCCCGGGGGAGCCAGCTGGACCGAAACGCCCCGCATCGTGGAGAACATGCACTTCCGGGCCGACCGCGTGGGCTTCACGGATCCGGCCTACATGCACCTCTTCGTCGTCCCGGCCAACGGGGGTACGGCCCGTCAGATCACAAGCGGAGAGTGGCACGTCGGCGCCCGCTTCATCGCGATCTATTGGGGAATGGGGTACGACTGGACTCCCGACGGGCGGACCATCGTCTTCGACGGGCTGATGCATGAGGATTCGGACCTTCGCTACTTCGAGTCGGCGATCAACGCGGTGGACGTGGCGACCGGCGAGACCCGCGAGATCACCTCCAGGAAAGGGCTCTGGACGAGTCCGGTCGTGTCGCCCGATGGGCAGACGATCGCCTTCACCGGGTATGACTGGTCTCCCCAGACCTACCATGTGGGCGAGCTGTACACCATGGGCATCGACGGAAGCGGCATGAGGATGGTCGCGCCGGAGCTCGACCGGGACATCGGCGGGATCATTTGGGACGAAGACGGCAGCCGTTTCTACTTTGCGGTACAGGACCGCGGCTCGTCGAACGTCTATTCCGCGACCCCCGGCGGTGTTCTGGAGCAGTTGACCGAAGGCGAGCAGATGCTGTCGCTCACTTCGGTGGGGGGTGGCACGGCGGTCGGGGTGCGCTCGGCCCCGCAGGCTCCCGGCGAGGTGGTTCGGTACGAACTGCAGGCGGGCGCGGATCCCCACCGTCTGACCGACGTCAACGCCGACGTCATCGCCGGCGTAGCACTGGGAGATCTGGAGGAGATCTGGTACGGTTCCACCGAGGGTGCGCAGGTGCAGGGCTGGATCGTGAAGCCGCCGGGGTTCGACCCGTCGCGGCGCTATCCGCTCATCCTGGAGATCCACGGCGGACCCCACGGCATGTACAACGTGGGCTTCAACTGGATGTTCCAGAACTTTGCCGCCAACGACTTCGTGGTCCTCTACACCAATCCGCGCGGCTCAACCGGCTATGGCACGGACTTCGGCAACGCAATCGACGATCGATACCCGGGCGAGCGCGACCTGGCCGACCTGCTTTACGGCGTCGATGAGGTCGTGAGCCGGGGATACATCGACACGGACAGGATGTACGTCGGCGGCTGCTCGGGCGGGGGCGCGCTCTCCAGCTGGGTGATCGGCCACGACGACCGCTTTGCCGCCGCCGCCGTACGCTGTCCGGTCATCAACTGGATGTCGTTTGCGGGCACGGCCGACGTGGCCATGTGGGGCTACCGGCGCTTCCGTGAGCTGCCCTGGGAGAACCCGGACAAGTGGCTGCGCCACTCCTCGCTCATGTACGTGGGCGACGTGACGACACCGACGCTGCTGCTGACCGGCGAGCTCGACCTGCGCACCCCGATGTCGCAGACCGAGGAGTACTACCAGGCGCTCAAGATGGAGGGGGTGCCGACCGCGATCATCCGCTTCAACGAGGAGTACCACGGCACGGGCAGCAAGCCGTCCAACTTCATGCGCACCCAGCTCTACATGCGCAAGTGGTACGATCGTTGGGTCGGCAAGAGGCCGGTGAGCCAGTGAGCCGGGAGAGAGGACGGGATCCAGTTGAAGACCTGCCACCCGAAGCTCGTTCCGGACTGAGGGCTTTCGAAAAGGCCGAGCTTCCCGCGCCGCCGAGGCCGAAGGGCCTGGCGTGGATGGGTGTTGTGGGCCCCGGCGTCATCATCCTGGGCGCTTCGATCGGGAGCGGGGAGTTCCTGCTGGGCCCGGCGGCGTTCGTTCAGTACGGATTGGTGCTGCTCTGGGTGACTCTGGTCGCAGCTTTCCTGCAGACGGTCTTCAACACGGAACTGATGCGCTGGACAATGGCCACGGGGGAACCCGTAGTGACCGGGTTCATGCGCACCGGGCGGTGGTCGCAGTTCTGGGCGTGGTTCTACGCCGCGCTCTATTTCCTGCAGGTGGGATGGCCGGGGTGGGCCGGCGCGGCCGCGGGGGCGGTCTTCTTCCTCTTCTTCCGCGAACTCGCGGGCCCGGAGCAGGGGCTGCTGGTGTACTGGATCGGCGTGGGCACCTTCGCCCTGTGCGTGGGCATCCTGCTTTTCGGCAAGCGTATCGAGCGCACCCTGGAGCTGCTCAACTGGGTGCTGGTGGCGGCGATCATCGGCGGCTTCCTGATTCTGGCCGCGACCTTCGTCTCAGCCGACACCTGGGTGGCCGCGGGCGCGGGGCTGGTCGGCTTCGACACCGGGACGGGCTCCTTCCGCTTCATTCCGGAGGGCGTGGACTGGTTCCTGGTCGGAGCCTTCGCGGCGTACTCCGGGGCGGGCGGTGTGATCAACCTGACCCTGTCCAACTGGGCCCGGGACAAGGGCTACGGAATGGGCGAACGGGTCGGCTACATTCCGGCCGCCGTGGGAGGAACGCACAAACGGCTCGCGCCGACCGGCTACACCTTCGATCCGACCCCCGAAGCCATGGTTCGCTGGAAGGGCTGGTGGCGCATCGTACGAGCCGACCAGTGGGGCGTCTACTTCATCGGCGCGATGCTCGGGATGGTCCTTCCGGCCGTGCTCTACGTCACCTTCATCGAGGGCGGCACCGACATCCGCGGCCTTTCGGTCGCGGCCGCGCTGGCCAATGCAATGGCCAGCCGGGAGGGCGCCATATTCGGCGGAGCCATCGCGCTCATGGGCGTGTGGGTGCTCTTCAAGACCCAGTTGGACATCATCGAAGGGATGACCCGCGCGATCACGGACATCCTGTGGACCGGGTCGCGCACGGTGCGGCGCTGGCGCGGCGGCGATGTACGCGTCGTGTACTACACCGTCCTTGGAGCGCTCGCGGTATGGGGCGTCATCGCGCTGGGGCTGGCGCAGCCGATCGTCCTGCTGCAGCTGGGCGCCAACATGGCCGGAATCGTCTTCGTGGTCTCGTCACTGCACCTGCTGTACATCAACACCCGCTTCCTGCCGGAGGAGATCCGTCCGCCCCTGTGGCGGCGGGCGGCGCTGGTCGCGATGTCGGTGTTCTACGGAGCGTTCGTGGTGCTGTGGCTGCGGGGCGTCTTCTAGCCGCCCGTGGACGACCGGGAGCGACGCTCCACGATCCGGAAGAGCTGGATTTCGAAGAAGAGGGTCTCGTTCGGACCGACCACGCCGTCGATGCCTTCCCGGCCGTAGCCGAGTCGCCCAGGGACAATGACCTGGAAATGGCTGCCGACCGACATGAGTTGCAGGGCCTCGCGGAAGCCGGGGATCAGGTCGCGAATCACGACGACGTCGGGCGCGCCGCGGTCGTACGACGAGTCGACCACGGTGCCGTCCTCGAGTTCGCACCTGTAGTGGACGATCACCCGGTCGCCCGCGGTGGGTCCCGGACCGGCCGCCTGGCTGATGACCCTGTACCTGAGGCCGCTCCGGGTGGTGATGTAGCCGTCCGGGTCGGGTGTCGGAGGAGCGCCGGCCGTGCTCGCCCCGCCCCCGGCGCACGCGGCGCAGCCAAGGGTGAGGAGGAGAGCCGCCCCCGCTGCGGGGCCGATGCTACCCCCCCACAATCTCCAGCAACTCGATCTCGGAGATGAGCGTCTCGTTCGGACCGATCACGTCGCCCGCGCCATCTTCTCCATCGAACTGCGACCCGTCCGTGAGGGTGCCCCGGTAGTGGACCACGACCTCGTCGTCGATGGTGGGTCTGGCCCCGTCGCCAGCGCGGAGGACTTCGTACTCGAGTCCGCTTTCCGTCGTCGCCACGGTGCCCTCCTCCATGGAATCGTCGCCTCCGGCGCACGCGGCGCCGATCACCAGCGTCAACGCCAGTGTGCCGCACGTTGCCCGGGTCATCTTGCTCATGTCTTGCCTCTCTTCGGATGCAGATTCGCCGGTGCCCATGTGACCGGCCAGTCACCAGCAACGTAGCGGCGGAGGTGCCGAGGCGCACACGGTGGGCCCACTCTACCCGCTCCCCACCGAGGACCGGCCGATGCTCGCCAGCGACGGCGCGCCCGCAAGCCGCATCGTGATAGCCAGCTCGTTGCGCAGAATCTCGAGCACACGTTCGACGCCGGCCTGGCCGAAGGCGCCCAGGCCCCACAGGTAGGGCCGTCCCACGGCCACCGCGTCGGCGCCCCGGGCGATCCCCTTGAAGATGTCGCTTCCGCGCCGAAAGCCGCCGTCCACGATGACGGGGACACGACCGTCCACTGCTGTCACGATCTCGGGAAGTGCGTCAATGGTTGCACGCCCGCTGCCCTCCGCCCGGCCTCCATGGTTCGAGACCCAGACCGCGTCCACGCCGTTCTGCAGAGCGAGCGCGGCGTCCTCGCGCGTCACCAGCCCCTTCACCACGATCTTCTGGTCGGTGATGTCGCGCAGTCGCCCGATGAAGTCCCAGGTCATGCCGGGCGACCGGAAGTCGGAGCTGCTGTAGTCGGTCCCCTGGTACATCGGCTTGACCGATGGCGCCTCGCCGCGCGGACGGTGGCAGCTGCGGCAGTCGCGGTCGTCCACGCGCCGCCAGCGCTCCAGAGTGAGGCGGTTGCTCCCGCCGGGCAGATCCACGGTGAGCACGATCACAGGGCAGCCGGCTTCCCGAACCCGTTTGACGACCGCTTCCGTGACCGCCCAGTTCGAGGTGGCGTACAGCTGATACCAGACGGGCTCGCCACGGGCCTCGTTGACCTCTTCCACCCCCGTGGAGCTTACCGACGAGAGAACCTGCAGGTGATTCCGTGCCTGCGCGGCGCGTGCCGTGGCCAGCTCGCCCTCGTCGTGGAATCCGCGCTGGCTTCCGCACGGCGCCACGATGACCGGCGACGGCCACTCACGCCCGAAAAGGGTGACGCGCGTGTCCAGGCGGCTGACATCTACCAGCCGGCGTGCCCGGATGTACATGGCCTCAAGGGCCGCGCGGTTGTTGCGCTGGGTCTCCTCGCCGTCGACGCCGGTCTGGATGTATCCGAAATGGGCAGTCGGGACGGTGGTCTCGGCCACTTTCTCCATGTCGAAGACGTCGAGGGCGTCGGCGGCGGTCGTGGCGAGGTCGTCGAGGGAGGGGCGCCGGCCGCCGGTGCCGGGGACCTGGCCGGGTGCCGGGGGGGCGTCGCCGCTCGCGCCGGAGCGGGAGCCGGCTGGTTCACAGCCGGGCAGGGTGGCAAGAAGGGGGCTGGCTGCGAGCCAGCGCAGAAAGTGGCGGCGGTGGACGGGGGTGTTGGGGTCGAGTGCCATCTCGTCCTCGTGGTGCCGGGTTGAAGCACTTGCTTCTCGCCGTGCCAATCTGCGGGTCCGGCGGGCGCGGGGCCACCGTGATCAAGGTCTGATTGCGTGCAACGGCCATAGTAGTCAAGCTGTCTCCGCTCCCGGCATCCAACCCCACCGTCCGACCAGACCCGGCTCCATGAAAAGCTTGCCCGCCGGACCGAAGCGCACCTCCCCCTCGCCCCCCAAACTTCACCGCAACGTCTGGGCGACGAGCGGCACCAGCTTCCTCACGGACGTGTCGAGCGAGATGCTCCTCAACGTCCTCCCACTGTTCCTCGCCAACGTGCTGGGCGTACGCATCTGGGCCATCGGCCTGGTGGAAGGCTTTGCCGAGGCGACATCGAGCATCCTCAAACTGTATTCGGGGTGGTTGTCGGATCGCCTCGGGACCCGCAAGTGGCCAGCTGTCGTCGGATACGGGATCTCTGCCGTGTCGAAGCCGTTCTACTACCTGGCGTCGAGTTGGGGAGCGGTGGCCGCGATCCGGTGGGGCGACAGGGTCGGGAAGGGGGTGCGCACGGCGCCCCGCGACGCGCTGCTTGCCGATTCGACGCCCGCCGGGCGCCGGGGTCTTGCCTTCGGGCTGCACAGGGCCGCCGATACGGCGGGGGCCGTAATCGGGATCGCGGTGTCGATCTGGGTTGTGCAGCAGGTGCAGGGAGGTGGTGCCCTCCTGGAAGCCGAGACGTTTCGGAAGCTGGTCCTGTGGAGCCTTGTTCCCGCGTTCCTGGGTGTAGCGGTTCTGGCGGCGGGGGCAAGGGACGTCAGGGTCAACGGGCGCGGCAATGGTGGAAGGGGTCGCCATGGCAGCCCCGGTGCGGGCCCCGCCGCCAGCCGCCCCCGACTTCGCCTGCGTGGGCTTGGCCGGGGCTTCGGGGCATTCGTCGCCTGTTCCGTGATCTTCGAGCTTGGCAACTCCGCTGACGCTTTCCTCGTGCTCAGGGCGCAGGAACGCGGCCTTTCGGTCGCAGGGATCCTGTGGCTGCTGCTCGCCTTCAACGTCGTCTACACACTCGTGTCGACACCCGCCGGGTCACTTGCGGACCGGATCCCCCGCAAGCGCGTGGTTGCCGCTGCGTGGGGGCTCTATGCGCTGGTCTACCTCGGCTTCGCGCTCGCGGACACGGCCGTGCACGTCACGGTTCTGTACCTGGTCTACGGGTGCTATCACGGGCTCGTCGCGGGTGCGGCGAAGGCGATGGTGGCCGACCTGGTGCCACCGGAGCAGCGCGGGACGGCCTACGGAGGCTACGCGGCGGCGATCGGGCTGGCCACGCTGCCGGCTTCGCTGCTGGCCGGCGTGCTGTGGGAAGGTCTCTTCGCCTGGGAAGGGTTCGGCCCGGCCGCGCCCTTCGTGTTCGGCGCTGCGATGGCCGCGGTCGCGGCGGTGCTGGTGCTGGTGGTCGTGCCCGGGGAGCCGGTTGGTGACGCGGGATGAGTCAGCCCCCCGGCGGCTGGAACCGCACCAGCACCGGCAGGTGGTCGCTCGTCGTGTCCTCGTAGTCCGGGATGTGCTCGTCGACCCGATAGACCATTGCGGAGCCCGCCTCGTACGACACCATCGCTTCGTCGGATGCGAGGATGTGGTCGATCACGTCGCCGTAGCCCAGGATCGAGGTCAGGCCCGCGGCGCTCAGTTCCGCCGTGGGGTACACCCAATCGGGTGCCGCGTCAACCAGAGGCCGGTAGGGGGTGTCGCGTCCCAGGGTGATGGATTCGTCGACATCGTCGTTCCAGTCGCCGGGAATGAGGACGAGGTCGTCGGGCCGCGTGGCGTCGATGTAGTCCTTCAGGGCGACTGCGCCCGCCACCCGACGCTCCCACGACGCGGCATCCGCGGTGGCCTTGGCGTGGAGCACGATGACCACGGCCTCGCGCGCGGTGCCGCCGAGGGTCAGCCGGATCCGTACCTCGAGAGGAGGGCGCCCGGCGAACTGGTAGTTGAAATCGGTGAGGATCACCTGCGCGCCGGTCACCGCGACGACGGAGGTCTTGTAGATGATGCCGACCTTCTGTTCGCCCCCGGTGTAGAAGTCCGTGCCGTCAGTGACACTGGAGTCGTTGGCCAGCAGGCCCGCGTAGCCCGGAAGCTCGGAAAGGAGGGCCGCGAAGGCGGTGGCGCTGGTCACTTCCTGGAGACCCCAGAGATCGGCGTCGGTCCCGCGGATGACGTCCCGGATGCGAGCCAGCTGGAGCACCTCGTCTCGCGGTCCCTGGTTCTGCGCGCCGAAGTACAGGACGTTCCAGGTTGCCACGTCAAGGGTCGACGCGGTGCCCTGCGCGGGGATTGAAATGGGTGTCGGCAGCGGGTCGGGCTCGGGTACGGGCTCCGGCCCCCGGGCCGGGTGGGGGGCGGGGGCGCGGGGGCCGGGGGGGAGCCGGATCCGCAGCCCGTCAGGGTGATGAGCAGCGCGACCGCGCCCAATTCCCTCGCCGTCCGGTGCATTTGTCTTTTCTGGCCTCCGGGGACTTCGTCCCGTTTCATCCGATGTCGAGCAACCGCCGCTCCAGGGCGTCCAATACCCGGTGCAGGGACCGCTTTTCCCGGCCGAAGATGATCTTCCATGGAACGAGGGAGCTGGCGCCGCCCGCGAGCGCCACCGGAATGATGATGAACGGAGTGGCGGCACCCAGTGCCGCGGCGAGAGCGCCGGTTCCGAAGGTCATGATCGGACCGGCCCCGAGCGTACACCCCAGCAAGCCGTCGCGGTAGTTGCCGAGCACCCGGATGCGCGTCTGGTCTCCCTCGCTCCGGATGGACACGTAGCGCCCGCCGGTCCCGCTCCGGGCGCGCCATTCGAATCCGCCAAGAACCTCTTCCACGATGCCCTGACGCGCCAACTCGCTGCGGATCAGGTCCAGAAGCTGTGGCAGGTGCTCGTCCTCGAGTCGCACGGGGACCACTCTTTCGAGTTGTACCGTCGTGGGCAGGCCCAGCACCGCACCGGTCTCCGGCGGGTCCTCGCGCACATCGAGCGTCCGGGCCGCCATGTCGATTTCGGTGCGTGATATCCCGGCTTCGGCGCCGATCTCCTTGAGTTCGGCGAGCGTCAACCCCTTGCCCGGCTCCCGTTCGGAGCCATCGGCGGTTGCCTCGACCGCGCGATGGAGGATCAGGGCGACTTCGTCGTCGTCGTAGCGGCGCTCGACCATTTCCCGGGCGCCCGGTTACTGCGGGCGGGCCGAATCGGGGGCGGCCAGCGCTTCCAGCCGCGCGACCGCCTCGTCGAAACGGGCTTCGAGGCGCGGGATGCTGGCGCCGCCGTATCCGGCCCGGAGCCGGACGCGCGACGCGATCAGGATTTCGAGAAGCTCGGTGGCGGCTCCCCGCCGTGCCACGGGATCGGCGCTCCCCCGCTCGCCGATCCACACCGGCGCCGTGTGCGCGAATGGCGCGGTGTCCATGGACGGCCACCGGGTCTCACCGCCTCGTGCGCGTGCGGCCACCCAGCCCCCCAGGGGGAGGTCGACCTCTCCGCCGTAGGTGCGCTGGCCGGGCTCCGCAATACCTGGATGGGACGCCACGACGAGACCGTTGACGAGGATCTCCACCTGCTCCACAGAGGTGGCCGTGGCGAGATCGAGGGTCCACTGGGCGGTACCGGACTCGTCCGCACCAGCCGCACCGGATCCGTCGCCACGTGCCGGGACCACCTCGCCCGGGCGCGCGCCGTCCACCCGGAAGTCGAGGAAGGGCCCGTTGGTGACGAAGGAATGACCCTCCGTCAGCGCCTCCAGGTATGCGGGCCAGTTCACCCGGTCCCCGGTGTACGCGTACACCCGGGTGGCCCCCACAGCCATGGTGCGGTACAGGTTCAGCATGACATCGGTGCCTGCTGACGGCGCGACGGTCAGCCCCAGGTTGAGGAACCGGTGCCACAGCGCCGACGTCCCTTCGGAGCTGCTCCACAGACACATGACCTCCAGCGCGTCCACATCTCCCATCACCGCGTCCGCGACCAGTTCGACCGGCACGCCGGCCCCGGGCGCGGAAGCGAACGGATCGGGAACCGAAACCGGGTGGACGTAATAGCCGATGCCGCCATGACCGTGCGCGTAATCCAGGACGTCCGCGTTGGGCCGGTCATCGGTTCCGTACACCTCGTAGCCGGGGCCCCACACCCACGGCCAGTGGAACTCCGGGATCTCGATGAGGCCCATGTGGCCAAGAAAATGCGAGCGAATCTCCTGGCCGAAGCGGATCAGCGGCGACTCGTCCGACTTTTGCCAACCCCACAGGTCCTGGTCCTCGTAGCGGTTGTGCAGATTGGCCAGGAGGGGCGTGGCGATGTCCAGATCCTCCCCTTCCATCATTGGGACCATGTCGGTCGGGTCCAGGTCGTACTGGCCGCCGTAGTTGAGGTGGAAGTGGTGATCGCCCGAGGTCCAGCCCGCGGAGCGCGCGTTCCAGACGGGAGTCAGATCGATGGCGACTTCGGTTACCACATCTGCCGCTGCGGTGACGGTGGCCGTGGTCTCGGGTGTGGCCAGACCGTGCACGGCGGACACGGTGACCTGGCCGGCGGGCACCGTGATCTCGATGAGCCCCGGGCTGTAGAAGAAGACGCGGCCGTTGGCTCCATCAAAGTGGCTGGCGCCCTCATCCGGGACCGCGGGATGACCGGTTACGTCGAGGACGTTCAGGCGGACGGGGGCCGTGCGGCGCGCTTGGGTGGAGCGCCCCATGTTCGCGCGAGCGTTTTCACCGGTGAGGGTCGTCCGAATCCTCAGTCGTGCCGTCCCGGTTCCCCATTGCCAGGTGGCCACCTCCACATCCTCGACGGGCCCGCCGACCTGGCGCACACGCTTCAAGGTCATGACCTCGTCCTCGTTTGCCTCGGAGAAGTAGACCCACTCTCCATCCGCGCTCCACGCGGGTGTGAGAGGCAGCCCACCGCTGGCGAGCAGCACCGAAGGGCCCGGCTGTTCGACACTGTGCACACGCAGATCCCATCCCTCCTGCGCAGGCCAGTTCAGCGCAAGTCGCGTTCCGTCGGGACTCAGCGCCGGCCGGGCCATGGACACGATGCTGCCGGACATCAGCACTCGGGGTTCGCCGCCGCTCCGAGAGCGCAGCTCGACGCGGTCACCCCCCCGCTTGGCGAGTACCAGAAACGCGTCGTCTCCCGGCAGCGGTTGTGCCTTCATCTCGATCCCGGGCTCGTTCGTCACCGCTTCTTCTTCACCCGTCGCCAGATCCACGGCCCGGATGTCGAGCGTTCCCGCCCGGCCGGAGGTGTAGTAAAGCGTGCGGCCATCGGCCGAATACACCGGGTCGAGGTCGATGGCGGGCGTGTCGATCGTGCGCAGCTCAACCCCCGAATCCGTGCCGACGACGACGATGCGCGTGTCGTGGTCGTTGTCACGCACGAACGCAATGCGGTTGCCCGATGGATGCCAGGCCGGACGGGAATCCATGTCGCGCCCGGCCGTCAGCCGCCGCGCCGTCCGCGACTCCAGATCCATCACCCAGATCCATCCCCTCGACGAAAAGGCGAGCTGCCGCCCGTCCGGAGAGGGTGCAGGATCGATCGGCCCGTTGGTGAGGACGGGCAGTTCGTAGCCCTCCAGGTAGACGTGATGCCCGTACCCATCGACGTGAGGGTACCGGTTCTGCCATTGACCAGCCCCGGGTCCGGGGATCAGGGACGCGGCGATGAGAAGGAGCGTGCATGTTGTCCCGGTGCCCGTTTTCTTCACGGTCGACCCTCTCGGCTGGGGTGTTGGTTGGGGCGTAAGCATCGCCGGGACTTGCCTTGGCGGGCAAGTGGCTGCGGATCTCCCGGATCATGCGCGCGCCACCTCGGGGGCCCATATTGGCTGGGAGCCGCTGGACAGCGAACCCGGGCGGCCCCTCCTCTCAACGGACAAGGACACCACGATGAACCATTGCTTCGCCCCCCGCCGGGCCATCCGGCCCGCGCTCGCAGCGGCTCTGCTCGTCCTCGCGGCCCTCGTCGCGGCGCCACCCGCCCATGCACAGGACGCGGACGACAACGTCTTCCACAGCGGCGATTCTCTTCCTTGGGGAGCGCCGAACGACGGTGTGCGCTTCCTGCCGCTCTATGGCGATATGAGCGCGGACGGAGAGGTCTTCGCCTTCCGTCTCGAAGTCCAGCCCGGCTTCGAGTTGGGACCCCACACCCACCCTGTCACCGAACACATGACGGTCCTCTCCGGACGGTTTTTCGTCGGCGTGGGCGAGACCATGGACAAGGAGGCCGGCACCGCCTACGGCCCGGGCAGCTACATCGCGATTGCGGCGAACGTACCCGCGTACATGTGGGCGGATGAAGAGACCGTCGTCCAGGTCCAAGGTGTGGGTCCGTTCTCGACCCATCCCGTCACGCCGCCACAGGGATGACCGTGGCATGAATCGGCTCATCCACGGGCTGCTCGCCACCCTGACCCTCGCGGCGTGCATCCCCTCCGAGTCGCCCACCCTGCAGCGGGGTGACCCGGCGCCTGCCTTCACCGCGACCCATCTGGACACCGAATCGCCCGTCTCACTATCCGACTACCGGGGCGAAACACTGCTCGTCAACCTGTGGGCCACATGGTGTCATCCCTGCCTGGCCGAGACACCCTACCTCCAATCCGTGTACGAGAGGTACCGGCACCGGGGCCTTCGCATCCTGGGCGTGTCGGTCGATCGGCGGGCGGACCACGACGCCGTGATCGAATACGTGGAAGAGTTCGGCGTCGAGTACGACATCGCGCTCGACCCCGACGCCACGTCGCGCGACGTCTTCCGCGCCCGCGGGCTGCCCACGTCCGTGCTCATCGATCGGGACGGAGCGGTCGCGTTCAGCTGGATCGGACCGATCCCGGAAGGGGACCCCACCTTCATCGACGGATTGGAAGCCGCGCTGACACGGTAGCCGGGTCGGAGCAACCACTTCGGGCGGTTCGGCTGTCTCACGTTGGCGTGGGTGTTCCAGCAGCCCGACGGACGCCCGGTTCAATCCAGGGGGAAGTTGCTGATGGGTGGGAAGAGGGTCTTGCAGGTCGCCGTGGGG
Organism: Gemmatimonadetes bacterium bin94; assembly: GCA_002238865.1. Classification (GTDB taxonomy): domain Bacteria; phylum Gemmatimonadota; class Gemmatimonadetes; order Longimicrobiales; family Gaopeijiaceae; genus Bin94. Next base: position 11,103 of record MPNE01000014.1, on the reverse strand, counting down.
ATCCTGGTCGCAACGTCGATCGGGTTCATCGTGTTCACGTGGTGGGACTTCTACCTGAGAGCCGGTCCCGGATCCGGCCACCGGGTCATCGGCGACTACATTGACGATCACAAAGTGCGACTGGGAGCGAGCGTGGTGCTCGCGGCAGCGCTGGTGTGGAGTGGCGTGGGATACGTTGCCTGGAAGTCGCGGCACGTGCTGGGAACCATCTGGGACGATCTGAAGCAGATGGTTTCGGGGCGTTAGCCTCGTCCCGGCGACTACCGCCCCCGCGCCTCCTGGCGGTCGGCCTTCGCCTCAACCTCACGCACCCGCTTCCTCAGCCACCACCCCGTCCCCGCTCCCACCCCCAACGGCAGGCCGGGCAGCAAGCCGGTCGTTGCAAGGAAGGCGATCCGCGCCTCGTCGTCCCGGTCGAAACACACGGGACAGGCGTGAGCGACATCCGGGAAGACGGCCATCGCCACCAGGGCGATCACGCCTGCCACCACGCGCCGTCGACGCGCCCGGATCATCTCACGAGTCTTCATCATCTACAGATACACCTGGAAGTACAGAAACGGCCACACCAGAACCACAAAGTACCAGAAGAGCGACACCGTGGACATCGCTTCCCGGGACAGCGTCCCGGCCATCAGGCGCAGCCACGCCCACGCCAGCAACCCGATCGCAACCACCGCGTGCGCGGCGTGTGCCCCGATGATCGTGTAGAAGAGGCTGCCGTACGTCGAAGAGGTGAGGGTCAGCCCTTCCTGCAGCAGCGCCACCCATTCGACCCCTTGCAGCGTGACGAACGCACCCCCAAGCAAGGTCGCCAGCATGAGCAGCAGGCCGATGGATCGGTTGCCGCGCTGGTACGCCCGGTGGGCGATCAGCAGCACGATTCCGCTGGCGATCAGCATGGTCGTGTTGATTGCGGTGCGCTCGAAGGGAAGCCGGGGCTGATTCGGCGGCGGCCACACCGAGCCCACGGCGCGGGCTTTCACGATCACGAACGCCGAGATGAACCCCGCAAACAGCATGATTTCGACGAAGACGATGAGAATCATGCCCAGCACGCCGTTCGAAACGACCTTCTCGGCTCGCCGAGGCCTCGGCCGGAACGGGATGATCGTCGTGCGCGCGCTCATCGACCGGGCCTACCCCTCCTTCGCCCCGACCAGGCGCGAACGGATCGTTCTCACACCCGGGAGCCTCGACACTCGGTCCACCACCGGCCCGACCAGCCGGCGTACGATCGGAATATGACTCAGCGTCTCGTAAAGCAGGATCAGCACCCCGATCGACAGCATGATCGCCACGGCGTTGGTCCCGACGGCCACCAGCGCGAGCACCGTCCAGAAGGCGGCGTGGGCCAGGTTGTAGCCGCCCGGCAGCAGGTTGTCGGTCGACTTGCTGGTCGGCACGAGGCTCGCGTGCGCGACCTCTTCGGCGTGCTCGCCTTCCGCCGCGTGGCTGTCGTCCTCGACGTGCAGCTCGGGCTCGGAGATCCCGCGCGCCACCGCCGCCTTGGCGTCCAGATTCTCCCACATGCGGCCTTCGTGCAGCTGTACGTCCGGCGCCACGCCGCCCCAGAAGAGCGCGAGCAACAGCACCGATGCCGCCAGGAAGATCTTGGCGATCGGCCGCTCGACCGACAGGTGCATGAAGTGCTTGATCACCAGCGACGCCTTCCACACGGCGATGCCGAAGGCGGTGATGAGCGTCAGGGTCAACCCGAGGCTGATCTGCAGACCGAAGACCTCTACCTGACGGTCGATGTTCCCGCCCACCACGGGCCCCACGATGCTGACCGCCAGCAGTCCCAGCAGCAGGAGATAGATCCTGACGTAGTGGTTTCCGAAGAAACCCGAGCGACCCTCAGAGTGACCGGCCATGGGCTATTTCGCGATGTAGAGCAGAGGGAACAGGAAAATCCAGACAATGTCGACGAAGTGCCAGTAGATCCCGATCAGTTCGACCCGATGGAGTTGGCGGTTCCTGGCGGCGTCCCGGGCGACAATGGCCATGATCACCGCGCCCGCGATCACGTGGAGGGCGTGGAGCCCCGCGGCCGAGTAGTAGAACGACCAGAAGGTGTTGGACGTGATCGTGTAGCCGTGGGTAATCTCGGTGTACCACTCGAAGGTCTTGACCCCGAGGAAGGTGACGGCTCCAAAAATGGTCCAGTAGAGGTACCGCGCGGCCTTCTTGCCGTCGCCCCGCTCCGCCGCCTGGTGGGCCAGCACGGCCGTCAGGCTCGAGCTGAGGAGCACGAAGGTGTTGAAGGCGCCGATCCGCACGTCGGTGTGGATCGCGGCGTCCGCCCACTCGGGATGGCCCAGGCGGTGCATGACGTACGACGCCAGCAACCCGCCGAAAATGACCACTTCCGACGCAAGTACCCACCATACGGCGAGCTTGCCGGTAGCGATCCCGGTGGCGGCGCGCGTTGTCGCGATCGGCCTCATTCGCCGGGTCCTCCCTTCAGGGCAGGCTCATTCTGCGGCCAGTAGTCGTCCTCACGGTCCGGAACGCTGTACTCGTAGGGGCCCCGGTACACCACGGGCATATCGTCCGGGTGCCAGTTCCCGTGTGGCGGCGGCGACTCGGTGGTCCACTCCAGCGAATTCGCCTTCCAGGGATTCCTGGAGGCTCTCGCCCCGGAGCGCCACGACTTGAAGCAGTTGTAGAAGAAGATGAACTGGGCGCCGAGCATGATCAGCAGCGAGTAGGTGGCGAGCTGCCGCATGTCCTGGAACCAGGGGATCGCCAACTCCGGGAAGTGCTCGTAGTTGTAGATACGCCGGTGCTGACCCCCCATCCCGAGCACAAAGAGCGGGATGAAGATCATGTTGAAGGGGATGATGGTGAGCCAGAAGTGCCATTTCCCCAGGCGTTCGTCCATCATCTTCCCGAACATCTTCGGGAACCAGTAGGTGAAGGCCGCAAAGGTCCCGATAATCGCGATCGGGAAGAAGGTGTAGTGGAAGTGGGCGAGGACGAAGTAGGTGTCGTGGAAATAGACGTCCGCGCCCGCAGCCCCAAGGAAGATTCCGGTCACACCCCCGATCAGGAACTCGGCCACGAAGGCCAGCGCCCAGAGCATGGGCGTGGAAAGGGTGATCGATCCTCGATAGAGCGTGGCAATGTAGACGAAGCACAGCTCCGCCATCGGGACCGAGATGAGCAGGGTGGTGATCGTAAAGATGTTCGCCATGCGCGGGTCGATCCCCGCGATGAACTGGTGGTGGGCCCACACGAAGAAGCTCAGCACGCCGATGGCCACGACCGTGAAGATCACCGTGCGGTAGGCGAAGACCTTCTTGCGGGCGAAGGTGGTGATGATCTCGATCACCACGCCCATCGCCGGGAGCAGCACGACGTACACCTCGGGGTGGCCGAAAAACCAGAAGAGGTGCTGCCACAGAATGGGGTCGCCGCCGGTCGCCGGGTTGAAGAAACCGGTCCCGATCGTCTGATCGAAGAGAAGCATGATCGCGCCGGCCAGCAGCGGCCCGACCGAGAGCATGAAGAGGATGCTCGCGACCACGATCATCCACACGACGATGGGCACGTCGAAGGCGCGCATCCCCGGCGCCCGGGAGTTCATCAGGGTTGTGATGAAGTTGATCCCCCCCAGGAGGAAGGCGACGAACTCCAATCCGACCCCGACAAGCCATAACGTACTCCCGAGCGGTGTCAGGTTGTACGTCTCGTCCGCCGAAAGGGGCGGGTACGCGGTCCAGGCTCCGGCGAAGCCGCCTCCTTCCACGACCAGTGAGGCAAGGATGACGACCGTGCTCAGGAAGAAGATCTGGTACGACAGCCGGTTGACCTTGGGGAAGACCATGTCGTCCGCCCCGACCATGAGCGGGATCAGGTAGTTCCCGAAGGCGGCGAGCAGCACGGGCATGGCGACCCAGAAGATCATGATCGTTCCGTGATTGGTCACCAGGGCGTTGTATTCGCCGGGCGAGACCATGCCGAAGCCGGGGACGTTCATACCCGGGAAGGCCAGCTGCATCCGGAAGACGTACGCCATGAAGCCGCCGATCAGAGCCATGAACATGCCCGTGAACATGTACTGCATGGCGATGACCTTGTGGTCCGTGGACCAGAGGTATTTCATGATCCCCTGTGGACCGTGGTGCGCGTGGTCCTCGTGGGGGTGGCCGTGTGTCAGATCGACCGCTGGCTCAACCATCTCTCTCGGTCCTCTCCAATCTTCGCTACTGGGTGCCGGGCGTAGCCTGGCCAGCCGCGGGCGCTGCCGCGACCGGCGTGTTCGCCGCCACCCAGGATGCATGTGTTTCGGCGTCCTCCACCATCACCCGCGCCGCCATGACCCCGTGGCCGAAGCCGCAGATCTCGGCGCACTGGACATCGAATTCTCCCGTTATCGTCGGCTGGAACCAGCCGGTGATGCTCCTCCCCGGGATGGCGTCCTGCTTGAGGCGCCAGACCGGGACCGAGAAGCTGTGCAGGACGTCCGTGGCCTCGAGCTTGAAGTGATAGGTCTTTTCGTTTTCGACGTGGAGTTCGTCCACGGTGAAGATGTCGTCGGCGGTGTCCAGTTCTCCGTCGACCCCCGGGTGCTGGAAGGTCCATGCCCACTGCTGGCCGGTGATCCGGAGCACGGCGTCGGGGTTCTCCGGCAGGTCCATCTTGATTTTGTGCCAGACCTGGAAGGAGACGACGACGATGAGGACGTCGAATGCGAGAACCATGAGGTGCGGGATCGTGATCCAGCGCTTCAGGTGCTTTTCCTTCCCGGTGATGTAGTCGGCCTTCCGACCGGGCTTCGCCCTGTACTTCAGGATGAAGTGGATGAAGATGTACTCGGCCAGGAGGAACCAGACCCCCACCACCACGAGCACCAGGATGATGAGGAAGTCGATGTCCGCGGCGTACGTGGACCCGATCCGGATCAGGCCGATCTCGTCGAAGTAGTGGCCGACGCGCTCGAGGAAGCTCATGTCGTTCATTGCATTATGAAGTTGTAGACAACGGCCGAACCGATGAAGAGGACGCCCAGCACGAGCGTCCACGTCAGGGTCTTCCTGGCGAAGATGATCGCTTCGTTGGACGCGTCGGGCGGTGGATCCGGAATCTGCGCGGCCAGTTCGGCGTGCGTCGGTCTGTCGGGGGACGGTTTCGCTGCCATGAGAATTACCGACTCAGGGTGAATACGTATGCGGACACGGCTCTCACCTGCTCGTCGGTGAGCGGCCGTCCGGCACGTGGCTGCATTTGTCCGGGGTGCTCCACCGGCTGTGGAACTCCGGTCATGACGATGTTGACAATGGACTCGTACTCGCCATCGATGTTCAGCCAGACGTCGTCGGTGAGGTCGGGCGCCAACGGTCCGCCCCCGCCTTCCCGCAGGTGGCAGGTAAAGCAGATTCCGACGGCTCCGTTGAAGATCTCCTGCCCCTCCTGGGCCATGGCCACCGTCACTCCCTCGGGCAGGATCGCCGGGTCGACGTCCAGTGGCGGCAGCGGAGGAGCGGGTGGAGCGGCGATCTTCCGGGGCAGCCGCTGCATGGTCATGACGTAGGCGGTCACGTTTTCGATCCGTTCGTCGGACATGCCGCTGACCGGCGCGCGCATTGTGGCCCCGGCGGCGTCGCCGACTCCCCGCGCGCCGTCGCGATACTTCTGCAGCGATGACGTGATGTACCAGTCGTTCAGGTGGAGCAGAGAGGGAGCATTCAACTCCAGCACTCCGGTGTCGACTCCCCTGCCGTCTCCGCCGTGACAGTTCGAACAGAGCGCCGTGTACTCCTCCTCGCCGGCTTCAGCGTCTCCCTCGGCGGTTGCCGGGGGATCGGGGATCGGCAGACTGACGACGTAGTCCACGACCGAACTGACATCGCCCTTGTCCTCGATCAGCGCCCGCGACATGGGACGCATCCGCAGCCCTTCCGCGTCGGTGTGATGATATCCCCGCTGGCCTGCCCGGAACTTTGCGAGCTGAGCCGAGAGGTACCAATCGGAAGCACCGGCGATCGCGGGTGCCCCGAGCGACTGCTTGCCGGCGCCGTCGTCGCCGTGGCACGGGGAGCAGGCGTCGAAGATCATCTCGCCGCGTACCACACCGGGTTCGGATCCGCGGCATGCCGCCGTCAGAACCAGCAGTGTGGCGGATACACGGAAGGAGCGGCAGAACTGCCCTGTTTGGAACCGCGTCATTGTCCTCGCCCGTCGGGCTTGTTGTCCTGAAAACATGTCCCATGTAAGGTCGCCAATTCGGCGCGCGGATTCTAGCGACCTGCCGGGCGCGGGGCAATACGCCAGGGCCGCCGCGACCGCGAGGGCGCCGCGGGCGGGACGCCGGCTAGCGTAGGGTTACGACAATGGCCCCGTTGAAAAAACCGGTCCCGAAGCGCGTGGTGGCGTCCGATGGGGACATGAAGGTGACCCGCGCGACCGACCCGATCGGGATCGTGGCAAGCCGGTCCCGGTTGGTGCGCTGACCGTTGACGACCACGGTGGCCGACCCGTTGCGAGCCCTGAGCCACTGGGGCCTCAGGAGTGATATGGCCCGCATCACGTCCCTTTCGGATATCCCCTCGAAATCCACGGGGGTGAGGTCGCCGGTGTTTCGGTCGCCGACGGGGACCTCGCCGACAGACGCGCAGGCCTGGGCGGCGAGGGCTGTGACAGCGATGAGCGCAAGACGCGCCAGCTTACTTCCAATCAATTCCCAGTCTCCCTTGATACGATGGGCACAATCAGACGGGATGCGTGCCCTGGGGCGTGGTGGACCGAATTCCGGGCGAGGGTCCACTCGATCTCGTCATAGTTCCTACCGCCGGAGTTGAGATTGCGTTCCCATCTCGGGAAACTCGACGACGTGACTTCGAGGCGGATCCGGTGGCCCGCTCCAAAATAGTTTGCCGTCGCCTGGAGGTCGATACGGAGTTCGTACACCTCGCCCGGCTCCATCCACACCTTGCGACCGTATCCCTCGCGGTAGCGTGCGCGAAGAATCCCTTCCTGGACGTTGATCGCCCGGCCGTCGGGGTGGACGTCCACGAGCTTGCCGACGAAGTCCGTGTCGCGCGCGTCGGACGACACGTACAGCACCAATTCGATGGGCCCGGTCACCTCCAGGCCCTCATCCAGCGGCTCCGACGTGTACACGAGCACGTCGTTGCGGTCCTCCACCGCGGACTGATCGAATCCGCCGGCGGGCGCGTCGGCCGTCCCCGTGCAGCACACGGGGCCTCCGATGGTGGGTACCGGGTCGTCCGGATCGTAGGTGAATGCGTCGGCGGGTTGCTCCTCGTCGGGCGCCTCCCACGACAGGCGGCCGTCCCCGGCCCGTGTGTTCGCGTTGCCGCCGCTGTGCAGGTACAGGGGCTGGAACTCGGTGCCCTCGACGGGCCACGACCCGGCGGTGCGCCACTCGTTCGCGCCCATGAGGTAGTACTGGAGGCGGGGCATGTCGAAGTCGGCGTCCGCGTCGTCCCGCAACCAGTGGTTGAACCAGTCGAGGTAGATCGTCCAGTAGTCGAGACGCGCGTCACCCACGTTGCGCTCACCGACCACGGTCGCCGAGGTCGCGCGCTCCGACGTGCAGTGATCCGTCGGGGAGATGATCGCGAACTGGTTGTCGCGGGCCCGGTCGGACTCGGCGTTGTCGCTCAGCAGGTTGAAGAGCTTGAGCGTCTCGCTCACTCCGAGGTCGTACCAGGAGTTGACGTGAAGCGCCGGCACGTCGAACCGGTCGTCGGGCTGCACGTACCCGATCCGGTCCCACCAGGGGTCGCCCGGCTCGTGTGACACGAACGCCTCGAAGTCGGTCGGAGGGGCCCCCGAGGCCTTCAGCATGTCGATGTACGGCAGGGTCCGCCACGCGCTCTGGAAGTCGAGTTCGCCCGGGGTCGGCGCCGGATTGATCATCTCCTCCACCTGGAGCATCACCTCGCGCGGGGTCCCCGGCGGGATCCGGTAGAAGACCTTGGTACCGGCGCCCCGGAACCACCCCAGGCTGGCGGCCAGCTCGGTCACGCCGCCGAAGATCACGCCGAAGTAGCGGTAGCTGCCGCCGGCGGCCTGCGGCAGGGCGGCCGCATGATGCGGGTTTCGCGTGGCGGCCAGCTGCATCTGGTTCTCGCCCAGGTACGAACACCCGTAGGTCCCGATGCGGTCGTTGGACCAGGGTTGCCCGGCAAGCCACGAGACCATGTCGTAGCCGTCTTCCCGGTCCGCGCGCGACACGAAGTACTCGCCCTCGGACTGGAAGCGCCCCCGCATGTCCTGGACCGCGACGGCGAACCCGTGGCTCGCGAAGTAGCGGGCGGCGGAGCCCTCGCGACGTTCCGAGAGCTTCCCGTACGGGGTTCGGATCTGCACCACCGGAAGCGGGGTGTCGGCCCCGGCGGGGAAGTACAGGTCGGTGGCGAGCCGGACGCCGTCGCGCATGGGGACCATGTGCGTGGGGTCGAGCCGTACCTCGTGCGCGCCCGCGGGACGGGGGAAGGGGCCGGCGACTTCGGTTGCCGGGGCGTCCAACGCGGCGGGCTGGCCGCAACCGGCCAGGAGGACGAGGGTCAGCACGCCGGCAGGGGCGATCGGGATGGAGGGGCGACGGTCAGTCATAGGCTGTCGGCTCGGTGGCAAGGTTCAACATCGTGCGTGCCTGCGCGGGAGTCGCGACTTCGCGGTTCAGCTCGTGGATGATGCGCACGGAGCGCTCCACGAGTTGCCGGTTGCTTTTCGCCTTCTCGCCCCGGCGGTAGTAGACATTGTCCTCCAGCCCGACCCGGACGTGTCCGCCCAGCATGGTGGCCAGCGTTGTCATGGGAAGCTGGTGGGGTCCGATTCCGGAGGTCAGCCACACCGAATCCTCGGGGAATTCGCGGATGATCTGGAGCACGTTGTCGACCGTCGGAAGGCTCGAGGTCTGGTACCCCATGACGGTCTGGATCCAGTAGGGTTTCTCTAGCAGCCCCTCGCCGATCAGGTAGCGGATCACCCATCCCCCGCCCGGGTGATAGATCTCCAGTTCGGGCTTGATCCCACGGGCCTTCATCTCGGCGGCGAAGTGCCTGATCTGGCCGTACGAAAAGGGCAGGCACTCGTCGTAAACGGTCTCGGGCCGCGGGTCCGGCAGGGGTGCCGGGCGTTCCCGGATCACGAAGCGGCTCATGTCGGGCGTGAGGTTGAGCGACGCTACCTCCGGCCGCCCGTCGAGGCACTGGAGCCGCTCCTCGTTGGTCATGTCCGGTCCGCCCCCGGTCGTGTCGTTGATGATGATGTCGGGGCACGCATCACGGATCTTCGCGTTGACCTCCAGCCACCGCTCGGTGGTGATCGCCGGCCGCGTCGGGAATTCCGCCTGCCTCGCATGCACGTGGACCATCGACGCCCCCGCTTCGTAGGCGCCGGCCACGGATTCGGCGATCTCCTCGGGGGTCTCGGGCAGGTTGGGGTTCGACTCCTTGCCCTGAATCCCGCCGTTGCAGGCAACGCAGATGATTGTCGGGGGCATGCGTCCAACCCGGGCCAGGTACTGAAGCGCGTCGGCGTGATTCCAACGGTCGTGAAGGCTGGTCATGGGTGACCGCGTTCCTTGAGCGGGTTGGCTCCGGGGTGATAGTGTCGCGTCGGGGACATACTATTCCAGCCCGCGGCGCGGCGCACCCTGCGCCCGGGGCGCTCGCGGCTAACCGTCCCCCCGGCATTCTGAGCCGCGTTCCCGGACGCGAGGAGGCACGGCATGACATACCGAGGGCCGGAAGTGGCGGCCATCGTGGGAGCGGGCGTCGTCGGCCGCAGCTGGATTCGGGTGTACGCCCGGGCTGGATTCCTCACCCGTGTCCACGATCCCGACGCTGGACAGCTCGCCCGCGCCATCGGGTGGGCGGTGCGGTCGGCGGAAGAGGACGTGCGGCTGGGGTTCCTGACACGTGAAGAGGCGCGCGCCGAGGAAAGCCGGATCCTTCCCTGCGAGACGCTGGGTGATGCGGTCGCCGGGGCCGGCTACGTGCAGGAGAGCGGCCCCGAGGCGATCGCGACCAAGCGGGCGATCTACCGTGAGCTCGACCGTGCCGCGAGTGACGACGTGATCCTGGCCAGCTCCACTTCGGCCAACGACATGAGCGTGATCTCGGAAGGTGTGGCCGGGGCGCACCGGTGCATCGTGGCGCATCCGGTCAACCCGCCCCACGTGATCCCGGTGGTGGAGGTGCTGCCGGGGGAGAAGACGGATCCGCGCGTCGTGGCTGCGACGCTCGACCTCCTCCGCCGGGTGGGGATGTTGCCGGTCGAGATGAACCGCTTCGTGCCCGGCTTCCTCCTCAACCGGATGCAGGCGGCGGTGGTCCGGGAGGCGATCTCGCTGGTCGGGTCCGGGGTGGCTTCACCCGAGGCGGTCGAGATGGTCATGCGGGACGGGCTCGGGTTGCGCTGGGCCCTGATGGGACCTTTCGGGACGGGTCACTCCAACTCCGACGGAGGCGTGGGCCGCTACTACCGTGACTACGGCGACGCCTTCAGCGGGCTCTGGGGCGACCTTGATACGGAACCCGATTTCGGCGACGAGGTGATCGACGGCATTGCCGCTGCGACAAGGGCGGCGTACGGCGACGGCTCGGTGCCTGCGCTGTCGGCGTGGCGGGATCGCATGATCCGGCGAATCCTGCGGCTGAAGCGCGAGGATCCACCGCCGGGGTGACCGGTGGCCGGACGAGGAAGAACTCGGCGTGAGCACCTCCGGCGATTCCAACGGGCCCCGGCGTGCCCAATGGGCGCCCTTGTGAGAACGGCCTCCGAGTGGGTGCGGCTCGTCGAATGGGCGCGGCCTCCGAGTGGTTGCGGCTCGCCGAGTGGGGTGCGGCTCGCCGACCCTTGAGGTGGCCCCCGCCCTGTCCCATCGAGACATGCGGGCGTCCCGGGTTTTGCCGCGGAAACGTCGGGGCGACGCGGCGGGCCGATCGGTGAGACCGGGGCGCCACCTCTCACGCCGGGTCCAGCGCCATCTCGACCGCCTCCCGCGCGCCCGCCTCGACCTCCGAGGGGACCGGCGCGTCCACCATCCGCGCCGCCCCGTTGGACAGCTCGCCGGGTGGTAGCGACGGGGGCGGCGGAAGCGGGTCCGACTGGGATGCCCCC
>MPNE01000061.1 GCA_002238865.1 Gemmatimonadetes bacterium bin94 | reverse complement strand
ATACGGCGCAGGGCCAAGGAGCAGGTGGAGATGACAAGGCGGCTGGTGGAAAAGATCAGGCGTCCCGGGCCGGACCGGGACGCCGGGCCAAGCCGGTGATCGAACTACCGAACGGGCACGCCGGCCCGCTCGGCGGCCTTCAGGCGCTCGCCATCGGTTCGAGGCTTTCGAGGAACGACCACGCGATGAACTGCTCGATCTCCCCCAGCCATTCGACTGCCTCCCCATGGACGGCCAGTGCCGGTAGCAAGCCCATGATCACCCACGGTCGGTCTGGAAGGTGGTCGCGGAAGTCGCTGGGGTCGCGTCCGTCGACCATCCAGGGGGCTGCCGCCACCGTCTCGCGCCATGCGCGTCGGGGGCCAGCGCCACCGCCTTCCGCCACCGCCAGCACCGCCACGGGCTCCCCGTCCGGGGCGACGATGCGCGCCCGCAGGACGCGCGGGCCGTGCGGATGCGCGAGCACCTCCAGCCGCCACGGATCGTCTGGATCCCGCAATGGCGCGGGAGTTGCGCACGCACCGGCCACCGCGATCAGCCGACCGTATGCGCGCGTCATGCTGTCGGTATACCCGGAGCCATCCGACTTTCGATAGCCCGCCGTGTTGGCGTTCCAGTGTTCGAGGATCACGGGTCGTTTCCCCACAAAGATGTAGCTTGAGGAGCGTCGGCTCCCCGCCCGCCAGCGTCACGTGCCGGTCGGGGCTCGACCTCCGACCGGAGCACCATCAACAATAAGGCGTTTCACCCCCTCGGGCTCAAGGCTCTGCCCCCGCTTCCTGGCCCAAGTGTCCGGGGTCGGTCATCGTTCGCTCAATCGGCTGGCCTGTCCCCGCGGCGGGCCAGCCGCTACGGTGGCTCGGCGGCCGCAGCAAAGCGGCCTGATCGTTGCGGCGAGGATGCCCGTTTTTCCACGGCGTGACCGAACGGTTACGTCCGGCACCGTCCCCTTCGGTCCAGTGTATTCCGGCTCATATTTGTGTATTCAGAGTGATACGCGAGCGGACCATGTGCAACATAAATACTTGTTATACAGCAACTTATGGATATCCTATCTGGTCCCGCCCGAACTCGGCAACCTCGCCCGTCTGAGGTCCCTCGAACTCGGCAGCAACGAACTTGTCGGCACCATTCCGCCGGAGCTCGGCGACCTGGTCAATCTCGAGAGGCTGAACCTCTTTGCCAATGGCCTCACGGGCACGATCCCGCTCGAACTCGGCAGCCTCCCCAACCTGGTTCACCTGTACATCAACAGTAACGACCTTTCGGGCCCGGTCCCAAGCGAACTTGGCAACCTCGGCAACCTTCGTACGCTTAGCCTTTCTGCAAACGACCTCTCAGGCCCGATCCCAGGCGAACTCGGCAACCTCACCAAACTGGTCAACCTGTATCTCAACAATACCGATCTCTCAGGCTCGATCCCGCCGCAACTCGGCAACCTTTCCAGCCTGGGTGCTCTGGATCTCAGGAGAAACAACCTGACAGGACCGATTCCGTCCAAACTACTCGCCCTTTCATTGCGGACGTTTTTCTTCGGCGGAAACCAGGATCTCTGTGCACCGGGCACCGCCGCTTTCGTCACTTGGCTCGATGGGATCGGACGCAACGACGCCGAAAGGGAGAGCTTCTGCAACGCGGCCGACGTCACCGTGTTGAAGTCGCTGTACGAATTGTCGGGCGGGTCGGCTTGGACCGCATCCGATGGGTGGCGGGGTGATGGAGCGGTTGAGGAATGGCACGGCGTCAGCGCCGATTCTCTCGGCCGGGTGAGGATGCTCGACCTGAGCCGCAACGGACTTGCTGGACGGCTTCCACGCAGCCTGGGCGAACTGGCTCACATGACCGAGTTCAGGATCGCTGACAACACCGACCTTTCCGGCCGCCTCCCGTTTTCGCTGGCCCGTCTCTCCCTCCGCGTGCTTGACTACGCGGGGACGGATCTCTGCGTCCCCGGTGGCGCCTCTTTCCAGGCTTGGCTGAACGCCATCAGTTCCCACACCGGCACGGGCGTGGAGTGCCCGCCGTTGTCGGATCGTGAAGTCTTGGAGGCGTTCTTTCATTCAACCGGCGGCCCGGATTGGACCAACAACGAGAACTGGCTGACCGACGCGCCGCTGGGGGGGTGGCACGGGGTTGGGGTGGAGGGTCAACAAGCAGTCGCCCGCCTGGAGATGACCGAGAATAACCTGAAGGGGACCATCCCCCCGGAACTCGGTGACCTGTCCAGCCTGATCTACTTGAAAATATGGGGTAACAACGAGCTAACGGGGACCATCCCCCCGGAACTCGGCAACTTGAGAAACCTGACATCGCTGTTCCTCTTCCGAAACTCACTCACGGGTACGATTCCTCCCGCACTCGGCAACCTTGCAAACCTGCAGGTGCTGTGGCTCGGCAACAACTCACTCATCGGGCCGATCCCTGCGGAGTTGGGGAAGCTGGCCCACTTGGATGAACTCGTCCTTCAGAACAACACCTTGACCGGCGCGATGCCTGCCGAACTGGGGAACCTCTCCAAGCTAACCCACCTTTGGGCCGCTAACGCGGGCGATTTGTCGGGCGGCATCCCGCCTGAGATCGGAGCGCTTGGGAGCCTGGAATTGTTGTCACTTTCAAAGAACAACCTGGACGGTCCCATCCCACCGGAGTTGGGCGAGCTTACAAACCTGGAGGAGCTGTTCCTCAGCGAGAACAACTTGGACGGTCCCATCCCACCAAGGCTCGCGCAGCTTGCCAATGTCGAATTGATGTGGCTTCACGACAATGCGTTGAGTGGCCAAGTGCCCGGGGCGCTTGGCGGCCTGACCACCATGGAAGAGTTGCTTCTTGAGAACAACGACTTGCGGGGTCCGCTGCCTCCTGAATTGGGCCGCATGTCCAGCCTGAAGCAACTGGCGCTCACCAACAACACCGGGATGGCAGGGCCCCTTCCATCGCGGATAACCGATCTCCGCGAGCTCGAGGGTCTCCTGGCCGGGGGCACGGATCTCTGCGTGCCTTCCGACCCAGGTGTCCAGACCTGGCTTGGAGGGGTACACAAGCGCAGGATCAAGCCGTGTATCGACGGAAACCCGCCGATGGCGTACCTGACCCAGGCGGTGCAGTCGTGGGAATTCCCCGTCCCACTAGTCGCGGGCGAGAGAGCGTTGCTGAGGGTGTTCCCGACCGCCCGGCAGGCAACCAGCGCGGGCATTCCGGCGGTGCGGGCCCACTTTTTCGTCGCCGGCCGGGAGATCCATGTGGAGTACATCCCCGGCAAGTCAGCGCTGATCCCGATGAAGGTGGACGAGAGCAGTTGGTCGCAGTCGGCGAACGCCGGGATTGCGGGGGAAGTGATCCAGCCGGGGCTTGAGATGGTGATCGAGGTCGACCCGGAAGGAGCGCTGGACGACGCGCTGGGGATCGCGAGGCGGATTCCGGCGACGGGACGGCTGGCGGTGGATGTCCGCGCCATGCCCCTGTTCGACCTGACCCTGATCCCGTTCATCTGGAGCCAAACCAACGATTCCTCGATCGTGAACCTGGTCGACGCGACGGCGGCAGATCCCGAGAACCACGAGATGCTGGAGGATACGCGAATGCTGCTTCCAGTAGGCGATCTGGTTGTGGCAGCGCACGAGCCTGTCCTGAGCTCGAGCAACAACGCGTTCGACCTGCGCCGCAACACCCAGGCCATTCGAGCCATGGAGGGTGGAACGGGCCACTACATGGGCATGATGGCACGGCCGGTTACGGGTGCCGCGGGCGTCGCGTTTATCGGCCATCGGGTGAGCTTTTCGATTCCGTCTCCATCCACCATAGCTCACGAACTTGGTCACAATATGAGTCTCTTCCATGCACCGTGCGGCAGCACCGGCGGTCCCGATCCTTCGTATCCGTATCCAGACGGATCCACAGGGGCTTGGGGTTACGACTTCCGCGACAGTGGTAGACTGGTGCATCCTCGTGAAGCACGTGACCTGATGTCCTATTGTTACCCGCGGTGGATCAGCGACTTCTCGTTCACGAACGCGCTCCGCTATCGGTTGTTCGACGAGGCTGCACAAATGAGTGTCGCCGTTACAGCTTCCACCACCCAGTCGCTGCTGCTCTGGGGCGGCATCAGCGCCGACAGCTTGCCCTACCTGGAACCGACCTTCGTCGTAGAGGCCCCTGCCGCGCTGCCTGACTCTGCGGGCGAGCACCGGATCACGGGACGCACGAGCGATGGTGCCCAGCTCTTCTCCTTCAGCTTCAACATGCCCGAGACGGTCGATGGCGACGGCAGTTCGTCGTTCGCATTCACTCTGCCCGTGCGGCGATCATGGGAAGGCAATCTGGCGAGCATCACGCTCACCGGTCCTGGTGGTTCGGCAACCCTCGACACAGACAGCAACGAGCCAATGGTGATCCTTCGCGATCCCCGCACTGGGCAGGTGCGCGGCATCCTTTCGGATCTCCCGCCCGCGGCCCAAGCGGCCGCGGACGCTGTGGGACAGGCCGCGGGGCCGGGGGATGGAATGCTGTTCAGCCGCGGGATCCCGGATGCGGATGCTTGGAGGCGGTGAGTTCGCATTCCGCTACTTGGATGCGGATTCCCCGCTTTTCCGGTACGGCGGATCACGATTCGCTCCAAAGGCAAGAAGGGCAGATCGTGCAGTCCTGATTGAACTCATGTGACTCCTTGCCGTGATTCACGCCACCGTGAGTCTGCCATTTTGGCAGACTTTTCCTGCCATTTTGGCCGCTTTTTCGGTCTTTTTCGTGTCGAAAGCTCCGAGGCTGCCATCTTGGCAGGAACGCACACGCTCCTATCTTGGGCGGGTGCACGGACACGGTCGGGGCCGCGGTGGGCGAGATCGAGTCGTTGGGGCATCCCAAGCGATTCCCGCCGGGTGTCGCCGGGCGGGAAGGAGCCTATGAACGGAGCGGCGTACCGACGAGTCGTGGCGCGTCACCGTGACAGCCAGGGTTAAGGCCAGCCATGTACACCACATGCATGTTCGGTTTCATCATGTCTCATAACTTGTTGTATATCAATGAGATAGACAAATGTTCATGAGCGTCATTATCACTCATTCTATCACTTCTCCTAGCGCACGACCCTGGCCTCTGCCGCACGACCCTGGACACTTGGGCCAAGATCCGGGGCAGAGCCTTGAGCCCGAGGGCAACCGTTACATGGCCCACGATGCGCTCGCTTTGCTCCTCCAATAGGTTGCCGGCGGGAGCGTGTTGGAAGGTTGAGGATCGTGCTTCTTCTCGATCTGGTCGGTCAGAGAAGCGCGGAGTGCTCTCCGGGTTTCTGGCGCCGCTCGGTGCCGGGTGCATTGCGGACCTCGGCACTGGAATCGGTGGTGCTGCCCAAACCGAGACTTGAGTATTTCCTTCGCGCGCGAAAGGCGAAGAGTCCGCGTTGTGCGAACATCGCCAGCGCGCTGCGAACAGTCCGCAGGAAGACTCCCACCCCTCGATGGGTCGTCCATGACGGTCGGACCAGCTTCCGAATACAGGCCGTCCGAGCCAGGGGCAACAGCGGCCCCTTCGCGATCCCAGGCGGTCTCGCGGATAAGGCCACAAAGAAGCGACCCTCGGATTCGAGGGCTCCACGGCGGATCGGGACCGCTATCTCCTGCACGAGAAGGGCGACGCTCTGCAGAAACGGGATGCGTTCATGATGGAAGCGGCGGGGGCGTACAAGTGCGCGGAGCAGCCCCAAGAGCCGACACCGAGGGCTGGAGAGTCGTTAGGCCGCCAAGCACGTGGCACAACCACCAGTAGGGGGCAGCGAGCACCGCCCCCCCAAGATGTTGTGGTATGGTTGACACCGGTCCAGAAACTGCTAAACTAATTACCCCCCTTTCTCACCGACTTCCAACAGGAACAAGTTACCGTATGTCATACGCCGACTATCCGCCAAGACCCCCGCGCCGGCCCGGGCCCCCTTCAAGACCCCCACACCCACCGGTGCCTCCACCAGGACCGCCGCGTCCACCAGAATACCCCCTGCCTGACCCGCCCATCCGGCCAACCAGCAAGCGGTAGTCGCTAAGCCCGATCCGCAGCTTGAACGTTACGGCGCGTTGTCCTGGCAGGATCGCCGCAGATGGCACAGGTGCTCTCGGGCTGGGTGGAAGCCACCATACGGCAGCCAGTATCGCTCAACGACGACCTATGTAGTCGCCGAATCACCGGCGCGGAGGACCCTTGTGGCAGCCAGAATCGGTTGGGAAAGCAGTTCAACGGAGCGGGCCCAGTGACCGACCGGGACCGTGACCGAGTTGCGTCGGATTCCGATCAAATACGAGCGGCCGTCAGCAGCGAAACGGACAGTGGGCGGCCTCTGCGGGTGCTAAGTATCGACGGCGGTGGGATGCGTGGCCTCTATGCGGCTGCCTACCTGTCATCGTTGATCCAGCGCTACACCAAAACCAGGGACCTGCAGGCAATTGATATCGGCAGAGGCTTCGACCTCATCACCGGCACGAGCACCGGAGCTATCATCGCGTGCGCGCTGGCGGCCGGTGTGTCGGTTGACCGGGTCGCCGCGCTCTATCGGAAGTGGGGAGCAGCCATTTTCCCCCGACGGTTGCCTCGGCGCGTGGGGCCCGAATTGGCATGGCAGCTATGGAAGCGACCAGGATACCTGAAGGCCGGGTCCGCAGCTCTCGGAAGGGCCTTGGCGGCGGAGTTCGGCGAGACCACCCTCGGCGATGTCTGGCAGCGGCGCAGAATCGCGGTGGCCGTTCCCGCCGTGGAGAGGTCGCGCAATCGCTCTTGGGTCTTCAAGACCCCACACCTCTCCAATACGCTGCACAGGGACGACGGCTACAGCCTTGTAGATGTGTGCCTCGCATCCTCGGCTGCGCCGATCTATCGCTCCATGGCCCGGATTGAGAATCCCGACACCCCAGGGCATCATGTCTTCGTAGATGGCGGGTTGTGGGCCAACAACCCGGTCCTCATCGGACTACTCGATGCTCTCCAAATGACCAGTCCGGGCGATTCCATCGAGATCTTCTGTCTCGGAACATGTCCACGCCCGCAGGGCGAGTTGATCGGTGAACGCGCCCTTCACCGGGGCCTCGTCGGCTGGCGATTTGGCGGCGGTGTGACGCCGGTTGCCATCGAGGCCCAGGAGTTCGCGTTCGACAACATGGCGCGGATGCTGGCGCCGCACGTGGATCGGAAATGCCGTATCCTCCGGTTTCCCCACGGAACGGTCTCTGGAGAAACGATGAAACACCTCGATCTAGACGATGCTAGCTGCGACGCCATGGACGCGCTGGTCGCCCAAGCTCAGACCGATATGTATGCGACCCTAAGCCGCTGCGGTGATCCCGCCGACGCAGACGGCCAACTGCTGAATGCGCTGCTCGCCGACCTGCCGCCGAGGGCACCGTCCTGATGATTCTGCCGCCACTGAAACTGATCGCTGGCAGCTTGATGCCGGCGCTCTACGATTCCCTTAGGTAAAGGAGTTCACGGCATGTACGAGTGCCATAAAGACATCCTAGCTTTTCACAACGACGAGGTCACTCTGCCGCAGTCCGACCAGGATGAGATGCGGGCCCGGAGGGACACCAACCGGCAGCGTCAGGAGGATGGCCTCCAGCGCGACGAGCAACCAGCGCCCTATGCCTTCCAGTCGCAAGGCTCCTACGCCCATCACACAATGGTACAGCAGCCTGACAAGGACTACGACATCGACGATGGGACGTACTTCCGGAAGGATGACCTCAAGGGACCGCGGGGTGGGGAGAAGACGGCGCGTGACACCAAAGAGATGGTTCGTAAGGCCCTCCACGATGACCGGTTCAATAAACCGCCCGAGGTTCGCACCAACTGCGTTCGCGTCTACTACAGTGCTGGGTATCACGTAGACGTACCGGTTTATCGCAAGGTGACAACGACCAATTCCTTCGGTGATGAGGAGACTCACTACGAGCTTGCTAGTTCCGACTGGAAGAACGCCGATCCCCAAGAGGTGACACGTTGGTTCAATCGCGAGAACAAGCGCCAGAGCCCCGACACCACGAATGGCCGGCAACTGCGTCGGCAAACGCGGATGCTCAAGGCCTTTGCCCGCAGCCGGGCAAGCTGGCGGCCCCGCAACGCCACGGGCTTCATGATCACGACCCTAGTCGTAGAAGAGTGCTACCGCAGCGACGCCACGCGTGAGGACAATGCTCTCTACGCCACGATGGTAGCCATGCGCGACCGGCTCAACGGGAACCTGGAGATTGCCCATCCGACCGTGGATGGCGATTGGTTGACTAGAGGTTCAGACGACGGCCGGACCAAGTTTCTGAGGGAGAAGCTGGACTGGGCCATCGGCAAGCTGAGTGTGCTGTCTGACGCGGACTGCACTCGCGCACAGGCGCTGAAGGCGTGGGACACAGTGTTCAACACCACCTACTTCAGTGAACGGCTCAAGGACGAAGAGACTGAGGGGAAAGACGGCATCAGTGCCGGCGTGTCGGCGGGCATTCTGATCAAGGGTGCCGAAAAGGCGGCGGAGCGGCGGCCGGTCGACAAGCGTGGTGGCGGGCGGTATGCGTGATGAGTTCCGCCGATGGCGGGAGTGAGCGACGTACTGCCGCCCTGATGCAGGTCGACGAGTACCTTGCCGCCATTCCCGGTACCGGTCGCCTGCTACCTAAGGCTGCCAAGCGGTACGCGGACCACGGCTACAACATAGGTTGGGAGGTTGCGTCGGTATTCTCCGATGGAATCTGTCGCCTGCTTCACCTCGTCGTCGACAGCGGTTTCCCCTACACCCCTCCGCGGGTTGCTGTACCCGACGGACCCGACCCCCTCGCATGGCCGCATCTCGAAGAGCACGGGTTCCTGTGCGTTCTGCCACCTGACTCGGCGGTCTCGAGCCGTGCCCCCGCCGACGTGGCGGCCTATGTCCTAGGTGAGGCCTGCCGCTTGATCGAGGAAGGTATCAGCGGTTCAAATGTGGAAGACTTCCGCAGCGAGTTTCTGAGCTATTGGGCACTGGCTGCGGACGAGAGCGCACCACACTTCCTTAGCACGCTCGACCCGACGTGTCATGACCAGCAAATCGTTGTCTGGCGCGGAAAGACGGTGCGCGTCGCGGGTGAGAGTCGTGACGCGCTTGGACGGTGGCTAGGCCGCTGGGGCGCAACACCAAGCAAGAACGGCAAGTACAGGCTTCTTGACGGAGTGCGACTTTGGCTGCCGGAGCCGCTTGCGCCTGCTGAGTATCCGGACACGGCAGCGGATGTCCAGATGCTGGCGCAGCGCCACTCGCCTGAGGCGGCCCGTGTTCTTGACAATCTGGCATCGCGGGGGATGAACGAAATCGATGTCGTGCTAGGAGCACCGACCGAACGCGGCTCTTGTTTCGGCGCGCTGGTATTGAGGCGGCCCCGACGGTCCGCCGCCGGCTCGAAGCGTGGCGGCGACCCGTTGGCGAAGGGATTCCGCCCCGGTCGCGTTCCTCAGTGGGTGGCGATGAAGCGTTATTTTTCGGCAGGCGCCAAGCCCACGAAGGCTATCGTCAAGCGTGCTGACCATCTCTGGATACATGGCCGGGACCAGGACAAGCGACAAGCTTTGTTGCGCGAAGCAAGGGTGGCCATCTTAGGCTGCGGGTCCTTGGGCGGGCCCCTCGCCCGGCTCTTGGCTCAGGCAGGCGTCGGTAACCTACTTCTCGTTGACCCTGCGACCCTAGATTGGCCGAACGTTGGACGGCATGAGTTGGGCGCGCGTTCTGTGGGCCGACCGAAGGCGCACGAGCTCGCGCGCGAGCTCGAACTGGCCTTTCCGCATTTAGGCGAGGTAGCCTCTCGGAGCAAGCCAGTCGGCTTGGGAGAGAGTACCCTCTTGGCGGAGCTGCTAACGTACGATTTGATTGTCAGCACGATGGGCAACTGGGCGGCGGAGAGCTTCTTGAACGATTCGCAGCAGGAAAGCCGGGGGTTCCCGCCGATTGTCTATGGCTGGGTAGAGGCACATGCGGCAGCAGCCCACGCGGTCGTGGTACCGGGAGTCGGCTCCTGCCTCTGCTGCGGCGTCGACGACAAGGGATGTCCGAATCTGGCAGTCACGGACTGGCCCAACGGGGGCGACAGCCTGCATGAGCCAGCGTGCGGTGCCATGTACACACCATACGGCCCGGCGGAGCTCTGCTGGGCGCACGCCCTCATTTCAGAGGTTGTGGTTGACGCCGTCGTGAACCCGCCGACCAAAGCCCATCACTACATTTGGATCGGGCGTCGGCGCCGCGTTGCTGAGGTAGGCGGCACCTGGGCTGCAACGTGGGTTGAAGAAATGGGCGATCCGGGCGAGGGGGGGGTTACCGTCGATCGCACGTGGCCACCATCCGTGGTATGTCCCGTGTGTGCGACTTCCGTCGATGCGGCGTGATCTCATACACCCTCGGAGCATCCGGCCAGCGGCTGTTGTTATCCGATGAAGTCCTCGCGCATTTTCGGCGTCATCGGCAAATCGCACGCCACAGTAAGGAAGCTGGGGGTCAGCTCTTTGCGACGTTCGACGGCAATCGCATTCAGATTGAGCGTGCCACGGGGCCTCGGAAGAGTGACCGCAGGGGCTTGAGATTCTTCATTCCGAATCGCCTCTCTGAACGCCGCGAAATCTCAATCCATTTCAAGGCAGGACTCCACTACGTTGGGGATTGGCACACGCACCCACAACCTCGCCCACGTCCATCGAGCACGGACATCGACAGCTTCCAGGATATGTTTCGCAGGTCACGTCACAAGTTAGCAGCCTTCGTCGTGGTTATTGTGGGTACGCTGGAACCTCCTGAAGGCATGTTTGTCGGGCTGTGCACCGCCGAGGAAGTGAACAGACTCGCTCCAGACCCTGTTGTTTCTTGACAGATGTGCGTTTTCGCCGACGCCGACCACCAATTCCGGCAAGCCGATTCGCAGATGCCAATGTCCGCGAATCCAAACATGCCTCGACGACCGTACACCCTCACGCCAATCCGCTAGGACCTTCGCAGATTCTCGGTACCCTGAGTCAGTTTCTCGCGTCGGCTGTGGGGAAATTCTCTTGGACTCTCATGGGGGTGAAATGCCTTGTACTGTTGATGGTGTTTCGGTCGGATGTCGAACCCAGACTGACCGCGACGACGGCGGGCAGGGAGCCGACCCTTCAACCTATCCCGTGGAAATCGACCCTTGATCCTCGAACACTGGACCGCGAACACGGGGCAATGCTGGCAGGCGGATTGCGCTGAGATTGCCGAGCACGTGACGCCCGCGTACGGACGGCTGATCGCGGCGGCGGGTGCGTTCGCAACCCCCGCGCCAATGCGGGGTCCAAACGATCCGTGGTGTTACCGGGCATGCAAAATTGCGGGAACGTGGGCACTGAAAATGTCAGGGTTGAGCCTCATGGCGGGGGATCGGCCGTGGGGCTCTGTGGAAAGCTGGGCAGGGAGCGAGAACAGGTTGGTTACCATCGCGTCTCCATCGAACGGAGGAGACGCGATGATCGGGAAAGAGACGCGGGTGCTGCTGTGGCACTATTTGGAACAGGGGATGAGCAAGGCTGCGGTGGCACGGCGGCTGGGGATCAGCGAGCGGACGGTGTACCGCTGGATCGCGGCGGGGCAACTGGACCGCGAGGTGGACGAAGGGCCGGTTCAGTACGGACCGAGACGTCGGCAGTCCTCGAAGCTTGACCCGTACAAGGAGATCATCGGCGCGCGGCTGGCCGAGTATCCGGAGCTGAGTGCGGTGCGGCTGTTCAAGGAAGTTCAGGCGGCGGGCTACTCGGGCGGCTACGACCAGGTGAAGCGGCATGTGGGCGAGGTCCGGCCGCGGCCTGTGCAGGAGCAGGTGCAACGGCTCGAGACCCCGCCGGGGCACCAGGGCCAGGTGGACTTCGCGGAGTTCCGCACACCCTGGGAGCGGCACGCGCTGGTCGTGGTTCTGGGCTACTCGCGGCTGATGTGGGTCCGGTACTACGAGCGGCAGACGCATCTGGCCATCAGCTTGGCAATCACCGCGGCCGAAAGCGGGCGCAAGATCTACTTCGGAACGCTGACCGATCTGGTCGACTCCCTGGAGGAAGCCAAAGCCGCAGGCCGGCTCAACCGAAGGCTCAACACCCTCACCCATCCGGCACTTCTGGTCGTTGACGAGATCGGCTACCTGCCCGTGACCCAGAGCGGCGCCATCCTCTTCTTCCAACTCGTCAACCGGCGCTACGGCCGGGGCTCGACGGTTCTGACCTCCAAAGAGGGCTTCGAGGAGTGGGGCCGCATCCTCGGCGACGAGGTCATGGCCGCCGCGTTGCTCGACCGGCTCCTCCACCGCTGCCACATCGTCAACATCCGCGGCAACAGCTACCGGATGCGGCGGCACGCCGAACTCTCAAAGTCGATCCACCCTTTGGGGTCCCGAGTAACTCCCGATATGGACTCCGGCGAGGCGGCGTCATGACGGCCCGGCGCTTCTCCTCGGCGTGCCCCGCTCCGGTCGCTCCGCTCCCTCCACGGGCCACGCCGCATAGTGTGACATTTTCAATGGCCATTGACATTTGACACCCCGGAACGTTGCTCCGTATTCTGGACATGTCACAGTTGGGGCGAGAGCCACCGGCTTCAAGCAGCCGGGTCGTTCGCCGAATACAAGAGCCGCAAGCTGGTAGCGGGGTCGCTCCCCGCTTTTCCACGGGGTGAATAGGCGGGGCCGAACCTTTCTCTCGTTCCGGCTGTGACAACGGCCCGGTAAATGTTCCGGGCCATCTCACGTCACAGCAGAACGGGAGAAAGTCACCATGAGGACCATCATGCTGGCCGCCGTATTGGCGGCCGCCCCAGTCTCCGCTCAAACGGACGACCGCCGATGCGAGACGGCGGACCGCAGTAAGGCCACGGAGGTGGTCCAGCCCATGCTTGACCGGGGCATGGTATCAGTGGACATCGACGGCGTGAACGTCAGCCCACTCATTTGGGAAGCACTGCCGACCGTCGAGACGAAGCGCACCTTCCTCGTTTTTGCCGGAGTCTACCGCGCCTGTATCTGGTGGGCGGAGAACAGCCGGGATCGGAGGATGCTGGCAACCACGAGCGTGGATGTGTTCAGCAAGGTGACCGGGCGGAAGCTAGCCTCCTTCGACGTGACGCGAGGCTTCACGTTCTACTAGGGGGAGGGGGCTCGCGCCCTTCCAACCTGCCACATTATGGGGGTAGAGCCATGAAGGTGGACCCTATTCCGACTCCTCAAATGACCGACTTCGCCATCGGATCAGATCAACAGCGGGGACGTCTACTCCTGGCTGTGCGGGCCAAGTCCTCACTCGGAGCGGTATACACACAGAAGGCACAGATGTGGATGGGCCCGGAGCAGGCTCGTGCCTTGGTGCGGGATCTCCGGCTGGCACTGAAAGACCTTGAGGGGTAGTCATACCCGAACGATGGGCCCTTGCGCGGGACCGGTCCACCGGTCCACCGTTTTCAGTGTGAAGTACACGTACCCTCTTACGGGAGGCACTGCCCATGAAGCAGCCAGAAGATGAGTACCGGAAGGTGGCAGTCCAAGAGTGGGCCAGTACCCCGTCGCCGAACCCGCGCTACAAGGGCGCGACCCCCGCTGAGGTGGTGCGCGTGCTTATCAAGCCGGTTACACCGGAGCGGAATACGGAGGAAAAACCCGCCGTCAAGTCAGGGGTATAATCCCCTAACCATTTGACGGAAACCTCCTGCCATTTTGGCAGGTTTTTCCTGCCATTTTGGCCGCTTTTTCGGCCCCGACTCCTGCCGGGAGCCCCAGCCTTGCCATTTTGGCAGAGTCCCGGATGCGCCAATAACGGCAAGAAGTCGTCTAAGTCAACCAAGGACTGCACGATCTGCCCTTCTTGCTGTGAGGCCGTGATCGGGCTTGTCGTGCTCGAACAGCGAGACAACCGGGGTCGAATAGCGGGAACTTGGCGGGACCGTTGACGCCGCACCCCTCCCATGGGCGCGGTTCGACGCGAAGGGCCGGCTTGGCCTTTCCGGTTGGCTGCGTACGGCCGCTTAAGGCCGCACGATCTGCGTTTCCTCCCGTTGTACTGGACCCTGCTGGACCGTACCGCGAAAGCGGGAAAACCGGACTCGAATGGCCGGCCTCCTGCCCGCGCCGCCTCACGACGGTGCGAGCGAGCGAGCGAGGGGGCTTGGAGGATCGGCCATGAGCGGAACCGACCGCTGGCCGGTAGACGCGGCGGCGGTGGCGGTGGCCTTCCGTATGACGGTCGCGGCGTGCGTGCCGTCGAGGCGGCGGCTGCGACGACGGCCGGCGTCCGGGAGCCATGGCGGTCGAGAGGTCGGGCAGTTTGCCCGCGACGGCCCGCCCTCCGCCGTCTCGACCGTGCGTAGCCCGGCCTCAGGGCTGGCTTTGAGCCACGCTACGGGACGGGAGGGGCGTTCCCCTCACTCTTCACGCTTCGCTCAGTCCTTGTTGGGCCATCCACCACAGGAGGGCGTCCCTGTTCACCTCCCCGCCTTCCGGGAAGTCACCTCTTATCGCATCCAAGCATTCCCCCGCAAAGCGGATAAGGATCTCTTGAGCTTCCCAGGCTGAGTAGTGCTCGTGAATGTCGCCCGAAACAAGCTGGGACTGCCGGAGTATCGTCATTGCTGAGTTTCTGCTGATCCACATTTCTCCGATCGGAGCGGGGCATGAGTAGAGACGGCGGGTCCGGGAATCTCGCCAGAGAGACCTTCCACAGAGTGCCGAAACGAAGACGGTGCCGACGAAGACCAGGGCCTCGACCCAACTGCTTGCCAGCCACCCCCAGAGAACAGCCCACGTCTTCCATGCAGGTACGGAGAGGACGGACAAGGCTCCGACCCACTTCCCTAGGGTCTTGACGCCTTCCACCCTTTCGGGGAGCTCGATAACCCAGACAACCCCGGCGCGAAGCCGGGACCAGGATTTCCTCCACTTTCTCTCCATCCCCTAATCTAGCTCCCTTGACGGCGGCTTCACTCCTCCGGTAGCGCTCGCAGTAACCGGAAGCATGAGGCTCTGAAAGTCAGGAACTGGCATCATTGACTCCTTTGGGTGCGGATCGCGTCTCTCGGCTCGCGGGCCGATTCGGCTGTTCTTGAGGAAATCCGGGATCCGACGATGTCGCTTCGTCTGGCGGACGCCGGAGGATCCGCTGGCGTACTTCCGTGGCACCACGTCGTCGTCTCAGGAAGCCGGAAGGAGCTCACGTCCTCTCGGCAACTTCCGAACTGGACGCCAAGTGACACCGTCCAGACGACGATTCCGAGAGTCGCTACCGGATGGGGCGGGCTTAGCTCGACCCAACCGGCGGATCTGCAAAACATGGCATCCTCGCGTCGGATGCTGTCAGCTTGCTTCATCACCGCCTTCGCCGCCATCCGTCGGCTCCGCTGGTCGAACATCGACATGGAGACGAAGGCCATCCGCTGGCGCGCCGAGAACGAGAAGACCGGGTACGAGCACCGGACGCCGGTCACGGCCGAGGTGCTCGCCGTCCTGGAGGAGGCGCGGATGCGGAACCCCAGGGGCGGGGACTCTCCCGTGTTGCCCGCGCGGAAGGACCCCTCGCGGTGCTTGGACCGGTCGCGGCTGCGCGTTTGGTGGGACAAGGCCCAGAGACTTGCAGGGCTGGAGCCCAAGCGCGGTCGCGCCTGGCACTCGCTACGGCGGAAGTTCGCCTCCGATCTCATGGATCAGCCCCTCAAGGTTGTCTGCCAAGTCGGGAGCTGGAAGACGGCCCAGACGGTGCTCCAGTGCTACCAGAGGGCCGACGAGAACCAACTCAGGACGGCCCTTGGGCACCGGCGGAGAATTCGCTCCTAGCTCAGCTCAATTGGCAGGAATCAATTAGCTGGAACTCCACCTCGAGATCCCGTAACTTCAGTCGGGGCCTGTAGCTCAGGTGGTTAGAGCGCACGCCTGATAAGTGTCTCCCAGTGGAGCCAAATCCCGGTAGAGTCGAGGGCTGGCGCGCCGACCGTAGGGTCCGGTGGCTATTCCGTCGCTTTCGCTCCGGGCCGCAGACCGGCTCCCGTAGTCACGTTTCCAGCCCCCGCTCATCGAACCGGACGTGCGGATCTCCCGCATCCGGCTCTCAGTCGGGATCATGCCTTCGCCCACGGAAGGTGTC
>MPNE01000060.1 GCA_002238865.1 Gemmatimonadetes bacterium bin94 | reverse complement strand
GCGCCGTCAGAAGCGACGCGCTGCGTTCCATCGAGGCCGATACGGTCGAGGCGACCGGGCGGATGCGCGAGTTGCTGATGAGGGCCTGGCTCAGGCCGCTGGTGGTCGGCATGAGCCTCTTCCTCGGCATCTGCGGCGGCAGTTGGGCCACGATGCACTGGTTGTCGAGGAGCATCGACTCCCGGATCGAGACCTTGGCGGAGGTCAAGCTCAGGATCTTGCGGGCGCGCGACACCTTGGCCGTGATGCACGAGACGACCTGGGGCGTGGAGTTGCAGGAAATCAACGGGGATCGGTACGTGTTGCTGCCCGCCGACACTCCGGGCCGTCCGGCCTTCACGATGGACGGACGGCCTTACATGAAGCTCTCGAGAGAGTGAGGAGGGAGTTGCATGACCGACTTGGAACGGCAGGCGCCGACCGCCCTGGGGCGGGTGGCCGAGCAGTACGAAGCGGAACGGCGGCGGCACTCCGGACAGATCGAAACGTTGCGCGAGCAGGTCGAAGCCTTGCAGCGGCAAGTCGAGCGGCTGAGCGCGCGGGTGACGGACTTGACCAGATACTCCGGCACCTACGGCGCAGGGCCAGGGCACGGGTGGAGATGACAAGGCGGCTGGTGGAAAAGATCAGGCGTCCCGGTCCGGACCGGGACGCCGGGCCAAGCCGGTGATCGAACTGCCGAATGGGCACTCCGGCCCGCTCGGCGGCCTTCAGGCGCTCGCCATCGGTTCGAGGCTTTCGAGGAACGACCACGCGATGAGCTGCTCGATCTCCCCCAGCCATTCGACTGCCTCCCCATGGACGGCCAGCGCCGGTAGCAAGCCCATGATCACCCACGGTCGGTCTGGAAGGTGGTCGCGGAAGTCGCCGGGGTCGCGTCCGTCGACCATCCAGGGGGCTGCCGCTACCGTCTCCCGCCATGCGCGTCGGGGGCCAGCGCCACCGCCTTCCGCCACCGCCAGCACAGCCACGGGCTCCCCGTCCGGGGCGACGATCCGCGCTCGCAGGACGCGCGGGCCGTGCGGATGCGCGAGCACCTCCAGCCGCCACGGGTCGTCCGGATCCCGCAATGGCGCGGGGATCGCCAGCGCACCCGCCGCCGCGATCAGCCGTCCGTATGTGCGCGTCATGCTGTCGGGATACCCGGAGCAATCCGACTCTCGATAGTACGCCCTGTTGGCGTTCCAGTGTTCGAGGATCACGGGTCGATTCCCACAAAGATGTAGTTTGCGCAGGGTCGGCTCCCCGCCCGCCATCGTCACGGCCGGTCGGGGCTCGACCTCCGACCGGAGCACAATCAACAATAAGGCGTTTCACGCCCTCGGGCTCAAGGCTCTGCCCCCGTTTCTTGGCCCAAGTGTCCAGGGCCGGTCATCGTTCACTCAATCGGCTGGCCTGTCCCCCGCGGCGGGCCAGGCGGCTGCGTTGGTGGCTCGGGCGGCCCGCAGCCACGCCACCCGGCTTGATCGTTGCGCGGTGAGGATGCCCGTTCTTCCACGGCTTGACCGCAACGGTTGCGTCCGGCACCGTCCCCTTCGGTCCAGTGTATTCCGGCTCATATCTGTGTATCTAAAGTGATACGCGAGCGGGTCATACGCAACATAAATACTTGTTATACAGCAACTTACGAATATCGTATCTGGTCCCTCCCGGACTCGGCAACCTGGCCAACCTGGAGCAACTGTCTCTCCGCAACAACGAACTGACCGGCCCGGTTCCCTCCGATCTCGGAAGGCTGACCAGTCTGGCCCAGCTGTGGCTGGACCGCAATGGCCTTGCCGGACCGATCCCTTCGAGCCTGGGCAACCTCACGCAGCTCAGGGACCTGGGGCTGGACGACAACGAGCTTTCCGGTCCGATCCCCCCCGAACTCGGGAATCTGACCGATTTGCAACGGCTCACGGTGTCGAGGAACGCCCTGACCGGCCCGATTCCTTCCACGCTCGGAAACCTGCAAGAGCTGACCGTCCTCTCACTTGGGGAGAACGCCCTGGTGGGGAGCATACCGCCCGAACTTGGTGGCACCAGCCTCCAGGAACTCGATCTGCGGTTCAACGACCTGACAGGGCCGATTCCGCCGGAACTCGGTGACCTGACCGGCTTGACGAAGCTGTTGCTCAGCGACAACGACCTCGCTGGGCCAATACCCGCGGAACTGGGCAACCTTCGCGTGCTGACCGTTCTTGCCCTGGGCGGAAACGCGCTTTCCGGACCGGTTCCAGCCCGTCTCGGCGGCCTCACGGAGCTGGAACTGCTCCTTCTGGAAGACAACGAGTTCGAGGGCTCCGTGCCCCCTGAACTCGGCGCCCTGACGGCGCTCCGGGAGTTCAACCTCACGAACAATGCCGGCATGGCGGGCACCCTGCCTACGGAACTGACCTCCCTGACCCGTCTGGACGTGTTCCTGGCCGGGGGCACGGACCTGTGCATGCCCACGGAGCCCGAGTTCGAGACGTGGCTGGGCCGTGTCCACAGGCATTGGATCGCCCGGTGCCCGGAGGCGAGCCCGTCGGCGGCGTACCTGGTCCAGGAGGTGCAGTCACGGGAGTTTCCCGTCCCGCTCATCGCCGGCGAGGAGGCGCTGCTGCGCGTGTTCGTGACGGCTCGCCCGGGCACCCGTGAAGGGATTCCGCCTGTGCGTGCGACGTTCTTCGTGAGCGACCAGGAGACCCACCGGCTGGACATCCGGGGCAAGCGGTGGCGGATTCCCGACCGATTCGATGAGAGCGACCTCGACAGGTCGGTCAACGCCGTGATTCCGGGGCGCGTGATCCAGCCCGGGCTCGAAATGGTCATCGATGTCGATCCGCGGGGGACCCTGGACCCAGGCCTGGGCGTCCAGAAACGGATCCCCGAGACCGGCCGCTTGAGGGTCGATGTTCGGGAGATGCTCCCCATGGACCTGACCCTGATCCCGTTCCTGTGGGAGGACGGTCCCCATCTGTCGATTCTTGACCTGGTGACGGGGATGGCGGCGGATCCCCACAACCACGAAATGCTCCACCTGACCCGAACGCTGCTGCCCATCGCCGAACTGCACGTCCGAGCGCACGAACCCGTTGTGTTCCCGACCAACGATGCCTCGGAGCTCCTGCGAGCGACGCAGGCGATTCGGGTCATGGAGGGTGGCACGGGTTACTACAAAGGCATGATGTCGGGTAAGCTCAGCGGGCGTGGGGGCGGGCTGGCCGTCGTACCAGGGCGGAGCAGCTTCTCACAACCGGACGGGTCAACCATGGCACACGAACTCGGGCACAACATGAGCCTCGATCATGCTCCCTGCGGTGACCCCTTCCCGGCTGACCCGGAACCTGCCTTTCCCCAACCGGATGGTTCCATCGGCGCGTGGGGCTACGACTTCCGCAAGCGCGCCCTTGTCCACCCGTCCTTCTCCGACATCATGGGCTACTGTGCTCCGCGTGAATGGATCAGCGGCTTCCACTTCAGCAACGCGCTGCGCTTCCGCCTGAGCGACTACGACCACCCGGCGTTGCCGGATCGGGCTGGTCAGACGACTGCCACGCTGTTGGTGTGGGGCGGTGTGGACGGGAATGGTGCGCCCTTCCTGGAACCCGCCTTCGCGGTCGACGCCCCGGCCAGATTGCCGGACGCGGCTGGTGACCACCTGCTCATCGGGCGGACCGCCGACGGCGCCGAACTCTTCTCGATGAGCTTCGCAATGCCCGATGTTCCCGACGGAGATGGAAGTTCGGCGTTTGCGTTCACGGTGCCGGTGCAGTCGTCGTGGGCGGGGACACTCGCCAGCATCACGCTCTCGGGGCCCGGCGGGTCCGTTGTGCTCGATGGTGACAGCGACCGGGCGGTGGCCATCCTGCGCAACCCGGATTCCGGACAGGTGCGCGGGTTCCTCCGGGGCGTCGCGGCCGAGGACGCGGACCAGGTGGCGGCGATGGCGCTCCCCGGCGCGGCACGGCCGCTGGAAGTGCTCTTCAGCCGCGGATTGCCGGACGCACTCGCCTCCGGTCGCCAGGCGACTGAGCGCCCGTTCCCGAGAGCGCCGTCGCCCTAGCGTTTCCGGTACAAACCGAAACCAGCCCCCCGCACCCTCCCGTACGATTCCACAGTGCACAAGCCCTCCTGCAGCGGACCGACGGGTCGCTCATGAGCGCGAATCAGGCGGGAGTCACCGTTCGATGGGAACAGGCACGAAGATGGTTGTCGGCACGATCGTGGTCGGAGGCCTGGGAGCCTCGGCGTTCGCGGTGCTCAGGGCCGGAGGCGGCGAGGCCGAGGTGGACACCGTCGCTGTGGAGAGGGGCGAGATCGTGGACCGCGCTCTCGCGGTCGGCCGCATTGAGCCGCTCGTCGAAGTCAGCGTGAAGTCACAGCTCGCGGGCGTCGTGCGCCGGATGTACAAGGAACCCGGCCAATACGTCTACCGGGGCGAGCCTCTGCTCGAAGTCCAGCCGAACCCGACACCGATCGAACTGGTGGAGGCGCGTCGCGCCATCGAATTGCGCGAGATCGAGTTGCAGCAACTCGACAGGCGTCGCGATCGGCTGGCCGAGTTGCGCGATCAGGAGCTCGCGTCCGCAGAGGAGTACGAGGACGCCGACTACCTGTTCAGCGAAGTCTCGCTCCAGCTGCAGATCGCACGGGAGCGCCTGGCCCTGCTCTCGGAAGGGCGCGTGACCATCGGAGACGAGGCAGTGGAGGCGGTCATCCAGAGCCCCATCCAGGGCTTCATCCTCGAGAAAATGGTGGAAATCGGCGATCCTGTCGTTCCGCTCACGACGTTCCAGGAAGGGACCGTCCTCATGACGATGGCCGAGATGGACGAACTGCTCTTCCGGGGAACGGTCGATGAGATCGATGTGGGCCGGCTGACGGAGGGAATGCCGGTCGAGGTCACGATCGGGGCTCTTCCCGACGCGCGCGTCGAGGGGCGGCTGACGAAGATCTCGCTCACGGGACGCGACGAAGAGAACGCCACCGTCTTTCCGGTTGAAATCGCGGTTGTACCCGCAGAGGGGATCCTGCTGAGAGCGGGCTATTCGGCCAACGCCCAGGTGATCATCGAGCGCCGCTCGGACGTCCTGATCATCCCGGAGCGCGTGGTCAGGTTCGAAGAGGCGGGCACGTTCGTGACGGTTCGACTGGGGCCCGAAGAGACCGAGGAGCGCGAGATCGAGACCGGTCTCAGCGACGGGATCAGCGTCGAGGTTCTAAACGGCCTGGCGGAGGGCGAGCGCGTCATGGAGCCTCCGCGGCGCGAGATCACCTGAGGTCGCGGGTAGAGGAGACGCCGTGAGGCTGGCCGACATGGTCCGGCAGCTGTGGGCGGACCTTTCCGCCCAGCGTCTGCGCACGGCCCTGACCGTTCTCGGGATCACCTGGGGCACGGTGGCGGTTGTCGTTCTGCTCGCTTTTTCGGTCGGGCTCGAACGGCAGACGATCAAGCGGTTTCACGGTCTGGGCGACCGGATCGTCGTGCTATTCGGTGGACGGACCGTGCTCGCCCACGCGGGGTTCAGGGAGGGGCGAACCATCCGGCTGCGCGAAACGGATGCCGAGATCCTCGCCCGCCAGATCCCCGACATCACGATGATCAGCCCCGAGTACTCGACGCGCCAGGCCCCGGTTCGCCGCGGCCAGAACGGCGTCAGTCCCAATATCACGGGCATTTATCCCGTGTATGGCGAGATGCGGAATATCTTCCCGCTTCCGGGCGGCAGGTTCATCAACAGGCGGGATCAGGAAGAGCGGCGCCGCGTCGTGTTCCTCGGAGACGAGGTCGCCGGTGTCCTGTTCGGGGACATGGACCCCGTGGGCGAGCAGGTCCGGATCGGGGATTCTCCCTTCACCGTGATCGGTGTGCTCCAGCCCAAGATCCAGAACAGCTCCTACAACTCCCGCGACGAAGACCGGGTGTTCATTCCGGCGAGCACGCACGCGGCCATTTTCGGCTCGCGCTTCGTCTCGAACCTGGTGTACCGGACGGCGGACGCCTCGCGCACCGCGGCGGTCGAGGCGCGGGTCTACGAGGTGCTGGGCAGGAAGTACCGCTTCGATCCAACGGACGAGGACGCACTCGAGATCTGGGACACGGCCGAATGGGAGCGCATGTTCGGCTTCATGTTCCTCGGCTTCAAGCTGTTCTTCGCGATCGTGGGCTGCTTTACGCTCAGCGTGGGGGGGATCGGTGTTGCGAACATCATGTACATCGTCGTGCAGGAACGAACGAGCGAGATCGGGATCAAGCGCTCGGTCGGCGCGACGCAACGGTCGATCCTCTGGCAGTTCCTCGCGGAGAGCGTCCTCATCGTGGCTCTCGGGGCCGCGCTCGGCGTCCTTGCATCGGCGGGAATCGTGAAGGTGGTGTCTCTGTTCCCCATGAACGACATCGTGGGCACGCCGACGATCTCGCTCCAGGTGGCCGCCGTGACGATGTCGCTGCTCGCGTTCGTCGCGATGCTCGCCGGCCTGTTGCCCGCACGCCGCGCCGCGGCTCTGGATCCAGTCGAATGTCTCCGTCACTAGCCGCGCAACGCGCCCGCGCGAAGGGCTGACCGATGTGGAAGATACTCCTCGCACAGGTTCTCGGTCACCTGCGGGCTCACCGCACCCGCACCCTGCTCACGATCTTCGCCATGGTGTGGGGCACGATCTCGATCGTCCTGCTGCTTGCCTTCGGCCAGGGCCTCCGGAACCAGGTTTCGGTGGGCCTGCTCAATGCGGGAGAACGGATCTTCATGGTCTACGGCGGCCAGACGAGCCTTGAGCACGAGGGCCTCGCGAGAGGACGCCGGATACGGCTGCGGGAAGAGGATCTCGACCTGGTCCTGCGTGCGATCCCGGAGTTCGAGTTCGGCAGCCCGTCGTACGGCCGCAACAGGACGCATCTCGAGGCGGGCGAGAACCAGACCACGACCTACATGGAGGGCGTGGACCCGATCTTCTCCGAGCTTCGGCGCATGTTCCCCGCTCCCGGCGGACGGTTCATCAATCAGCGCGACATCGATCAGAGGCGGCGCGTGCTCTTCCTCGGCGACGACATCGCGGCGCGCCTGTTCGGCGACACGCCGCCCGTGGGACAGACCATCCTGCTCGACGGCCTCTCGTTCCGGGTGATCGGCGTCATGGAATCCAAGTTCCAGGACTCGAGCAACAACGGCCCTGACGAGAACCGCGCCGTGATCCCGGCCTCCACCTTCCGGAGCATCTACGGCAACGACTTCGTGAACCACCTTCTCGTGCGGCCGCGCAACGTCGCGGACGCGCCGATCGCCAAGCGGGAGCTGTACCGCGTCCTCGGTGGCCGGCACAGGTTCGATCCGTCGGACGAACGGGCGCTCGGCATCTGGGACTTCATCGAAGACGAGAAGATCGTGGGTCAGATCGGTTTCGGCATCCAGGTCTTCCTGGGGCTGGTCGGCGCCTTCACGCTGCTGGTCGCCGGGGTCGGCGTCGCGAACATCATGTACGTCGTCGTGCGCGAGCGGACACAGGAAATCGGCATCAGGCTCGCCGTGGGCGCGCGCCGCCGGCACATCGTCAACCAGTTCCTGTTCGAAGCCGTCCTGATCTCGGTCGGCGGGGGGTTGCTCGGACTCGCCGTCGCGTCGCTTCTGGTGTTCGGCATCGACAGCGTTCCCAGCGATAACCCGGCCCTGGAGTACATCATGAACCCGAAACTCTCCCTCCCGATCGCGTCGAGCTGCGTCGGCCTGCTGATGGCGATCGGGCTTGTGGCCGGAATACTGCCCGCGCGCAAGGCGGCGCGTCTCGATCCGGTGGAGTCGCTGAGGTACGAGTGAAGGGAGGTGGCCGCGGCGCGCCCGGCTCAGCCCGTGGCCGCGGCACGCCCGGCTCGGCCCGTGGCCGCGACCGCCCCGCAGCGCGTCACCCCTGACCCGTGGCCCTGCGCGCCAACTCCTCGATCAGGTCGGCGTGCCCGCTCGCGGCGTAGACGATCGTTCCCGTTGCGTCCAGCAGGTAGACCAGCGCGGGGTGCACGATGTCGCCCGTGTCCGCGACTCGCTCCCGAAATACCTGGAGGGCGTCCAGCGCGGCGTTGACCTCCTCGACGGGGCCGGAAAGCAGGTACGAGTCGATACGTTCCGCGTCGCCCTCGGCGCCCGCGCCCAGGTGGAACTGTCGCGCCAGCGCCCCAAGCCGCGCCGGAGTGTCGCGCCACGGATCCAGCGTGATCACGACGAGGGCCATCTCGCGCCCCTCGGCGCGAAACCGGTCCTGCACCTGGCGCGCGTTCATGACGGTCATGGGACACACCGTCGCGCAGTGCCCGAAGCCGAAGGTGAGGAGCGCCGGGCGCCCCGCGACACGCCGCCAGCTGAACACGTCGCCACGCTGGTCCACGAGGCCCGTCGCCTCCGGAAGCGGACGGTCCAGGCGCGGATAGGAGGCAGGCACCCTCGCGCTGGCCGTCGCCAGCCACTCGGCGTCGC
The DNA here is from genome assembly GCA_002238865.1 of Gemmatimonadetes bacterium bin94. Taxonomy (GTDB): domain Bacteria; phylum Gemmatimonadota; class Gemmatimonadetes; order Longimicrobiales; family Gaopeijiaceae; genus Bin94. Next base: position 7,876 of record MPNE01000060.1, on the reverse strand, counting down.
GGGGTGCATTCGCGACCCGTGCGACCGCCAGCGTCACCCCCGCGAGGAGCACGCCTGCGGTGGCCGTGATCCCGAGCCGCCCCGCCGGGGATGCGAGCGCCCGGCGCAACCCTGCACGCACCGCGTCGCCCGCAACCACCATCAGCACCGCCAGCATCCCGATGGGCTGCCCGACCAGCAGCAGCCACCCCGACGGGTCGGGAAGCCCCGAGGGACCCGCGTTGAAGCACACCGCGCGTGCCCGCTCCAGCCACGCCGGTGGAACCCCCTCGACCGGCCACAGGGCCAGCGCCCACCACGCAACGGTGATCACGAGGAGCCCCGCCAACGCCGTCAGGGCGCCCCGCACGCCGGCTGCCGGGGCGGCTCGCTCGTCCACGCGCGCGTTCATCCCACCTGCCACAGGAAGGAGAGGAGCTTCCAGTTCACGAAGTAGTAGGCAATGAAGGCGGCCAGGAAGATCAGCACGAGCACCATCGTCCCCGGAACCGGACCCAGCCGGCCCGCCGGCTTGAGCGCCTCGCCGTCTTCCGGCACCAGCGCGCGCGGCGGATGCGTGATCCCCGGCGGCAGACCGCGGCCGGCCGCCCCGAGCCCGGAATCGTCCGCGGCCATCCTTCTGCCGAAGAAGACCGAGACCACGGTCACCACGATGTAGATCGCGCCGCCCACGATGGCGATCAGCCCGCCGACCGCCATCACCCCGATGATGAGGTTGACAGCCGGTGAAAACTCGGGCTGGAAGAGCGCCTGGTTGAAGCCGATGTCCCAGTGCCTGCGCGGCACGCCGAAGGTCCCCGCGAAGGTCATGGCCATCGAGAAGATCAGCATGCCGATGGCGAAGAGGTAGGGCTGGATCTTCGCGAGCCGGTAGAAGGCGATCTCCCGCCGGAAGATGAGCGGAATCACATAGTAGGTGATCCCCATGAAGGCCATCGCGGTCCCCGACACGACGGTCGCGTGGAAGTGCCCCGGAATGCGCAGCGTGTTGTGGGCGATGATGTTGATCTGCTCCGTGCCGAAGGTCACCCCGGTGATCCCGCCCACGAAGCCGAACACGACGATCGAGAACGCCAGCGAACTGAAGCCGGGATCACCCCAGGGCGCGCGCTTCAACCACCCGAAGAGCCCCTGCGTGGCCCCCCGCAGCCGCATGCCCATCTCCGTCCCTGCCGGAACGGTGAAGCCGTGGATCATGGACGCCAGCACGGCCATGTACATGAAGTAGCTGGTGTTCCAGATCTTCCACGACGGACCCATGCCGGGATCGACCAGCAGGTGGTGCGCCGACGCCATCGAGATGAAGAGGACGTAGAGGACGAAGGCCGTGCGGCTCACCTTCTCGTTGAGGACGACCGATCCGACCGTCAGTGCGCCGAGGAGATACCATATCGACACCATCGCGGCCACGTTGATCTGCTGTGACGAGTGCCCGAGTCCCCACCAGACGAGCCGGTACATCTGGGGATCGACGTTCATCATGTCGAGCGACCAGAGGAAGGTGGGGATGTAGATGATCGCCCCGTGCAACAGGGTGACCGCGGCGATCGCCGCCGCCGTGAGCGCCCCGTAGGTGACCAGCGGAAGCGAACCTTCGTACGCCTTCTCCTTCCTGGCCACCGTGATGATGGCGAAAAAGTGCCCGACCACCGTCAGGGCACCGACCGCGAAGAGGATCACGCCCAGGTAGAAGAGGGGGTGCGCCCGGAGCGGCACGTACGACGTGAAGAGCACGTCGGCGCGGCCGGTCCACATCGTCCACTCGACCATCAGCGTCCCGATGACCATGAGCGCGAAGGCGATCCAGCCGGTCTTCGGAGCGGGGATCCGGCAGTTCAGGAGCACGGCGGAGGCGAAATAGAGCACCGCCATCTCGAAGAAGATGATGAAGAAGATGAGCATGTTCATGCCGTGGACGGTCAGCATCCGGTAGAACATGTCGGCCTCGAGGAGGAGTACGGCCTCCCAGCGCGTCAGCAGGACGAGCAGAGCCGCGACCCCCCCGACGAGGAGCGCCACGGTAGCCGCGACGGCGTTGGCCTTGATCAGCTGGTCGGCTGTGCGATGCACCCGCAGGCCGGTTGTCGGACATTTTCGGAAGGGGTTCATCGGCCGCCTCCGTCGTTCGAGGCCGCGTCCGCCGCCTCATCGGCCGGCACCACGATGATCTTCCCGACCATCAGATGGTGGCCGATGCCGCAGAACTCGTTGCACATGACGTGGAACTCGCCGGGCTGGTTGGGGACGACGCGCAGGCCGTAGTCGTATCCCGGCACCACCTGGAAGTTGATGTTCAGCGGGTAGAGGCTGAACCCGTGGTTCACGTCGACCGACGAGAGGTGCAGCGTGTACTCCGCCCCCTGCCTCAGCCGCGCCACTGGAATCCACGCGTATTGGGACGCCTGCAGGTAGACATCGCTGCCGGGCGGCGGCTCCACCACCGGGAGCCCGTTGTCGGTGCCCACCTGGTAGTCCGCCACGAACTCCATGACCCGGGCCCGGTAGTCGGCCGGATCGACGCGGTGTCGGATCCCCGACGGGTTCTGGCCGCCTCTGAGGTGCCAGAGCGGCATCATCGCGAAGAGGACCATGCACCAGGCGAAGGCGATCCACACCCAAATCTTCTCGTGCCGTCCCACCTGTTTCCACCAGACGCGCTCCGGCGGCTCGATTCCGGTTCGGTACATCGGTACGCTCCCTTTCTATGGCAGAGGTGCGGGCTCGAGGGACATGATCTCGATCATTCCCCAGCCGGTGAAGAACACGAACATCACCACGATGCACGCCAGGAGCAGCAGAAACGGGCTGTCGTACAACCGCTGCATGCGCGGGACCGGCGTGTCCTCCCCGGAGGAGGGAGGCGATTGAGGGGAAGCGGATGTGGAGTCGGACATTGGAACCACGCTCCTTCCTACGTGTGAATTGAGGATCGCCCCCGATGATCGGGAGCCGGCGGGCGGAGAAGATCGCCCACCGTCGTTTCGGCAAAAAAACGGTCTATGGCCTCGCGCACTTCACACCAGCGCCCGTGCATCGCGCAAGGCGAGGAGTCCGAGCACTCCGGACGCCCCAGCAGGCAGCGCCGTTGGGATCCGTCCGGATCGATGACGTCCACAATTCGGCCCAGAGAAACCTCGGCGGCGGGCGCGGTGAGGAGGTAGCCCCCTCCCCGCCCGCGGGTCGTCTGAAGGAGGCCGCCCTGCACCAGCCGGTAGAGCGTCTTCGAGAGGTAGTTCCGGGGCAGCTCGAGGTTCCGTGCCAGTACCTTTGCCGAGACCGGGCCGAGTTCCTGCCGTTCGGCGATGCACAGCAGCGCGCGGAGCGCGATGGAGGCCGTCCTGGAGATCATCCCGACCTGCGATTCATGCGTCGTTCCTCTATTGCGGATAACATCATGATGATATGATTTATTCGGTGCTGCAAGGCACGAGAGGAAAAGGCGCCGGACGGCTGCCGACCATCCATCCAATTCTTCGACGCGTACAGCCAATGCTCAAGCGACTCCTGGAACGGGCACTGACCCGGTTGGACGGCTGGGTCGACCGGCTGTACGGCTGGCGTTGGAATCCCCTCTACCAGTCGGGCGCGCTCGTCATCGTCTGCCTGGGGATCCTGCTCGTCACGGGGCTCTACCTGATCTTCTTCTACCGGATCGGCTCGCCCTACGAGTCGATGGTCCGCATCGACGGCCAGGCCTGGGGAGGACGCTGGGTCCGGACGCTGCACAGGTACGCGGCCGACGCCGCCGTGGTCGCAGCCCTGATCCACGCATTCAGGATGTTCTGCCAGGGACGCTCATGGGGGCCGCGCGCGCTCGCATGGGTTTCGGGCATCTTCCTGGTCTTCCTGCTCTACATCTGCGGCTGGACCGGCTACGTGATGGTGTGGGACGCGCACGGGCAACTGCTCGCGACCGAGGGCGCGCGTCTTCTCGACGCCCTTCCCCTCTTTTCCGAGCCGGCGTCCCGGACCTTCGCGGGGGACAACCCGCTGCCGTCGGCGTTCTTCTTCATGAATCTCTTCCTCCACATCGCACTTCCCGTCGGGTTGGTGATCTTTCTCTGGCTGCACGTATCCCGGGTGGCCCGGCCGGTCCTCCTTCCCCGGCCTCCGCTGCTGTGGACGAGCGTCGGACTGCTGACGGCCGCGGCCATCCTGCTGCCCGTCCCGCTCGGACCCGCCGCCGACCTCCTGCGCATCCCCGGTGACGTGGCGCTGGACATCTTCTACTCCTTCTGGCTCCCCGTGGCCGGCTCCACGTCCCCCGGGCTGGTCTGGCTCGCCGGCGGCGCAGTTGCGATCGCGGTGGCTTCCGTGCCCTTTCTGACCCGCCCGCGCGAGGCCCGGCGGCCGGTTCCCTCCCGCGTGTCGACCCGGCTTTGCACGTCGTGCGAACAGTGCTACGTGGACTGCCCCTACGACGCCATCCGGATGGTCGAGCGCACCGATGGGCGTGACGGCCTGGTCGCCCAGGTCAATCCCGCCTCGTGTGTCAGCTGCGGCATCTGCGCCGGTTCGTGCGCGCCGATGGGCGTGGGGCCGCCCGGCCGCACGGGCCGGGATCAGCTCGCCCGGGTCAGGGAGTTCGTCGCACGGCACGCCTTCGGGGATGGGGAAGTCGTCCTCGTGGGGTGTGGCCGATCCGCGGCCGGCGACTCACCGGCGGGAAACGGCGCGCCGCGGTTCCCGGTATCCTGCGCCGGGAACCTGCACAGCTCGGTCGTGGAGTACCTGGTGAGAGCCGGAGCGGGAGGCGTGCTGGTCGTGGCCTGTCCGCCACGCGACTGCTGGGGCCGCGAAGGCCCGAGATGGCTTGTGGAGCGCCTGTTCAACGAACGGGAGGCCGAACTGAAGGCCCGCGTGGACCGGAGGCGGGTGCGGGTCGCGTACGCCTCCTTCCATGACCGGCACGCGCTGGAGACGGCCCTGGACGACTTCATGCGGGCGCTCACGCGCCTCAACACCCCCTCCGGCGAGACCGCCATCGAGGTCGACACCGAGTGCGAAGTCCCGCCCGCCGAGGCCGAGCGGCAGTGATGGCGCGGGCGCGACAGGTGGCGGCGGCGTCCCTGGCCATTGCCGCGCTCGTGGTGCTGTCGCTCCTCTCCCGGGTCACCTGGCGAAGTTCCGTCCCGGACGCTGCGGAACTGAGGCTTTCCTGGCGCATATCCGCCCCTTCGCACCGGCAGTGCCGGCCACCCACCGAAGCCGAGCTGAGCGGTGTGCTACCCCACATGCGCCCCTCGGAGGTATGCACGGACGCGGCGATCCCCTTCCGGCTGACGGTTCGCCTGAACGGAGACACGCTGCACTCGGAACCGGTCGAAAGGTCCGGCCCGCGCGCCCGAACGATCACGATCTACAGGAGCTTCCCGGTATCCCCCGGCAGCCATGCCCTGGACGTGACCTTCCTCCCGGACCCGCAGCCCGTGGATTCTCTCCAGGACCTCGCGATGACGCTGAGCGATCGAGTGGTGGCCGGTCCCGGCGAGGTGATCCTGGTATCGCCCGACGAGACCGGAGGCCTCTCGGCGATCGACTCCCGGACGAGACCGGCTGGCAGGCGGTGACACACTACCGTTCCGGCACGATCTCTCCCACTCCGCCCAGCACCGCCTTCACCGGATACCCGGCGAACACCGCCGCCGTCGTCGTCCCCGACAGAACCGCGACGAACGCCATGCCCGCCGCCCGTGCCGCCCGGGCATCCACCTCCGAGTCGCCTACGAAAACGCAGTCGCCGGCGGAGATCCCCAGCGAGTCAACCGCCTGCAGCAGTCCGTCGGGAGCAGGTTTGGGCCGGGGGACATCGTCCGCTCCGACGATCACCTCGACAAGCTCGCGGAGCCCGTCCCGCTCGAGGGCGTCCTCGACGCGGTGCCGGTACTTGGTGGTGACCACCCCGACTCGATAGCCTGCTTCGTGAAGTGTCCGGAGCACCCGCGCCGCGCCCGGCAGGAAGACGGTGCTGGCGACCATCACCTCGTCCGCCTTCCTGATGAAATGCTCGAGGAACTCTTCTTCCCGGGACCTCCACTCCTCGCCCGCCAGAACCCTGAGCGCCGTGTGCAGATCGAGCCCGATGGTCTTGCGGATGGCGTCCGCCGAAGCCGGAGGGAGCCCCAGCCGGCCCAGCGCGTGATTCATGCAGACGGTGATTCCTTCGGAAGAATCCGCCAGCGTGAAGTCGAAGTCGAAAAGCACGGCGCGCGCAGCCGCGACGGCCTGGTTCATTCACCTCTCCTTGACGCTGGATTTCTCCGAATCGAACTTCCCGGCCCACAAAGGAGCACAAGCCGCCATGACCAGGCAACCGATCCGGACCATCACCGCAACCGCGATCCTCGCGGCTCTCGCCCACCCGCTGGCCTCAGCGCCAGCCGGGGCGCAGTCGGACAACACGGCGATCGAGGTTGTCACCATCCACCCGCCAGTGGCCGCGCGGTTCCAGTGCTCCGAACACGCTCTCGGCGCAGAGGATCACGTGCCCGACGCGCTTGCCGCGGACTGCGTCGTCGTGCAGCGAAGCGGTGGACCGGACGGCAACCTGTTGTCGCTGCATAGCGGCGACGGAACCCGCAACGAGGACTGGCATGGCTGGCGCGAGCCGCTTCTGGCCCCCTTCGATGGAGTCGTGATCGGCGTCCAGATCAATCCCGAGTCCACGGTCCCCGGTGTGCGCGGCCAGGGCCGCTCGAGCGCCATCGGGTTCGGGCGCCTGGCAGACGGCGAGCTGACGGATGTGCACGTCGCGTACGTTCACGTCCGGGAGGTGCTCGTCTCCCAGGGCGACACCGTGCAGGCTGGTGACCCTATTGCCCGCATCGGCAACAACGGGTCGTCATTTCACCCCCACGTGCACATCGGTGCATTCCGCGGCGACATGATGTCCGAGGACGCGGTGCCGCTTCAGGTCCGGATGGACCTCGAGGCGATGGGGCGGATCAGGGGAGTGGTGGGGAACCCCGCCCCGGCCGAATCGGTGTGCGGCGAGTATGGAGTCGAGCCATGACCATCGACCTGCAGTTCCTTGCCTTGCTTGTGGGCGGCGGCGCGAGCATCAGGTTGGGAGGGATGTTGTACCACCGATGGCGGGGACGGGAACTCCCGGGTCGTCCCTTCTCCCTGCTGCGCGCGGTCTGCCTTGGCCTGGTTGTGATCGCCATGCTCATCGTGGCTTTGGGGCTTTAGGGGTCAAGAGCGTAGATCAGCGGCCCTACTGCGGAACCGGGTATTGACGTGCGCGCCAGCCGTCCGCGGCCGGGAAACTTGCATCGTCACAAGCCAGACCGCGCTCAACCCTGACGTAACGGCGGAACACAACGGGCCTGAATCACGGCAGAAAATCGTCTAAAGTCTTACAGAACTATCCCGGAAGCCCGTAAGCTCATATGTGACAATGTGTTACGTAATACATCCACGATCTCCGTATCACTTCCGATATGCAAAAATGCGCCGGATGTCATCGGATCGAATTGGACGGCGGCGGACGAAGTTGCGGGCTCGGAAGGGAGTGAGGCCAACGCCCAACCGGCCGATCTCCCGCCCCCGATGAATGGCTTTTTCGGCCCCACCCCATCCGCCGACCGCGCCTCCGCAGTGAAGCGTCCGGCCAGTACCGGGCGACCAACCTCGCGGGCGGCCTCACCCACCTCATCGTGGCTGCGCCCTTGGACGGCGCTGTCGTTCGGCTCCCGCACGGCTTTGCGGGCGTCCGCAGGGCTGGCTTGGAGCACGCTAAGGTGCTCAAGCCGATGGAGTGGACGCCCCCTCCCGACGGCATCGCGATGTGCCAAGATGGTACTGAGCGATCGTTGTCGAACCATCTGAGGGAGGAGGCACCCACATGGAAGAGGTTACCATCATCGGGATCGAT
>MPNE01000013.1 GCA_002238865.1 Gemmatimonadetes bacterium bin94 | reverse complement strand
CGGATGTGCCCCCAGGCATGGCGGACGCGTTGTCGGCGGCGTCATCACAGCGCACGATCACGGGGTGGTAGGTCGCGTGAAAGTGGCTGAAGGTGTGCTTGACGGGGACCGGATGAGCGCGCGGGGCGCCGGACAGGCCGCGGGGGGGGGTAGGGGGGGGGGGCGGGGGCGCCGGTGGCGGCGGTGGCGCCCGCCGGGTGGCGGTGGATCTCGGCGGTCGGGAATTCCCACATGCCCGCAAGGAGGCCGGTGGCGGGTCGCCGGGTGAGGAGGGTGACGGGGGCGCCGCCGCGCACGACCACCGCCGTGACGTAGTCGACCCGGGGGAGTGGCGGCCGGCGCCGCTTCAGGGGGCGACTTCCCACCGTGCCCGCCTTGTCGGCAAGGCAATGAGGTCTCACCGGGCAGCGGTGGCAGCGCGGGGACCGGGGTGTGCACACGGTTGCCCCCAGTTCCATGATGGCTTCGTTGAAGTCGCCGGGGCGCTCCGGATCCAGGAGACGCGTGGCTTCGTCCCGCAGCTGGGCGGCGGTCGGGTCACCCACATCCAGGAGCCGGGAAAGAACGCGCTTCACGTTTCCGTCCACCGCCGGGACGGGAACGCCGAAGGCGATGCTCGCGACCGCGCCCGCCGTGTATTCCCCCACCCCGGGCAGCGTCCTGAGCTCCGCCGGGTCCCCGGGGAGCCGGCCGCCGTACCGCTCCCGCACGATCACTGCCGTCCGGTGCAGGCTCCGCGCCCGCCGGTAGTAGCCCAGGCCCTTCCACGCCAGCAGGACATCGTCCGCGGTCGCGCCGGCCAATGCGTCCCACCCGGGGAACCGCCGCAGCCAGCGGTCGTAGTACGGTACGACCGTTTCGGCACGGGTCTGCTGGAGCATGAACTCCGACACCATCACCCGGTACGGGGTCCGTTCCCTCCGCCACGGTAGCGGCCGGCGCCGGCGGTCGAAGTGGTCCAGGAGCGCCCGGCGAAAGTCCTCGGGATCGCTCTTCATGACTTGCGTGGCGTCATCGCCCCTGGCCGTCTACTGTTCATCATGCGCTTCACCACCTACACCAGGTTCAGGAAGGGGTGGCTCGACGCCCTCAACCTGGAGAGCCTCATCGAAAAGCTCTCCGAGTTCCTCCTGGACGGGGGCTTCGCCGGAGGGCCTCACTTCCATCCCTATTGGGGCTGGTCCGGGCTGGAGGATACATCCTCGGTCGAGGCTCTGAAACAGGCGATCCTGAAGGCGCTGATGCAGAGCGGCCAGCTCACGCCCGAAATGATCGAGGAACTCAGGGGCGATGGTCCGGGCAATCCGGACGTTCTGAACGAGATCGCCGACATCCTTGACGAGATCGTCCAGAAGCTGGTGGACGAGGGGTACATAACCCTCGACGGGGACCCGTCCGGGATGGCGGGCGGAAGCGGCGACGCGACCGGCGCGGGACAGGTGGACGAAGCTCGCAGCGCCGCCCTCCAGGTCAACTTCAACCTGACCCGGCAGGGGCTCGACTTCCTCGGCTACCGTGCACTCAGGAACCTGCTCGCGTCGATGGGCAAGTCCAGCATCGGGTCCCATGAGACCCGGGAATACGCGACGGGGGTGGAGTCCGACGCGGGAAGCAAGCCGTACGAATTCGGCGACACCCTCAACCTCGATATCTCCGAGACGCTCAAGAACGCGATCGCGCGCGAGGGGGTCCAGGTTCCGCTGGCGCTCGACTACAAGGACCTCATGGTCCACCAGACCGACTATCGGTCGTCGTGCGCCACCGTCCTCATGCTGGACATCTCCCATTCGATGATCCTCTACGGCGAGGACCGCTTCTCGCCCGCGAAGAAGGTCGCGCTGGCCCTCTCGCACCTCATCCGCACCCAGTTTCCGGGCGACTCCCTGCGCGTCGTGACCTTCGGCGACCGCGCGGAGGAGATTCCGCTGGCGCTGCTGGCCAAGGCCCGGGTCGGCCCCTTCCACACCAACACGGCCGAGGGATTCGAGCTGGCCCGCAGGCTGCTGACGTCGCAAAAGAAGGACATGCGCCAGATCATCATGATCACCGACGGCAAGCCGAGCGCGATCACCCTCGACGGCGACCGGATCTACAAGAATTCGGGCGGCCTCGACCGGAAGATCCTGCGTGCCACCTACCGCGAGGCGTCGGCGTGCCGCCGCGCCGGTATCCCCATCAACACCTTCATGCTGGCCAACGACCCCTACCTCGTCCGGTTCGTCCGGCAGGTGACGAAGATCTCGCGGGGCAAGGCGTACTTCACGTCGACGATGACGCTCGGCCAGCACATCATGATGGACTTCCTGAGACGGAAGAAACGGGCGGCCTGAAGGGGGGCGACGGCGGCCTTCCTGCGGCGGGCTCCGGCGGCGTGCCTGCGGTGGGCGCCGGACCGCCGAAACGGGCGTTTCCGGCGGTCGTTCCCGCGCCTACGTCACCCCTTCGAACGCATCCGGGTTGACCGCGGCGGCGCGGCGGCTCGCGCGCAGCTCCGGCATCACGTCCCGCTGGGCGTAGCGCTCCAGGAACAGCCCTTCGATCAGTAGTCCGAAGACCGCCAGGCTCACCCCGAGGACCGCCCCGGTCAGCCCCGCTTCCCGCACGAAGAAGGCCGCAATGACGATGCTCGCCACGCGCAGCACCGCGCCGAAACCGACCACGACGGTGCGGCCGGAGCGGACGAAGAGCCCCTGATAGTACTGCCGCAACCCGTAGAGCAGAGGATACGCGGCCGCGATGGGGAGAGCGGCGCCGGCGAGCGCGACCAGGCCGGTCTCCAGTGCGAAGACGGAACGGAGGATCGGCTCGCGGATGGCGGGCAGGGACAGCAGGAGGATCAGGGCCATCATGGAGAACGCCACGGTCGCGCCCCACGCCCGCACGCGGCGGTGGGTCTCGGAGCACTCGACCAGCGCGATGCTGGCGTGCTGCAGTTGCCCCACCGGTGCCGCGATGAACCACGCCACCGCTTCGACGACCCCGAACGCGGCCAGCGCCGGATCCGGGTCGGCGGTGCGCGCGAGGACCGCGTTGATGATCAGCGGGGTAGCCCACCACAGGACCACGTTGAGCATGAGGGGCGCCGAGAAGCGGGCCACATTCTCCTTGTCGGCCTCGCAATCCGCCTGCTCCAGCTGGACGTCCGGGGTGGGCGACCACATCACCCAGAACATCTCGAGGACCAGGCCGGCGGTGAAGGCGGCCGCGCCGAGCCACGCCCCGCCACCCGTCGCCAGCAGGCTGAAGGCGACCACCGCGAGAATGCCGGTGCGGCCCCCGGTGGCGACGGCGATCGGCAGCGTCCGGTGACCCGCGACCAGGCGGCCCTGGTGCGCGGCCCTCACGGCGGTCAGGAAGGGGACAGGCCACAGGAACTGCATGGCGCGGACGGCTTCGGCGAGCACCTCGGGGCCGACTCCGACCACCCCTGCAAAGACGACATCGCCCGCGCCGGTGTATGCGATGAGCGCGCCGATCAGGGAGAACACCGCGCCCGACAGGTATGCGAAGCGCTTGACCGGCGAGAAGGAACCCGCGGCCAGGAGACGCGCGGCGGCCACCTGCTGCACCACGAGCAGCGGAGCGTAGAGGACGCCGCAGACCGCGAAGGCCACGCTGTATCCGGCCAGCGCCGTCACCGGATCGGGGGAGCGGGCGAGCGCGGCGGCGAGGATGGGGTTGGTGGCGGTGAGGAGAAGGCTGGTAGCTGCCAGCGGGGTGTAGAAGCGGGCGAAGCCGCCCGCCGTGATCATCTCACCCTGACCGCTCACCCGTGGTCAACCCGGTCGTCGCCTGGACATCGCTCCCCGGCACCTTCGCCCAAGGCTTCCGAAGCAGCGCAGAATGTGGATCTTACCATATGTCACCGGCCTTGCGGCCCTTGCAGACAACCCCATCGAGGCCCGGAGAGAAATGACCGGTCGAGGGATTCCATTCTACACCGTGGACGCGTTCACCGATACCCCGTTCAGCGGCAACCCGGCCGCCGTCTGTCTGGAGTTCGACGATCTGGCCGATTCGGCCATGGCGCGGATCGCGGCGGAGATGAACCTGTCCGAAACCGCGTTCGTCTACCCGGCCGGCGCGGGGGGCGTCCGCCGCTTGCGCTGGTTCACTCCCGTTGCGGAAGTGCCGCTGTGCGGTCACGCCACCCTGGCCAGCGCCCACGTGCTCCTGCGCGAGAGGAAGGCCGCGGGGCCGGTGCGCTTCCAGTCGGCTTCGGGGCCGCTCGGCGTCGACGACGAGGACGGCCGTCTGCGGCTGGACTTCCCGGCGAATCCTCCCGCGGAGCGGCCGATGCCCGCCGGACTCACCGAGGCTCTGCGCGTCGAGGCGGCCACCGCCGAATTCACCACATCGGGGAAGGTGGCACTGGTGGTGCTTCCTTCGGAGGATGACGTCCTCGCCACACGGCCCGATTTCGGCGCTCTGACCCGCGTTTCGCTGCCCGGCGGCGTCATGGGGGTCGCGATCACCGCACGGGGCGCCGAGCCCGGCGTCGACTTCGTGTCGAGGTTCTTCGCACCCTGGCTCGGCGTCGACGAGGACCCGGTCACCGGCGTCGCCCACACTACCCTGACGCCGTACTGGGCCGGGATCCTCGGGAAGGCCGAGATGTCGGCGCGGCAGCGGTCGGCGCGGGGCGGCGCGCTCACCGTGCGCGCCCGGGGAGACCGCGTCGAACTGGTCGGCCAGGCGGTCACGGTGGCCGAAGGAACCATTGTGCGGCCCGGATGATCGTTCCAGGCGCGCCGCCCGGACCCGGCGAACCGGCTGTCCCTGGGCGCGCTGCCCCGGGCAGCCCCGGGAGCTGCCGAAGCGACGCCGCCTACACCCGCGACACGTCGATCGACTGGTCGATCAGCATGATGGGGATGCCCTCGCGCACCGGGTAGAGGATCCGCCCGTCTTCGCGCAGGAGGCCCTCGGTCACCGGCTCCGTCACCGCTTCTTCGCCGCGGTTCAGCACGCTGCCCGCCTCGATCGCCGCATTCAGACGGTCCAGCAGCTCCGCGCCCGCCATGGCCACGGGTTCCTTGCTCTGAGGGCACACGAGGATGTCGAGCAGTTCCTGGTCGATGCTCACGCGGTGGTCCTTCTCAGTTGGGGGTGACTGAACGGTGGCAGTAAGTTAGTCCGGAGGATCACGACGGCGACAGGGACCGGCATGCTCAGAGCACTACACGTCAACGACATCGGAGTCCGGCTGCCCGCGGGTGCGGTCCGCGCAGCCACCCTCGCAGCCATCTTCGCGGCGCTGATCGCCGCCGGGTGCGGATCGGGCAACGGAGGTGCAAGCACGGGCGACGCCGGGGCCGGGAACGGACAGGCGGGCGAGGCTCGCGGGCAGGTTGTGCCGCGACCGGCTTCCGGGACGGCGTGGGTGATCTTCGGCACCGACACGGTCGTGGCCGAGGTCGCGGGGATCCCCGAGGAGCGCGAAAAGGGGCTGATGGACCGTGACGCGGTGCCTGACGGAACGGGGATGCTCTTCGTCTTCCCCCGCATGGAGGAGCGCTCGTTCTGGATGCGGGACACGTACATCGACCTCGACATCGCCTTCTTCGACGACAGCAACCGGCTCGCGGGCATCAAGCAGATGGCGGCCCTGGACGAGACCCTGACCGACTCGGACATCGCCACCGCGCTTGTGCTCGAGGTGCGCCGGGGGTGGTTCGCCGAGCACGGGATCGAAGTGGGCGCGGAGGCGGAGGTGGTGTTCGGCCCCGGGCTGACGGTGCGCTGACTGGCGCCGGTCAGCCCCGCAGCGCCTCGGTGCATGCCGCCACCAGCGCTTCCACATCGTCCCTGGTGTTGTAGACGTTGGGAGACACCCGGACGCTGGTTCCCCTGAACGAGACTCCGACACGGTGGCGTTCCAGGCAGTCCTTGAGCCGGGCCAGCTCCGCACCCGCGGGCAGCCTCAGACCGAAGAGGTGCGGTGAGCGCCACCCGTCGTCCTCGATCCCGAGCCCCAGCTCCCGGAGACGGGGGAATGCGTCGTCCATAAGGGCGCTGCAATAGGAGGATACCCGCTCCGGACCCCACTCCAGCACCAGGTCGAGCGAGGCGGAGAGGGCCGGAATCAGGGCGAAGTTGCTGCGCTGCCCGACGTCGAACCGGATTGCGCCCGGCTGATAGTCGTCCACGTAGTCGACCAGGCCGGCGAAGTTTTCCGAGTCGCGGCGGCCGCTCCACGTCTCCTCCAGAGGGACGCCGTCGAGATAGCGCTCGCCGAAGTAGGCGAGCGACAGCGAATACGGACCGAGGAGCCACTTGTAGCCGGCAACGACCAGCGCGTCGGGATCCAGCTCCCCCACGTCGATCGGCGCGGCTCCAACCGTCTGGGTCCCATCGAGGATCAGGGCCGCGCCGACCTCGCGGGTCCGGTCGCGAACGGCACCGACATCGAAGCGCGTACCGTCGGTCCAGTGTACGGTTCCCATGGCAACCGCCTCGGTCGCGCCGTCGATCGCGGCGAGGATTCTCTCCGTCCACCCCGGCCCCCGCCCACCCTCCCCGGGCGGTCGGACCACGCGAAGATCGCCGCCCTTGTCTTCCACCAGCCGCCGCCACGGGTACACGTTCCCGGGGAACTGCTCGTGCACGATCACCACATTGCGCCCCGGGGCCATCGGCGTGTTGCGGGTAATGGTCGAGACCGCGTACGAGACCGACGGAACGGTCGCGATCCGGTTCGCTTCCGGCGCGCCGATCAGCCGGGCGAATCGCTCACGGAGTTCGTCCGCCGGCCGGAAGAAGTCATCCGGCACGATTGCCTGGGGGAAGCGCTTCGCCCTCAGCCCCAGCGTCCCGGCCTGCTCGGCCACCCTCGGCAAGGGGCCCATGTACGCGCAGTTCAGGTAGTGGAAGTCGTCCGGCAGCGAGAAGCGGCTCCGCTGGCAGCCGAGTGGCGGTGTCATCGGGCCCCCCGAGTTCCCCCCAGGTTGCCGTCCACCCACTCCTGCGTGACCGCGTGCAACCGGATGGGCGCGTCCAGGAGAGACGCCATGTCGATCTGGTTGACCATGTCGTGCACCTGTGCAAGATTCGCCCGCTGATCGGCCAGTAGGTGAACGACGTTGCCGACCACGTCTTCCGGCACATCCGCCATGCCGATCACCCAGTTCAGGATCGCCGCCGTCGGCACCGCCGCGTCCGTCCCGGGATAGGTCCCGGCCGGTATCTCGCCGCCCATGTAGTACGGGTAGGTCTCGCGCAGATACCGCACCCGCTCCGCGTCCATCGGAAGGAGACGCGCCCCTCCGGTTGTCGTCGCCTCGAGCACGGCGGCGGCCGGGTAGCCCACCGAGATGATCGCGGCGTCGATGGCGCCGTCCTTCAATGCGGTGGCCGACTCGTTGAAGCTCAGGTAGCGGGGCGTCACGTCGTCGTAGGTCAGGCCGTACGCTTCAAGGATCTGGCGGGACATCTGCTCGGTGCCGCTCCCCGGCGGGCCGACGGACACGGTGCCGCCCACCAGGTCGGCCAGCGACTCGGCAGTGGTGCCACGCGACACCACGATGTGCGTCACGTTCGGGTAGAGGGGCGCAAGAATCCTCAGATCGGAGACGGCGTCCTCGTAGTCCTGGCCGCCGCTGAACGCCTCGTAGACGGTGTTCCCCGTGGCGAAGGCCAGGTCCGTCTGCCGCTCGCGGAGCCGGTTGACGTTCTCCACCGATCCGCCGCTGACCTCGGCGGTGTACTGCCGCAGCGTGTCCATGACGGACAGACGCGCGGCGATCACCCCGCCCAGCGGATAGTAGATGCCCCCGGTGCCCGCTGTGCCCAGACTCAGGAACTGCTGCGGCCCGGATCCGGAACAGGCGGCCAGGGCGGTCAGGGCCAGCACCGAACCAAGGTAAGGCTTCAGGAAACGCTTCATCGCCGACGAATCTCCTCTGGAAGTTCTGGAAAGTCCGGTCACCCCGCGGGCGCCGGCTCGGGGGGCTCTTCGCCGGGCCCTGCGCGGACCCCGGCGAACCCCGCCGCCATGAACAGCACCAGCCCGATCCCGTCCCACAGGAAGCTCGGCGCGATCAGCGCCAGCGCCGCGGCCAGCAGAACCGCCCTGCGCAACGGCCCGAGGGGCCCTCGAACGTAACCAATCACCGCGCCCGCGAGGGCCACCACCCCGATCAGCGCGGTCAGCGCCGTCGACGCGATCTCGGCAACCGTCCCGTCGAGGATCAGTGCGGGCGCGTAGACGAACATGAACGGCACGAAAAACCCCGCCGCGGCAAGTCCCATGGCGGTCCACGCCGTCCTCAGCGGCGGCGAGCCCGCGATTCCGGCGGCAGCATAGGCGGCCAGCGACACCGGCGGCGTCACGTTGGAGATGCACCCGAAGTAGAAGATGAACAGGTGGGCGCCGAGGAGGGGCACGCCCAGCTCCACCAGGGCCGGCGCGCCGAGCGCCGCGAGCACCACGTAGGCCGCGGTCGTCGGGAGTCCCATCCCGAGGACGATCGAGCCGAACGCCGTCAGGATCAGCGCGATCATGAGGTTGCCCTGCGAGACGACCACGATCAGCTCCGACATGCGGAGACCGATGCCGGTCAGCGACGCCACCCCGACCACGATCCCCGCCGCCGCGCAGGCCGCGGCCACCTGGACCGCTCCCGAGGCACCGGCGCGGAGCGAGCGCGCGAGGTCGGCCAGGGCGGGACGCGTGCGCCGTACCGCGTACGCCGCCGCCAGCGAGGTCACGACCCCCCAGAACGCGGCCCGCATGGGGGACCGCCCCATCGCGAGCATCAGGACGATGATCAGCACCGGGAGGAGAAGGTGGATGCGCCCCAGGACGCCGTCGGACCGCGTGGCATCGGAGCCTCTGAGCCCGACCTTCGTCGCGCGGAAGTGGATGGCCCAGAGCAGGGCCGCATAGTAGAGGACGGCGGGGATCACCGCCGCGAGAGCCACGTTGCCGTAGGGGATGTTCGTCCACGTCGCGAGGATGAATGCGCCCGCGCCCATGACCGGTGGCATGAGCTGCCCTCCCGTGCTCGCGGCCGCCTCGATGGCGCCGGCAAAGAAGGGGCGGAAGCCGGAACGCCGCATGAGAGGGATCGTGAAGGTCCCGGTGGTGACGACGTTGGCCACGGCGCTGCCGGACAGCGAACCCATGAAGGCGCTCGCCACCGCCGCCGTCTTTGCGGGGCCTCCCCGGGTGCGTCCCGCCACCCGGTCGGCGAGCGCGATGAGGAGCGCGCCGCCACCCGCGACGTCGAGAAAGGCCCCGAAGAGCACAAAGAGGTAGACGAAGTCCGCCGACACCCCGAGCGGGACCCCCCAAATCCCCTCCGTCGACAGGAACAGCTGTTCGATGAGGCGACCCGGGCCGTACCCGCGGTGGGCCAGGATGCCCGGCAGCCATGGCCCGGCGAGCGCGTAGAACAGGGCCCCCATCGCGACCACCACCAGCCCCCACCCCGTCGCCCGTTGCGCCAGGATCAGGACGCCGACAACGATTACCGCTCCCGCCACCAGATCCACGGTCGTCGGGCTGCCCGAACGCGCCACCAGCGCCTCGTTCTGCGACACCAGGTACAGCGCGCACAGGACCAGGAGCGACCCGAAGACGGCATTGAACGCCCACCCCCACTTCGTGCGTGGGACCGCGCGCACACCCACCCCCAGGAACGCGAGCGTCCCCATGAGGGCCAGGTGAACGGGACGCTGGACAAGCGCGGTGAAAGGCGAGAATCCCGCGCCGAAGAGGTGGAACAGAGCTGCAACCGCGGCCACCAGGAGGACCGCGCGACCCAGGCGGCCGCTCGCGATCCCCTTTTTCCCTGGCGCCCCCGCCTCCGTCAACTCCGCCGGAGAAGCCGTCACCCGGTGAAGAGTGCCTGGACTATTGCCACGACTACCAGCAGCGCGACAAGGATCGACGCGGTGCCCCCCCACTTTTGCCGCGACGCGATGACCGACAGCCCGATCCCGGCAACCACGCACGCCCACAGCCCGAAGAGGTCGATCCGCGAAAGCATGTTCAACAGGAAGCCGTCGGGAAGGAACTGGAAGAAGGTGCCCACCGACAGGACTTGCTCGATGTCCAGACTCCGCATCCGGAGCGGCATGACGAACAGGCTGCCGACGGCGGTGATGACACCCACGTGGGACATGACGCTGAGGTGCTGCTTGAAGCTCGCGTCGTCGCCGCGGATGAAGACGAAGATGACGTAGCTGATCAGGCTCAGAAGGAGCGGAAACAGGAAGGAGACGACGGCGATGCCGCCGACGGTCGTCAGGCGAATGAACTCCGGGGGAATCTCGGGCATCTCCGCCGCTTGCTCCGGAGGAATCCTGGCCTGCATGAGCGCGTCGTACGCCTCGACCGGGATGAACCACATCGACAGCGCCACGACGATCGCGACGAAGGCCGCCATGGGGTACCAGGCCGGGTTGAGCGCCAGCTGACGGAAGAGGTCGCCGGGTTGCACAAAGACCATCCACAGCCGATTCAAGAATGCCGGACGGGGCGGCAATTCTTCCTTGTCGTCCGCGGCCCGGCCGTATTGGGTCTCGTACTCGTCTCTCATGTCATTTCTCCAGCCAGCGACGGGAAGACCCCGTAACCTTCATCGAGGCTTCCCCCATGGGTGAATTCATGGTGCCGCTGTAGTCTCGGGTGATTTCCATCGAATGCATGGCGCCTCGCTCGGGATCCCACAGGGCAAACCCGGTGTGCGCTCCGGAAATGGCCTGTTCCGCGCTCATTCCGGGAGCCCCGACGGTTCCCTTCGTCTCGGCCTCTCCCGAAATCGCGATGTGGAGAAGCGTACGGCCATCGATCACCGTGTCCCCGACCAGGGTGTAGACGTGCACGTTGGTGGTGGTGACCACGGCCTCCGGCGATTCATGGGACCATGTGACCGTGTCGACCCAGCCGTCCCCGGGCTGGACCGCCCTGTCCGGGAGCTGCGGGAACATCTCGTGAGCAAGAGAGACGACCGGTGTTGTGGAGCCGGCGGGTTCCGGAAACTCGGGCACCGATACCACGTTGACGCCGCCCCGGGGATCGAGAACGAAGACATAGGCGCCGGGAATGTCCTCATCGAAGGTCTGCGAGCCCATCGGGCCCGACAGGCTGGCGCTGAAGGCCTCCAGTTCACCGGTGAACCGGACACCGGCCGGGTCGGCCTCAAAGGTCGCGCCAAGGGTCATGGCCATGGTCAGTACAATGCTCACATCCGCCACCGGCGTAACAATCGCCGTCGTCAGGGTGTCAAGAACATGATAGGTGGCACGTGCGGGCGACGGGACACGGTGGGACAGCGCGTCATCCGACGTCTGCCCGCCGAGCGCTGAACCTGTCGAGGCAACCGCGAGCGCAGCCAGGACCGTCAGTCCGCGCCGAAGTCCGCCGCCGCGAAAACGACCCTGGCGAGGGCGATATGTTCGCCCCGGGCGACGCGGTGGCTCGGGTACTCTCATCATGGAGCAACTCCAGCGCTGGCCATGGGTTGATGGCGGGTAGGCGGGCCTGCCGGCCCAGCGTTAGCCGCTCCAAGCTATCCCGCCGATCCTAGCCGGGCAAACCGTATGGCGTTATCGTTCTCGGCCTTGAATAAGATGGAATAAACGACTCTCGCGAGGCGCAATGAGGTATAACAGGACTACGGACAGAATCCTCGAGAACATCGACCGGGCACGCAGCCGGGACATGGAGCGGGCGCTGTCGCTCAATGACCGGCAGGCGCGTGGCAGGGAGCTGGATACGACAATTCCGGACGGAGATGCGACAACTCCGGAGCGTTTGCGCCGGATGTTCACGCTCGTCGAATCCGGGTACCGCAAAGCTGCCCACAGCACCGAGATCAGCCCGCTCGCGGCGCGTTTTCGCGCCATCGGCGACATCTCGCACCACATGGCCCGTGGCGACGTGAGCGTATCGATCCACTATCTCGACTCGGATCGCCAGGACGACGTGGGCGTCGTCCCCTTCGAGATCTCTCCGCACCATCTCGAAGACGTAAGGAGCGAGACGCGGACGAGCCGTCCCGACGTGAACGCGATCAGGGTGCTGAGGCACCGGCTCCGCGACGGCGTGCTCGCGGCGTACCGGAAGATCGACCCGCGCCTGCGTGACGCGATAAAGGACCGGGCCGATATCGGGCACGTGGAAGCCGAAGTGACCATGGATCTGCGCCCGGGCGCCCCCATTCCGTAGCTGCGCCTGGGCGATCGGTCCCGCTCGGCCATGTAGACGCCCCGCGCAACCCGTCATCTTGCCGTCACCATGACGGCGAGCGACGAACAACTCGGTCAGCTCCTGGTGGAAGGCGGGGCCCTGACACCGGATGCATTGCGCAGCGCGGAAGAGGAACACCGCCGCTCCGGGCGAGGCCTTCGCGACATCCTGCTCAGGAAGGGGCTGGTTGACGAGGTACAGATCGCGAAGGCCCTCGCCGCACAGCTCAATCTGCCCTTCGCCACCCCGCCCCTGAAGCCGGAAGCGGAGGCTCTCGCGAAGATCGAGCCCGGGACCGCCAGGCGGAAGGGCGTGCTTCCCCTCGCGGTCGACGGACGGCGGCTGATGGTCGCCATGGCGAATCCTCTCGACACCGACGCGGTTGACGACCTGCGCTTTCGGTCCGGCTTTCATGTGGAGGCGGTGGTCGCGCCCCATTCGGCGGTGGCGCAGGGAATCATCGACGCGTACGGCGGCGAACTCCCCGAACTGCTCGACAGCCTTCCGGACCGGGACGGGGCCGATCGGCCGCGGGATCTCAGGGTGCTGGAGCAGGAAGCGAGCGCCGCCCCGATCGTGAAGATCGTGGACCACCTGCTGTCCAGGGCGATCGACAGCCGCGCCAGCGACATCCACATCGAGACGCTCGGGGCGGGCTCCCGGGTGCGCTTCCGGGTGGACGGCATCCTCGACACCGCGACCGAGTTGCCCCCCGGGACGCATCGGGCCGCGATCTCCCGCATCAAGATCATGTCGGGCCTCGACATCTCGGTTCGGCGTCGCCCCCAGGACGGTGGGTTCAGCGCCCGCAGCCGTGACACCGAGCTCACCGTACGTGTGTCCACCATACCCACCCACGGCGGTGAAAAGGCGGTCCTCCGCCTGCTCGATCCCGGCGACGCTCCCCGCGACCTGTCGTCGCTCGGGCTGTCCTCCCACGATCTTGGCCGCCTTCGCCAGCTCCTCAACCGCCGCCAGGGCGTTCTCCTGGCCGCGGGGCCCACGGGCAGCGGCAAGACGACCACCCTCTCCGGCGCGGTCGCCGAGCTCGCCGAGGAGAAGATCAACATCGTCACCCTGGAAGACCCGATCGAGTATCGCTTCCCCGGCGTCGCCCAGATGGAAATCGACCGCAAGGCGGGTCTGGGGTTCCCGTCGGGGTTGCGCGCAATCCTGAGGCAGGACCCCGACGTAATCCTGGTGGGCGAGGTGCGGGACCGCGAGACCGCCGAAATCGCCATGTCCGCGGCCGTGACCGGCCACCTGGTCCTTACCACGATTCACACCGTCGACGCACCCAGCGCCATCGTGCGCCTGTTGGAAATGGGCGTGCCGCCATTCCTGGTTGCCGGGGGGTTGGCCGGCGTCGTCGCTCAGCGGCTGGTGCGGCGGCTGTGCTCCCGGTGTCTGGGAAGAGAGGGCACGGACTGTGCCGTTTGCACCGCCGGCTACCGCGGGCGCAGCGGGGTTTTCGAAGTCCTGGTCGTGGACGACGAAATCAGGACCGCGGTCACGTCGGGGGCTTCCATTACCTCGCTGCGCACCCTCGCGCGGCGCAACGGCATGGGCTCGATGTCCCGGGACGCCAGGCGCCAGGTCGCGCGGTCCGTCACGACGCCGCACGAAGCCGGGCAGATCATCGCCCAGACCCGGGGGGCGGCCGTTCACTGCGCCGGTTGTGACGCCGCTCTTCCGCCCGCGGCCGCCGGATGCCCGATGTGTGCGCGCCCACGCGGCAACAAATGTCCCTGCGGCGAACCGCTCGATCCGCGCTGGCGGTACTGTCCGGCGTGTTTGCGCGGCGTGTCAGGGCTGGCGTAGCACACCGCGGGCCGGATTCGCCCGGGCCACGGGGCGCTGCACAGGCAGGGTCAGGCGTCGAACACCGCCTTGCGCGTCGTCAGTTTCTCGATGTGGTCCACCCGCGGTGTAATGCCGATCCCCGGTCCATCCGGAACGGGCATGAGCCCGTCCACCATCTCGAACTCGGGATGCACAATGTCCTCCTCCCAGTAGCGACGGGAGTTGGAGATGTCACCGGGCAGCGTGAAGCCCGGCAGGGTCGCCAGCGCAATGTTGTGCGCCCGCCCGATTCCCGACTCCAGCATTCCGCCGCACCAAACCGGCCAGCCCGCGGCCACGCAGGCGTCGTGTATGGCAATCGACGAGCCAAGTCCTCCAACCCGACCGGGTTTGATGTTTACAATCCTGCCCGACTCCAGGTGAATGGCGAGGCGCGCATCACCGAGCGAGCGAATCGATTCATCAAGGCACACGGGCGTCGTGATTCGGTCTTGCAGCTGCGCGTGGTCGAGCAGGTCCTCGTGCGAGAGAGGCTGCTCGATCATCATCAGCCCGAATTGGTCCATCTCCCTCAGGCGCGCGAGATCCCCAGGCAGGGTATACGCCGAGTTGGCATCCGCCATGATAGGGACGTCGGGAAAGCGATCCCTGACCATCCGCAACATGTCCACATCCCGCCCCGGCTTGATCTTTATCTTGATCTTCCGGTAGCCCTCCGCGACATGTTGCTCAACCTTGTCAAGAAGATCGCCGTCGGTGCCCTGAATGCCGATGGACACCCCTACGGGCACGGCGTTGGCGACACCACCCAGCAGATCTCTCAGGGAGACGCCGCGACGCTTCGCTTCAAGGTCCCAACCCGCCATTTCAACCGCGGCTCCGGCCATGGGATGCCCGCGAAGCCACGGAACCGGGTCAAGATGCCGCGCGTCTTCGACCTCGGTGCCCACCAGCGCCGGCAGAAGCCACCGGGTGAGCACGTGCCACGCGGTGTCCGTTGTTTCATAGGAATAACCCGGTGTCTCGCCGGCAACGCACTCGGACCAGGCTTCAACGCCGGCGGCCTCGAGGGTCAGCAAGAGAACACGGCGAGCTTGCATGCCGCCACTGCTGATCTCGAAGAACTCCCTTAGCTCGAGTGGCACTTCGCGCAATACGGCCCTGTCGATTCTCATGTCCGTCGCGGCTCCTGAACACGGCAAACGACGGACGAACGACCCGATGTCCTGCCGGCCCGCCCGTCCGCCGCTGTCCGCTCTTGTGTTTCGGGAAGTGGTTGTTCGGCCTATCCGGCGGAGGAATCCGCCCCACCGGACGCGGACGCTTTCCGCCGTTGCTCCGCCTCTGCCTTCAACTTGTCCCGGCGACGAACGGAATGAAGCCCGGTGAGAAGGGACGTGGACGACTTGGACTCGACCCCGCCCTGGATAAGCGCATCGCGAATCTGCGGCACGCTGTACCCTGTGCCGTAGATGCCCACGAACTTGCGGTACGCGAAGGTCGGCCCCATGCCCTTGAAGGTGCCCGCCGGGACTTCCGGATGACCCGCTCCGGCACTCTTCCTCCGCTTCCTGCGCTTGCGCACCACGCGCTTTTTCCGGGGTTTTGGCGCCGGTGCTGCCGTCTCGGCCACCCCAAGCAGTGTTTTGAGTGCGTCGATTGTGGCCCGAAGCGCTTCTCTACGCTTCTCGTGGTTCGCCAACTCCGTTTCCGCCTGCTTCAGAGCAGCGCGGTAGTCACTTCCTGATCCGGCTTCCATTGATTGTTTGTCTCCGTGAAAGTGATCGCCCGAGATTGTGGCATTCGGTTCATGGCATGCTCGAACGATGGTTCCGTCATCCGTCGATTGTAAACCCGGTTGGCGCACCCGCACAAGACCCGCCCGCGAGATTTCCGCCGTGCCAAACAAATTTGTGCGAAGGGGTTCCGCACCGGGGTGACGACAAGGGACTACAACGTCTCGAATAGCGCGGCCATGAGACCCACGCGGCGCGGCAACTCGCTCAGGAGGATATTCTCCTTCAAGGTATGGGCCCCGCCGCCATCCGGTCCGAGTCCATCCAGCGTGGGACACCCTACGGAGGCGGTGATGTTCCCGTCACTTCCACCACCAGTGGCTTTGTCGCCGATCTCAAAACCCAGCATCTCCGCCAGCGCGCGAGCATGTACAAGCATCTTCGCCGACGCCTGTGATTGTTCGAGCGGTCCGCGATTGATGCCCCCCTTCAGGCGCAACGTGCACCGGCCATCGGCCGGCTCTGCACAGCGCAGGGCGGCATCCATGCGTTCTGCTTCGGCGGAAGTCCAGAACCGGACGTCGATTGTGCACCGAGCAGAAGGCGCTACCACGTTTTCCGCGATTCCGCCCTCCACGACGCCCACGCTGGCGGTCGTGCCTCGGTCCGGGTCCGCATGCTCGTATATGCGGCAGATCTGCCGTGAGATCTCGTGGATGGCGCTCGCCCCCGCCTCCGGCTCGATCCCCGCGTGAGCGGGCTGGCCATCCACCTCGAGTACGTAGGCGCTCACCCCCTTGCGTCGGCTCTTGACCGCGCCGCCCGGCGCGGACGGCTCCATCACCAGGGCCGCGCGCGATGCCCGCGCCTCGGCCTCGATCCGGTCCCGCGAACTCCCCGATCCACGCTCTTCGTCGCACGTTATCAGAAAGGTGATGTCCGACGCCGGACCCGAGTTCTTCTCGGCCAGCATGCGAAGGGCAAAGAGCGCGACCGCCAGGCCGCTCTTCATGTCGTAGATGCCGGGGCCCCATACCCTGCCTCCGACCACCTCGAAGGGCAACTGTTCCAGGGTCCCCACCGGGTGAACCGTGTCCATGTGACCCATCACCAGGAGGGGACCCCTGTCCCGCCGGGTACCCGGGAAGCGGCCGAGAAGGTGCACGCCCAGCCCCGGTGCCGGGATTCGCTCAACTCGGCCACCGGCGCCGGCGATCGCCTTCTCGAGCAACCGCGCCATGGTCAGGTTGCCGGCCTCGTCGCCGGTCGGCGACTCGGTCTCGACCAGGGTCCGCAGAAGCGCCAGGCACTCCTCGCCGCGGCTCCGGGCCTCTGCAATGGTCACGCTGGGATGGATCACCGCTTCCGCCCTTCGTAGAGGCCGCCCCGCCGGTAGCTCTCGTCGACGAGCTCCACCAGGTGCAGCACGGGAACCTTGCGACCGGCGAGCGCAAGGCCGGCACCGATCTGCATCATGCACCCCGGGTTGCCGGTCACCAGCACCGACGCTCCGGTTTCAACCACGCTCGCAACCTTGTCGCCCCCGATCCAGCCCCCCAGACCGGGGTTGGTCAGCCCGTAGATTCCGGCGCCCCCGCAACACTCCGCGGCACCCTCGAGGGGGTGAACTTCCAGTCCCGGGATCGAATTCAGCACCACCGCCGGGGGGTCCGCCACTCCCTGGGCATGCAGGAGGTGGCACGGCGCGTCGTACGTCACCGACAGCGGAAGGTCGGCCCCCGCCACCGGACCCCTCGCGGCGAGAAGCTGGGAGATGTCCCTCACGCGCCCCGCGATGTCGAGCGCGCGTTGCGCCGCGGCCTCGTCGTGCGCGAGCAGGGAACCGTAGTCGGACATGGCCGCGCCGCAGCCGGAGGCGTTCATGGCAACGTAGTCCACGCCCGCTGCCTCGAATGCCGTCACGTTGCGGCGCGCCATGGCCCGCGCGGCTTCGATGTCGCCGCCGTGGGCGTGCAGTGCCCCGCAGCACCCCTGCCCCGGCACGGGAACGACACGGTAGCCGTTGGCCTCCAGGACGCGCACGGTGGCGTCGTTCACACGGGAGAACAGCCCCGCCTGAACGCAGCCGGTCAGCACACCCACCGTGGGCCCGGTTCCCGCGGCGGGAACATCGTTTCCCGCGGCGCGCCTCGTCCCGGTCAGCACGCCCCGGGCCGGCGCCGACGCCGCCAGCATGGCCACGCCCAGCCGGGGTCCGCTCGGGGCACGGGAGCCGGACAGGATCCGCGTGAGCAGCGCGGGTATCCCGGTGGCGCGGAAGAGGCGGCCCGCCCACATGGCGGGGGGGGGGGGCCCATTCCGGCCCGCAACCGCGCACCAACACCCGGGGAGGAAGGGGGGGCGCGCGGGCGATCCATTCCGTGCCGAACACGCGCAGCAACAGCCGGGAGAGAAGGGGCGGCCGCTTGGCTTCGCCGCCGACGTAGCGCGCCATTTCCAGGAGGTTGCCGTACGCAACCCCCGAGGGACACACGGGCTCGCACGCCCGGCACCCCAGGCAGCGCCCGATGTGTGTCTGGAAGGCGTCCGCGCCCGGGTCCAGTCTTCCCTCGACCACCGCCTGCATCAGGTACAGCCGGCCCCTGGGCGAGTCGGCCTCGTCACCCAGCCGACGATAGGTGGGACAGGACGGAAGGCAGAACCCGCAGTGGACGCAGTTGAGGAGTCCCTCTTCCTGCTCCCTGACCGCCCGCGCCAGCGATTCGGCCGCCGTGCTCACGGGCACCTCGGCGACAGAATCGAGTTCGGGTCGAAAAGCGCCTTGATCCGCGCGCCGAGCCCTCCGTCTTCCCCCACCCCACCCGACCACCCCACCCGCGCGGCCACCTCGCGCGGAGCATCGCTCAGCGTCAGGGTGCCGCCCGCCTCCTCCATTGCCGCGCGGGTCCCTGACATGGCCTCCGTCAGCGCATCCACCCGGTCCGGCGCCGGCGATCCCTTCACCCTGACCACACCGTGCATCGCGTCGGCCGAAACCTCCCCACCCATCACGGCGGCGATGGCTCGGGCCCGCTCCAGAACGCGCCCGAGCCTGTCCGGCAGCGCCGTGAGCCGCGCAACCACCGTCGCATCGGCTTCCCAGCCCGTGCGATCGTCGTGGAACGCCTCGCTGTCTCCGTCGCGCAGCACGGCATCCGGCTCGGCGCCGACGTACACGGCAAGACGTGAGCACACCTCGTCCACTTCGTCCGGCCCCCCAAGCAGACGCACGATCAGGGTCATCGGCTCGGCCCCGGCCCCGCCTGTTTCCACCTCCACCGCCACGACCGGCAGGACACTGGTGCAAGCCGCCCGTGCCATCTCCACAACCTCTGCCGCCCCGCCACCGAACCGCAGCGTCACATCGGACTCCCCGCGCGGAAACAGCCGCACCGACACATTCGTGATGATGCCCAGGCTTCCGCGGCTGCCCGTGAAGAGGCGGACCAGATCGTACCCGGCGACGTTCTTCACCACCCGTCCCCCAATCCGCAGGATCCGGCCGCCCCCGGTGACCACCTCCAATCCGAGCACGTTGTCGCGGGCGGCCCCATAGCGCCCCCGCAGCGGCCCCGACACCCCGCACGCCACCACCCCGCCCACCGTCCCGAGGCCCACGCCCGGCGCATCCACCGCGAGCCATTGACCGTTCGGCCGCACGACGCGCGACAGCCCGGTCCAGCCGAGCCCGGCACCCGCCGACAGGGTCAGGTCGGCGGGCTCGTAGTGCCGCACCTCGTCCATCCGTTCGCTGGACACGACGACGGCCTCGCGCGCGGCGGCCCAACCGCCCGCGCCCAGCCAACTCGCACGTCCGGCGGGGAGGAGACGAGTGCCCGTCTCGTTGGCGACGCACACCACCGCCTGCGTCTCTTCCACACTGGCGGGGAAGACGACCGCGCGCGCGGGGGCGCCACCCGTCCACGCGGCGGCACGCTCTCCAGTGAGCACCTGCCCCTCCGGCAGCAGACCGAGCAGTCGGTCCGGCGAGGCCACCGCGCCCCTCACGGCGGCGCCGGGGCCGCCGGGGTGTCCTCGGGGAGGACCTTGCCCGGATTCATCGTGCCCTTCGGATCGAAGACGCGGCGCACACCCCACATCGCATCGAGTTCGGCGCGGCCGTAGATGAGCGCCATGTGGTGCTTCTTGTCGAGCCCGACCCCGTGCTCGCCGGTGATCGTGCCTCCCGAATCGACGCAAAGGTGCATGATCTCCCTGGACGCGCGCTCGACTCGCGCCAACTCGTCCTCGTCCCGGCGGTCGAAGAGGATGTTGGGGTGCAGGTTCCCGTCGCCGGCGTGAAAGACGTTGGCCACGACGAGGTCGTAGCGCTTCCCGATCTCGGAGATGCCCTTCAGGATCGACGGCAGGCAGGTTCGCGGCACCGTGGCGTCCTGCACCAACAGGTCGGGAGCGATCCGTCCCATCGCGCCGAACGCCTTCTTCCGCCCCTTCCAGAGCGCGAGGCGCTCATCCTCGTCGCGCGCGCTTCGCACCTCGCGGGCGCCCGCCCGCTCGCAGAATCGCCTGGCCCGCCCGGCATCCCGGTCAAGCCCGGCTTCCACGCCGTCGAACTCGATCACGAGTGCGGCCTCGGCGTCGGTCGGGTACCCCGCGGCGAAGACGCTGTCCTCCACGGCCCGGATCGTCGGCCCGTCGATGATCTCCATCGCGGCGGGGAGCAGTCCCGCGCTCACGATATCCGACACGGCCCGTCCCGCGTCCTCGATGCGGTCGAAGATCCCGAGCAGGGTGCGCACGCCTTCCGGTATGGGCAGGAGCCCGACCTCGATCTCGGTGGCGATCCCGAAGCAGCCCTCCGAGCCGACAAAAAGGCCGACCAGGTCCACCCCGGGAGCGTCCCGGCCCTGTCCGCCCAGCTTCACCACCGACCCGTCCGCCAGCACGACCGTCAGGCCGGTCACGTAGCGCGAGGTGACACCGTACTTGAGGCAGTGCGGTCCTCCCGAGTTCTCGGCGACGTTGCCCCCGATCGTGCACGTCGTCTGGGATGACGGATCGGGGGCGTAGTAGAGCCCGTGCCGCCGCGCGGCGCCCGACAGCTCCGCGTTGATCACCCCCGGTTGCAATACGGCGCGCCGGTTCGCCGCGTCAATCTCCAGGATGCGGTTCATGCGCGCCGTTCCGATGACGATCGCACCGCCGAGCGCAACCGCGCCTCCGGACAGCCCCGTACCGGCTCCCCTGGGCACGATGGGCAGGCCGTGCGCCGCGATCGCGGCCACCGCTCCCCGTACCTGGGCCGTGGACCGCGGCAACACCACCGCGCCGGGACGGTGGCGGTACGCGGTGAGGGCGTCCGACTCGTAGACGAGGAGCCGGTCCTCGTCCAAGATCACGCCGTCACGTCCGCAGATCTCCACGAGAGACCTGGAGAGGGTGGCCGGTATCATCCGGGCAAGTTATCCGGCGTCCGAGAGGTAGTCCAGAATCGCCTCGACCGACGAGACGGCCATGTCGAAGATCTCCGGCGGAAGCGCCCCGTATACGCCCCGGGCCACGGTCCGGGCGTCGGCAGTCCCCGTTTTGGCGATGGCCCGCCGCACATCCTCGATGCGTGCCATCCGGTGGGCGCGAAAGCGGCCGATGGCCTCGGCGGGATCGGGAAGGGGGTCTCCGTGGCCGGGAAGGAGAACGCGGGCGCCGAGCGCTTCCACGCGGTCGAGCGAATCGAGGTAGTCCCGGACGCCTCCCGGGTATTCGCCAACCCAGGTCGTGTCGCCCTCTCCCAGGACGAGGTCGCCGGTGAAGACCGCGCCCTCGCCGGGAAGGTGGAAGCAGAAGTGACGCCGCGCGTGACCCGGAGTCCACACCGCGACGAGGCCGCCGACGCTTGTGGCGAAGACCTGGCCGTCGACCGGATCACGGTCCCCGCCCGGGCCCCAAACCTCCCCGCCGGTGAGGCGCGCCAGCTCCCCTGCGCCGTCCGCGTGGTCACCGTGCGCATGAGTCAGAAGCACTACGACGTCCCGGGCGCCCCGCACCACCTCCGCCAAAGCGGCAATGTGCTCGTCGATCGCGGGCCCGGGATCGATAACGGCCGCTACCGCTCCCCCGACCACATAGCTCCGGGTCCCCGTTAGGGTGACCGGCCCCGGGTTGGGCGCCAGGAAGGAGCGCACGGTCGCCTGCGGCCCCCCGTGCGCGAGTGGCGCCTCGTGGTCAGCGGCGCTCGTGAGCGATCTGCTCCGCCAGCTTGTCGGCGATCATCTGGACCGCCACTTCGTCCTGGTTGTTGAACGCGGCCGGCTGGTGGGAGTCGATGTCGAACTGTCCGTAGATCTCGGTTCCGGCCCGAATCAGGACGACCAGCTCGGACTGCACATCGGAGCTGCACGACAGATAGCCTTCGAACTCGCTGACATCCGGCACATTCTGGTTGGCGCCGTGTGCGACGGCGGTGCCGCACACACCCTGTCCCACCGGAATCTTCGCGTGTTCCGTAGGCGACCCGACGTAGTTGTGGAGCCAGAGCTCCAGCCCCTCGTCGTTGAGGAGATACACGCCCACCCAGTTGAAGCGGGCATCGGCTCCGTCGAGCGATTTGACAGCGTACCGCAGGAGGGCGTCGGACAGGTGACCCTCTTCCCTCATGTCCTGGAGTTCTCTGATTACTTCGCGGGCGTCGACCATGTATTCGTTTCTCTCGAGTGGTGGTTAGCCATTAAGTATAGGCAAGTCACGGTCGCGGCGCAGAGACGCAGGTCGTGCCGGCGTCCGGTCCCGGCCGGGAGCCCGGGTCACGGTGCCCGCTCGGGCTGCGCCCTCAGCCCCGCCCGAAGTCGGCCCCTTCGTCCAGCCGTGCGACGAACGCGGCGAGCAGACGCGCCACATGGAAGAGGTCGGACACGGCCACCATCTCGCTTGGTGAGTGCATGTAGCGGTTCGGCACCGACACGAGCCCGGTGGGAACCCCGCCGCGTGCCAGATGAATGGCGTCCGCGTCGGTGCTGGTCCGCAGCGGCGCGGCCTGGATCGAGTACGGGATGTCGTGGGCGTCGGCCGTCTCGGCCAGCATTTCGAACACGGCCGGGTGTGCCGCCGAGCCGCGGGTCAGCACCGGGCCACCACCCAGCTCATGCTCCCCCACCAGGCTCTTGTCGACCTCCGGCACGTCCGTGGCGTGGGTCACGTCCACCACGATCGCGACGTCCGGTGCGAGATCGAACGCACTCGTGCGAGCTCCTCCCCCCGAGTAGCCGATCTCCTCCTGCGCGGTCGCCACGGCCACCGCCCCCACCCGTCCACCCTCTGCAGCCGCGAGACGCAACGCCTCCAGCACGATGAACGCGCCGACGCGGTTGTCGATCGCGCGGCTCGCGACCCTGTCCCCGGCCAGGCGCACCATCCCCGAGTCGAGCACGGCCGGGTCGCCCACGCGCACGCCCAGATCCTTCAGCTGCTCCCTGGACGCGGCGCCGACATCGATCCACAGCTTCTTCACCATCACCGCCTTTTCGCGATCCTTCGCCTCCATGAGGTGAATGGCCTTCCGCCCGATCACGCCGGGGACATCGCCCTTCGCACCCAGCACGCGCACGCGCTGGCCGACAAGCACCTGGGGGTCCCAGCCCCCGATGCCCCCGAAGTAGAGCAGGCCCGACTTGTCCGCATGGGTCACCTGCAGGCCGATCTCGTCGATGTGACCGGCGAGCAGCACCAGCGGCCGCGCATCCCGCCGCACCGCCGCGTAGCTGTTGCCGACCACGTCCTTCCAGCACTGCGCAAAGGACTCCGCCTCGCGCCGCCACACCCGGGCCGGACGCGATTCAAAGCCGGAAGGGCCCGGTGCGTCCAGGAGCCGTTCCAGAAACGAGATGTCCTGTGTCACCGATCCCCTCCGTTCAACGGGCGGTTTGCAATCAGCGGCCGGACTGCGTTCACCGCTCCTCTCCATCACGGGGCTGACGCGTGTGCACTTCCCCGCGCCCGGTCGTCGCCCCGCCTCCCGGCCCGTACACCTTGAACTCGACCGTCCCCTCGCGGATTCGGCGCTCCAGTCCGCGGCGCACGATGCGCTGAAGCCACCTTCGGGAAGCCGGGAAGAGGAGGCTGAAGCCGGCCACATCGGTAAGGATGCCGGGCGTGAGCAGGAAGGCTCCGCCCACCAGGATTGCCAGTCCGTCGAGAAGCGACCGGCCGGGCAGGCGGCCCGACGCCAGTTCCCGCTGCACCGCCACGAACGCCCGGAGCCCCTGTTGCCGTGCAAGCGCCGCACCCGCGACGCCGGTGGTCACGACCAGGGCAAAGGTGGGGAAGAGCCCGATCCATTGCCCGATCTGCAGCAGGATCGCCAGCTCCACCAGGGGGACGGCGACAAAAAGGAAGATCAACCGGCTCAGCAAGACTCTGCTCCATTCGGGTCCTGGTTTGCGGGCTCCTCGCGCCGGTCGCGCCGGATCGGCGAAGCCCCCGCATGCCGGACAATACCCCCGGCGTGTCTTGGAATGTATATTCTTCTCCATGCAGCAGACCTATTTTCGCAAGGGCTTCGGGCTCAAGGCCGAGGTAAGGCCCCTCATCGATTCGGAGTATCACTCGTCCATCGTCGAGCGGATCCGCTCACGCGCCTACACCGACGTGTTCGGCGACATCACGGTCCGGCTCGCCAAGGACTTCGGCTTCTGCTACGGGGTCGACCGGGCCGTCGACTACGCCTACGAGACGCGCCACAAGTTCCCGGACAAGCGCGTCTACCTGGTGGGCGAGATCATCCACAACCCGCACGTGAACCGCCGGTTGAGCGAAATGGGCATCGAATCGCTCATCCCGGGAGACGACGGCGAATTCCACTTCGGCCACATCACCGACGACGATGTCGTGATCATTCCGGCGTTCGGAGTGACAATGGCCGACATGAAGAAGCTCCAGGACATCGGATGCGTCCTGGTCGACACCACATGCGGCTCCGTGCTTCTGGTCTGGAAGCGGGTCAACGGCTACGCCCGCGACGGTTATACCGCAGTCATCCACGGCAAGCACACGCACGAGGAGTCGCGGGCCACGGCGAGCCAGGTGCACCGTCACGAGGGCGGCAAGTACATCGTCGTGCGGGACATGGCCGAGGCGGAGATCGTGGGCGCCTACATGACCGGGGACGAATCCGCCCCGAGCCGCAAGACGTTCATCGACCACTTCGGCAACCGCTCATCCACCGGCTTCGACCCTGACCGGGACCTCGGGAAGGTCGGAGTGGCCAACCAGACCACAATGCTTGCCACCGAGTCGCTCGCCATCGGTGCCCGCCTGCGGGAGATGATGGCCGAGCGCTTCGGGGAGGAGCACGCGGAGGCACACTTCCGTTCGTTCGGAACGATCTGCTCCGCGACCCAGGAGCGCCAGGACGCCGTGCTCGAGATGATGCAGGACCCTCCCGATATCATGCTCGTGGTGGGTGGCTACAACTCCTCGAACACGAACCACCTCGCCCATCTGTGCCGCGAGTACACGACCACGTTCCACGTCAAGGACGCGTCCTGCATCGACATGGACACCGGCATCATTCGCCACAAGCCGGAGCTGGACGCCAATGCCCCCGAGGTGACCACGGCGGACTGGCTCCCGGCCGGGCCGTTCGAGTTGGGAATCACGGCGGGTGCGTCCACCCCCAACAACAAGATCGGCGAGGCGGTCCTGCGGGTGCTGAAGATCCGCGGGGTAGACTTCGAGTTGTAGCCGCCAGCGGCACTGGCCGAGCGGGCCGCCCCACCACGGGTAACCCGCCCGATCACATTCCGGGCGGCGTGAACCTCCCGTCGATCGCGGTCCAGCCGCCATCGGCGAAGAGCACCGTGCCGGTCACGTAGCTCGCGGCATCCGACGCAAGGAAGACCGTGGGGCCCGCCATCTCGCGTGCGCTCCCCCACCGGTCGAAGATGTTGCGCCGCGCATACGCCCCGTACCACTCGGGCCGGTCCTTGATGGGCGCCGTCAGCGGCGTGTCGATCACCCCCGGCGCGACCGCGTTCACCCGCACGCCGGACGGGCCGAGCTCGGCGGCCGCCGAGCGCACCATCTGCACGATCCCGGCCTTGGTGGCCGCGTACATGCTCTGCCCCGGTTCGACCACGACGGACCGGATGGAGCTGAACAGGATGATCGACCCCGAGCCCTGCTCCTTCATGATCCGCCCCGCCGCCTGGATGACGTGGGCGCCGCCCTTCAGGTTGACGCCGAGGACCCGGTCAATCTCCTCGTCGGTGTAGTCGAGGAGGGGCTTGCGCACGTTCACCCCGGGTGTGCACACCACCACGTCCAGCGACCCTCGCGCGGCGGCGATTTCCTCGAACGCGGCCGTGACGGCCTCGCCGTCGAGGACGTCGAGCCGCGCCGCCGAGGCCTCGCCCCCCGCCCCGCGGATCGCGGCCGCGGTCCCGGCCGCGGCGTCGGCGTTCACGTCGAGGCAGCAAACGCTTGCTCCCGCCTCGCCACACCCGATCGCGACCGCTTCGCCGATGCCGGAGCCGCCACCCACCACCGCCGCGCTCCGCCCTTCCAGGCTGAACATGGAGGTCACCGGTGTCTCGCTTGTAAAGTCGGCATGACATAAGGTACACTGGAATTCACCATGCGGAACCGCCACAGCTTTCCGACCCGCGCCGACCGCGTTCTGGCCGAGGTCGAAGCCGCCCGCGACGAGATTGTCGCCTTCACGGCCGAGCTGATCCGCGTCCCGACGGTGAACCCCCCGGGCGACTTCTACCGGGACTGCGCCGAAGTGATCGGGCGGCAGCTGGCGAAGACCGGGCTGGCGGTGCAGTACGTGGAGGCGGAGGGACGCCCGGAGCACACGGCGGCGCACCCGCGCGTGAACGTGGTGGGGCGCGGGGAGGGGGCGGCGGGACGCCCCCGGCTCCACCTCAACGGCCACTTCGACGTGGTGCCCCCGGGCGACGGCTGGTCGGTCGATCCGTTCGGGGGCGTGGTGCGCGGCGGGCGCATCCACGGGAGAGGCGCGTCCGACATGAAGTCGGGGATCGCCGCCGCGGCCTTTGCGGTCGAGGCGATCCGCCGCGCGGGCGTGGATCTCGAAGGCGCGGTCGACGTCAGCGGGACCGTGGACGAAGAGAGCGGCGGCTTCGCGGGCGTGGCATACCTGTGCGAGGCCGGGATCATTTCGGCGCCCGAGACCGGCTACGCGATCATCCCGGAGCCCTTCGGTCCGGCACGCATCTGCGTCGGACACCGCGGCGTCTACTGGTTCGACGCCATCGCCCACGGCCACGCCGCCCACGGGAGCATGCCACACCTGGGCCACAGCGCGATCGACGACATGGGGGCGCTGCTCGAGGGCTTCCGCACCCGGCTCGGCCCCGAACTCGCGGCTCGCCTGTCCGCGCTTCCCGTCGTCCCGGGGCTGTCCCGGCGACCGTCCCTCAACGTCAACGCCGTCGTGGGCGGCCAGGCGGGCGAGACCACCCAGTCCCCCTGCGTGTCCGACCGCTGCACCGCGACCTTCGACCGGCGCTTCGTCCCGGAAGAGACCTTCGAAGAGGTGCGCAGCGAGATCGCCGACCTGGTCGCGGCCGTGGAGCGGAGGAACCCCAGGCGGCGCTTCCGCATCGAGGACCGCATGGTGGTCCACCCCGTGCAGACGCCCTCCGGATCACCGGTGACCCGGGCTCTCTCGGCCGCGGTGGCGAAGGTGTGCGGCAAGCCCGCCGAGCTGGTCGCCAGCCCCGGCACCTACGACCAGAAGCACTTCGCGCGCATTGCCGGTGTCGAGCACTGCGTCGCGTACGGACCGGGTCCGCTCGAAGAGGCGCACCAGCCGGACGAGTCGTGCGCGGTGGACGATATCGTGGCGAGCACCCGGGTCCTCGCGCTGGCGGTGTTGGAGCTGGCGGGGCCGAACGAGGGAGCCTGACGTTACGTCAGGGTTGACGGCACACTCACGGCCCTCAAATGTGCAGCGCCCGTCCCAGCGCGCCCAGCGCGCCCTCCGCCACCGCCTCCGACAGCGTCGGGTGCGGGTGCATGGCCCGGTCGATCTCCTCCACCGTCGACTCCAGGTGTCTCGCCATCACGAATTCGGCGATGAGCTCGGTTGCGTGCGGCCCCACGATGTGCGCGCCCACGACCTCCGAGTAGCGCTTGTCGCGAATCACCTTGACGAACCCGGTGGAGTCTCCTGCGGCAAGCGCCCGCCCGTTTCCGGCCCAGGGGAACTTGCCCACCTCGATGTCGAGGCCCTTCTCGCGGGCCTGCTCCTCGGTCAGTCCCACGGACGCGACTTCCGGGTGACAGTAGGTGCAGTTGGGCACGTTGCCGTAGTCGACCGTGTGGTGCCCGACGCCTGCGATGTGTTCGGCGGCCACGACGCCCTCGTGCATGCCCTTGTGCGCCAGCAGCTGCTCGCCCGCGCAGTCCCCGACCGCCCACACGCCGGGAACGCTGGTCCGCATGGCCTCGTCAACGGCAACGAAGCCGCCGCGCTCGGTGAGCCTCACGCCCGCCCTTTCCAATCCCACGTCTTCCGTATTGGGGATTCGGCCGACCGCCGACAACACGTAGTCGACCTCGAGCCGGTGGTCCTTCCCCTTCTTGTCCGTGAACGAGATGGCTACCCCGTCGGAGATCACCTCGGTGTTCTTCACCCGCGCGCTCGTGAAGATGTCCATCTTCCGCCGCTTGAAGGACTGGGCCACCACGCGGGATGAATCCTTGTCCTCGAGCGGCAGGACCCGGTCCAGCGCCTCGATGACGGTCACCCTGGTGCCGTAGGCGTTGTAGATGTCCGCGAACTCCATCCCGACCGCCCCGGCGCCGACCACGACCAGCGACCCGGGCGCCTTCTTCTGAAACAGCGCCCCGGTCGACGACCAGATCCGCTCCTCGTCGATCTGCAGGAAGGGAAGGCTCCGCGGGCGGGACCCGGTGGCGATGATGATGTCCCGGGCCGTGATCGTCCGCTTTTGGCCGTTGTTTTCGACCTCGACCCTGCCGCCGCCGAGGAGGCGTCCGTACCCCTCGACGTGCTCCACCTTGTTCTTCTTGAGGAGGAAGCTCACGCCGTTGGACAACCGGTTGGCCACGGTGCGGCTGCGCTTCTGCGCGGGCCCCAGGTCGACATCGAAGCCGTCGAACGTGATTCCGTGGCCGTCCGCGCTCTTGAGTTCGCTGACGAGAAGGGCGCTGGACAGAAGCGCCTTGGTCGGAATGCAGCCGATGTTGAGGCACACGCCGCCCAGCTTGTCCGCTTCGACGCAGGCGGCCTTCAGGCCGAGCTGGCCCGCACGAATTGCGGCGACGTAGCCACCGGGGCCGCCGCCGATGATGACGACATCGAAGTCCGTGCTTCTTGCAGTCTTGTCCGCCAAGGGGACACCTCCGGGAGGGATTGAGGGGTGATCCGGCCACGGGAGCGGACCCGCCCGCCGGGTCCGGTCCGCCGCGCAACGCGTGTCATGACGCCGGGGCGCACCGGCGCAAAGCAAGGTAGAAGCAGGCCCAATCGGGGTAAAGGTGGGGCGCGGCGCCCGTGGAAGCCGCTCCTGGCCCGCCGGGTCAGTCCCGGTACACCTCCCCGCCCTTCATCACCCACATCACGCGCTCCAGGACGGTGATGTCGTCGAGCGGATTGCCGGGCACGGCGATCACATCGGCGTACTTCCCCGCTTCGAGCGACCCGACGTCCGCTTCCCAGCCCATGATCATGGCGGAGGTGCTCGTCGCCGAGGTGATGGCGTCCATCTCGCTCTGGCCGTTCTCCACGCGGATCCGGAACTCGCGGGCGTTGTGGCCGTGCTCGAAGACGCCGGCGTCGGTGCTGAAGCCCACGGTCAGCCCGGCCTCCATGGCGCGGCGGAAGGCGGCGTTGCGGTAGCGCATCATTTCGGTCGAGCGCCGGATCTGTTCCTCGGGGATGCCGAGGGCCGCGCCGTCGCGGGGGACGATCACGCCGACGTACAGCGTGGGCACGAAGTAGGTGTGGTCGCTCTCCTGCAACATCACGATCGCCTCGTCGTCCAGCATGGAGCCATGGTCGATGGTGCGCACGCCCGCGCGGATCGCGGCCTTGATGCCTTCGGCGCCGTGGGCGTGGGCGGCGGTGAAGCGGCCCCAACGGTTCGTCTCCTCCACCGCTACGGCGAGTTCGGCGTCCGAGTACTGCTGCGCGCCGGGCGAGAGCCCCTGGGACAGCACCGCGCCCGTGGCCAGGATCTTGGTGAAGTCCGCTCCGTGCTTGTGGTTGGTGCGCACGGCGGCCCTCACCGCGTCCACCCCGTCGGCGAGGTTCCGCACCGTCGGCACGTCCACGTAGATGGAAAACTGGCGCGCGTCGCCGGCGCCGCCCGTCGCCGAGACGTAGTTGCCGGCCACCTGCATGCGCGGCCCCGGGAGCACGCCCGCGTCGATCACGTCGCGCAGGTCGACATCGGTGTAGGGCCAGGTGGGGCCCATGTCGCGAACGGTGGTGAAGCCGGCGCGCAGGGTGGTCAGGGCGTTGGCGGCCCCGTACAGCGCCGCCTGTGCGGGCGTGGTGGTGATCAGCACTTCCTCCCAGTGCGTGCCCACGCGGTCCGTGAGGTGCGTATGCAGATCGATCAGCCCGGGCAGGATGGTGGCGTCGCCGAGGTCGATGACGTGGTCGGCCCGGGCGGAGGCGGCCTCCGAGCCCGTTGCGCCGATGCGGTCGCCGGAGACGAGGACGGCGCCGGGCTCCAGAAGGTTGCCCTTGCCGTCGATCATCCGGGCCGCGCGGATGAGGGTGGTGGTCTCCTGCCGCGTGGAGGTGGTTTCCTGTGCCACGAGGGGGGCGGGGTGCGGTGCGGGCGTGGCCGGGCCGAGGGCCGCCGTGGCCGGACCCGGTGCCGAGCCCAACGCCGCGACTGCGAAAAACGCCACCGGCACGATCGCCCATCCGCGCTTCTTCAAATCACCCATGATCCTCCTCATGCGGGCCTTGCTGGCGGTCGGATTGCCGCCGGACCGTCGAAAATGTACAGATCTTTGTGTACATTATGTACAAAACTACCTGTACACTATATGAGAATAGCCGCCGGCTCTTCCAGGAACGACTTCAGCGTCGCCAGAAAGCGCGCGCCCTGTGCACCGTCGATCACCCGGTGGTCGCAGCTCATCGTGACCCGCATCCGCGGCTGGACGACGACCTGGCCTTCGTGCACCACGGGACGCTCCTCCACCGCGCCGACCGCGATGATCCCGGCCTCCGGAGGATTGATCACGGCGGTGAACTCCTCGATCCCGAACATGCCCAGATTGGAGATCGAGAAGGTGGACCCGGTGTACTCGTGCGGCTGCAACTTCTTTTCCCGGGCCCGCCCCGCGAGCTCCCTCACCTCGGCGCTGATCCGGCCGAGGCCCTTGGCGTGCGCGTCCCTGACCACCGGCGTGATCAGACCGTCGGGCACGGCGACCGCGACGGCCATGTGAACCCTGTTGAAGCGGCGGATCGAGTCGCCCTGCCACCACGCGTTGCACTCGGGGTGGTGCGTCAGGGCCACCGCCGCGGCCTTGATCACGAAGTCGTTGATCGACGCCTTGGCGCCCCGCTCTGCAAGCAGCCGATTCACCTGCCTGCGCGCCTCCAGAGCTCGGGTCATGTCCACGTCGACGGTGAGGAAGAAGTGGGGCACGGGTCCGAGCGACTCGGTCAGACGGCGGGCGACCGTCTTCCGCATCTGCGACAGCGGGGCGTCCACGAACTCGGTGTCCGGCGCGGGAGCCGGCCACGCGGTCACGGCCGGAGCCGGAGCCGCGGCAGCCTCCTCGGCCGCTGCTTCCACGTCCCGCTTGATCACGCGGCCGCCCGGTCCCGATCCCTGCACGGCGGCGAGGTCCACACCGGCATCCCGGGCAAGGCGTCTGGCCACGGGCGAGGCCTTGATACGGCCGGTCGGCGCGGACGCGGGTGTGGCGGCAGCGGCCGGGGCCCTCGTGGCGGGAGCTGCCGCCCCGTGCGCTGGAGCGGTCCCGGGAGCGGCGACCACAGCGGGCGCTGCGGCGGGCGCCGAGGCCGCTGCCGAAGGAGTCGCCGCTGGAGTACCGGCGCCATCCGCCGCTGGAGCATCTGTCGCCCCTCCGCTCCCCGCCGCCGCGACCAGCGCGGCGATGTCCTCGTCCTCGGCGGCGATCACCGCAATCACGTCCCCCACCGGCGCGGCGGCCCCCTCGCCCACGAAGACCTTCCTGAGCACGCCCTCGCCCCGGGCCACCAGCTCCATCGTGGCCTTGTCGGTCTCGATCTCGGCCAGGATGTCGCCCTGGGCGACCGCGTCGCCTTCGCCCTTCAGCCACTTGACGACCTGACCCTCTTCCATTGTCGGGGAGAGGGCTTCCATGTGGACCCTGGTTGCCATGTCTACACCGTCGCTTTCGTCATCGGCCACCCGCCGGCAGGTACAGCACCTTCCTGCACGCCTCCACTACCGCCTTGACGCCCGGTTTCGCGAGCTGTTCCAGGTTCTTCGCGTAGGGCATCGGAACATCGGCCTGGGTCACACGGACGACCGGGGCATCGAGGTCGTCGAAGCCCTCGTCCTGGATCAGGGACACGATCTGGGCGCCGACACCGGCAAACGGCCACCCTTCCTCCAGGTAGACCACCCGGTTCGTGCGGGCCACCGTCTCCAGGATCGCGTCGACGTCCAGCGGCCGGATCGAGCGCAGGTCGAGGACATCGGCCTCGATCCCGTCGCGGGCCAGCGTGCGCGCCGCCTGCAGCGCCACGTGCACCATCTTGCCGTGGGTCACGATGCTCACGTCGTCCCCCGAGCGCTTCAGGTCGGCCACGCCCAGGGGGATCACGTATTCCTCGTCGGGGACCTCGCCCCGAACGTTGTAGAGCAGCTCGCCCTCCATCACCGCGACGGGGTCGTCGTCCCGGATCGCGGCGGCCAGCAGCCCCTTGGCGTCGGCGGGGGTGGCGGGCGTCACCAGCTTCACCCCGGGAGCGTGCACGTACCAGGTCTCGCACGCCTGGGAGTGCTGTGCCGAGAGCTGCAGCGCCGCTCCGGTGGGGCCGCGGAAGACGATCGGGACCGGGACCTGGCCGTTGGTCATGTACATCATCTTGGCCGCGCTGTTGATGACCTGGTCGATGGCGAGGAACGAGAAGTTGAAGGTCATGAACTCGCAGATCGGGCGCAGTCCCGTCATCGCGGCGCCGACGCAAAGCCCCGTGAAGCCCAGCTCGCTGATCGGCGAATCGACGACCCGCCGGTCCCCGTACCGATCGAGCATCCCGCGCGAGACCTTGTAGGCGCCATCGTACTCGGCGACCTCCTCGCCCATGAGAAAGACCGAGTCGTCCCGGTCCATCTCCTGGCACATGGCGGCGTTCAGGGCATCCCGGTAGGTGATTTCAGCCATGGTCGCCACCTCCGAAGCCGGGCGCAGCGGGTCCGCCCGCGCCCGCCGCGGGTCCCTTGCCCCTTCCGTCCAGGAACAGCCGCCCGTGCTCGTTGATCTCGGCGTAGACGTGGTCGTACAGCGTCGAGGGGTCGGGGGGCGGGGAGGCGTCGGCGAAGTCGGCCGCATCCTCGCTGGCCGCGCGGGCTTCCGCGTCGACGGCTTCCAGCTCCTCCTGCGTGAGGAGGTCGGCGTCCATCATGCGGTCCCGGAGGATCGTGATCGGATCCTGCTCTTCCACATGCCTCTCGACTTCCGCCCTGGACCGGTAGGTGCCGGACACGGGATCCGACATGGAGTGACCCCGGAACCGGTAGGTCAGCGCGTTCACGAACTGCGGACCCGCGCCGGCGCGCACCTGCCCGGCAAGCTCCTCGAAGAACCGGTACGTCTCGAGCACATCCTGCCCGTCCACCGTGTGGGCCGGGATACCGTAGGCACCCGAGCGGGCTTCCATGTCGGTGACCGACACCCGCGAAAACGCGGTCCCCATGCCGTAGCCGTTGTTCTCCACGACGTAGATGACCGGCAGCTGCCAGACCGCCGACATGTTGAGCGATTCCAGGAACGAGCCCTGGTTTACCGCGGCGTCTCCCATGAAACAGACACATACCTGGTCCCCGCCCCGATACCTGATCGCCCAGGCCAGTCCGGCGCCGAGGGGGATCTGTCCCCCGACGATACCGTGGCCCCCGTAGAAGCCCAGCGAGGTGTCGAAGAGGTGCATCGATCCGCCGCGGCCACCGGAGCAGCCGCCGCTGCGGCCGTAGAGTTCCGCCATGGCGGCCCGGGGCGTGATGCCCTTCGCCAGGGCCTGCGTGTGTTCCCTGTAGGCGGTGATGACCAGGTCGTCCGCGCGCAGTGGCTTGATCGCCCCCGCGGCCAGTCCTTCCTGTCCGATGTGCAGGTGACAGAAGCCGCCGATCTTCCCGATCGCGTACGCTTCTTCCGCCTTCTCCTCGAAGCGGCGGTAGAGGAGCATGTCCGCCAGCAGTCCGTGGAGGTCGTCCCGCGAGAATCCTCGAAGGCCGGAACCCGCCCCCGGGCCGCCCTTCGTCGCGACCGCCGCGGCGTCGCCGTTCACCCCCGTTTCCGTCTCCCGTGTCGCCTGGGTCATGGTCAGCCTCCCGTGCCGGCCACGAGCGGCAACCGGCGACTCGGCCCGACCACCTCCGCGGGCGCCGGAATGTCCGCTTCCATCACCTCGCGGATCGTACCGGGCCCGCCCGCCTCGACTTCGCGCGCCTGCTCCTTCGCATGGTAGCTGGAGCGCACCAGCGGCCCGGACTCCACGTGGCGGAAGCCGTACTCCCCCTCGCCGATCCGCTTCCACGCGCGGAACTCGTCGGGCGTCACCCAGCGGGCGACCGGAATGTGCTGCCGGGACGGACGCAGGTACTGTCCCAGCGTCAGAATGTCCACCGCGGCTTCCCTCAGGTCCGCCATCGCCTTGCGAATCTCGCGCTCCTCCTCGCCCATCCCCAGGATGATGCCCGTCTTGGTCAGCATCGAGGGGTCGATCCGCTTGGCGCTTCCCAGGTACGAGATCGAGCGCCAGTAGCGGCCCCCGGGCCGCACCTCGGGGTGAAGTCTCTCGACCGTCTCGAGGTTGTGCCCCAGGATCGCCGGACGGGCTTCCATCACGGCCCGAAGCGCGTCCTCGTCGCCCTTGAAGTCGGGGATGAGCACCTCGACCGAGCATTCGGGCAGCCGGGCACGCACTTCGCGGATCGTCGCCGCGTAGATGCTCGCGCCGCCGTCCCGGAGTTCGTCCCGGTTGACCGAGGTGATCACCACGTGGTCGAGCGCCATGGCGGCGATCGTGTCGGCCACCCTCCTGGGCTCGTCCAGGTCGAGTTCGGTGGGCATCCCGTGCGCCACCGCGCAGTACTTGCAAGCGCGGGTACAGACGTCGCCCAGGATCATGAAGGTGGCGGTGCCGGCCTCCCAGCATTCGCCGATGTTGGGGCAGCCGGCCTCCTCGCACACGGTGTGGAGCGACTGCCGGCGCATCAACTGCTTGAGGCGCAGGTAGTTGGGCCCGCCCGGCGAGCGCACCTTCAGCCAAGACGGCTTGCGAGAGGTGATCGGGATGGTGTCGATGCCGCAATGGGACGGGATCCGGGACGTGCCCTTGGGCTTGACGGTGCCGGTGTCCTTGCCCGCGGGCGCGTAGCCGCCTCGCGCATTTATGTGTAACCGAGTCACGTCAGGAGATCTCCGATGAACGCGTTGGCCCCTTGGCAAAGGGGGGCTGAATCATAAGGAAATCCGCAACAGGTACGCCACTCCCAACCCCAGATAGGTGCCCACCGCGTAGCCGAGCAGCCCCACCACCACGCCGGGCAGCACGAGGTGCTTCCACTCCCGGGAGATCGCCACGGCCAGAGCGCTCGTGGGCCCGCCGACCGACGCCTGGGAAGCCACGAGGACCGACCCGATGTCGAAGCGCAACAGCTTCCCGATCCCCAGCACGACGACGCCGTGCACCCCGACCACGATCAGGGTGAAGTAGAAGACCTCGAAGCCCACCGCGGCGATCTCCGAGACCCGGGACAGGATGCCGATCAGGACGAAGAAGAAGTGGAGGCCCACCGACCCCAGTTGCATTGCGCCGGGGGCGTCCCGGTAGAGAGGCGAATGACCCACGGCCAGAGCGAGGGTCGTGAGCCAGAGGATCGAGGGGACTTGGGGGAAACGTGTGCCCAGCCACTGCGACACGAAGACCAGGATCAGGCCTGTTGCGAAGAGGGCGGCGATTCCCACGGCCGATAGCCCTTCCCGCGCGAAGTAGGGGTGGTTGCGGTGACGCTCGTCGTCGGCGGGCGCGCCCGTGGACGACTCGGCTTCCGTGGCGGCGGGTGCCTCCACCGGCCGGTAGAAGCGCGCGAGCCCGATGGGCAGGATCAGCGTGGCGCCGAGCCAGAGGCCGGTCACCACCGCGTCGGCCGCGTTGAGCCCGGCGAAGAGCGAGCCCGTGAGGCCCACCTCGCGACCCACCGAGACGAAGTTCACCGAACCGCCCGAGTAGGTGCCCGTCAGCGCCCCGGCGATCCGCCAGGCGTCGTCGCCGAAGTGTGACCGGTACACCACCGTCGCCACGCAGGCGCCCAGCACCGTACCGGTCACAGCGACTCCAAAGGCTCCGATCATCCGGGCGCCGGCCTTCGCCAGGTCGCGCAGGTCCACCGACAGGAGCAGCCACGCGATCGAGAGGGACGTCACCGGACCCAGGACCACGTCGTAGACGACCGACGAGACGGGGACGATGTTCAGGTTTGAGAGAACCGCCCCGAAGATGATCGCCATCATCGAGGCGCCGAGCTTGCCAAGCGCCGGGAAGCGGTAGTCCAGCCAGAAGGCCAGGGCGGTGGACGCCGCGATGACCGTGGCGAGAGCCAGGGGAGAATCGATCACGGGCGCTCCCCGCTCGCGGTTGAGGACGACAGGTAGGCCAGCGCCTCTTCGCGAAGCACCGGCAGCAGGGTGGCGTGGCCGTATTCACCCGTGCCGTACTCCTGAAGCCCCGCCGCGATCTCGTCGTCGTACACGTCGAGGAGGGTCTGGTAGTAGCCGGCCGCGCCGGCCTCGTCGCCGATCAGATCCGCGCCCTCGGCCGCCGCTGCCAGGCAGAGAAGGTGCGTGGGCCGGATCGCGAGGCCCGCTTCGGCGACCGCCAGTGCGGAC
The DNA here is from genome assembly GCA_002238865.1 of Gemmatimonadetes bacterium bin94. Classification (GTDB taxonomy): domain Bacteria; phylum Gemmatimonadota; class Gemmatimonadetes; order Longimicrobiales; family Gaopeijiaceae; genus Bin94. Next base: position 52,598 of record MPNE01000013.1, on the reverse strand, counting down.
ACACCATCGCTCCCGGCCGCGTGGAGGAGGGAGAGGTGGAAGCGGTCGTCCAGCGAAAGCGCGGGGATCAGGTCGTATGCTGCGATCGCCATGGGCAGAAACATGTCCGCCTGGGCCCGGTCGCCGGACTCGACGGCACCCATCACCCGCGTGAAGAGACGGTTTGCCGCTTCCCTCGGGGTCATCGACGACAGAGGCACCGCGTCGGTGGGCCCCAGCGTGGTTCCGGACGAAGCCGGCGGCGGCGACAGCGTGATCTCTCTTCCGTCGTTTTCGTCCACAACTAATACAATAATCAACACGAGCGCAACAACCCCCGTGACGGCCCAGGCGAGCCAGGCCGGACTCCCTCGCAGCCCACCGGCGCGCGCCTCTCCGCGCCCCGCCGCCTTGCCGAACGCCGTGCCGCAGCGGGTACAGAAACGGTCCCCCACCTCCGACGGAGCGTCGCACTGCGCACACGGCGGCCCGCGCAGGGCACCCCCGCAACGGGAGCAGAAGTTCGCGTCGTGCGACCCCTCGCGATACTGGCAGCGGGGACAGGGGACGGTCGCGGTCGTCATCCGATGAGCCTCCCGCCCGAGATGGCGTTGAAGAGGAGCGGCCACGTCACAATGCTCTGTCCGCGGTAGTTCGGTTGGAAGCCGAAGAGGATGACTTCGCCCTGGCCGATGCGTGCCCGCAGCAGCGCTGGCTGTCCCGCGAGCCTCTCCGGCCCGAGGATCCACCCCGCGACGACCGGGTTGTCCTGATTGTAGGTGCCCACGACATCGACCCGGTCGTCGTTCACCGAGAACGCACGGCTGCTGCGCCAGTACCAGGCGGCTGTGGAACCGTCATAGCCCGACGACAGCGGATCATTCGCGAGATCGACCCGCAGGATCGACCCCGGCACGTAGAAGTCGGTGTTGGACAGGCCCTGCACCGGGTTGCCCACATCCAGACCGAAGAGCCCGATGGCGAAGTCGGAGGCCTCTTCCATGACCACCAGGCGACCCCCGGACTCGACGAACTCCCGGACGGCGGCGCGGCCCTCCTCGCCAATCCCTCCCGTGTACTGCTCCGGGAGCGACCCTGGCGGGTTGCCCTGGCTGATCGAGCGGTCCGCCTGGCTCTGGAAGATCAGGACGTCGTAGTCGTCCGCCAGTGCTCCGGCGCGGATCCTCGCATCGTGGAGGGAGTCGTACCGCATTTCATGCCTGTCGAACATCCACCGCGTCCACCCGGCGATCATCGGCTCCTGATAGCCCTTGTACATGCCGACCCGGGGCGCGTCCCCCCCGGACAGCGACGCGGGCAACTCGTAAGTCACGCCCTGCACGCCGATCGGGCCGCTCAGCGCAACCTGCGGCTCGGACTCCAGCGCCGCGGCCTCGATGCCCATCAACAGGGGAAGGGTATGCGCGGTTACGTCGTACGGCCGCTTCGGCGGCCCACCCGGGAACTCCCGCATGTCCGGGTATTCCTGCTCGACCAGGAGGGTCTGGGCGAAGCCCGCGTACGGCTGCCGCATCAGCACGACATGGGATCCGGCCGGGTATTCGGTCCCCCCTGCATCGAAGCTCGACTCGGCTCGGCGGACCTCGACGTCACCCATTGTCAGGATGCGCAGCACGCTCTGGACCCCGACCCGGTTCTCCTGCTCCGCCGGGATCACCCAGGCGGCGGGCCAGTCGTCCCAGCCACCGACCGCCCGCTCGTTCACGCGGTAGAAGTTCTCCAGCCAGAAGCGGCGGTTCTTCGCGGCGTTGGTCAGCAGCGCCATCGCGCCCGAATACTGGTACTCGACGATGTCGGGGAGGCCCCATTCGCCCCCTTCCCACGGCCAGGGAAAATTCCACGCGGACTCGGAGGCCTCGTACTCGCGGCCCCCTCGCACCGTCTCGCGCGGGACGTCCACGGTGGTCGCCAGCCGGGCCGACGCGGTTTCGCTCAGGATGCGGGCGCCGCCGTGGTAGTGCATGTAGGCGCGCCCGGGGTGAAATCCGTCGTAGATCGCGTTGATTACGACCCCCTTCTTCCCTTGCGACGTGAGTTCGGCGGCCATGTAGGCGCCCAGCTGGTTGACCGCGGCCATGAGGCCCGGGTCGACGTTGGGCTCGATCGGGTCGATGTAGGGCGGGAAGAAGATGCGGGCGCCGCTCCCGCCCATCTGGTGGATGTCGTGCACGATCTGCGGGTGCCATGCGTTCTGGGCCCGGACCGTATGCTGCGTCTCGTTCTGGTAGAAGGTGTACCAGTCGCGGTTGTTGTCGTGCCCCGTGTAGAAGTGGTACAGCCACGGCTGGGCGCGTCCCTCGAACTCGGTACCGACGTGTTCGTTGTAGAAGTCGTTCACCCACTGTGTGCCGTCGGGGTTCAGCGACGGGATCTGCAGGAGGATCACGTTGTCCAGGATCTCCCGGACCTTGTCGTCGTCGGAGGAGGCGAGGCGGTGGGCAAGCTTCGCGGCCGACTGCGCGCTGCCCACTTCGGTGGAATGGATCGCGTGGGTGATCATGACCACCGTGCGGCCCTGGTCCAGCAGGCGCTCCAGCTGCTCGGAGCCTTCGACCGTGCGCGGATCGGCGAGCTGCCGCTGGATGCCGTGCAGCTCCGAAAGCCGGGCATGGTTGCCGGGACTGGTGATGGTGAGCATGACGAAGGGACGTCCCCGCGTGGTGGGGCCAAGGGTGTCCACGGCCACCCGGTCGCTGGTGCGAGCGAGGGCTTCGTAGTACGACGTGAGATTCTCCCAGTTCGCGAGCTTTCCCTCGGCGCCGACGGCGAAGCCGAAGTGGTCGGCGGGGGTGGGCACCTGGCCCGCGGCCCCGGCAGGGACTCCCGCGAGAAGCGCCAGTGCGATGGTCAGTGTTGAACAGCGCATACCAACTCCTTGATTACAGACCTGTAGGCGAGTCTATGAAACGGCTCTCGATACCGAAACGATCTTCGATCAGGCGGGAGACCGCCTTCACTCCCCAGACCTCCGTGGCGTAGTGACCGCCAAGAAGGAGGGTCACCCCTGTTTCGGCTGCTTCGATTGCATGATGGTGCTGCGCTTCCCCGGTGACCAGCACATCGATTCCGGCCGCCGCCGCCTCGCTCAGCAAGGAAGCTCCGGCCCCGGTGACTACACCGACGCGCGTAGCAGGATCGGGCCCGCCGGGCAGCACCTGGACCCCGCATCCAAGGGCGGCCGCGAGCGCGTCGGCAAGCTGGCACACGGGCATTCCACCCGGCCCGCCTTCCCCGATGACACCACACCACCCGATCGGCGTCCCCCGGTAGTCCCCGAAGGGTTCCAGCGACGTGAGACCCAGTTCGCGCGCGAGGATCGCGGAGTTGCCCACTTCGGCGTGGGCGTCCAGCGGCAGGTGAACGCTGTAGAGCGACGTTCCTCCCTCGATCAACGCTTTCACCCGCCGGTAGTGAGGGCCCGTCAGCGGCTGAAGTCCGTTCCAGAAAAGACCATGATGGACAATCAGCAGGTCGGCCCAATCATTTGCTGCATCGATCACGGCGGCACTCGCGTCGACGGCGACGGCGAGGTGTTCGACCCGGCCTCGGCCTTCCACTTGCAACCCGTTCAGGGCGTTCGGATAGTCCGGCACTCCCGCGATGTCAAGATACTCATCAAGGAACCCGGTGATCTCCGTCAGGGAGACGGGAGTCATGGAAATGTGGCGCCTATCCCGTTCCCTTGGACTTCACGCCGCCCCGGAACGAGCTGCCACCGGGCTTCGCGGACCCGGCGCCCGGCTTCGCGGGGGCGTCCATCCCGGCCACCGGTTCCCTCCGCCCGACACTGACGATCCCGTTCACGACTCCCCCTTCCTCCAGCTGCAGGCGGGTCGCGCGTATCTCCCCGTCGATCAGGCAGGTGGACTGAAGTTCAAGCCGCGACTCCACATCCAGCGCGCCCTTCACCGACCCGGCTATCACCGCGTCCTGCGTCTGGATGTCCCCCGTCACGGTTCCACCCTTCCCGACCACCACCGCCTTCTCGGCTCGGACCGATCCTTCGACCTGGCCCTCGATGCGAACAGTGTCGGTCGTGTCGCAATCACCAACGACTCGCATGCCAGGGCCGATAATGGAAATGACCTTCTCGGGTGACGACGCGCGGGCTGCGGGTTTCCTGGTCATGTTGTTACCGTGCTCCCTCTTGGGTTTGAAGTATGTCTGAAGTCTGCCGTGCAGCGTACTGGTCATCGCGGCGGTGTGACCTTCTCGAGCGGATCGATGGGTCTTCCGTTTTGCAATATCTCAAAATGCAGGTGAGGCGCGGTAGACCGACCGGTGGATCCGGAGAGTGCGATCACTTCTCCCCTGCGCACCCTCCTTCCCCTCTCGGCGACCAGAATGGACGCATGACCGTATCGGGTCCGCCAGCCATCGCCATGGTCGATGAGAACAAACAGCCCGTAAACCGGATCATTCGCCGCATCGACCACTTCGCCCGCACCCGACGCCAGGACGTAGGAATCACTTGGGACCGCGATGTCGATGCCGGGATGATCCCCGTCGGCACCTCCCGACTGCGTAATGACACCCGCCGTCGTAAGAGGCCATGAGGTCGGCTCCGAGGCCGATTCTTCCGGAAGCCCGGTCCCTTCGGCAACGGCGATTGCGCGGGCGCCCCCCCGCCAGAAGGCCGAGTCCCGAAGTCCGTCGGCGCCGAGCAGGAGGCGGACGTTGTCGTGCCGTGCCTCGATGCCCTCCAGGCGCCGTACCAGGGTGTCCATTCTCGCGTGCCTTGCCCGCAGAGAGTCGTTCTGCTGTGCCAGTTCATCCGCCTGGGCGGCCCGTTGGGCGACCGACGCCCAACTCGCGGCCATCGCGACGATCCCGGCGGCGATCAGACCCGCGACGACCACCAGCACACGAATCCAGCGGCGGGAGATCGAATAGCTTCTCGGCTCGGCTCTCCCGTCGGGCATGACGATGATCGAGACCTGTCCTTCCTTGTCGGTCACTGCTCACGCTCGCATTCCGCTGTCGCGCTTGGCGCCGAAAACATGCGGCTAGCGTGCGCTTGCCGCCGTGAGCCCTGATTGTGGCGAGTTCGGGGCCGGTTAGCCAACAATGTCTGCCGCCTCCCTGCCCGTTATGGCCGCGAAAACACGCTCCAGGTCGCGGGCTCCGCTGAATGCGATCCGGATGGCGCCGGCTCCATCGCCCTTCCACCGGATGGCGACCCTCGCACCCAGATGTCCGGCAAGCGCTTCCTCGAGCGCTCCGACGGCAGGGTCCCGCTCGATCGTCGACGTGCTCTTGTCCCCGTCCCCGGGTGTACGGCTCGCCCTGGCTTCTTCCCGGACACGCCTTTCGGTCTCGCGCACCGTCCAGGCCCCGGCGACAGCCTCGCGCGCCAGGTCGGCTGCCCGGACGGGATCGTCGACGGCCAGGAGGGCCCTCGCGTGGCCCATCGACAGGTCTCCGTCCTCCAGGAGGCGGCGCACGGAGGGCGGCAAGGCGATCAGGCGCAGCATGTTGGCCACGGTTGAGCGGCTCTTTCCCACCGCCTCGCCGATTTCCCGTTGACTGTACCCGAACGTATCCCGAAGCTGTGCGTACCCCATGGCCTCTTCAAGGGGGCCGAGGTCCTCGCGCTGAATGTTCTCCACGAGCGCCAGGACCAGAAGGGTGCGATCGTCGACCTCGCGGACGTGCGCCGCGACTTCGGTCCAGCCGAGTTGCCTGACCGCGCGGAGCCTGCGTTCTCCCGCGACGAGCTCGTAGGTGCGTCCCGAAGCGGAGCGGCGCACCAGAATGGGCTGCAGCAGGCCGTTGGTCCTGATCGAGTCGGCCAGGTCGTTCAGTTCGGCTTCACCAAACCCCCGTCGAGGCTGGTAGGGGTTTCGGGCGATCGCCCTCACGGGCAGCCTGGCCGCCGCTCCAGACTCGCCCCCTGGAGCGCGCGGTTCCTGCATGTAGTCTCCGAGAAGGGCCCCGAGGCCCCGGCCAAGTCGGTCACCAGTGCTCATGATTCGTCGCGCTCCTCTCCCTTGCCGTTGCGTTTCGATCGGAGTTCCCTGGCCAGGGCGGTGTAACGCCGGGCCCCGAGCGATGAGGGCTGATAGTCCGCGACCGGCCTCCCGAACCCGGGCGCTTCCGCAATGCTGACGTTCCGCGGTATGACGGTGTCGAAGACCTGACGCCCGAAGTATCTCTTGGCTTCCGTCGCCACCTGACGAGAAAGGCTCAAGCGCTGGTCGTACATCGTGAGAAGAACGCCCTCGATCTCCAGATCGGGATTGAGGCCTCGCTGGACCACTCGGATCGTGTTCAGCAGCTGGCTCAATCCCTCCAGGGCGTAGTATTCGCACTGGATGGGAATGAGCACCGAATGAGCCGCGGCCAGGGTATTGAGCGTGAGCAGCCCCAGAGACGGCGGACAGTCGATGAAGACGAAGTCGTAGTCTCCCAGAATGGGCATCAACGTGTCACGAAGGATGGTCTCGCGCTCCCGGACGCCTACGAGTTCGACCTCTGCACCCACCAGGTCGCGGTTTGCGGGTAGCAAATCCAGACCGTGCTGGTCATCGGTGCGGTGGATCGCCCTGAACACCGGCAATCCCCGGATCAGAACATCGTAAACCGTCGGGATCCCGTCCCGGGGCACCACGCCGAGGCCACTCGATGCGTTGCCCTGCGGGTCGATGTCCACGAGAAGGACCCGTGCGCCGTCGCGCGCAAGGGACGCGCTCAGGTTGACGGCCGTCGTCGTCTTGCCGACTCCGCCCTTTTGGTTTGCCAGCGCTATGATTCGGGTCAATGGGCACTCTCGTTGTGGGAACGACTGTGAAAATCTAACACGTGAGGGGGGTTCCACGTGGAACGCTACCCAGGATCCGGCAAGCACGTGGCAAGCCGGAGTGAGCCCAGCCCGGCGACGCATCCGTCCCTAAAATCGCTCCCGCTCAGCGTTGCTGCTCTGGGACGTAAGCCGGGTGTTTCACGTGGAACACCCGTTTTGCCTGCGCTCCGCCGCCGTGCATCCGGCGGAGCTCCATTACCAGATTCTGCAGGTCCGCGGGCGATACCCCAGGGATTCTCCCGGCCTGGGCAAGGCTGGTCGGCCGTACCCGGGACAGCTTCTGGCGGGCTTCGAGGGAGAGTGTCGCAAAGGTCGTGAACGGCGCGTCTTCCGGGATTATGAAGTCCGCCTGCTCGCGGAGCCTTTGGGCCCGTTCCGCTTCCCTGCGTACATACCCCTCGTATTTCGCGTCGATCTCCACCTTGGCCAGCACATCGGGGTCGAAGTCCGGGGCCTCACCACCCGCCGCCGCGAGCAGGGCCCGGGCATCCACGCGCGGCCGCCGCAGGAGTTGACGGGCACGTCTGGAGTGCTTGACCGGCTCACTGCCGGCCGCGTGAAGCACGGGGTTGGCCACCTCCGGCGACAACGAGTAGTCCCGAAACCAGACCATGGCACGGGATTCTTCCCGCAGCCGCTCCTCGAGCGCAATCTCCTGGCCGCTCGTGAGCAGGCCGATCGAACGGGCCAGCGGACCCAGTCGGCTGGGACCGTTGTCCTGACGAAGCAGCAGGCGGAACTCGGCCCGCGACGTGAAAAGGCGGTACGGTTCGTCTACTCCCTTGGTGACGAGGTCGTCGATGAGGACGCCGATGTAGCCTTGATCCCTTTCGACGATGAAGCGATCGCCCCCCAGAACCGCCAGCGCCGCATTGGCGCCCGCGACCAGGCCCTGCCCGGCCGCCTCCTCGTATCCGGTGGTACCGTTGATCTGTCCGGCGAAGTAGAGTCCCCGCATCGACCGGACCTCCAGCGCGTGGTTCAACTGGTGCGGTGGGAAGTAATCGTACTCGATGGCGTACCCCGGCTTCGTCATCCTGGCGTCTTCCAGTCCCGGGATCGACCGCAGGAACTCCAGCTGGACACCCGGCGGCAGCGAGGTGGAGAGGCCATTCACATAGAGTTCGGTGGTGTCCAACCCCTCGGGCTCCAGAAAGACCTGATGACGGGCAGCATCGGGGAACCGAACCACCTTGTCTTCGATGGAAGGGCAATACCGCGGCCCCCGGCCTGATATCGCACCGCCGTAGAGCGCACTCCGCGCCAGATTCCTGGTGACGATATCCCGTAAACCATTGTCAGACCATGTGATCCAGCAAGGCATCTGTTTCAGAAGCGGCTCCCGCACGTAGAACGAGAACCGGAAGGGCTGGCGGTCGCCATCCTGCCGCTCACACCGTGAGTAGTCGACCGTGCGACCATCGATGCGCGGCGGCGTTCCCGTCTTGAAGCGCGCCATTTCCAGGCCGCGCGCTTCCAGCGCCTCGGCGAGAGCGATGGACGGACTCTCCCCCGCGCGGCCCGCCCCCTGTGCGGCGGCACCCCCGACATGAATCCTGCCACGGAGGAAGGTCCCCGCAGTGACGACCACGGCCTCGCCCTCGAAGGTCACGCCCCCACGTGTCTCGACACCCCGAACGCGATCGTCGATGTGAAGCCCGGTCACCATCTCCTGAAAGAGATCGAGGTTTTCCAGTCCGTCGAGGATGCGCCGGACGGCGATGGGGTAGAGCGCCCGGTCACACTGTGCCCTCGGCCCCCATACCGCGGGCCCTTTCGACTTGTTTAGCATACGGAAGTGTATACGCGAAGCGTCGGTGGCCTGAGGCATCACCCCTCCCAGAGCCCCCACCTCGCGCGCCACGGTGCCCTTGGCCACCCCCCCGATGGCGGGATTGCAGCTCATCTGCGCGATCCGCGTGAGGTCCGGAGTGATGAGCACGGTCTTCGCGCCCAGGCGCGCGGCCGCTGCGGCCGCCTCCGTCCCGGCGTGGCCTCCGCCCACCACGATCACATCGTAACGCAGCCTCACGGCTTCACTTCCCTATGCAGAAGTCCCTGAACACGCGATCCAGCACATCGTCCGTCGAAACGACCCCCAGTACCTCCTCGAGCGCGGTCTCGGCAGCCTTAAGGTGGGCGGAAGCCACCTCTGGCGGAATACCACCCCCCGCCAGAGCGCTGCCGAAGCCCTCCACTTCGTCCCGGGCGGTCCTGAGCAGTTCCGCCTGCCTCCTGCTGGTGACCACCGGCACTTCGTCACGATTCTCCACCACGCCCTGAAAGGCGAGGTCGCGCAGTGCTCCCCTCAGCGACGCCAGACCTTCGCCCGACAGGACGGACACCGGCACCTCGACGTCCTCGGGTCCTTCGCCGCGGGCCCCTGACAGCGCACTGTCCACGTCACCGCCAGCGTGATCGTCCGCAGTTTCGCCCGCGGTCACCAGGTCCCACTTCGTCCGCACCACGACCACCGGGGACGCCAGGGTTGCCAGAAAGTCCTCCTCCGCCCGATCCGCCGGCCGACCCGCCTCGCGACAGTACAGCACCACGTCGGCCCCGGCCAGGTACCGCCGCGCCACCTCGATCCCCAGGCGCTCCACTCGCCCCGCGCCGCCACGCAGACCCGCCGTATCGACCAGGCGGAAGGGGAAGCCGTTCACCTCGATGACAGCCTCGATCGCGTCTCGGGTTGTACCCGGCTCGTCGGTCACGATTGCTCGCTCGGAACCCAGTAACGCGTTGAAAAGACTAGACTTGCCGGAATTTGGCCTCCCGGCCAGCACCGCCACCGCCCCCTCCCGCAGCAGTTCGCCCGACGGCGCGGTCGCGAGTAGGAGATCGATGCCCCGGCCCACCCTCCGGGCCTGCGCGGCGATGGTTTCCAACGGCGTGGGAGCGTCATCTTCTTCCGGGAAGTCGATGTGCTGCACCAGGAGCGCGCCCAGGCCGATGACCTCGTTCCGCAAGGTCGCAATGCGCTCGCCCAGCCCCCTCTCGAGCTGGTGCAGCGCGACCGCACGGCTCTTCGAAGACCTTGCCGCGACGAGATCCGCAACGGCCTCGGCCTGAGTGAGGTCGATCTTTCCGTTCAGGTAGGCGCGCTGCGTGAACTCCCCGGCCCTGGCCTGCCGTGCCCCCAGGGACACGCAGCCGGCCAGAACGCTCGCCGGAATCGAATGGCCGCCATGGGTCGAGATCTCCACGACATCCTCGCCGGTGTAGCTGCCCGGGGCCCGAAACAGGGTCACCAGGGCGTGGTCGACAACCTCGCCGGAGCCAAGGCCTGGCCGCAGCAGCGGGCGGAGCCGACTGGTACGGTCCGCCCATCCGGCCATTGCCGCGGCATCCTCTTGCATGAGCAGCCCCGCGATTTCAATGGCGCGGCGACCCGAAAGGCGGATCAGCGCAACCGCGCCGAATCCCGGTGGCGTGGCCTGCGCCACGATCGTATCGAGGAGCGAGCCGCGCCGGTCCATCGAGGTTAACGCGTCAGGCTCGACGCTTGGGGGGCGGCCCCTCCGCCTGACGCTTCCTTCGCTCCCTGGCGATCAGGAGCTGCTGAGGGATCGTCGCCAGGTTGACCGTGGCGTAGTAGAGATTCAGGCCCGACGCAAAGCGCCAGAAGAACACGGTCATCATGATCGGCATGAGGTACATCATCATCTTCATCTGCTGGTTGGGCGGCCCCGCCGTGCTCTTGAACGTGACGAACTGCAGCAGGAACATGCTCCCCCCCATCAGGAGGGGCAGGATATAGAGCGGGTCGGGCGCAGACAGATCCGGCAGCCACATGAAGGATTCGCCCCTCAACTCGATCGTGTTGCGGAACACGAAGAACAGGGCGATCAGCATGGGCATCGGAATCAGCATGGGCACACACCCCGCAAGGGGGTTGACTCCATGCTCCTTGTACAGCTTCATCGTCTCCTGCTGCACGCGCTGGGGATCCTTCGGGTACTTCTCCTTGATCTCCTGGGCCAGGGGCTGAATGGACATCGTCTTGACCTGCGACACCATCGCCTTGCGCTGCAAGGGCCACAGGAGCACACGCAGCAGAATGCCGATCACGATCAGCACCCATCCATACGGCAGCAGGAAATTGTCGTGCAGCACCCTGACCACCCACAGGATCACACCGACCAGGGGCCGGATGATGGGGCGGAAGATTCTCCAGCCGTACGGATTCACCTCTTCGAGGTTGTCCCCGACCGAAACCAGCCGATCCCGCTCGATCGGACCCAGGTAGGCGCGGTAGCTGTACCTCCCGTCATCCCCCACCGGACTCGCGACCCGGACCGCCGCCCGGTCTTCCCAAACGGTCGGTTCGGCCCAGACGCCGGCGAGGTAGCCCCCGCCTTCGCTTCCGTCCCCGGGGAGAATCGCTTCCACGAAGTACTTGTTCTTGATCGCCGCCCAGCGAAGCGGGCCGTCCATGACCTCCGTCTCGTCAACTCTGGAGAGGGGGCGCGACCGGACGCCCTCGTCCACATGGTTCCCGGCGAAGGCCATCATGCGACGGTCCTCCACCTCTCTCAACTCGTTGAGGGCCAGTCCCGGACCCATGTCCAGGAAGAGCGAGGCCCGCTCCACCGCGGGAAGCTCCCCCTCGACCGCCACGATGTACGAATCGCCCGTGAAGGTGTAGCGGATTTCGCTGAAGAACAGGCCAGCCGGAGCATCGTAGCGGAAGGTCAGCGTGCGTGGGCCGCTGCCCTCGCTCAGCCGGATCCCGTCCGCGGGGCTGATCGTGTACGGAAACCGCATGAGGTCCACCGACTCCGTGCCCGCGCCGTACATCCAGGTCCCCGCGAGGATTGCCTCTGCCTCGGCAGGGACCAGTTCGACGGGGCCGTCGCGCTGGAACGACTCGTACTGCGGCAGCACCACGGAGCGGACAGCGGCTCCGTAGCTGGTAAAGGTGATCTCGAAGAGCGGGGTCTCCACCGTGACCAGCCGTTCCGGCACATCTTCGTCCGGCTCGGAGACACCGACCCCCTGTTCGATGAGGACCTCGTCTTCCACGGGGACGTCGGGGCCCGCGTCGACCTCCTCGGCAGGAGGATCGGGGGGGATGGGCGGAAAAAGGATGTTGGTCAGGACGAAAACGCCCAACATCAGCGACATCGCGACAAAAAATCGCAGCCCGCCCTTCATCGATCGTCCACCTCGCTCCCGGGAACGGGGTCAAGACCGAAGCCTCCCCAGGGATGACACCTGCCGATGCGCCTGGCCCCGAGCCAGCCACCGCGCCACGGTCCGTGGATTTCGATCGCGAGGCGCGTGTATTCGGAGCAGGTGGGAAGATACCGGCACGGTGACTGTCTCCACCCCGATACGAAGATCTGGTAGAGTCGTATCGCCCCCACCATCAGGCGTCCGAGCATACACCCTCCACTACGCTCATCCATTCACATTCCAGTTGACGGTACGACGCCCGGTAGGCGCTTCTTCTGGCCCTGACCAGGATGTCGATCGGGCGCCCGGCCCCACGAAGCCTGACCAGCACCTTCCTGCGTCCGATGTCGCGCAGTCTGCGCTTCAGCAGATTCCTGGCCACGATTCGGTACCCGAGCTTGGGCACGATCCAGCCGACCCTGGGCAGAGCACCGCCCGAAGCCGAAACACGAAATGGAGGTGTCAGCACGAAGATGTCCAGCGAGGGCAATCGTCTTCGCGTCCCCTGACGGAGCACGGCTCGGATGTCGCGGGTGCGACGAATCCTGGCCGCTCTTGGGAGCCGCTGGTCTTCCGGCTCCACCACGAGCCCCCTATCGCGGGTTCTTCGACCCGATGCGCACCACGAGTGCCCGTCGGCCTTGTCGGCGCCGGCGGTTGAGGGTCTCGCGGCCCGCCTTGGTCTTCATGCGCGCCCGGAAGCCGTGCTTGTTCACGCGCTTGCGGTTGCGAGGCCTGTACGTCGGTTTCATCTCTTCCGTACCTGTCTCATTGGCGGCCGCTTCGGGTCCCAAAAAGGCGATGGGGGGAGCGACCGGAGTTGTCGAGCGTCGAAAGCTACCCGCACCGGTCTTCCGAGGTCAACCGCAGGCGGCGAAGAGGATCGGGCGCACGAGCTTCCGCCGGCTGACGCACGACCGGCCCGCGACGCCCTGTCGGGTTTGACTTCGGGCCGTGCCCCCGGTAGCTTGGCGACCCTTTCACACCCACCGGCGACGCATGGAACTGGGCGCAAACGAACTCTGGGACATGGTCCTCGGACAGGCCAGGTCAGGCCTTCCGGAACAGGCCTTTCGAACCTGGCTCTCGAGCGCCGAGGCTGTCTCCTGGGCGCACGGCGTCCTCCACCTCACGGCCACCAGCCGGTTCCACGCCGAGTGGCTGGAGGACAAGTACGGGGAGCTCGTGCAGGACATCGCACGTCGGATCGTCGGGAGCCCGGTTGAGCTGCGCATAACGTCGGCAACCGCCTCGGCAGAGCGTACCGCTCCCGAAATCTCGGTGTCGCACGTGGCCGCGCCAGCTGCTCCGGCCTACGCGTCGCGGCTTCCTCCTCCTCCTCAACCCGTGGCCGGCCTGAACGTTCGCTACACCTTCGACCGTTTCATCGTCGGCTCGAACAACCGGTTGGCGCAGGCAGCCAGCCTCGCCGTCGCCGACCGGCCGGCACGGAGCTATAACCCGCTGTTCCTGTACGGTGCCACAGGGCTCGGAAAGACGCACCTCATGCAGGCGATCGCGAACCGTCTTCTTGAGACGGGGACGAAGACGCGGATTTGCTACATCCCCGCCGAGCAGTTCGTCAACGAGATGGTCGCCGCGATCGGCAGTCACAGCACCGACGCGTTTCGGGCCCGCTACCGCTCCCACGACCTTCTCCTGGTGGACGACGTCCAGTTTCTGCGCGGCAAGGACCACACCCAGGAGGAGTTCTTCCACACCTTCAACGCACTCTACAACAGCGACCGGCAGATCGTCCTGACCAGCGATCGCCACCCCAAGGAACTCCAGGGTCTCGAGGACCGCCTGGTCTCGCGCTTCGAGTGGGGGCTCGTGGCCGGCGTCGACGTGCCCGACTACGAGACCCGGATGGCCATCCTCAGGAAGAAGGCCGACGAGGACCAGGTCCCCCTGGATCCGCAGGTGCTCGACTTGATCGCACGGCGCTGCAGGTCTTCGGTTCGCGAGCTGGAAGGCGCGGTGATCAAGTTGCTGGCATTCTCGTCGCTGACCCGCCAGCAGCTCAGCCTCGACCTGGCCCGGGCCGCGCTGGCAGGGATGGAGGCTACGGAGGAGCGCACCCGGCTGGACCCCGAAGCCATACGCGACCACGTGGCCGGGGTGTGGGGGGTGACCGGGGATGCACTCGTGTCGAGGCGCCGGACCCGCAAGGTCACGGTGCCGCGGCAGGTGGCCATGTTCCTCATTCGCGACCTCCTCGACGTTCCCCTTCAGAGAATCGGGCGTGTCTTCGGGGGCCGCGACCATTCCACGGTGATTCACTCGATCAGGCAGGTGGACGTGCGTTGCGGCGGCGACCCCGACTTCCGGGCGAAGGTCGACGAGGTGCGGAAGCAACTTCGGGCCAGTGCGTAGCAGCCATCTGGAAGAAAGCCCGTCCGGAAGCGGAGTCCGTTGAAGCACCCCGCCGCCACCGGGCTTCTGTGGAAACCGTTGTGGAAAAGTCGTGGAATCACCGCGGTTTTCCACAGCGGCCCTTTTTCGCCTGGGGAAAGCTGTCCCAATCCCCAACGCTTTCCACTGCGCGAGGGAAGTCTGTTTCCCCCAGGGGCCAAGCGGCCGTGGACGCTTGCCGCGCGCCATCGAGTCCACGTTTCCACAGCCCCTATGATGACGATTCTTTTTATCTTTAGTTACTTATTCATAGGACAGACCGCGGCTCCTGTGGACTACGCCTTCCTACGGTCCTTCAGGTTTCCCTCCCCGGCTCTCGCAACAGGCCATCCATGAAGCTCACGATCACACGTCAGAACCTGCACCGGGGACTCGCAGCAGTCTCCGCGAGCATCCCGAGCAAGACCACCCTTCCGGTGCTGTCCAATGTCCTGATCGAGTCGGACGAAGGCGCCGTCTGGATAAGCGGCACCGACCTCGATGTCTCAATCCGGGTGAAGGTTCCGGCAGAGGTGGCCGAGAGCGGCGCCATCACGGCGCCGGGCAAGAAACTCCAGGAGCTCACGCGCGAGCTTCCGGATCAGCCGGTCGACCTGCGGGCCAGAGCACATCAGCTGGAGGTCGGGTGTGGCCACAGCCGCTTCAAGCTGAACGGCCTGCCCAGCGAGGAGTTCCCGAACTTCCCGGTGATCGACTTCGAGGAAGGCTGGCACGTATCGGAAGACTCGCTGAGGCGCCTCATCCACAGCACGGCCTT
The DNA here is from genome assembly GCA_002238865.1 of Gemmatimonadetes bacterium bin94. GTDB lineage: Bacteria > Gemmatimonadota > Gemmatimonadetes > Longimicrobiales > Gaopeijiaceae > Bin94. The sequence continues at coordinate 37,446 of MPNE01000013.1, read as the reverse complement.
CGCGGTCTCGACGGAGGAGAGTCGGCCGATCCTGAACGGCGTCCTGTGGGAGCTGAAGGAGACCCGGATGAGCATGGTTGCGACGAATGGCCACCGGCTTGCCAAGATGGTGGTGGAAGCGGGGTCGTCCGACGGGGGAAGCACGGACCTGATCATCCCGCCGGCCGCCCTCGTGCAGGTTGAGCGGCTCTTTGACGGGCAGGGAGATCTGACGGTCGCCCGCGGCGGCAATCACCTGGCCTTCCGCTCCGATGAGAGGGAGGTGTACACCCGCCTGATCGAGGGGAGGTACCCGAACTACGAACAGGTCATCCCGAAGGACAACGACAAGATTGCGCGTGTCGACCGGGAGGCCTTCGAGAGGGCCGTGCGCAGGATGGCGGTACTGGCCAGCGACCAGACCCACCGGGTCAAGCTGGCCTTCGAGTCCGACAAGGTGCACCTGGACGTGCGAACCCCGGATCTCGGCGAGGCCCACGACGAGCTCGACCTCGACTACCAGGGCGACGCTCTCGAGATCGGTTTCAACGCGAACTACCTCCTCGAGGTGTTGCGCAACATGCCTGCCGGCGAGGTCAAGGTCGCCTTCAAGACGGCGGAAAGGGCGGCGACGATAGAACCCGCGGACGACGAGTTGGACTACCTGTGTCTGGTCATGCCGCTGCGGTTGGTCGACTGAGTTCCCGCCGTGTCGGGAGCGTCAGGTTCCGGGCGAACGGGAGCCCGCGCGGCCTGGCGGCGCGGAGGGTTTGCAACGGACTGCTACAGGAGATCGGTCGCCGTGAGTACGGGCCGGAAATCGTAGCCCGCTTCGGCAAGGCGTGCCGCGCCACCTTCCTCGCGGTCGACCAGGGCGAGAACGCCAAGCACGACCGCTCCGTGCCCGGCGATGACCTCGAGCGCACGGAGAAGGCTGCCTCCGGTCGTGACCGAGTCCTCGATAACGACGACGCGGGCGCCAGCGGGAAGGCCACCTTCAATCTGACGTCCGGTGCCGTGACCCTTGGGTTGCTTGCGGACGGTGAACGCGTCCAATGTGAAACCGGTGCGCGTCGCGTGATTGGCGATGGCGTAGGCGATGGGATCGGCTCCCAGAGTCATGCCGCCCACGAATTCGGGGTTCCACCCGGCATCGAGGATCGCGCCGTGGCAGACTTCGCCCACAAGAGTCTGGCCCTCACCGCTCATCGTGGTCAGCCGCGCGTCGATGTAGAAATTGGAACGGCGACCGCTGGCGAGTGTGAAATCCCCTAACCTTACACTTCGTTCGCGGAGCAGCTGGCGGAGGCGCAGAATGGCAGGCATAACAAGGGAAAGATACGATGGACGGCCCCGCAAGGGAAGTCCGGGAAGGTTCTTTGCGAAATATCTAAGTATCAGTCTGACCATGACTTACATCATAACAACAGGGTGCGATTCGACCGGTGTGGGCAACGGATTCCTCCGCTTTGGGCAGGCTGGCGAGATACGGGTCACCGTCGAGACGCCGCTTCAGGGCGACATCGGCTGGCTCCAGCACGTTCTGACATGGAATTCGGACGGGGCCTGGAGGCTCTTCGAGGAAATCGGATACGACGGTGTGGTCGGCGACGAACATATGACGCGCAATCCGGGCCTGCCGGTTCAGTTCGCTGCTTCGTACGCGACCCTGATCACGCAGTTGAACGACCACGAGGGCGCAAAACTCTTCGGGGTGCCGAGCCTGGATCCGGATCTCGAGCCCCAGTGCAGGGCCGGAGCGAGCCGGGTGACGGTCCTTGTTCGCGACTCGGGACGGGACGAGCAGACAGACTGGACGCGGTGTGCGGACGGCACCCTTGCCACCCTGACAACTGGAGGATCCGGTCCGGACACGAATGCCGCGCGGGTGATCCAGGCCGCGATCACGGCCCGGAACTGGACCGTCGGCGAGGACTTTCAATCGCGCTACTCCGGAAGCCTGCCGTTCGCCACGCTGGAGAAGGGGACCATGACGGGCACGGAGTTGGAGGGACCGACGCATTTTCTGTCCCCCGACGAATCGGACGCGGAAGCGGCTGCCGAGCAATGGGCGGAGTTCTGGGCGGTTCACACGGCCTCGGACGGGAGGCCCCTGCCCGAGGTGGATTGGGCGAGGGAGATGGTGGTGATAGGAGCTGTGGGGGTCAGGGAAGAGGTGGGCGACTCCGTGGAAGTCCGGCGCGTGTTGCAGGTCGGGGACGCCGAGGGCGTCACGGGGACCAAGATCGAAGTCGTCGAACGGATCCCCGGCGACTTTTGCGCACCCGCGCGGCGGATTGTGCGTCCATATCATATCGTGGTGACCCCCAAGGGACCGAACGTGTCCTTCGCCGATGTGCAGACGGAGAGAGTGCCTTGCGGCACCTCGTAGCCCGGATTCCCCTGACTCTGCGTAGCCGAAAATGACTCTTCGGAACCGGTTCACGGTCTTCTTCGTCACCTTCGCGGTGGGGATCAGTGCTTTCGGAGGCTGGTTGAGCTGGAATGCCATAAGCCGGGCGCTTGAGGACCAGCTCGAGCAAGAGCTGCTCAGTGTGGGCGGTGTGGTGCGCGACGTTGCTCTCAGGGTCGACGAAGGGCTTCTTCTGCTGGAGGCGGGGCAGGAGGACACGCAGGAATGGCGTGACTACCAGGAGCTGCTGCAGCTGCTGATCAGCACGGCAAATGTGGACCTGGCCGACATCTTTCGCTGGACGCCCGGGGACCTGGAAGCCGAAGCCCTGGTCACCGCACAACCGCCGGACTCGATCTCGATCGGGCAGCCTCTCAGTTGGGTTGTTCCCTATCTGGTGGCGGACGTGCCGAGAGCGTATCGGCAGGGGGAGGCGACGACCACGCGTTTTACCGGAGTTGACGGACGCGATTACAAGTACGTGTTCGTGCGGCTGTTGTCCGGTGAGGCGTTCCTGGGCATGCGATTCCCAGCGGACCATCTCGCGCCGCTGCGCCGCCTCGCCGCGACGATCGCGGGCCTCTCGGTGGCCGCGGCCGCCCTTGCCGCACTCGTGGGGTGGAGGCTGGCCGGGGGCATCGTGTCCCGCCTGGAGATGTTGAGTCGCGGGGCCTTGAGGATCCAGCGGGGATTCATGGACCGGCCCTTCGACCTGGAAGGCGAGGACGAGGTGGGGCGCCTGGCACGGGCCATGGAGCGCATGAGAACCGGGATCCAGCGCCGGGACGAGCAACTGCGCCTCATGCTGTCCCGGGTCGCACACGAGATTCGCAACCCGCTGGGTGGCCTTGAACTCTTTGCCGCGGCTGCGCTGGAAGCGGACGACCCGCGGGAACGGCGGCGGATCCTCGAGCGCGTCAGGGCCGAAGTCATGGGCCTGAACGGCATTATCAACGAGTTCCTGGAGTTCGCGAGGCCGGGCAATACCGAACGCGAGCTGCACGATATCCGTGAGTCCGTCAGTGAGGCGGCAGCCCTTGCGGAGGCCGAACTGAAAACCAAGGGGGGGGATCTCCACCTGGCTTTCCCTGACGCACCGCTTCTCGCCCTCGCGGACCCGCGGCAGGTCAAACGCCTGGTCCTGAACCTGCTGCGCAACGCCGCACACGCCGGCGACACGGTGTGGGTCGAGGGCCTCATGGCGAACGGCGAGGTACGGATTACGGTGCGCGACGATGGGCCGGGAATCGAAACGGAGCTGCGGGACCGGATCTTCGAGCCCTTTGTGGGTGACAAGGAGCAGGGAGCGGGCCTTGGGCTGGCAATCGTCAAGGAGCTGGTGGATGCCAACAACGGCCGTGTCGAACTTGCCGACGAAGGGCCCGATGCGGGGGATCCCGGTGTGGGGGCGGAGTTCCGCGTATATTTGAGTGGTCCCGAGGATCTTCCGGCCGACGGAGCCAGGCCGGAGACGAAGGGGGAGGGCGTGGCGAGATGAGCAGTTTGCGACAGGTGTTGATCATCGACGACCACGATGGCATGCGCGAGGGACTCGAGTTGCTCATGCGGCGCCGAGGACACCGAACCCTCTCCGCCGGCGGTGGACAGGAGGGATTGCGCCTGTTGGAGGAAGAGGGCGCCGACCTCGTGATCACCGACCTGAAGATGGCCAGGGTGGACGGGATCAAGGTGTTGAAGGGCGTCAAGAGCAACTCGCCGAACACCGATGTCCTGGTGATCACCGCGCACGGAACGGTGGAGAAGGCGGTCGAGGCGATGAAGCTGGGTGCCTGCGACTTCATCTCCAAGCCCTTCTCGTCGGAAGAATTCGGGATCAAGGTGGACCGCATCCTCAGAGAGCGCGAGGAACGGTTGCGCCTCGAGAGCGAGAACCTGGCGCTGCGGGTGGAGAACACCTATCTGCGCAGCGAGACCGGGGATGGCAGCACCCCCTATGGCCAGATGGTCGGGGATTCGGCCGGGATTCGCCAGATCAAACGCTTCGTGGAGCGGGTAGCCCGTTCGGACTCCACGGTGATGGTTTACGGGGAGTCCGGCACCGGGAAGGAGCTGGTGGCACGGGCGATCCACGCACGTTCCGGCCGGCACAAGGGACCGTTCGTGCGTGTGAACTGTGGCGCTCTTCCTGAAGGACTGCTCGATTCGGAGCTCTTCGGGCACGAACGGGGAGCATTTACGGGCGCCGAAAAGAAACGCCGGGGCCGGTTCGAGCTGGCGGATGGCGGAACGCTGTTTCTGGACGAGATCTCGACCATCAATGCCGCGACGCAGGTGCGACTTCTGCGGGTTCTCCAGGAGCGCGAGCTGGAGCGCGTAGGCGGCGAAAAGACGATTCCGGTAGACGTGCGCATCGTCGCGGCGACCAATACGCCGGCCGACGAACTGCTTTCGGGGAACGCCTTCCGCGAGGATCTGTACTACCGGCTTCACGTCGTACCCGTAACGGTGCCGCCCCTCAGAGAGCGCAAGGACGACATCGGAGTCCTTGCCGAGCACTTCGTCACGAAGCTGCAGTCCAGGACCCGGTCCGCCGTGGTGGCCATCGACCCCGGCGCGATGAAGCGCCTGGAAGACTACGACTGGCCGGGCAACGTCCGCGAGCTCGAAAACGTGATCGAAAGAGCGTTGGTGCTCGCCGACGGAGAGGTGCTGGAGGAAGGCGACCTGCCGTTCCTGGCAAACGGAGGCGCGGCGGGCATTTCGGTCGGGCCCGCGCTGGGTGACGGGGTCGACCTGGGCCGCGCCATGGACAACATGGAAGAGCGATTGATTCGCCAGGCGCTGGAGCGGGCCGGCGGCGTGAAGGCCGAAGCGGCACGGCTCCTGGGGATCAAAAAGAGCGCACTGTACTACAAGATCGAGAAGTACGGGATCGGCACATGAGACGCGTCCCGTTTCCGGCAGCCGACGGTGAGACTGCGGCACCGCTGCGATGGCGGAAGTGCGCCTGGCTGGTGGCCCTGGGGTTGCTGTCCGCGGCTGCCGCTCCGACGGGCCTGGCGGCACAGAGCGCAGCGGATTGGGTGGCCGAGTGGGAATTGAAATACGGTTCGGCGCGGGATTCGTACAACGCGGCCTACCAGGACTACCAGGTCATCGAGAACCAATGGGGCCAGCTCCTGACCGACTACGACAACGCCCAGAGGGCGGAAGACGACGACCGCATCGGACGGCTGCTGGCCGGGTTCCAGAACCTTCAGGGAGAGAGAGACAGGCTGCAGAGTGTGCTCAACGCACGCAAGGAGGAATGGTACACGGCCTACGATGGTCTGCTTGGGAGCCTGCACGCCTATCTGGACATTCTGGTCGCTGTTCTGGAGCGGTCTCCCGTGGGTTCTCAGGGCGAGGAACAGGCCCTCTACACGAAGTTCAATCGCCGCTTGGAGGAAGTGGAGGTGGAAGTCGCAGAGATACTCGGTCCGCGGCAATCGTTCGAAGTCCCGCCGATGCCCGACATCAGCATTCGGGAGGGCGACAGCAGGGCCGACATTCTGCGCAAGGCGCGGTTCATCGACAGGAGAGTCGAGCAGCTGGAAGACGTGGTGGAGGGCCTGGACAGGGAAATCGCCTATCTGGTGAGGCGGCAACGGCGGGACCGGACCCGGGAAGATGTCCGTGCCGCTCTGAATGTGTTCGACGACAGGGCGGTGCCGGTGGTGACGCCCCCTACCGCGAACACGGACCTCAGCGGAGTGACTGGAGTTGGCGACACGACGGTCGTCAACCTGCTTCGTCTGCCGTTGGAAGAACGGCTTGAGCGCCTGAGCCTGACGAGGGAGGGCTTCATCGAACTGATCGACGGGTTGAAGGAAAAGTCGAGGAGCTTCGTGGAAGCGGCCGGGAGAGAGTCGTGAAGGCCTGCAGATACCTCACCCTGTTGCCGCTCGGCCTGGCGCTGGGCGTTGTCAGCCCCCTGGCGGGCCAGGTTCGCCTGAACGATCTCGTCATTACCGGGGGCGCGGCGATGGAGGTGTACCTGGGGAACTTTTCCGCCATCACGGTCCCCCAGGTCGATTCCACCGACAGTGCCCTGGCGGGTGTCGGCCATTGGACCGCCCGCGGGGGCGTCGATTTCCTTCCCTCCGGGCGTCGGGCCCTCGTGCTCGACTTTGACGGCGGGGTGCGGCAATTCGCGACCGGGGGCTTCCAGCTGCGCAACTACGCGCCCCGCGAGCACAGTGGCCGTCTGACGATGACCTACGGCCAGGCACTGGCTGGCGGCACCTTCACGACGGAGGCCACGGCCCGGGCCCGCAGCATCGCCGACCGGCCCCCGTTGCCGCTATACCTGTCTCCGGGCTACGAGACGTACACGGCGAAAGTGGGCTACGGCAGATCCGTGCGCCCCGGCCTTGACCTCAGCATGGCCGTCACCGGCGAAATGGCCGACTATGCTGCTCCGAAGGCTCTCCCCCAGCTCGACCTCCTTGACCGGTCTTCGATCATCGTCAGAACGGAAGCGGTGAGGGACTCTCGAGATCCGGCAAGAACCGATGACTTCTCGAAGTTCGGCGTCTTCGCGAACTACCGCTACAACAGTTACCCGAAGCAGGGTCTGGGTCTGCTCAGGGCCGACCATGCCGTAGGCGGCGGAGTTTCCTACGAACGGGAAACCGAACGGCTGATCATCCGACTCAGCCTCGATGGCAGGCTGAGCCGGTCCAATGCCCCCCGCGTCGAATACAACGCAGCGGTCCTCAAGGGCGAATTGACGTGGTCGCTGGGAAGCAGCACGCAGCTCGACTTCGAAGGGACGCTGGCGAGAAAGCGGTATCGCAACCCGGTCCAGGACCACCTCGTGCCGGGAGAGGAAGGCGACAACGCCTCCCTCCTGTACGCGGAGATCACGCGCTTCATGTCGACGGAAGTGGATGCATCCTTTCGCTTCGGCTGGCAGAAGGTGGAGACCAACATCAGCGGTGCCTACTACACGCGCTTCGGAGGGACGTTCTTCCTGAAGGTGAGACCCGGCTTCTAGAACATATGGAAGGGCCGGCCCCTGCCGGCTTACCGTGGGTTAGCCCGCGTGAGCACCGAGAGCGGGTGCGGGGCGCTACAACGAGCCGCCGGTCTGGAGGATGGTGCCCAACGCGTCGGGCAGTCCCGATTCGGCGATCGCGGCGACCGCCCGATCCAGGTCGTACGCAACGCGCGGGAGAGTGACCTCGAGCCCGTCCGCGCCGATGTCCACGAGGGCGTAGGACCCGCGCGGATCACCGTCCTTGGGACGGCCGATGGAGCCCGTGTTGACCAGTGTGCGGCCGTCGAAGCGACGGGTCCACGGCTTGTGCGTGTGCCCGAAGAGGACGGCGTCGCCTTCGCGAGCGCCGAGCCGCGCGGTCATCCTGCCGCAGAAGCGATCGGAGCGGTCCTCGCGCCAGTACACGGTGTTGAGGGTGGCCGCGCCGTGGACCAGGATGATTCCCGGACCGCCCGTGTGGCCCCCGAGGGGCCGCAGGTCCAGGCGGAAGGGCAGGCTGGCCAGGAAGCGCCGGTTGGCGGCGGAGGTGTGGGCGAGTGTCCAGGCGTAGCTCTGTGCCGAAAGCGCCTTCTGGCGGCGATCGTCGTGCTGGCAGCCGCAACTCGGGTGGTCGAGCGCGACGGTCGTGTCGTAGTTGCCCGCCACCCCCGCGATGTCCTCGCTGCGGATGAGTTCGATGACCTCGTTGGGCCAGGGGCCGTACCCGACGAGATCGCCAAGGTGGAAGGTGGCGTCCACGTCCCGCCCGGCGATGTCCGCGAGGGCCGCTTCCAGCGCGGGGAGGTTGCCGTGGATGTCGGAGATGAAGGCGTAGCGCATCGGGTGGGGCGGGTGGTGGTGGGGCGGCTCAGCCGGTGGCGCGGGCATCGGCCAGCGCCGTCAGGACCTGGTCGATCCCGGTTGCCGTGTGATCCGCGTTGATCTGGAAGCGGATCGACTCGTCGCCGCGGGGCACGACGGGGAAGGCGAGGCCCGTGGCGAGGATGCCGGCGTCGAAGAGGGCGGCGACGAGTCGCCGGGTCTCGGCGGTGTCGCGGACCATGATGGGTGTTATGGGATGGTCGCCGTGGATGATCTCGAAGCCGCGCGCAAGGAGCCCCTGTTCGAACCGCCTGGTCAGGGCACGCAGGTGCTGGAGACGCCGTTCGCCCTCGGGACCCGTGAGGATCTCCAGGGACTTGCGCGCCGCCGCGGCCTCGCCGGCCGTGATAGGGTTCGAATAGATGTAGAGCGGGGACGACTCGCGCAGAAAACGAACAACCGGGGCGCTTGAAACCACATAGCCGCCGTTGACGCCGAAAGCCTTGCCCAGAGTGCCGACCAGAATGTCCGAGGGAGGGCTGCCCGTGTACTCCTCGGTTCCCCGGCCGGTTGGCCCAAACGCGCCGACACCGTGGGAATCGTCCACCAGGACGACCACGTTCTCGGGGTAGTCCGGATCGTGGCGCCCGGCGATGTCCATGATCTCGTCCACCGGGGCATGGTCTCCGCGCATCGAGAAGATGCCGTCGGTCACCACGATCACCCGGCGAGCACGGCCCTTCGTTTCCTCCAGCAGGCGGTCCAGCGCGGCGAGATCCAGATGCGGGTAGATGGCCTTGCCGGCAGGGCGCGACATGCGAATCGCGTTGATGATGCAGTTGTGGTTGAGTTCGTCCGAGATCACGAAGGTGGTCTTGTCGGTGAGCGATGCGATCGCGCTCACCACGGCGGCGTAGGCCGACGAGAAGATCATGCCCTCTTCGCGGCCGTGAAACGCGGCCAGATCGCGCTCCAGTTCAACGTGCGGACTGTGGGTGCCCGCGATGAACCGCACGGCCCCCGGTCCGGCTCCCATGGCGCGCGCGGTGGCTTCCTCGGCCGCGATGACGTCCGGGTGCAGACTCAGGCCCAGGTAGGAGTTCGCGTTCATGCGAATGAAGGGTTTGTCGCCCTGCCCCTCCAGGAGGAAGCGGGGGCCCGTGTCACCCGCCGCCGGGATTACCTCCCGGACCACCACCTCCGCGCCCTTCGCGGTTCCCTGCTCTTCCATCCTGGCGACGAGTCCGTTGACCACGCCCGTCAGGCGGTCCATCGGCATTTGCGGCCTACCTTCCGGCGGAACCCGATCCATGTCGGGCGAGGCGTTTTCCGAGCCCTCTGAACATGTCCGCCACCATGTCGGGGAGCTCGTATTCCGGGCACCAGCCCCACTGCTCGCGGGCCTCGGAGTCATCGAGGCGCGTTGGCCACGAATCGGCGATGGCCTGGCGCAGCGGGTCCGGCGCGTAGTGGATCTCGAAACCGGGAATGTGAACCCTGATCGCGTCGGCGAGTTCGGCCGGCGTGAAGTGCATGGACGAAATGTTGAAGGCGTTCCGGTGGACCAGGTTCTCGGAGGGTGCTTCCAGGAGCTCGAGAATCGCCCTGATCGCGTCCGGCATGTACATCATGTCCATCCGCGTGTCCGCCTCGAGGAAGCATGTGTAGCGTCCGGTGTCGAGGGCGGCGTGGAAGATGTCGACCGCGTAGTCCGTGGTTCCTCCGCCGGGCGGCGCGGTGTAGGAGACGAGGCCGGGGAAACGCAACCCCCGGGCGTCGACGCCGAAGCGCGTGTGGTAGTAGTCGCAGAGGAGTTCGCCGGCGACCTTGGTCACGCCGTACATGGTCGTCGGGCGCTGCAGTGTGGACTGGGGCGCGGGATCACGGGGGGTGTCCGGCCCGAAAACCGCGATCGAACTCGGCGTGAACACGCCGCAGACACACTCTGCAGCCACCTGCAGCACGTTCACCAGCCCGCCCATGTTGATCCGGTAGGCGCGCGCGGGGTCGCGTTCGGCCGCCGCGGACAGGACCGCGGCCAGGTGGACGATGTGGGTGGCGCGAAAACGCTTGACCGCGTCCCGCAACGCGACCAGGTCGAGACAGTCGAGCTGCTCCGCCGGCGCGGTCCCGGCCCAGACGGAGGGGGCGCGGATGTCCGTCGCCAGGATCGCGCCGGGCCCGTAACGGTCCGCCAGGCGAGCGCCCAACTCGGTACCGATCTGGCCCGCGGCCCCCGTGATGAGGATGCGCTTCATGTTGGGAGGCGTTGGCCGATCCTGTTGGGAATGCGCGATGGTCGGCCACGAAAAAAGCTGTCCGTTTCATGGCCGGGACATGACAAGATGCCCGGAAATGGAACCGTCGCAAGGGTTGGGCCTGGTGGTCGAGCCGCCTGCGGGCCCGCTCCCCGGGTACTGCTAACGCGTTCCGGGCGGGCGAAACCGTCGCCCGGGGCCCCGTCTGAAGCGAGCGCGGTCCTCCCGCCGGAAGTCGAGGAAGGCTGCGCGCTGCTCGGGCGTGAGGATCCGTTCGATCTCGGCCTGTAGCGAGTCCATCCCGCCCTGCAGACGAGGGAGGAACTCCGACATCACCTCCTGGGCCTCGATCCGGGATCTCTCCATGGCTTCTTCGATGGCAACGTGTTGCTCCGGGGTGAGGTTCAGCGCACTGGACAGTTGTTCCGAGACCTCCATGCGCGCCAGCTCCATGAGCCGGCGTGACTCCGCCATGCCCCCGGGCCGGCGGGTCACGCCGGGCGGGCGGTCATCGCGGTCCCGCGGCTGTTCCTGGACGAACCGGGGAGGTGGCCTCCCTTCCACGAGGCGGAGCGCGCCAAGGGTGGAAGCGACCCCGGCGAAGAAGACGGCGGCGAGCAGGGTGGCTGCGGTGGATCGTCCACTCATGGTGCATACTCCTCGACGGCCTGTACGAGCTCCTCCACGGTCGGGGTGTAGCTCCCGTCGATCCAGGCCGCGACGGACCAGGGGATCATCACCTCGGCGAGGGATGCCTCCGCCGGAGCACCGTCCTGGCCGGGCAGGAGCAGCAGGGTGACCATGGCGGCGCCGGCGAGGCCTCCCGCCGTGGTCAACACGGGCCGGCGCCAATCCGCGAGCGTGCGGGCGAGGCTGTGCTGCCGGCGACGGGCTTCGAGGATGGGCCGGGCGCGAGCCGAGATCCGGGCCACGAGGAACTCCCAGCGGTTCGGATCCTGCTCCGGCGTCAACTCGGAGGCCGCGGACCCTGTGTGCGGCTTCGGGCTCTCGCCCGGGGGCCGGTCCCGTCGTGCTTCGCTGCGGGGGTCGGTCGGCAGATTGGTCATTCAGAGGCTCCCGAGTGCCAGGGGTTGCGAAAGTCGCTTCCGCATTGCCTTGCGGGCAACGTACAGATGAACACGCGACGAACCGGGCGAAATCCCCAGTTCACTCGCGATCTCGTTGTGCTTCCAGCCCTCGAGGTCGTAGAGGACCAGAACCTTGCGCTGCAGATCCGTGAGATGACCCATGGCTTCCTTCAGCCGACCCCGCAATTCCGATCTGCCCGCGTCCTCGAGCGGATTGTCCCTCGACGTCGCGGAAGGCACCGTGTCGAGCGGCACCGTCGCGCGGACCTGATTGTACTCCCTGCGGTTGTGCGCCGTGTTGCGGACGATCGACATCAACCATGCTCCGAAGCGGTCGGGGTTGCGGCAGTCGTCGATCCGCTGCAACGCCCGGATGAAGGCATCCTGACACACGTCGTCCGCGTCACTGACGATGTCCACGTTGGCCCTTGCGACCGCGTGTGCGGTTCTGAGGTGCCGGCGGACAAGCTGGTCGAACGCTCTGCTGTCTCCGCGCCGAACCCGGGCAACGAGGATCGCGTCGGTCTCCGCACTGTCCATTCAGGTCCGGTCGGTTGAAGTGATTCGAACGAAGCGACGCCTTGCCAGAAGGACAGCGGTGCCCCGGAAACCGTTAGCCGGTTCGGTGCAGCCGATAGCCGGGTGGAGTCGGCCGCGCGGCTGGCAACAAGGCTCCGCCCCGCCGTTGCACCTCTCAGGCTGGCGCGTCGCCGCCCCCGGTGCCGGGCGGGGACTTCGCCGCCGGTTGCCTGGGCGTCCATCGCGCCCAGTCCCGTTCTTCGTACTTGTCCATGACCCGGGCAAAGGCGCGCTCCAGGTCGATCCCCTGTTGATTGGCCAGGGAGATCAGAACGAAGAGGATGTCCGCGATCTCGAGCTCGAGTTCAACCGGAGCCTCGTCGGCCCGCTTGGGCTTGGAGCCGAAACGGTGGTTGATCTCCCGTGACAGCTCGCCGACCTCCTCCATCAGCCGGGCCAGGATTGCCAGCGGAGGCCAGTAGCCTTCCTCGAACCTGCTGATCCAGTCGTCGACCCGGTCCTGCGCGTCCCGGAGCCTCATGGAAGTCCCCGGCCCGGAACGAGCACCAGTTTGCCGAAGACGCGGCCAGCTTCCAGCATCTCATGGGCCCGCCGTGCCTCGGAGAGGGGAAGCACCGCGTGCACGGGGGGCGTGACCGTCCCATTGAAGACCAGGTTCATGGCCGCCCGGAACTCGGCCGCCGTACCCATTGTGGATCCCAGGATCGAGAGCTGGCGCCAGAACAGGAGACGCAGATCGACCTCGCCGCGGGTGCCGGTGGTCGCGCCGAAGGAAACCAGACGGCCACCCACCGCCAGTGCCCGTACCAGGCTGCCCCAGATCGCCTGGCCGACCGAGTCCAGGCAGAGATCCACCCCGCGCTTGCCGGTGGCCTTGTAGATCTCCTTCCCCCAGTCGGTCGCGGTGCGGTCGAAGACGTGATCGGCACCGAGTTCCCTCACCAGCCGAACGCGTTCCTCGGAGGAGGTAACCGCGAAGACCTCCGCGCCGGCCGCCTTGGCGTACTGGACCGCCATCGTCGAGACGCCACCGCTCGCACCGGTGATCAGGACGCGTTCGCCCGCCCTCAGTCCTCCCCGGACCATCAGTCCTCGCCACGCCGTGACGCCGACCAGCGCGGCCGCGGCAGCCGTCGTCGACGCCACCTGTCCCGGGATTTCCATGAGGTTGGCCGCCGGCGCGACGGCGAATTCGGCAAAGCCTCCCTGCGTGTGCTCGCCGATGATCGAGAGCGGCTCCGCGCGCACGTTCGAGAGGGCCGCGAGCCGGTACCAGTCGTAGGAAAGGGACGGGTCGACCACCACGCGCCTGCCGATCCAGGACGGGTCCGCTCCGGGTCCGGCCTCGTCCACGATGCCGGCGATGTCCGAGCCGCCGATGTGCGGCATGGGGATATCGATCGGAAGGCCGCGCCGCATCCACAGGTCCAGATGGTTCATCGACGAGGCCTCGACCCGGATTCGGACCTCGCCCGGGCCGGGCCGCGGCGCCTCGATACCTTCGACCGTGACGACCTCGGGGCCGCCGTTTTCGTGAAAGACTGCTGCCAACACCGTACTGGCCAACCTTGTTCGGGGAGTGCCGCCGCCATGAAGATAGCGGTTAGCTTTAGCCGCACCACACGATCCCCGGAAGGAAGTTGGCTGGATGGCAGAGCCGGTGAAACCTCCCGAACCCGGCGAGGGTGAGGACGATCGGACCCTGGGCGGGTACATGTCGGTTCACACCCGGCCCCCGGCGTTCGAGGCGGTGGACGGGCAGCCGTACACCGTGTCGATCGAAACGGAGCGGACGGGCGACCTCCGGGCGCCTGTCGTGGGATACCTGGTTTTCCCGCGGTGGGCCGATACCGGGCTCGGCATCGTGGGGCACGTGGAGAGTCCGGTGCTCTGGAGGGGATCGAGCCGCGCCGCCGTGGTCGACGCCGTCGAAGCCGTAACCCTGCACGAGGTACAGCGTCTCCTGAACGAAGCCGTCGTCCGCAAGGTGGAAGGCGGGGCGACGGGGTGAGGCAGGGTCGCGAGGAAGCCGGGGAGGCAGTGCGCACGGCGGCGGGCCGGGACCGGAAGCAATCGGTCCGCGTGACCGAAATCTTCCACTCCATTCAGGGCGAGTCCACCTGGGCGGGGTTGCCGTGCACCTTCGTTCGCCTGACGGGGTGTCCACTCCGTTGCGTGTGGTGCGACACCGAGTACGCCTTTCACGGCGGGACCCGGATGTCGATCGGCGAAGTCCTTGCGGCCGTCGAGGCAACCGGGTGCCGCCTCGTGGAGATCACGGGTGGGGAGCCCCTCGTCCAGCCCGGCGCGGCAGTGCTGGCCGAGCGCCTTCTGGCGGCGGGCTGCACCGTGCTGGTGGAGACTTCGGGTGCCCTGGACGTGAGCGTTCTCGACGACCGCGTTCATCGGATCATGGATCTGAAGTGCCCGGGCTCGGGCGAGGAACGGCGGAACCTGTGGTCGAACCTGGATCACCTGACACGTCGTGACGAAGTCAAGTTCGTGGTGTCCGGCCATGAAGACTTCGAATGGGCCGCGGCCGTGATCCGGCGCCACGGACTCGACCGGAGGGTCCGGGAAGGATCACTCGGTGCGCTCCTGGTGTCGCCGGTGTGGGGAATGCAAGGGGTGGAGGGGCTGGCCGAGTCGCTCCTGGCGAGCGGCCTTCCGGTCCGGTTCCAGACCCAGCTTCACAAGCACATCTGGGGACCGGATCGGGCGGGAGTGTAGCGGACTCTTGGCGGAAATTCCCGTTGCGACGCGCCTGTCCCGGCTGCCCGCCGTGCTGGCCGACCGTTTCGGGCCCGTCGAATCGGCGGTCCCGGACCCGCGCCACAGAAACGCGGCGATCGCCCTGATCCTGCGTCCGCCCCCCGGCGTGACCGACCCGATGGTGAGGGCTTGCGAAGTGCTGGCGATCCAGAGGGCCGAGTCGGCGCGCGATCCGTGGTCGGGGCAGATGGCTCTGCCGGGTGGGAGGGTGGACGACGCGGACGCCGGGCTGTTGGCCGCGTCGGTTCGCGAAACGCGGGAAGAGACGGGATTGCGACTCGATGCCGCCCGGGACACGGTGGGGCGGATCGAGATGCTGCGGCCCCAGGGCGTGCGCCTTCCCGCGATCGCCATCTGGCCCTTCGTCTTCCGGGCCGAACCCGGGGCGGCGGCGCGGGTCAACAGCCGGGAAGTGGCCTCGGTGCACTGGTTCCGGATCGACGCGCTGACCGACGAGAGCAACCGTGGCAGCTACGCGTGGAAGCAGGGTGGGGAGGTGAGGTGGTTCCCCTGTGTCCGAATCGAAGACCGCGTGATCTGGGGGCTTACCTACCGGGTGCTGATGTGGTTCCTGGAGGCGGTGTAGAGGAGCGTCAAAATGTCAACTCGCCATTACCAAATGTAAAGCGGACCTTACATTTTCTTGTGTTGCCGTACCCTCGTCAGCGCCCGTCCAGCCATTCCACCAGAAACAGGTTGGTGTTGCCCTCGTGCGACTCGTTGCGGTTTGATCCGAACACCAGACGGGTACCGTCCGGATGAAAAACGGGGAAGCCGTCGAAGCCCTCCGACCAGGTGACGCGCTCCAGGCCGGTGCCGTCCACATTGATCAGGTAGAGCTCGAACTCCCGCCCCTGCGGGTCGTCCATGTTCGACGAGAAGATGATCTGCTCCCCGGACGGGTGCCAATAGGGGGCGAAGTTCGCGGCGCCGTTGTCGGTCAGTTGGCGCGGGTTTGAGCCGTCCGCGTCGGCCACGTAGATCTCGAGGGCCGAGGGACGGATGAGGCCCTCGGCCAGGAGGGAGAGATAGTCCTCCCTGGCTTCCTGCGTCTCGGGGTAATGCGCCCGCCAGACGATCCTTGTGCCGTCGGGGCTGTAGAACGCGCCGCCATCGTAGCCGAGCCGATCGGTGATGCGGGTAACGTCGGAGCCGTCAGGGCGCATCGAGTAGAGGTCGAGGTCGCCGTCGCGCACCGAGGTGAAGATGATGCGGTCGCCGGTGGGCGAGAAGGTGGCCTCGGCGTCGTACCCGAACGACGAGGTGAGCTGTACCACGTTCGAACCGTCGGCGTCCGCCGCGAAGATGTCGAAGCTCGGGTACACGGCCCAGACATACCCCATGGAGAAGTCGGGAGGGGTGGGGCAGGCAAGGTTGAAGTGGTGCGTGGACGAGTAGAGGATCCGGTCTCCGTCCGGATAGAAATACGCGCACGTCGTGCGGCCGTCGCCAGTGCTGACCCGGTCACGGGCGCCGGTGGCCGGGTCGAGCGTGTAGATCTGGTCGCACCCCCTTCCGGCGGTTGGCGTCGACTGGAAGATCAGCGTGGAGCCGTCAAAGGCCCAATAAGCCTCGGCGTTCTCGCCTTCGAAGGTGAGTTGGGTAATTTCGCCGAAGCGGGTTTCTCCCTGCTTGACCAGCGTCGACGCGGCTGCCCCCGACTGGCCTTGGGACTGCGAGGGCGAAGCAATGGCCACAAGGGCCGCGAGCAGAAGGGTGTTGGATCGGATCATGGTCCTCGATGTATTGGGGCGGACCCGGGAACTCGGCGCGGGTCGCCGGTTGCGGCGGAACACGCCCGGGGCGTGTGTCCTGCGCGATGAGATGGCCAACCAAGGTAATGAAATCGGCCACGGTTCAAACCGGCCACGCGGCAACCCGGCCAGCGGGGTTCGCGCCGCGACGGCCCTTGCGGTGATGACCGACGCGCCTACCCGGACCGGACCACACGGATGCCCCGCCGTCCGAGTTCCTCGACGTACAGGTCGGGCCGGATCACTTCGTCGGGCGTGCCCACGCCGGGAGCGGACACCTCTCCGCGGGCCTGCATCAGGGCCGTGGCGGCCAGCGAGAACCCCGTGGTCCGGGCCATGGCGGTGATCCCGGTCACCGGGTCGTGGTAGTCGACGAGTTCGTAGCGGATTCGGGCCGGCTGTCCGTCCTTTTCCCCCGCCACCTCGACGCGAGCGACGACCATGTCCCCGCCTTGCTCGTTTGCCAGCAGGGGCGTGATCTGCTCGATGAAGAACTTGCGCGGGTTGATCCGGTGCCCGTTGTAGTCGACATCGCGGTCGCTCAGGAGGCCGAGGTCCCGGATCGCGCGCATGATGCGAGCGTGCCCCGGATACCGCAGCGTCTTGTATTCCACCACGCCGATCCGCCCTTCGTAGCGGTGCGGCAGCGTGGAAGTTCCCCCGCCGGTGTGGAACGCCTCCAGGCGGCCGACGGGAGCCGGGAAGTCCAGCTCCTCCAACCCTGACAGCGCCTCCACGGTCGTTCTCCGGCCGTCCCGGAGGATCTCGGCAGGCGTTACGTAGTAGTCGAACACACCCTCCAGCGAGTAGACGATCTGGTAGTTCAGAGGCGGCTTCGGGTCCTGGGGGAGGCCGCCGACCCACAGCCGGACCGAGTTGGTCCTGTCCATCTCGGCAATGCCGGCCTGTGCGAGGATGTTGACCAACCCGGGCGCCAGCCCGATGTCCGGCGTCACGGACAGACCTTTTTCCCGGGCCGTCCCGTCGAGGTGCCGCTGCCGGTTCACGATTGCGGTGTTTCCGCCCAGATCGGCGTAGTGGGCGCCCGCCTCCAACGCCAGCCGCGTCATTTCGAGGTTGAAGTAGTAGGGCAGCGCACAGAGGACGCCGGTAGCTCCCCGCATCGCGGCGCTGACCTCTCGCCCGGAGGAAGCATCGATCCGGCGGATGGTGAGGCGGCCCCCCAGATGGGGCTGGAGCGCACGGTGGACCGGTTCGGTGCGAAGGTCGGCCACGACGACCTCGCGAACATCTTCTGCCTGGAGAAGGTCGTAGGCGGCGGCGGAACCCTGGGCGCCGCCTCCCAGAACGAGGAACCTCATGGCGTACAGACCACTCTACGAAACGTCATGGGCTGCCAGAAGGTCGAATTGAGGCCCCTGCGCGGGAGGCTCCCCGTGCAGCCGGGTGACTTCGACGATGCGGTCGCCCGGCGCGAGGCGCAGGACGGCGCGGGCCCCCGCGGTCCGTCGCTGGACGGGAACCTCGCCCGCGCCGAGCCCGGTAAGTACGCCTCCGGCGGAGATCAGCACCACCCTGTCATCGTCCAGGGCCTCCATCGCAGCCACGAGTTTGGCACTGCGGTCGGTCATGGGCGCGGTGCGGGCCCCCAGCCCGCCTCGCCGCTGCAACGGAAACTCCGAAATGGACGTTCGCTTCCCGGCTCCGGAGTCGGCCACCATCAGAATCGACGTTTCTCTCAGGGCGATGACCAGCGCGATCGCCTCGTCCCCATCCTGCAGCCCGATCCCCTTGACCCCCTGCGCGACGCGGCCCATGACCGGCACATCCCGTTCCGGGAAGCGGATCGCGCGACCGTTCCGCGAGACGAGCAGGAACTCGGCGTCGCCGTGTGTGCTCTTCACGTCCAGCACCGCGTCGGCGGGGCGCACCCGCATCGCGATGATGCCCCCGGCCTTCGGGTTCGAGAATTCGCCCAGCCGGGTTCGCTTCAACAACCCCCCGCGAGTCGCGAAGGTCAGGTAGCGGTCCTCGCTCAGGTCGTCGATCGACAGGGTGGCAACGATGCGGTCGCGCCGGTCGACACCGAGAAGCGCCCAGATCGATTTCCCCCGGGAAGCGCGCGACCCCTCTGGGATGTCTTCGACCCTGAGAAAATGCACATGACCCTTGCTCGTGAAGCACAGGAGCCAGCCCCGCGTCCGCGCGACGGACACGGTCTCGAGGTAGTCGCCCCGGAACCGCTCCATCGCGGCCAGCTCCAGGCCCGCGGCCACGCGGCGGCGGTACAGATGCATCGGGATGCGCTTCACATGGCCCTGATGGGAGAAGGTCACCACAACGTCCTCGTCCGCGATCCCCGACTCCACGTAAGCGAAGTCGGCCTTCTCCTCGCGGGCCATGATCACCGTGCGGCGGGGGTCGGAGTAGCGCTCCACGACCTCGTTCAACTCCTGCATCATCACGTCGAGCTGAAGCCGTTCGTCCTTCAGGAGGGCACGAAGCTCCCCGATCGCGGCGACAAGGGACCGTTCCCTGGCGCGGAGCTGGTCCGCTTCCAGCGCGG
This sequence comes from Gemmatimonadetes bacterium bin94, assembly GCA_002238865.1. Lineage (GTDB taxonomy): Bacteria > Gemmatimonadota > Gemmatimonadetes > Longimicrobiales > Gaopeijiaceae > Bin94. The sequence continues at coordinate 18,312 of MPNE01000013.1, read as the reverse complement.
TGAGCCTGGCCAGGCGCATGCGCAGAATGGCGTCGGCCTGGATGTCGCTCAGCCCGAAGCGGTCCCGGAGCCGCGCGGCAGCCTCGGAGCGGTCGGTTGAACGCTTGATCTCGTCGATCACGTCATCGATGTGGGCCAACGCGAGGAGCAGGCCCCGTGTGATGTGGAGATCGGTCTCGGCCTTCTCCAGATCGAAGTGCGAGCGCCGGCGGATCACTTCGAGCCGGTGATCGCGGAAGCGTCCGAGCAACTCCTTCAGCGCAAACTCTTCGGGTTGTTTCCCCCCGTCCAGAGCCAACATGATCGCGCCGAAGTTGCACTGAAGCACGGTTTTCTTGAACAGCAGCGCCATGATCCGGCTGGTGTCCGTCCCCCGCTTCAGCTCGACCACCAGCCGGATCCCCTCGCGGTCGGATTCGTCGCGCAGGTCGGCCACATCCGGGAGGTTGCCCTTTCGCGAAAGGCCCGCGATCTGGGCAATGATCCGTGACTTCGAAACCGCGTACGGGAGTTCGGTGACAACGAGCTGCTTGCGCCCCCCCCGCACGGCCTCGGTGACCACGCGCGCTCTCATCGTGATGCTTCCACGGCCCGTCTCGTACATCTTGCGGATCCCCGACCGCCCCACGATGTATCCGCCCGTCGGGAAGTCGGGCCCCGGCAGATGCTTCATCAGATCGGCGGTTTCGCAGTCCGGGTTGGCGACCAGGGTACGAAGCGCCGCGGCAACCTCGCCGAGGTTGTGCGGCGGCACGTTCGTGCTCATGCCCACGGCGATCCCCGAACAGCCATTGACGAGCAGGTTCGGGATCCGGCAGGGGAGAACCGTCGGCTCCTTCAGGCGGTCGTCGAAGTTGTTCTCCCATTCGACCGTGTCCTTCTCGATCTCCGCCAGGAGCTCGGTCGCGATAGCCGCAAGGCGAGCTTCCGTGTAACGGTAGGCGGCGGCCGAGTCCCCGTCGATGGAGCCGAAATTGCCCTGCCCGTCGACGAGCGGATAGCGGAGCGAGAACTCCTGCACCATCCGCACGAGAGCGTCGTATACAGCGGTGTCGCCGTGCGGGTGGTACTTGCCCAGCACCTCGCCGACGACGCTGGCGCTCTTCTTGTAACCGCGGTCGGGCTGGAGGCCCAGGCCGTGCATGGCGACGAGGATCCGCCGGTGCACGGGCTTCAGGCCGTCCCTCACATCGGGTAGAGCCCGCCGCACGATCACGCTCATCGAGTAGTCGAGGAACGAGTGGCGCATCTCTTCCTCGATGTGACGGTCGAGGACGCGATCGCGCATGCGGGCTACGGACATTCGGGCTCCTGGCCCCCCTTAGTGCAGCCCCGGCACGGGGCCTCGTTCGAGCACCTCCACCGCGTCGCCAACCGAGATCCTCCCCGGGCCGTGGTGCACCACATTGACCCCGAAGTAGACGTTGGACTCGATGCGGCGATACAGAGCAAGCGACCTCAGCGGTTCCGAGTCCGGATCGCGGACACCGGTGAGCTGGTCGGTCGTGGTGACTTTGCAGCGGGTACACAGCTTGACGCCGCTGAACCCCAGGCTGCCGACGGCAAAGCGCTGCCACATGTCCTCGTCGTGGGGATGGTCGCCGGACACGACGACGTTGGGGCGAAAGCGCTCCACCGGTATGCGGCGGCCCACGCGGCGGGCGAGCTCCTCGACCGATTCGTCGCTCACCAGCAGAGCCGGGAACCCGTCGGCGAAGCTGACGCTGTGCCCTTCGGCGTATGCAGGATCCGTCGGGCGCTTGTCCTCGTCCCGCATGAAGACCAGCCGGAAGTCGCCGCCCAGCACCGTGGACAGCCACTCGTCGGCCGCGGGTCCGACGGCACGTGCGTCCGCGTCCAGACCGTGAATGCGGACCCGAACCGGGCCGCCGGCAGGCGCGAAAGGAAGCGTCAGGGCGGTCATGCCCGCAGCCTCCAGCGTCAGGAGGCCGTCGCCGAGCCGGGGGTGTACGATGGCCAGTCGTGGCGTGTCGCGTTGGCTGACGAATCCTCCGTCCGGCCTCACCACCATCCATCGGCGGTCGAAGCGGGGTCCCAGATCGTCGAATTCCATCGATTCCAGCTCGGTGCCGCGGGCACCCTTGACGGGGTAGGTCCAGAGGCGGGTGACGCGCAGGACGTCCGAATCGGCGGCGGCGGTTGTCATGTGGCTTCCCTCATGCCATGGCCCGGTCAAGGCTGCGGCTGACGATCGAGAGCGGCAGGGTCGCCTGGTGCCGCCCGTCTACCATGACGTGGAATGTGTGGACGCCGGCTTCCTGAAAGACGATCCCGTCGAGGTTGATCACATGGGGGACGCGGATGCCCGTCTGCAGACTCGTGGCACTGGGCGCCACCTTCAGCTCCCCGCTAAGCGAAACAAGCTCCTTGCCCGAGGGGCTCGACAGCTGGATGGTCAACTTGTGCGTTCCCGCTTCTCCGGCGCTGCCCAGGAAGCGCAGCACCAGGGAAAGCCGGCCGTGGCGCGCCGGGAATCGTGCGACCGAAATCTGGTCGAAAACGCCGAGCAGGTTCAGCTTCCCCGATCCGTCGATCGTGGCCGCGTCGGCGGTGAGTACAAGATCTATGTCCACGTGATTCCTTCCGCGGGCGAGCCGGCTCGCGGCTCTCCCAGTAGTGATTTGCTGAGCACGAGTCCAAACAGCAGGTCGAGTGCCACATGCGCGAAGATCGATGGCCAGATGGACCCCGTCCAGGCGACTCCCAGGGCCAGAAGCACCCCCACCGTCGCCGTCCTGACGACCCCATGACGACCCTGATAGGCATGAAGGAAGCCGAAAACCACCGCTACGGGCAAGGCGGCGATCAGGTAGGAGCCCGTCCAGGGCAGCAGGAAGGCCGGCAGGAAACCCCGGAAAACGAGCTCCTCGGATGTGCCGGCGGCCACTGAAAGCAGCGCGAATACCCCCTTCTCCCGGCGTGTGGCCGGCATCAGCGCGCGCACCGTCTCGGTCTCATGCCACTCCAGCCGTACGGCAAGCCACTTGAAGGCGTAGGCGATGGCCACACCGGTTGCGGTCAGGAGAGTCGCGGGGATGAGCAGCCGCTCGGCCGGTCGTGGCCAGTCGAGCCAGAGGCCGGGCTGGACGGCGAGTCCTGGTGCGAGAAGAAGTGCCAGCATCCCCGCGGCCGCCAGCACCAGAATCGACGTCGCGTAGAAGCCGAGCCGGTGGGCGCGCATTTCGGCGGGCGGCGGGGCGGTCTGGCCGAGTGTCAGAGCCGGAATGAGAACGAGCCAGACCGCGGCGAAGAGGGCCGCCAGGGGCCCGGCCAGCCCCCCGACGGTGGCCACCAGGGCGAGGAGAAGACAAGCGACGCCGGCCCCGGCGCCGTACAGGCGTCCCCGCGTCCCGGCTTTGGACCCGGCGTCGTGACCCTCCGCTCCCGTCATGCGGCAAACTCCCGGCCCAGCTCGAGGATCCGGTCCAGGACGCGGCCCACGTCGCCTGCTGTCGTCCGGGCGTTGAGGATGCAAAATCGCAGGGAAAACCGTCCCTTCATGCGTGTGGAGGAGATCATGGCGAAGCCCGACTGCACGATCGTGCTCTGAATATGTGCGTTGACGTCATCAAGTCGATCATCGCGGAGCGCGCCCGGGCGCCCCCGGTAGCGGAAGCACACCATGCCGAGGCTCTGCGGCGCCAGCAGCTCCAGCTCTCCTTCGCGCCGGATCCTGGCCGCGACCTGCTCCGCCAACGCGATGCCGTGGGCGATTGCGTCTCGGTGTGCCGCGAGCCCGTAGCGGTGCACGGCCAGCCACACGCGCAGGGCACGAAACACTCGCGTGAGCTGTGGCCCGCGATCGCAGAAGTTCACGTGTTCCGGGCCCCATGCGGCGTCCTGGAGATACTCGGGCATGATCCTGAAGGCCGACTCCAGCCTGGTCGCGTCGCGGGCAATGAGACAGCCCGTTTCGTACGGCTGAAAGAGCCACTTGTGCGGATCGAGAGTGATGCTGTCGGACAGCTCCAGCCCCTTCAGCAGCGGTCGGGTACGCGGATCCAGGACCGCAAAACCTCCGTATGCGGCGTCGATGTGGTACCAGAGACCCTCCTCCCGGGCGATGGCGGCGAGTTCGTTCAGGGGATCGATGGCGCCCGTGTTCGTGGTGCCCGCGGTTGCGGTCAGGCAGAAGGGCCGCAGCCCCTCCGCCCGGTCGCGCCGGATGGCCTGGTGCAGCCGGGAGGGGATCATCCGGTGCTCCTCGTCCGCGGCCACCACCCGGATCAGTTCCGGCGCGATCCCGGCAATCCCGGCAGCGCGCTGGACGGAGGCGTGGGCCTGCTCGGACAGGTAGAGCGTGGCCCGGCCGGGGTTCCCCGCCACCTCCCGGGCGGCGACGATGGCCACCAGGTTGGCTACGGAAGCGCCACTCGTGAACAGCCCGCCACCACCCTTCGGGTAGCCCACCCAGTCACGGAACCAGTCCGTGACGGTGAGCTCGATCTGGGAAGGCCCCGCGGACTCCAGCCAGGTGCCCTGAAAAACGTTGTATCCGCTGATCAGAAAGCTGGCCAGCACGGATGCCCAGGAGGGGCTGGACGGGATGAATGCGAGGAAGCGTGGATGGTCGATCCGGGCCGCCAGGGGCATTACATCCTGGAGGACCTGCTCCAGGAGTCCGTCCAGATCACGCCCTTCCTCCGGCGGAGGTCCGTGCAGCAGGGGCCCGGTTGCGTCGCGGGTTGCGCCCTGCCATGCCGGCCCGTCGTCAAGGCGGCTCCATCGGTCCACGATGGCGTCGACCACCAGGTATCCGGAACGCCGCATCTCCTCCGCATCTTCCAGGAGGCGCCGGCCCAACGGGCCCGATTCGGTCGCTTCGTCTTTCATGCGTTTTGACGTCACGGGCTGCGAGTGGTTGCTCAACCCTACGGAGTCTGTCCAGATTAGGACTCCGGTCAACCCTCTCCGATCAGCCGTGTGGATCCCGGGGGGCCGGTTTCACCAAGGTTTCAACCCGAGACGAGCAAGACTGTGACCACTTCAGCGCCGCCCAAGGCAGTGTACCGCGTGATCGACGCCTACGATCACCCCCATGGAGGCCGCATCCTGCGGGTGCGGCTCGGCCAGGGCGAGGCGCTGAAGTCCAGGGAACTGAAGGGTGGCACCCTGGTCGCGTCGTCACCTGACGGTCGGGAAGTGCGCCTCAAGGTGGACGGCTTCGCGCTGTTCGGGGGCCGGCCCACCGACAGCCGGCTGGCGCGTACGGGGCGCGTGGACATCCACATCCGGACGGCGGCCGCGAGCCAGGTCCGGACGGGGTGGGTGGTGGCCGGTCCGGCGTAGCCGTCCGCGCGGTGTCGTCGGCGGGCCGACTATCCTCCCCGGAGTCCCGGCGGATCACGCTCGAAGGCGTTCCGGAACCACGCCAGGTAGGCGTCGCGGCCTTCGGGGTTTTCGGCCAGCCATTCCCGGCGGGCCTCCACGAAGGCGTCGGGCCGGGCGATGAGTATGAACTCGTCCAGGAAGCCGTTCTCATTTGCGAAGGTCAGCTCGTCGAGGATCCCGTAGGGCGAGGCGTCGAAGATGGACCGCTGGTAGAGCCAGGAGTCGGCCACGCGCGAAAGAATCGCCTTCTCGATTTCAAAATCGGTGCCCCCGACCGCCTCCGGCAGCCATTCATCCAGCCTGTTCTGGGCCTTCATGAGATGAAAGTGTGCGTAGAGCGTGAACGGCCCAAAGACACCAGGGACGGCCTGGGCGCTGATGTGGGCCGTGTCGCCCTGCCGGTTCAGCTCCAGGCGCTCCCAGGGGTAGACCGGTCCCTCTTGCGCATTCGTGTAGATCATGAAGGATGGGTCCAACTCGATGCTGTCCATCTGTTCCCGGAGCCAGGCGTCCACCTCTTCCATCCGTTCCTTGTCCGGGGCAAGTCGCTCGCCGGACAGGATGACGAGTCGGCGCGGCTCCGGGAGTTCGACCGCGGCCGATGCGCAGGCATAGGTGAGAAAGGCTGTGACCGCGAGGAGGGCGGCCAACGGAGCAGATGCGGGGTGTCCCGCACAATGACGGTCCCGGGATACGAACATCGGCATTTCGACCATGCTTCTACGAGGGATCTGAATCGAGCGTACGGACAACGTACTCAACCCCGGTCGGCGGGTCCATGTTCCCTTCTACCCCTTGACAACTGCCCCCAGGAACAACGGTGTTAGGGGATGGTCATCGCAATTCGGGATACTTCGTTCCGACCCCCCAGGTCCATGACGCCGACAGCGCTGGGAGAACAGTTGGCGCATCTCGTGTGGGAGAGCTTCGGCGACATGCTCACCGACGAGGACGGCCTGAAACTGCTGGAGCGGGTCGGCGTGCTGAACGAGGACGGAAGTCCCAACGCGCGAGCCTCGGAGGAAGCGCTGATCTTCCTTCTGTGGGCGCACACCAGGGGCATTCAGCAGGCATCTCTGGAGCAAAGGGCCGGTGCCGGCCTCACGACCCTCGACGTTCTCCACCGGGCCGTCTACCAGGATATGGTCGCCAACGGCGTCAATCCGGGCGAGCTCCCCATCTTTGAAGAGCGGGTTCGGGCGCGTTACGCCCGGTACGCACAAGCCGCCCGGGAATCGGATGTCGCCGTGGGCTCTGCGGTGCTTGCCGCCATGACGGGCCGGCCGTCAACGCGCGACGACTACGCGCTTCGCGTCGCCAGCCTGGCCGTCAGCGTGATGGCGCCGCTGAGCGACTTCTACACCGCGCTGGAGTTTGTGGAAGAGTGACCCGGGCGGGGCCCTCCCGCAGGGTCGTCGCCGCACCCGGATTTCGCCTCGTCCTTCCAGCGCAGGACCTCGAACGGGCTGCGGCAATCCGCGCACCAGCAGGTGGTGAGCGAGGCGTGGCTCCCGAACAGAGACATTACCTCGGTTCGCGTGCCGCCGCAGAACGGGCACGGGGCGGGCGCGCGGTCTTTGCCCATGCCCGCTACTCGACGAACAGGTCGCGGTTGCGGTCGCCCCGCGCACGCTCCACGGCCTCTTCGCCGGGTGCGCCCGGGCCGCGCCGCCGCTCCGGATCCCATCCGGCGCGGTCCGGCTCGATCTCGTCCAGGGCGATGCCTGCCGCGCCCAGGGTGTCCCCCAGGCGGATCCGGATCCGCTCCCGCACCTGCTCGCCGGGCAGAACGCGTCCATCGGCGACCAGCTCGTCGTAGACGTCGTCGCCGGGCAGGAGCCACGCGAGCGTGGACGGCAGAACGGCCCGCGCCGCCACGTTCAGGCGCGCCGCGCCCTCTCCCCCCGCCGAGGCGAGCCGCGCGAACCAGGCCGTGCCGAATTGGCGGTGGTACTCCTCCTCGGCAAGCATCTTGGGCACGCGTGACCGCGCCAAGGTGAAGTTGCCCCCGGAGAAACTCTCCAGGGCGACCGACAGGGCACCATCGACGACCACCACGGCCGCGATGAAATCGGCCCAGTCGCCGAAGGGGTGGTCCAGTGCGGAGGCCGAATAGTACCGGTCGGCGGGACGCGTGTGCTCGACCTCGAAGGGATCGAAGCCGAGGCGCTTGAGCATGGCGTAGAGGAGGCGGGCGTGGCCCCATTCGTCCTGCGCCATCGAGGAAGCCGCGATCCCCGTCTCGATGGAAGGGCTTCCCAGCAGCCAGTCGCTGTAACGGATGCCGAGAAGCCGTTTCGTGTCGGCCAGGCTGAGGATGTGCCGCGAAAGGGGGCCGGGAGAAGTGGCCTCCCGGCTCGCTCCCGGGTCGCCGTCGCCGGACGGGGACCCGGGGCGCCCGCCGCCGGTCATTCCGTTCCCTCCGGCAGGTTTCGTGCCCACGGCCCTTCGAGCCGGTTGACCGGAATCACGGCACGGCGCGGCACCACGCACATCTCGAACCAGTTCTCCTCGTCATAGGTCTTCCACGCGTACACGCGCGCCAACTCGTCACCCGGTGCGTCGATGTAGCCGATGTGGCGGAGGGGCTCGCCACGGTTCTTGCGCGCGAAGACCTCGTATACACCCTCGCCGAGTCCCCACGTCATGCGCCGACTCCGAAGCTGCCGAGTTTCCTGCGCCCCTCTTCCGTGATCCGCGCGGTGGTCCAGGGCGGATCCCACACCTCGGTGATCTCGACGGCGTCCACCCAGGGTTCCAGCGCGATCCGGTCGTGCACGTCCTGCTTGATGAAGTCCATGCATGGACACGCGGTGGCGGTGAAGGTCAGGTCGACGCGGGCGGTCCCTTCCCGAAAGGCCACGCCGTAGACCAGCCCGAGTTCCGTCACGGAGATCGGCAGCTCGGGGTCGAGGACCTCGCCGAGCGCGGCGCAGAGTGCGGCCTTCTTGTCCGCCGGCGCCTCCGTCAACGGCGCGGACCAGCGGTCGCGCCCGCCCGAAGCGTGGATCCGCGGTGCGGGCTGCTCGGCCAGAAGCGTCTTCAGCGAGCGTCGACCCTGGCGACCGGCGCCGCCCGGCCGCGTGACGGCACGGTGGGTCAGTTCAGCCACGCGGACACCGTTCCCCGGGACCTCCGCACCGACTCGACGTAGATCTCGTTCATCGGACCGCGCCCCTTCCAGCGCTCGAAGACCGCGTCCCAGGTGATTTCGCCATCGTCGAATAACCAGTGCTTGGCCTCCGGGTCGTACTGGCAGGGGAAGGGGTAGTCCAGCACGTATTCTTCCCTTCCTTCGTCGTAGTGGGCCGGCACGGACAGGCCCAGGCTCTCGCAGAGCGGGACGGTGGACGACATCCACACCTGGCGCAGCTCGTCGTTGGTCAGCCCCTTCAACTGGTAGTCGAGCTGACCGCTGTGCCGCTTGAGACCATCGGGCAGGCCGAACCACTCGATCGTCATGGGGAACATCCAGTCGACGCAGCGCTGGAGCAGTTCCGTCGCGGCGCCGCCCGCCCGGGCCAGCCGGCGCATCCAGACCTCGCCGTGGCGCAGGTGGAAGGTCTCTTCCATGTCCACCTTGATCAGCGCGCGCTTCAACGGCCCGTAGGACGTGTTCCGGTGCACATCGCTCAGCAGCGTGATCCCGGCCCGGTCGAAGAAGCCGTTGGCGACGACGAGCTCGGCCCAGTTGTCCAGGGGCTGGTCGAAGCCGTAGGGGTGCTTGAACTCGTGGGGTTCGCGCCCGTACACGAGTTGCTCCTTCGAGACGCCCATGTCCTCCAGGAGCCGGTACGCGATGTTGGCGTGGGCCAGTTCGTCCTGAATGATCGCGTGCGCGCTGACCTGTGTATTGGTCGACGGCGCATGCCGGGCCGCCAGCCAGTAGGCGGGGGCACTGATCAGCTCCGTGTCCGCCTGAACGGTCAGCTGGACGATGATCGCCCTCCGGTAGCCGGGCGTCATTTCGTCCGGGGATTCGAGGATGTGTCCGCCCCGGATTCTGGCTTTCAGTTCGTCTTCGGTGTATTCAGGCATGGTGCTCCCTTGCCACGGGCTAGATCCCCAGCGCCGACCGGATCAGTGGGCTGATCCGCTCGGGCGTCCAGGGCGGATCGAAGGTGAGTTCGACCTCGGCGTCCTCGACCCCGTCGACGCTGGCGACGGCTTCCTTCGCTTCTTCCAGGATCTGCGCGGCAGCGGGGCACATCGGCGTCGTCAGCGAGATCGTCGCCTTGGCGCTGGCACCCTCGACCTCGATGTCGTATACCAGACCCAGTACCACGAGGTCCAGATTCAGCTCCGGGTCCTTCACGGTCTTCAGGGCGTTGCGGACGGCTTTTTCGGTGACGTGCACTGGGCGGACCTCCGGCGTTGTTCGGTCGCGGGCTTAACGGCGACGGGGAACATGCAATCTAGCAGGGCGTGGATGAGTCCGCCGGGACTCGCGTTGGCGGCGCCGTCGTGCCCACTTGTCCTGGAAGCCGGCGCCGGTACATTCGGCGAGTGCGCACGGCACCCCGGAGGAGAACGAAGAGCATGCGAGTGGCCATCAACACCGGCGGCGGCGACGCCCCCGGCCTCAACGCGGTCGTGCGGGCCGCGGTGCTTTCGGCAGAGCGTCGGGGCTGGGAGGTCGTTGGCATCCGCCGCGGCTACGACGGACTGTTTTTCCCCGGCGGGGTGGTGCCTCTCAACGGCGCGGCCGTGCGCGGGATCACTCACCTGGGCGGGACGATCCTCGGAACGACGAACCGGGGAAGCCCGTTTTCCTTCCCGGTCGAGAAGCCGGACGGCAGCGTGACGATGGAAGACCGTTCGGACGAAGTGATCGACCGGATTCAGAAGCTGAAGATCGACTGTCTGATCGCCGTGGGCGGCGACGGATCGCTCAGAATCGCAAGCGAACTGGCAGAGAAGGGCCTGAAGGTGATCGGGGTGCCGAAGACCATCGACAACGACCTGCAGGCGACGGCGGTCACCTTCGGATTCCACACCGCTGTTCAGACCGCCACCGACGCCATCGACAAGCTCCATTCGACCGCCGAAGCCCACCAGCGGATCATGGTGGTGGAACTCATGGGCCGGCACGCCGGCTGGATCGCGCTCTTCGCCGGGTTCGCGGCGACCGCGGACGTGATCCTGATCCCCGAGATCCCGTACGACCTCGATCTGGTGGCCGCGAAGATCAACGGGCGCTGGCAGCAAGGTCCCGAGTTCGCGATCGTCGTCGTGGCGGAGGGGGCTCACCCGAAGGGCGGAGAGGCGTCCTACCTCGAAGAAAGGGGCCCGGGCGGAAAGCGCCGGCTCGGGGGTGCCGCGTACCGGATCTCCCGGCGGCTGGCAGAGCTAACCGGGCGGGAAACGCGGAGCCTCGTGCTGGGCCACCTGCAGAGGGGCGGAAGGCCGATCGCCTTCGACCGGCTGCTTTCCATGCGCTTCGGAACCGCCGCGATCGAGATCGCCGCGCAGGGGCGCTTCGGCTGCATGGTGGCGCTGGATCCGCCCAGGGTGCGGGCGGTGCCCATCGTGGAAGCGATCGAGAACATCAAGTCGGTCCCCATGGACGACGATGTGGTTCTGGCCGCGCGCGCGATGGGGATTTCGTTCGGGGATTGACCCGGCGCAGCCGCATTGCGCGGTTGCGCGGCGGTGGTGGCGACGGGGTGCTCCTTATCGAGATCCGGATGGGTCAGCGCCGATGATCCCGGCGGCGCGCGCGCGTCGCCAGTCTTCCGCGCGCATCGACACGAGGTTCGCGAACAGCCGATAGGCGCCCGGCACGCCTGCCGGGAACTGCCGGAAGAAGGCCAGTCCGGTGTAGACGTAGAGACCGTCCCCCACGGGGGCCACCACGAGTCCGCCGCGCTTCGGGTCCTCGCCCGGGTCGGCCATCTCCATGACGGGCGTGTAGCGGTCGTCCCATTCGCCGAGGAAGTACAGTCCCCGTTCCTGCACCCAACCCTCGAAGTCGGCGGGGCCTATCGCGTTCGGCCCGGCGAACACGGGTGACCGGGGCGCCAGGATGGTCACGTCGGCCGTTTCGTCCGTCACCCTGTCGTGCGGCCTCCCGATCGAGACCGGGTAGGGCGCAAATCCCCCCGCGGGGAATTCGTACTTGTTGTACTGGACGATCACCGTGCCGCCGTCACGGGCGAAGGCGAGAATCGCGTCGTTGGCCGCGACCAGATCGGGCCGGGTCTCGTAGGCGCGGACGCCGAGGACGAGCGCGTCGTACTCCGAGAAGTCGCCCCCGCGCACCTGCGCCGCTCCGATTTCCTCGACCTGCATCCCCATCTGCCGCAGCGCGGCGGCCCCGTCGTCACCCGAACCCATGATGTACCCGACGCGGCGGTCGGTGGCGGCGACGACAGGGAACGCGCTGACCTCGACCCGGGCGTCCCGGAGCATCACGGCCCGCGGAATGTGCGGATAGTCGACGATGTCGGATTCCTTGACAGATTCCTCTACGAATCTGTCAATGGCTTCTTCGGTGCCTTCCGGACGCGCCCCGCCGGCTTCATTTGCGACGACGCGAAAGACATGCGAGCCCTCCGCGACCTCGCCTGCCGGTGCCACGGTGAAGGTGAAGGACGTGGTGGCGCCATCCGCTTCCAGCGCAAAGGATGCCTGTTCGGGTTCGGCCACCCACCCCGGGGGCGTGTCGAGGCGAATGGCCCCGGACCTCGCGCCCGCCGAATTGTTGCTCAGGACAAGGGTCACGTCGCGCGCTTCACGACTCGCCGTGGGCCAGGCCATCTGCCGCGGCTCGACGCTGGCTGTCACCGCGGGAATCACCAGCACCCGCTCACGATACTCGCCCGCGGCCTTGTCGACCCCGACGTAGAGGCCTTCGCGCTCGACCGCCAGGCCGGGTTGCGATCCCCCTTCGGGGCCCCCTGAAGGGTTTGTGGACCCGGGCGCGGTCATGGCCACCCGGGCGCGGATTGGCGAGGGATCGAAGGGAAGCGCCCACCGGGTTCCGTCCTCGGGCCAGGCGTAGAGGCCGCCCGGGCGCTCCTCCTCGAGAAAGTAGGGCCCCGAGAGACGCGCATCGGGCGGCACCTCCACTCTCCAGCTCCAGCGCCCGATCCCTCCCGCGGCGATCCGTCCGTCGGCGGGCGTGTCCGGCACCGAAGGCCGGAAGAAGGGAGATCGCGAGGGCCCGGCGGCCGACTCTTCCGTCGGCGACGCCGTCCAGCCCTCCGGCAACAGCAGCGACGGGTCGACGCCGTTCAGGTCCCGGGATCCGCCGTTCCAAACGTTTACGTCCACCACGACCGACTCACCCGGCGTCACCAGGTCCCTGCCGACACGGACATCGGCAACGACGCCGGCGGCGGCGAGTAGTGCTTCCGACACCTGCCCCAGCCGGTGCTCCAGCTGCCGCCGCCCCGGTCCGGGTGGCGCCTGGTCCACAAGGTTCCGAAGAACTGACGCGGCCTCGGAAAGCCCGTCGACCGCTCCCTCCGCGTGAACCACCGAAAAACCGCCGGCAGCTTCCCCGAGCATCTGCCGGTACCGGTTCAGGCGCTCCCTGGTATCGTCCGGCCAGCCGCTCGGGAGCGGGTCGGGGAGTTGTCCGAAGAGCGTGGTGTCCACGCCGGCGAAAACGCCATCGTCTCCGCCCGCGGCCCCTCCGGCCCCGACCCTGGACTGCTCCAGTCGCAGCGAACTGCTGCGCGGCCCCATGAACTGACCCGACCCCATGTCCTGGGAGCGGTGGCGGCTGCGGCTCTCCATGGCCAGTTGAAAGTGCGAGCGCCCCAGCACGGGATCGAAGGTGCCCGTCGGCACGGCGAGCGTCGCGTCGCGTGGCGAGAAGCGGACCGACCGGTACAGCTTCGCGGGAGACCAGGGCTCGACCCCCCAGCGCGACAGCTCCGGGTAGCGCCCGGGATCACCCGCCGCGTCGAATACTTCCCGGGCCACTACGCCCGCGACCTGGTGCTGCCCGTGTCCGTCCCGTGGCGTCCCCGAAAAGACTGCCACGATCACCTGCGGCCTGAACGTGCGCACCACGAACACGGCGTCGCGGAGCACCTCTTCCAGCGGCCACAACTCCAGCGCTTCCTCGATGCTCTTGGAATAGCCGAAATCGAAGGCGCGGGTAAAGAACTGCTCCCCGCCGTCCAGCGCACGCGCGGCGAGCAACTCGCCCGTGCGGATGACGCCGAGGCCCTCATGCAGCCGGGGCCCGATCAGGTTCTGTCCGCCCTCGCCCCGGCTGAGTGACAGGTATGCGGTCTCGGCGCCCATTCCCCGTGCGAGGGCGGTCAGCAGTCCGGTGTCCTCGTCATCGGGGTGGGCGGCGATCATCAGGACGCGCTTCACGCCGTCGAGTTGGCGCATGCGAAGCGCCGCGGCGACGACCCCGCCCGCCTGCTGGGCGCCGACGGGCGTTTCGGGCCACACCGCGGCGCACGCGATCAGGCCGACGGTTGCGATCTTCAGGGTTTTCATGCTCCGCCGCGGGCCTCCACCTTTGCAGGTATCGCGGAAGCCGGGATCCGTCCCCATACTTCCGGAACCGGAAGGTAACAAGGAGAGCACCGGTGGACATTGCCAACACACTGCGCAGCTACGACGGCAAGCGCGTCGAACCGTTTCGGGCGGTGGGCCGGGCGGTGCGCGACGCACCCAGGGAGGCCATCCCGACCCTTCTCCGTCTTGCCGCCAGCGACGAGATGGCGCTGCAGGCGGGTGCGACGTGGGTGCTGAAGCATCTCGCGGAGAACGGGGCCGCGCCGCACGAGGACCAGGTTCCCCGGTTCGTCCACCTGCTCGATCGCATGAAAGCGCCGGATGCCGTCCTGCACGTGCTTCAGACGCTGCCGTACCTCGAGCTACCGGACGGGGAAGAGGAGCATCTGTGGCAGACGCTCCTGGAGCTGATCGGTTCCCGGCGCGTCTTCACACGTGCCTGGGCCTACAACGGCCTCGGTGTGCTCGCGGGGCGAAATCCGGCCCGCCGCGCGGAAACCGAAGCCCTCTTCGACCGTGCCGAGAAGGACGAGTCGGCCGCGGTGAAGGTGCGCATCCGCCACGCCCGGGCGGCGATGCGCGGTTGACGGAACCGCCCGGCCCGACCGCCGGGCGCCTCGAGCACCGCGCTGCCGGAGGCCGGCGCCGCTCAGCGAATCCGTACTGCCAATCCGGTGCCCACAAACACATCTTCGGCGGGATCGTTGAGCCCCATTCCGACGCGGATGTCCCACTGGACGTCGTCGGACGCCAGCAGGGTGAGCCCGGTGTTGAAGTAGTGTTCCGTCGGCGCCGCCTCGGTCCGGGAAGGGAAGAACGCGAACCATTCTCCGTACATCCCTGCGCGACTCCCCAGGCTCGCCCCCAGGGTCACGGACTGCGCCCACTCGGCGTAGGATTCACCGGGCTCGCCGGCTGCCCGGTTGAGCTGTGTGCTGCCGGCGAGCCCGAGGTTGTCGGTGACGTCCCAGCCGTACGCAACGTTGGCGCCCGGGAGGGTGCGGTCGCTCGAGAACCCGGCGCTGCCGGTGGGGATCGTGACCTGAGGGAGGATGGCGAGCGCCGGAATGACCCCGTCCTGCTCCCGCAACGCGAGCTTGAAGCCCAGGTAGAGGTCTTCCATCCCGGTGTCGCTGGCGGTGATCCCATCCCGGCTGGTCCTCTCCGTGGCGGGACCCGCTCCCACCCGCAACTCCAGCCGGTCCGTCAGGATCCCCGCGCGAAGCAGGGGCTCGCCGAGGGAATGACCATCCACCGAGCGGCCGTCGTCGCGTTCCCGCCCGAACGTGTACCCGAATTCGATCTGAAGGACGCCACGGCCCACGGTGGTCGCAGCTTCCGTGAAATCCGGGCGATCGGCCACGAGAGGAGCGACCGATGCGGCGGGCTCCTCCCTCTCGGCCGCCGTCTGCGCGCCGACGCCCTGGGCGACCGCCAGGAGTCCCGAGACCATCAGAAACCGAAGACACATGCGCGTGACCCATGAAGGTGAATGCTGCGGCCGCCCCTGCCCGGCAGATGGTACGCATGACCGCGGCGGCGTGTTCCGGGGGTTCACCGGGGATCGCTACCGGGGCCAGGGCAGGGCGAGCCCCGCGGGTGCTCGCGATCGTCCGAACCAGCCGGCCAGCGCCGCCAGGCTGAGAACATAGGGCAGCGCCAGGAACAGCGGGTACGGCAGGTCCGCGTCCAGCGCCTGCAGCGCGAACTGGAGCGCCTCTGCTCCGCCGAAGAAGAGCGCGGCCGCGACGATACCCCCGGGATTCCACCTCCCGAGCACAACGACGGCGATCGCGATGAAGCCCTTCCCGGCCGACATGTTCTCGGCGAAGGTGCCCGTATGCACAAGGCTGAGGTGCGCCCCCGCCAGCCCAGCCATCAGCCCCGCGAAGACGACCGCCAACATCCGCGTCCGCACCACCGGCACCCCTGCCGCGTTCGCCGCTTCCGGTGACTCGCCCACAGCCCGCAGCGCCAGTCCCCAGCGGGTCCGGAAGAGGAACCAACCCAGCAGCGGCACCAGCAGGTAGGCCGCGTACGCCGTCACCGCCTGGTCGAACAGGGCGGGCCCCAGCACCGGGATGCGCGAGAGCAGCGGCACTTCCCACGCCGAAACGGTCTCCAGGTCGAGGGCGATGCCCGTCGCGCCGAAGCGGCTCTGGAAGACCGCGCCCGTGAAGCCGAGGCTGCCGATGGTCACGGCGGTCCCCGTGATGATCTGGTCGGTGTTGAGCCAGACCGCGAAAAACGCGAACAGCAGCGCGGCCGTTCCCCCGGCGAGTGCGCCGGCGGCGAGTCCGGCGTAGGGCCCGGCCGCCAGCGAGCCGAGCGCCCCGCCGAGCGCGCCCCAGATCACCGACCCCTCGAGGCCGATGTTGATCACGCCCGCCCGCTCCGAGACGGTTTCGCCGAGGGCGGCGAGCGCGAGCGGGACGGCCAGTCCCACTGCAGCGACGAGGAAGGAGGAGAGGGCGGCGTAGTCAGTCACGGGAACCTCGGCCAGCCAGGACCTGCAGCACCCGGTCGACGGTGAGCACGGCCAGGATGACCAGCGCCTCCATGCCGCGGACCCACACTTCCGGCACGCCCGCCTCGCGCTGCATGGCCCCGCCCCCCGCGCTCAGGGCGCCGAAAACGATGGCGGTGATCACCACGGCCAGCGGGTGGAGCCGCGCCAGCAGCGCCACCGCAATGGCGGTGTATCCCCACCCGGGAGAGAGGCCCTCGTACATGCGGTGCGTGATCCCCCCCACCTGGATCCAGCCGGCCAGGCCCGCCACCGCGCCCGAGGCCAGGAAGGTCAGCCAGATGACCGGCTGCGCCTTGAACCGGCCGCTGACTTCGGCGGCCCGTACGGAGGCGCCGACGGCCCGCACGCGGAAGCCGCCCGGCGTTCGGGTCAGGTAGAGCCACAGCGCGACCGCGATCACCAGTCCGATCAGGAAGCCGACATGAAGGCGCGTTCCCGGGATCAGCGCGGGGAGGTGCGCCGCCGCCGGAATCTCGTCGGTCTGGTTGAAGATGCCCCGCGACTCGCGCAGGGGGCCCTGGACGAGGAACTGGGCCAGGAAGAGCGCCACGAAGTTCATCAGCAGGGTCGTAATCACCTCGCCGATGCCCATCCCGGTCTTCATCGCCGCCGGGACCGACGCCCACAGCGCCCCCGCGGCGGCCGCGGCGAGGAGGGTGACGGGGAGGAGCACGAGGGCGGGCGCGCCGGGGAGGAGTAGCGCGATGGCCACGCCCGCCAGGGCACCCGCGTGGAGCTGCCCCTCGGCGCCGATGTTGAGGACGTGCGCCTTGAAGGCGAGCGCAACGGCCAGGCCGGTGAGGAGCAGGGGGGTAGCCCGGACCAGGGTGAAGGAGGCGAAGCGGTCCCAGGAGCCGAACGCGCCCCGGGCGAGGGCCGCGAAGACCTCGCCGGGCGGGTAGCCCCCAAGGGCGAGGAGCCCGGCCGCGATGGCCAGGGTGGCCAGGAGGGCGGCGGTGGCGGATGCGGCGGCGCGGAGGCCGGCGTGGGCGCTGCCCCAGCGCCGGCGCGCGGCGTCGGTCGGCGAGCTTGTCACGTCCCGGCCCCCGCGTCCCCGGCCCCCCCATCCCCCGTTCCCGCGCTCAGCATCAGCTCGCCGATCGCGGCCACGGTGCGGCTGCCGTCCGGCACGGGGATCAAGCGCCCCCGCACGATGACCACGATCCGGTCCGCGAGTTCGAGGATCTCGTCCAGATCGGCGGAGATCAGGACGATGCCGGGCGGGCGCTCCCCCGTTTTCGCCAACTCGGCGATTCGGGCGCGTACCGCCCGGGTCGCTTTCACATCCAGTCCCCGCGTGGGCGACTCGGCGACCAGCAGGTCGCGGGCACGGAGGAATTCCCGTCCCGTCACCACCTTCTGCTGGTTCCCCCCCGAGAGCGTGCGGGCCACGTCGTCCGGCGACCCTGCCCGCACGTCCATCTCGCGAACGAGCGCGGCCGCCGTCTTCCCGATCCCGGCCCAGTCGAGCCAGGGGCCCTTGCGGTGCGACTCCCCCCCGTGCAGCGCGAAGGCCACGTTCTCGGTGATTGTGAATTCATTCACAAGCCCCTCTTCACCCCGGTCCTGCGGAATCCACCCCACCTCGTCCGGGAGCCTTGCGGTGCCCTCGGTCGGCTTGACGACCCCGGCCAGCACGCCCGCCAGCGCGCGCTGCCCGTTTCCGTCCACCCCGGCGACGCCGAGGATCTCGCCCCGGCGCACCGTCAGGTTTGCGCCACGGAGCGAAGGGGCTCCGCCGCCATCCACGGCGACCCCGTCCAGAACGGCCACGCTGTCGCCCCCGTCTCCCACGCCGCCACCCACGTCCCCTACACTGCCGCCCCCGTCTCCCACGCCGCCACCCACGTCCCCCCCTCCGCCCACCCCCGGCGACGCGCCCCCAACCATGGCCTGCGCCAGCTCATGCGCCGAGACCGCCGCAGCTTCCTGGGTCATCACCCACC
>MPNE01000059.1 GCA_002238865.1 Gemmatimonadetes bacterium bin94 | reverse complement strand
CCCGCCTTCTACGACCGTTACTCTGAAACCGGCGAGTACGTGGGCTCCGTCCGCCTTGCGTTCGAGCCAGCCGGTCCGATCCGGGTCCAGCACGGCAACATCTACACTTGGGTCGTGGACGAGTTGGAGGTCGAATACGTCGTAAGGGCTTCCGTATCGTTACGAGCGAAACCATCGGGGTGAACGATTCTCAACAGCCAGCGGCGCGTGCGCGCCGATTACGGCGCGACCCGCTCCCGCGCCGAGGGCGCGATCATGGCGTCCGGGGCAGCCGCCGTGGCTGCCCGGGGTGGGCTGCTGGGTCCTCATTCGAGGGACCTGTTGTAGGGGTGCCCGCTCCAATGGGAGCGCGCGCAGGGCCAGCTCCGGAAAGTCCGAACCCACGGCTTGGCCGGACGGTTACTTTTGGTCTCCGAACGATGTGCCGTCCCGTCTCGCCGACTTTGTTCGCCTCCAAGAACAACAAGGCCGTGGACGTTGTGGAGAATCGCGTGAATAAGCTCGGGTCACGTCCGGTCCTCCTGAGGCTAGGCACTCAAAACCATCACGTTCGGCTCGCCGAGTATCTGGCCACGCTGCTGAGTACTCCTCCCACCGCGTCCGCTCAAAGCAGGTATCGGCAGGCTCTAACCGGGATGGAAGGGATCCGTGGCCGTTTCGACAGGCTGGAAGCACAGCTTATGGAAATCGTGACACTGCGGAACCGGACCGATGAACTGGAGCAATCCGCCGAGGCAGCTAGAGCGAGCTTCGGCGCGGAGCGCCTTAAGTCCCTGATGGATGAAGTAGAGCTTGATCGCGTCTCCGCGACCACTGCGCGACTTGCGTATCGTGTGGATCGAGCGACTCGGGCGCGCCATTCGGCGTTCACCCGTTTGCTCTGGCCGCTGTTCCGTGGGCCTCGCGCGAAGGCCGTTGGCCGAGTTGCCGTGGAATCGCGCGGCTGCTTGGCGGCGCTTGGCGCTGAACTCCCGGACACACCGCCGTCTGACGATGGTATCGAGGAATGGCTACGAGCAGTGGAGGACATCCAGAATAGGCTCGCCCAGCTGCGGGCTGCCAACGCCTACATGGAGAGCCTCGCAACACTCAACGCAGCGACTCCCATGGAGGCGCTTGAGCATGACCAACACAAGTTACTCGAAGCGCTCATTCCCGCCTCGCGTAGGGTGTGGGGGGCTTGGCTCGACACTCTGCCGGGCAGCCTCACTGCACCGGACAAGCAGGCCTTGGGTGCTCTGCTCGCCTTGGTCAAGTTGAGGGGAAATGTGGGCGCGAAGGCCCGCGAACTTCTCCCGCGCGTGGTGAAGTTCCTTCCCTGCTGGGCACTCACGAATCTCTCCGCTCGCCGCTTCCCGTTCGCACCAGCGGTGTTTGATATCGTGGTTGTCGACGAGGCGAGCCAGTGCGACATCGCGTCCGCGCTACCGTTGCTCTTCAGGGCGAAGCGGGCCGTCATCATCGGAGACCCCAAGCAGCTTCGACACATAACGCAGGTTGGCAGGCAGCAGGACGAGAAGCTTCTCGAGAAGCACGACCTGCTGGGCGATCACCTCCGCTGGAGCTACTCCGTCAACTCCCTGTACGATCTGGCCAGCTCCCTCAGCGATCCCGGTGATGTCGTCGCCCTACGCGATCATCACCGCTCCCACACCGACGTCATCGGGTTCTCCAACAAGCACTTCTACGAGAGTAAGCTTCGCATCGCCACGGCATACGACAAACTCAAGCTCATCAACGGCGGGGCCGCCGTAACGTGGCGTCACGTCGATGGCTTCGTGAAGAAGCAGGGAGGCAAGTCGGCGCTCAACGAGGCGGAGGCTCGGGAGGTGGTCGCGGAACTGGAAAACCTGATTCTGAACCAAGGATACCCTGGGATACCCGGAGTCGTCACTCCGTTTCGAGCACAGGCGAACCGCATCAGGCAACTCGTGACCCAGAGGGCTCAGTTGAGCCAAGTACTGGACCAGAGGGACCTTGTCGTGGACACGGCCCACGGCTTTCAGGGGGACGAACGGGACCTCATCGTTTTTTCTCCGGTCGCGGCACCCGGATTGTCCGATTCATCCCTCTGGTTCCTCAAGAGAAACGGATACCTGTTTAACGTGGCCATCACTCGCGCCAAGGGGGCTCTCCGCGTCATCGGGCATCGGCAATACGCCGACCAGTCCGGCGTCGATTACTTGGCGGAGTTCTCCGACTACGTGAGGCGACTTGAGGAAGCCCGAGACGGGCGGGGGGTCGACACCGATGCGCCCGCTGGGGCCGAAGACTTGGGGCCGGCGTACCCGTCCGTTAGGGATCCCGATTCGGTGAGCGAATGGGAGCGTATCTTCTACAAGGCGCTGTACCAAGCCGGAATCCAAACCATTCCACAGTATCCCGTTGAGAAGTATCGGCTGGACTTGGCCCTATTCGCCGGAGATCGGCGGCTCGACATCGAAGTCGATGGAGAGCGATACCACAGTGCTTGGGACGGGGAGTTGCTGCGACGGGACCAACTCCGCAACGCTCGGATGATCGAACTCGGCTGGGACGTGATGCGATTCTGGGTCTACCAGATCCGGGATTCGATGGATGAGTCGATTGCCCGTGTCCAGCGATGGTTGGCGTAGGTCGGCTCTGCGCTTCCCGGTTCCGCTTAGGACCCGACTTTCGACCCCGAGCGCCTCGGAGGCGGCGACCCGCTCGGACTCGGTCGGCGGCTTGGGCCAAGGCGGACGTTCGAGCCCATGGTCGAGCGCGGACAGGCGGTGTACCAGCAATCGTGTTCGCCGGGATGATCCTGATCCAAGCGTGCGGCCCCGAAACCGGAGAACGCGCCTCCGCAGACGCGGTCGGACCGGCTCTGGTTCCCATCGACAGCATCCTGCTGCCGGAAGCCGATACGCTGTACATCGGCAATCCGTACGGGCTTGTCGTGGACCCCTTCGACGGGTCCTTCTACATATCGGACATCTTTTCGGGAAGACTCCTCCGGTTCCGCAGGGACGGTCGCCTGATGCTGGTGTACGGACGGCCGGGAGAGGGGCCGGGAGAGTTTCGTGGAGGTCCCCGGGTTCCGATGGTTCTCGATGATTCGACCGTAGCCGCACAGACCACACAGTCGCGGCGCGTGAACGTTTTCGACCGAAACACCGGCAAGACCAGTCGGGTGGTGAACTTCCCCGCGCTGGCCGGAATCACTCCCCCGGTTGTGATCGGCCAACAGGTCTGGGGGACCGATTTCGAGATCCGGCGCGGTACATCGCTGACTCGTTGGCACCCATCCACAGGCGAATTCAGCAGCATGGGCGGACTCCCTGAGGAATACGTCGCGTCGCTTAGCAGTGACAACTGGTCTTATGCGAGTCTCTTTCGGATCGGTTCTCTTGCTTACGCCGACGGACGGTTCGTGCAGGGCTGGTCTGGACTGGACGAGATGTTCGTCTTGAATCTGCGGGGCGAGGTGGTGGACACGGCGAACATCCCTGTGGCGAGGAGGAATGGCGTCCCGGCCGACCTCCGGGAACGCATCGACATCGAGCGCATCCCGTTCCGCGAGCGGCTGGAGGGTAGTTCGCGACTGCGCCAACTCTTCCCTCGTCCGGGCGGCGGGTTCGTGTTCACTCACCACGACCAGACGGCCCTGAAGATGGAACCGATGCCCGTGCTCACCGCCAAGATGTGGGTTGGGATCCTCTCGGCAGACCTTGAGAAGGCGTGCGTGGACGCGCCTGTGCCGCGAGACTTCGAGATTAGGCCGATGGAGACCTTCCGGGGCGATACGCTCTTCGTCTTGGACCGGCGAATCGACGATTCGGAGAAGCTTCAGACTTGGATTCTGATATACTTGGTCTCGGACCGAGGGTGCGACTGGCTGAGCACGCAGCCTGACGCTTAGGGTACGGACTCCGATAAGCGGTTCTTGTCTCTGCCATTCTGGGTGACGCCCACACGATTTGCAGGACCGAGTCAGGGCGTTTGGTGCCCGAGTGGGTGCCCATGACGGGACGCGAGATTCCCGCCGATTGACTCCGGTTTTCCCGCTTTCGGGGCACGGTCCAGCAGGGTCCAGTTCAACAGCAGGAAACGCAGATCGTGCAGCCCTGTAAGTAGTTAGACGATTTCCTGCCGCGATTCGGCCCTCAGGCGATCCGTTGCACCAGCGGAAGACGGCGGCGATCCGGTGCTTAGTCTTCCGCGCGGCTGTGGGCATGGTGCTCCAGATCGGCGAGAGGCACCCGAGCACATCCGCGCTCGTGATCCGGTCCACGGGTTTGTCCATGAGTGGGGTGGCGTGGAGCCGGAACGTCGATTCCCACTGCTGGGGGAGAGGGCTTCCCTCCTTCCAAGAGTCGCGGTGAAGCTCGATGGTCCGTTTGGCGGCCTTGGCGAACGTTGGGACGCCTCGCCCGCGCGGGTCCCGGCCTTGGCGGACCATGCGACTGTTGTCCAGCGCCTTCCGGCGAGCCTCCGCGAGCGTCACCTCGGGATGGGGGCCGAGCCCGATCGAGGTGAGCCGCCCCTCGATCCTGACGCGCTGCCGCCACGTCTTGGTGATCCGGCCGTCGACCGTCCGGTACACCCGGAGGCTCAACCCCCGCCCGCCCCGTCCATCGCCGTACACACCGGTTCGGCCCACCGTCCGCACGAACGCGGCGGTGAGTGTCCTGGGTCGCTTCGTCATGGGCGCTCCTTCCCGTCGTGTATCACATAACAAATCACTCCATAAGGAAGAATAGACCGGAAGCCCGTGAACTTCAAGGGACACGGTGCGTTGACATTATCCTCGTAACCTACTGTCCAATAACGTCTTATTAGACTATTGGTGGATGTCTGTGGAACACACTGGACCTATGGGATCTAGTTCCGCCGGAACTCGGGGACCTGGAGGTGCTGGAAGTCCTGTGGCTGGACGACAACGACCTGTCGGGTCCGATATCGGCGGAGTTTGTGCGGTCGGCCTTCCTGCATGAATGGTACAGTGACCGAGACCCTCTAGCCTTCCTGTTCGCCGACAACAACCGGTTCTCGGGTCCAGCGCCAGCCGCACTCGATAGCCTTTCGTTCTACGCGGTCGAGAGCTTCATCTCCCTTGCAGGTAACGAGTTGACAGGCTCCGTGCCCTCGATCCCCTTCGGCGACGTCCGCCGAAACTACTTCTCCGGCTGCATCCCGGTGTGGTGGCGGCTATCAGGAACCCTCGCGCATTTGCGAGTGAACCCGCAACGCACGTCCGGAGGTGGCACCGTCAACCTGAGGGAATGCTTGTCGCGAGATGGAGTGGCCGGCGTGACCGGTGTGACCGGGCGGGCCGGCGACGTGCTACGCGCGAAGTTGCGGGATGACTTGGAAGAGACCAGAGAGAGGGCGCTCCGGCTGTTTGCCAATCCGCGTTCCTCAAGCGGTGAGGACGCCAGACGATTGAGGCTCCCACGAGCTCGGCAGGATTGAGCAGCACCACCAGACCGGCACGATCCAGAATGAAGGAGGCAGGCCATGAACGGACGCACACTCGCTCTCGCGCTGGCGCTGGTCGCGCCCACACCCGGCTTGGGGCCTGTGATGGCCACAGCCCAGAACGTGGGTGATCAAGTTCGCATCACTGTCGGCGAAGACAGGGTTGTCGGCAGGGTTGTCACGATTGGACAGGACAGCATCCATACGACTGACCGCTCGCTATTCGGCTTTACTCGGTTCAGAACCGTCGCGTGGGAGAGTGTCGATCTGCTGGAGCGCAGGACCGGTTCGCGTTGGTTGTTGGGGGCAGCAATTGGTGCTGGTGTCCTGGTGGGGGCAGGGGCGATCGCAGTGGCGACGAGGGAACCAAGCACCGGCTTCCGCATCGCAGTTGTTCCCCCCGTAGCAGCGTTTGCCACCGTGGGTATAGTCGGAGGTCTCTCGGGTGCGGTTATCGGTCGACTGTTCTCGCGTTGGGAAACCGTTGCGACCGACCGTGCGGGCGCAATGACCCTTTCGCCGATCGTGGATCTACGACTCGGTCGACAAGCCATCCCTGGGCTGTCCATCGGTGGACATCTCCGTTTCTGAGTGGAATGGGTTGTGGTGACCAACAGGGGCGAGGGGGTTCCTCGCGAACTGGGTCGCCGAGTCGGCCCTGCGCGCCATCCCGTTCCCTCCCGGCTCGGCTGCGGTGCGCCCAGCCGGATCGCGTAGATCGTCCGCCGAAACTATTTCCCACGATCCAGGATGAAGGGGGCAGGCCATGAACGTACGCACACTCGCTCTCGCGCTGGCGCTCGCCGCGCCCACGCCCGGTTTCGCCCAGGAAGCAGAGCCTCCTTCCGGCCACAAGGAGCCAGTCATCGCGCTCGCGATCGAGCTGTTCGTGCCGGTGCTCGGCCATGCCTACGCGGGTGATGCCAAGCGCGGAATCGCGCCGGCCGTGGTCCATGTGGCCGGCGTCGGGCTAGTGATACATGCCCTCAACGAGAACCTGAACAACCTCTTCAACTCCGAGAAAGACTCTCGGAACGTCGCCATAGTCGGACTTGCGGCTTTTGCCGTCGGCAAGGCCTGGGGGCTCGTATCGGTCGCGAGCACGGTCGGTGAGCGCAACGCTTCGCTGGTCGTCGAACCAACCCCTGACAGGCAGGTCTCGGTCGGGATCAAAGTGAGCTTCTGAAGGCGGCGAGGCGACGGACGATATGGACAAGGGAGCCGTGGGTAACGCCGCATGTCGAGGCGGGGGCCGACAGTTGGAGCGCAGCCTGAGGTAACGTCAGGGTTGGGCGACGGGACCGGAGCTACAGGGCGGCGAGTTCGTCGTACAGATGGATCAGGGTGTCGATGCCCTTTTCGAAGCAGTCCTTCGCGAACCATTCGTTGGGAGCGTGCATGTTGGCGCCGGGGAGCGCGAACCCGAGCAGCAGGGAGCTGGCGCCCAGGATCTCTTCGAGTTCCACGACGATGGGGATGCTCCCGCCCTCGCCGGTCAGCACGGGGGTTGCGCCGAACGACCGTTCCAGCGCCCGGGTCGCCGCAGTGAAAAGCGGCCCTTCCAGCCGGGCACTCCAGGGGCGGCCGCCGTGGAGTTCGACCACCTCCATCGTGACGCCCGCCGGCGTCACCCTGGCGAGGTGCTCCTCCAGCAGCTTCCTGACCCTCTCGGGCGACTGATCGGGCACGAGACGGAAGCTGACCTTGGCCATCGCCTTTCCGGGCAGCACCGTCTTCGCGCCCTCGCCCGTGTAGCCGGACAGCATGCCGTTGACGTCACACGAAGGGCGTATCCACAGCCGCTCGAGCGGCGAAAACGCCACCTCTCCCCCGGTGGGGACAGTGCCCACCTCGCTGGCGTATTCGTCGGCGTCGAAGGGAAGTCCCCGGATCCCGGCAAGCGTCTCGTCGGAGGGCGTCAGTACGTCGTCGTAAAACCCGGGAATCGTGATCCTGCCGGACTCGTCGTGCAGGCCGGCGACGACCCTGGCCAAAGCGTTGGCAGGGTTGAGCACGGCTCCACCGTAGGCTCCGGAGTGCAGGTCCGAAGCGGGTCCGGTCGCGTGGATCTCGAAGTAGGCCAGCCCGCGCAGCGAGAACAGCAGAGACGGCAGACCGGGTGCAAACATTGCCGAGTCGGAGATGACCACGGTCTGTGCGGCCAGCCGGTCCCGGTACTCCTTCACGAACGGTACCAGGTTGGGCGAGCCGACCTCTTCTTCCCCCTCTGCAAGCACGATCACGTTCACCGGCAGGCGGCCTCGTGTGGCGAGGTGAGCCTCCAGGGCCTTGATGTGCAGGAAGAGCTGCCCCTTGTCGTCAGCCGAACCGCGCGCGTAGATCCGCCCGTCCCGGACTTCGGGTTCGAAGGGAGGCGAGTCCCAGAGTTCGAGCGGCTCGGCGGGCTGAACGTCGTAGTGCCCGTAGATGAGGACGGTGGGCGCCTCGGCCCCCGCACCCCGCCACTCCCCGACCACAACCGGGTGCCCTGGGGTCGCGATCGTCTCGGCTTCCAGCCCAGCCCGGACAAGCTGCTCCCTTACCCATTCGGCCGCCCGCTCGGTATCGCCATCGTGCTCGGATTTGGCCGACACGGAAGGGATGCGCAGAAAAGCCCCGAGTTCCTCGTAAAACCGGGTCCGTTGCCCGAGAGCGAAGTCGATGGGGTTGGTCATGGCGTCGGCCATGTCGGTCTCCGCACGTTCAGGTGAGACCCTTCACTCCCCACCGGTAGACCCAGGTCATGAGCGTGGCGAAAGCCGCCGCACCCGCCATGCCTCCGAGGCTCAACGCCACCGGATTGTCGAATTCCAGGATGCCCACGCCCAGCATCCCTCCGATCACGGCGGCGAACGCGCCCAGGATGAAGAGCAGCCGGCTGTGCCCGGGGGTGGTATCCGGGCGCTTGACCACCACCTTCATGGCGAGGCCGATGACCCCGCCCATCACAATCCAGATTCCTACGCCGATCCAGTTTTCCATGGCCTCAATCTACCGCTTTCCCATGCGTCGTTTCAACTCGTCCAGGCGAGCGTCGATCACTTCCTCCCGGCGAGACTCCCTCAGCGCCTCGTCGAAGTCGCCGGCGTCGTCGAAGAGGTCTCCCGCCGCGTCGGCGGAGTCTTCCTGGTCCCCGATCTTCTCCGCCATGCGGTCCAGTTCGCCGAACAGGTCGTCCGCGCCATGGAGCGATTCCCGCGTCTGCGTTCGTCCGGCGCTGGCCGCGAGCTTGCTCCGGTTCGCGCGCGCTTCCTTGATCTGGGCCAACATCTCGGTGTATTCGGATTCCTGCATGCGGATCTCGGCCTCGATCGCGCCGGCTTTTCCGACGAGGACCCTGGCCCGCTCCTCGTGCCTGCCGGCGAACTTCGCGGCCACGTCGGCCGTGTCCCCGTCACCGATCTCGCGTGCCAGCCCTTCGCGGCGCCGGCAGACCTCCGCCTCCCGCAACTCGGCACGCGAGCGCTTCTCGGCCGCGGCGAGCTCCACCTTGAGGGCTTCCAGCGCCGTCCGGGTCCCGACGGCCTCGCGCTCCATGCTCTTCAGGAGCCCGTCGACGGCCTCCGGCACGGCGTCCCGGTCCAGTTCGCGGTGAAAGTTCTCTACGGCTTCCCTGAAAGCCCGGCGAAGATTCTCGAACATGGGTATCAATGTAACCGGCCGGCCAGCCCGTGGAGCACACCACCCTCGGAGAAACCTCCGAACAGCGCGTTCTCCGGTGCCGGGACGTCGTTGCGCGAGGCCAGGGCCCGCTGTGCCGCTGCCTCCACCTCTGCAGTGGCGGCCGCCTCCACCTCCGCGATCTCATCCGGCGTGATTCCCAGGCCCGCCAGGTAGGCTTCGAACAGGCCCACCGGATCACGGCGCCCCCAGCTCTCGAAGAGGTCGTCCGCGAATGTCTCGCGCGCCTCCCTCTCGTCGTGGGTTGCGTGCCCGCCCATCCGGAACGTCTCGGCAACGACGACGACCGGGCCGCGCCCATCGACGCACTGCCTGCGGGCCAGGACCGTGGCGGCGTAAACGTCCAGGACGTTGTTGCCGTCGCACGTGAGCCCTGTGATGCCGTGCGCGGCGGGGATGTCTTCGGGCTGTCCGGCGCCGTGCTGGTCCAGCCTGGTGCCGAGCGCCACCTGGTTGTTCTGGATGACAACGATCGCGGGCACGCCGAGACGGGAAGCAAGAACCAACCCCTCGTGGCATGCCGCGGTGCGCGTGGCTCCGTCGCCGGTCCAGGTGAGGGCCACGCGCGCCTCATCCCGGTTCTTGAAGGCCATGGCCGCGCCGGCGACAACCGGGACGCTGGTGCCCATGTGGCTGACGGGCTGGATCACGCCCCTGGCGATGTCGCCGTAGTGGAAGTCGCGCCCTCCGGTGGGGCTGTCGGCGGTCGCGAGGTAGCAGCTGAAGCCATGTTCCAGCGGAAGGCCCATCATGTGACACGCGCCCGCGTTGCGGATCATCGGAATCACCACGTCCCGTCCGCGGTTCAGAGCGGCAACGCATCCGACGGTCACGGCTTCTTCGCCGACACCGAGCCAGGCCTTGCTGATGACGCCCTGTCGCACCCAGCGCTTGAGGCCGATGTCCTGGAGCCTGGTGACGACGAGGTCGCGGTAGAGGGAGAGAAGGCGAGCGGTCCCGAGATCGGCCACGCAGGCTGCGCGTTCAGGGCTGCTTTCGAGCCGGCGGCTGTACTCCCGAACGAGGTCGGGATCGGGTTGCCAGTTCAGGTACTCGGGCGGGTCGAAAGCCGGGTATCGCTTCAAGGGGACCGCGTTGCTGGCGTCTGGGGACTGACCGGGCCGGAAAGCCGGCGGAGGGACCGGAAGGTAGGAGACTGGTGCCCGGTGAAGCAACGGGGCACGGCGGCATCGCGGGCCGCACTCGTTGCTCGCGTACTCTCGCTCCCGCAAGATTCCCGGTAGGATGAGTTAGTTGTGAAACTCATGTTCAACGCGCATCCAGCGACGGAGATACCGTGACAGCTGTCCAGAAGCCCCGGATCAGTGCCCAGGTGGCCCTCTCGCTGCTCGAAGCCCTCCAGTCGATCGACCGACCCGGGGAAGTGCTCGATGACGAGGTGCTCTCGCGCACCATGCCACGGCGGCTCGGATTGAGCACGGTCATCGAACGGCAGGTCCAGTTGTACCGGGAATACACCCGGCAGGGGCAAAAGCTCGGCACCGACGAACTGGGAGAATTCATGCGGCTGGTGGGCAAACGGCCCGATTCGCGAAAGGTCTTCCTGGTCATGGGCGCTCACCTTGCCGAAGCGGCAGGTGGGGTTCGAGGCGGATTCCTGCCCCGACGGGTGCGGCTCGCCCTGGTGCGGCGATCGGTAACACGGGGATTGGCGCGGTTGTTCGGCCGGCAGGTGGGGGGGTTCCTGTCCGGGCCCTTCACCCTGGAGGTGTCTGCTTCACCCCTGGTGCAGCTCGACACCAGCGGCGATGCGTGCGAGGTGGTGACCGGATTCTGTCAGCACCATCTGCAGAAGGCGCTGGGCGAGGACGCAGAGGTCGTCAAGGGGTCGTGCGAGACGCGGGGCGACCGGTCGTGCAGGTGGACGCTGAAGTCCTAGCGGGCCGTGCAACCAAGCCCCGCTGCACGCGGCCGACGATGAATCCGCGCGAGCACGGGGCGTGGCATCCGCACGCCTCGGCCGTACGCGTGGCAGATCAGCCGTACGCGTGGTAGATCATGTAGTAGACGAACAGGCCGGTCAGCGACGTGTACATCCAGGCGGGGAAGGTCCACCGCGCGAGACGGCGGTGTTTCGTGAACCTCTTGCGCCGCGCGAGCTGGATCAGCCGGATCACCATGGGAACGATCACAACCGCCAGGATCATGTGGCTGAACAGGATCGCGAGGTAGACGGGGCGAACCGAATCGGGTCCCGCGAAGGCGTGGGTGCCGGTGAGCGAGAAGCGCAGGACGTAGAAGACCAGGAAGAGTCCGGCGGCGATCACCGCACCTATCATGCACCGCATGTGCTTCCTGATCTCCCTGCGCCGGATGTAGCGGAAGCCCGCCAGCAGGAGGAGGGCGCTGGTCAGGTTCAGCCCGGCGTTCAGGTGCGCGAGCGCACCGCCAACGGCTTCCGCGGTCACGAGGGAGCGGGCTGCCGGGAATGGGCGGCCATGGCGACACCCAGCGCGAGCAGGGTCGCGGCCAGCAGGGTGTGCGTGGAAACGTAGGGTGCTTCAAGGCGGAAGAAGACCGAGGCGAAGCCCAGCAGCACCTGTGCCACGACCCCGACGGCAAGTGCCGCGGCCAGCCGCCTCCGGAAGGGATCCCGGGCTCGGACCCACACCAGGCGGCTGTGATGGAGCACGAAGACAGCCACGACGAGGCCGAGGACCCGGTGCAGGAAGTGAAGCCCCACCAGCGGATACTGCAGGGGCGGGATCACCCGGCCCAGGCACAGGGGTACATCCGGGCACGCCATCCCCGCGTCGGTATGGCGGACCAGCGCGCCGACCACCGACTGGGCGAATACGAGGGCCGCAACCCACAACCCGGCCCTTCGCGCGACCTGCCGGCCGGGACGGTGTTCGTGGTGATCATGTCCCGGTCCGGTCTGCACGAGCATAACGGTGACCAGAGCCAGAAACGCGAAGGCCAGCGCCAGGTGCGAGGTGGAGATTGCGTCCGGGAGCAGAAAGATCACGGTAAGGCCGCCCAGCACGGACTGGACGATCAGCAACCCGAGTCCGGCCAGTCCCATGCGAAAGAGGTCCGTCCGGTCCGGGTAGGCCCGCCGGACAAGGATCACGGCGACGAGAAAGAGCACGACCAGCGCGCCGGCCCACAGGCGGTGAAGGTGCTCCCAGAAAACGCCCCCGGTCATCTCCGGCATCATCGTGCCGAAGCAGGTCGGCCAGTCGGGACAGGCGAGGCTCGACCCGGTCGCATGCACAACGCTGCCCAGGAAGAGAAGCGCCAGAGTCCACAGAAGTACGAAGAAGAGGAATGGACGGACCATCAGACGCCGACGGTCTCCCTCACTTCGGAAGGTTCGTGCCGGACCGGCGGCGACGCCGTGGTGATGCCTTCTTCCAGCCATTCGTAACGGTCGGCCAACGCACCCCGCGCCACCTTGTACATCTTGCGGTCGTCGTTGCGGAAGACCGCACGGAAGCGCGCGCTGTTCCTCCGGCGGGCCAGACGGCAAGCGGCGTCCGCCAACTCGAAGGGCGTGTGGTCGGCGGGGTTCTCCCGGACCAGCTTCATGGCCCGTACGCAGGCGGCGGTCATCACGTAGAGGTCGCCGCCGATGTCAACGAGCCTGCCCAGCACGGCCTGTCGCTGTTCCAGCTTTGGACCGAAGCGTATCATGGCGTGGAACAGAGTGCGTGCGAGCCTGCGCGAAGTCCTGTCCACGTAGCGCATGTGTCCAGCCAGGGGCCCAAAGGCGCGGTGGCGCGGCCACAGCCCCCACCCCATCCACTTGCCCGGGTACCACACCGCGTAGTGCAGCGCAGCCTTCAGGAAAGCCGCCGCGCGCCTCGCAGCCGGAACGCGAGGATCGATCGCGGCACCGGCCACCGCCAGGTGTTCATCGACGGCCTCGCGAGCGATGAAGAGGCGCATGATCTCGCTGGAACCCTCGAAGATCAGGTTGATCCGCGCATCCCGCATGCAGCGCTCGACCGCCAACGGATCCTCTCCGCGCGCTCTCAGCGAATCGGCGGTCTCGTACCCGCGTCCGCCCCGAATCTGGACGGCATCGTCCACCAGTTCCCACGCCTTCTCGCTGTGCCAGAGCTTGGCCATGGCCGCCTCCAGACGGAGATCGAGCGTACCGAGCCCGGACATCGCCGCCGCCAGCTCGACCGCGGCTTCCATCGCGTAGGTCTCGGCGGCCATCCGCCCCAGCTTCTGGGCTACGGCATCGTGCTTCCCGATCGGTGCACCCCACTGGACCCGTTCGGCCGCCCATTCGCGGCAGCCTCGCAGAAGGGCCTTGCCCGCGGCCGTGCAGAAGGCGGGAAGCGCGAGGCGTCCCGTGTTGAGCGTGATCAGGGCCAGCTTCAGCCCGAGTCCCTCCCCCCACAGGAGGTTCTCCTTCGGGACCCTCACGTCGTGGAAGTGGAGGACTCCGTTCGAGATGCCGGAGAGTCCCATGAATCGGCAGATGTGCCCGACTTCCACGCCGGGCCACGCGGTCTCGACGATGAAGGCGCTGATCGGGCGCTTCCCCTTGACGCCCTCGCGCGCGGGCGTGCGTGCCATGACCACCAGCAAGTCGGCCCGGGGACCGTTCGTGGTCCAGAGCTTCTCTCCGTTGAGGATGTAGTGCGTTCCGTCCTCGGACGGTTCGGCGAAGGTGGACATGTTGGCCGGATCCGAACCGACCATCTGCTCCGTCAGGGCGAAGGCCGACAGCTCGCCGCCGGCCGCCCGGGGCAGGTACTTGCGCTTCTGCGCTTCGGTGCCGAACAGGACGAGCGGCGTCGGAACGCCGATGGACTGGTGCGCGGAAAGGAAGGCGGCCGTCGAGGCGCACCGGCTGGCCACCAGCGCGAGCGCGCGGTTGTACGATGTCTGGGACAACCCGAGGCCGCCGTACTCCCGTGGGATCTTGATCCCGAAGGCGCCCAGATCCGCCAGGCCCTGCAGCACGGAGTCCGGCACCCAGCCGTCCCGGTCGAAGGCGTCGCCGTCGACATGGTCCTCGGCGAAACGCCGGATTCGTTCGAGGAAGGGGGCCGCCCGTGCCGCTTCATCGGGATCCTGGGCGGGATGGGGATGGACAAGGTCGAGTGACAGCCGTCCGCCGAAGAGTTCCTTCATGAAACTGCGCTTCGCCCACCCCGCCTCGCGAGCGTCTTCGGCGACGTCGCGGGACTGCCGGGCGTCGCTGAGGTCGTGGCCCTGTCCGCTCGCCGTGCTGCTCATGGTTGTCCCTCCAGGAGGATGGCCAGTTCGTCTTCGCGGGCTTCGGCATCGGCCTCGCCCACGCGGATGAGCTCGGCCAGATAGTCCGGTTGAAACATGATGAGGCTGAGGAAATCTGGCGCTTCGGTGTGCTTGGTACCAAGCCCCCGCGTCATGAAGCGAAACGCGCCGGGAAGCTGGGGTTCGTATTTGTTCGCAAGCCTTCCCAGGTCGACGGTGGGCCGAATCGTCAGTCGCTGCACCAGCCGCATCCCCATGCGCTCTTCAGGCTGCAGCGCCGTCAGGAGTTGGTTGACTCGCTCCATTCGCTGCCCGTCGTCCTCGATGAGGTCCAGAAAGACCGAGTTCATCATCACGCCGACCACCTGCGCGGGCGGCGGATATCCGGTCACCGTCGGCGTGTCCGCTTCCGGGATCGAGCGGTCGCGGCGAGTGCTGATGGCCAGGATGCGCTCGGCGCCAAGGTGAAGGGCCGGCGAAAGCGGCGCCGTGAGCCGGATCCCCCCATCTCCGAACCAGTGCTGCCCGATTTTCACCGCCGGGAAGACGATCGGAAGCGAGGCCGATGCCATGACATGCTCGACGGAGAGTGTCGTGAGCCTCGATCGTCGGTTCGGCCTCTCCCACTCCTCGACCCCCTGCCCCTGGACCCACAGGATCGACTGTCCCGTCGAGTAGTTGGTGGTGCTCAGCGCGACCGCCTTGAGCCTTCCCATCCGCAGGTTGTAGCGAATCCCGGTCAGCTCCCCGTCGACGGCGTGCATCGTATCCGTCAGATACTCACGGAGGGGCTGGGTGTCGAGCAGCCCCCGCACGCGCGGTGGTCCGCTTCTGCCACCGGACATCAGCTGCCTTCCCCAACGGAACAGGTGCTGTCTCAGCGACCGCATGTCGGTGCGGAAGACCTTGTCGACGCTGAGATTGGACCAGAGGTGGGTGAGTTCTTCGGTGGCCTGGTCGAAGGTCCCGTGATGGGCCGCCAGGTGAGCTGCGTTGATCGCCCCGGCGCTGACGCCGGTGACAATGGGGATTTCCAGCCGGGGGAAGCGCCGGCCGAGGAAGCGAAGAACACCCACCTGATAGGCGGCCCTCGCGCCCCCGCCGCCCATGACGAATGCCAGGGCTCCGTGGCCGGAATCGCCGCTGCTCCGGAGCCGTGCCTCATCCCGGACGGGTGTCGCGCTTTTTCCATATTCGAATGAATCTGCCATGTTTATCCGAGAATTTTCGTGGCCTGGGCCGCGCATCGTCAACCTGAGGGGAGGGGTCCATGTCCGCGTTGCGGGGGTTGGGCATCGCGGCGACGGCTGTGCTCGCGGCCTCGGTGCTGGCCCTGGTGGGCGGCGACGTGGAACCGGGAACCTCAAGGTATCAGGCCACCGGGCAGAGTGCGCCCGGCTTTGCCGGTTCGGAAGCCTGCCGAAGCTGTCACACGGAGCAGTTCGACGCGTGGGAGGGTTCCACGCACGGCACCGCCGGAGGAGACCCGGGCCCGGAGACCGTCGTGGCGCCCTTCGGCGGTCCCCCGATCCGGTTCGCGGACGCCGTGGTGTCGCCGGTCGTCGACGGGAAAGGGCGGTACGTCTTCGTGGTCGAGCGCGCCGGGCGCCCACCGACGGAGCTGGTCGTCTCGGGTGTAATCGGGCGCGGCCACATGGTCGGAGGAGGGACGCAGGGGTTTGTGTCACGGTTCCCGGACGGCACGGAGCGCTTCCTTCCCTTCGACTACTCGGAAGATGCGGACACCTGGTTCTGCAACACCGCATTCGTCGGAGGCTTCTGGGTTCCGGGCGCTGACCGTGCCCGGCTGCGTGCCGATGCGGGCTGGCTGCCCGTCACGGAGGAGATGCGCCTGACAGACTGCGGCGACTGGCCCCCGGTGCGGATCCTGGGGACCAACCGCCGCTTCGCGAACTGCCAGAACTGTCACGGCAGCCAGATCGAGGTGGAGTACCGGCCCGACGCGGGGCGATATGAGACGCAGGTGGCCACGCTGCAAATCAACTGCGAATCCTGTCACGGGCCGGCCCTGGCCCACGTGGAGCGCGCGGGCGCGGCCAGCCTGGCGCGTGAGCGCGGTGAGTCCCCCTCCCGCCGCCGTCCCTCCCCTCCCGGCCCCCCCCCGCCCCACCCCCACCAGGCCCTCGGCCGCCCCCCCCCCCCCCCCCACGATGGCGGACTACAGCCTCGGCCTCCCCCTCATCGGCGACTCCCCATACCTGCCCGACGGCAGGAT
>MPNE01000058.1 GCA_002238865.1 Gemmatimonadetes bacterium bin94 | reverse complement strand
GCTGAGGCGCAAGTTCGCCAGCGACCTGATGGACCTTCCGCTCAAGGTGCTCTGCGAGCTTGGCGGGTGGAAGGATGCACAGACGGTGCTCAGGTGCTACCAGAGACCGGACGCCGGACAACTCAGGGCGGCACTGGAAGGCCGCGGCAGGGCTCGCGGCTGAAATCCCGACCAGCGGGAATCATTCGGCGGGAATCCGGCCCACGAGACGCGTAAGTTCATTGGCTGCAATTAGTTGTAAAATCGCCTAATCTTGTCGCGTGGGCTGGCTGACGCCCCTTAAGAGCGTGAGCCAGCCCTCGGCGGAGCCGCCGAAACCGCCTCCCGGGCCGCCGCCCGGAACAGCGTCCACCGGGCCGTCGCTGGCAAGCTCCCCGGCCTCTTCGCCGCCCGCCTCCCGGACGGCGAGGGAGACAGGCAACCCGTCACTCCTCGGCGACAGCCGCGCTCTCTGCCGCGCGGCCCGCTTTCCGCCCTAGCCGTACCCCTCGGGGACCGGCGATCGTCGCTCTCAGGGGATCCTACAAGCCCGCAGCTTCCCCGAAATGCCCTTGGAACACCCAGAAAACGGGCTCAGAGCCCGTTTCGGCATGTGGACGGCACCGAGGGGTCGGATCAGGCCTCGGTGTCTGCTCTCCGGCTCGCCAGATACTCCGCCCACTGCTCCATCAGGACACGGCGGCGCTCGAACAGGTCCGAGCGGGCGTAGGCCGCCTCCACCTGGTTGCGGACCACGTGCGCGAGCGCCGCCTCCATGACGGCGTGCGGCGCATCCGTCCGCTCCGCCGCCCAGTCGCGGAAGCTCGAACGGAACCCGTGCGGCACGGCCGGGATCCCCAACTCCCTGAACAGTTCGCTGAAGTGTAAGGCTCGCAGCTGCACCCCCCTCGCGGACGGGAACACCAACTCCGACTGGCGCGCGTGCTCCTTCGCCTGGGCGAGAATCTCCCGCGCCATCCCCGACAGCGGCACCCGGTGTCCACGCCGGCCCTTCATCCGCTCCGGAGGGATCGCCCACACCCCGCCCGTCACGTCGATCTCCCCCCAGCGAGCCCCGCGCACCTCACCGGACCGGCAGGCCGTCAGCGCGAGGAACTCGAGGCCCAGCTTCACGGATGCTCCTGCCCCGGACCGCCGGACCGCCTCGATCGCACCGGCCACCTCCCCGTAGGGCAGGGCCTTGAGGTGCTTCTGGACGTGCCCGGGCTTCGGCAACGCCGCCCTGATCGCCTCGCCCGCCGGGTTGTCCACCCGGTAGCCCTGCGCGATTGCCCACTTCATCACCGTCCCGATCCGCTCCCGAACCCGCTTGGCCGTCGTGTGCTTCGCGCTCCAGATCGGCATCAGCACGCCCATGACGTCGGCCGACGTGATCCGGTCCACCCGCTTCCCTCCGATCCTCGGATGCGCGTACATGCGAAGCGTCGACGCCCACTGGGCCGCGTGCTTGGCGCTCCAAGAGGTACGATGCATGGCGAAGACCTTCGCCGCCGCGCGCTCGAACGTCGGCACCGAGCGGCGGCGTGTCGCCCTCGGGTCGCCTCCCGCTCTGGCCACCTTGCGGTTGGCGAGCGCGGCGTCCCGCGCCTCAGCCAGCGTCACGAGGCGGACGGGACCGAGCCCCAGTTCCCGACGCTTGCCGTGGATGAACAGGCGCTGGATCCACTGCTTGTATCCGGACGGCTTGACGCGGAGCACGAGGCCGTGCTCATCCCAGTACAGCCCCGGTTCGTGGACGCTTCGCACGAAGGCCGCGGTGAGTTTTCTGCCGTGTTTGCCCATCTGGTCACCCTTTCGCGATCACCCCATTGATCACCCTTTCGGTGCTGGAACACACCGAACGTCCTGAAACGGCAGTATAACATAAATAGCGTTATAGCAACAAGTTCACCTACATCATCGGACTTCCTGAAACTTCGCTGGATCATGCAATGGCGGAGCGGCGCTCAGGCATCACGCCACACCGACACGGGGGAAAGGGGGCGGCGCCCCCCATGCGCGACCTCCAAGGGAGCGCGATTCTCGGGGGGATCGAAGGGGGGCAGGGCCACCCCTCGCCAGCCCCGGTGTATTACACTGGGTAGGCGGACCGCCTGAGGTCAGTATCCCGGCAGGAAGTCACGTAAGTCTAATCAGGACTGCACGATCTGCCATTTCTGCCGTTGAACTGGACCCTGCTGGACCGTGCCCCTAAAGCGGGATAATCGTACCTGTATGGCGGGACTCCCGCCCCCGTGCCTCCTCTTCGCCGGAAGGTCCTGGAAGCCGACCTCGTCCCCGCCCCCGGGAAGCCATGTCGTCCAAGCAGCGGTGTGGCCCGCCGGAGCGTGGCACCGAGGTTCTCCAAGTGTAGGGCACCACGTCACGCGGCGACAGGCCACCACCGGCCTGCCGCCGCGTCCCCACAGTCTCAGAGGCCGTTTCGGCGCGCACTGGATCGAGGAGCTCGCCCTCGCTGCGGCCCGGAACCCGGTCCCAGCCGCTGCCCCCGCAAGTCGTCGCGGTGTTGAACACGGCGGTCTCGCCGAAGGCACGCGCCCCTCCCTTCTGAACGGCGGCTTTCGCGCCGCTCCAGCGCCTCGATCCGGTCCCGCGCCGATACGGAGTCGCCTGTCATCGCTCGTCCTTACCCGGAAAAGGAGCGCTTATCGCCAAATACGCGCCAACGTGGGCGACATCTTCGTCCACGCATCGGATTTAATGGGTTAGATTAAGTGTTTTGTACCAGCAGGATGCCGACGGTCGCCGACGCTCTCGTTCTCTATTGGTGCGGCGATGTCGGACCGGGCCGCCAGCTGTGACGTCCGCACGATGTCGGTTTTCCTTCCCGCTGAGGCGTCGCTGATCCAGGTGGGAGCGGATCCTCACCACTATACTCGACAGAAGAAGAACTTCTCCATGTCCATCTTTCTGAATCGGGTCAACTTCATTCTTGTGGCTGCGGCGCTGGCCGCCGTAACGACTGTGGCCTGCGGCGATGGTGCCACGGAGCCCGCTCCCACTCCAAACCGGGCACCCTTGCCCAGCGGTTCGATTCCGGCCCTCACCGTAGCCGTCGGAGAGACTGCGACTGTCAGCGTGGTCGGCTACTTCACCGATCCGGACGGCGACGCGCTGGCCTACACGGCGGCGAGTTCGGACGCGGCTGCGGTCACGGTCTCGGCAGCGGGGGGCGTGGTCTCCGTGGGCGGGCTCGCGGCCGGGACCGCCGTCGTCACGGTCACGGCCACGGACCCGGGTGGCCTCTCCGCGCAGCAGAGCTTCGAGGTCGCCGTGCCCAACCGGGCTCCCGTGGCCCTGGACACCGTCCCCGCGCAGTCCGTCTTCGTCGGGGACACCGCGCAGTTGGACATGGCCGCGTACTTCGACGATCCAGACGGCGACGCGCTGGCCTACACGGCGGCGAGTTCGGACGCGGCGGCGGTCACGGTCTCGGCCGCGGGGGGCGTGGTCTCCGTGGGCGGGCTCGTGGTCGGGACCGCCGTCGTCACGGTCACGGCCACGGACCCGGGTGGCCTCTCCGCGCAGCAGGCCTTCCAGGCGTCGGTGCCGAACCGGGCTCCGGTGGCGACGGGGAGCATCCCGGGCCAGACGGCACGGGCGGGCGCCTCGGTCACGCTCGACCTCGCCGGGCACTTCAGCGATCCGGACGGCGACGCCCTGAGCTATGAGGTGGCCTCGTCCGCGCCGGAGGTAGCGACCATCGCGGTGTCCGGGGCCGAGTTGACCGTCGCGGGCGTCTCGGCGGGAACGGCGACCATCACCGTGACCGCGAGCGACCCGGGCGGGCTCTCCGCGCAGCAGGCCTTCCAGGCGTCGGTGAAGCGGCTCGTCATAGCGGCGGTGGACCCGACCGTGCTAATCGAGGGCGGCGAAGCCACGATCACCGGGTTCGGGTTCTCCTCGACGATCACGAACAACTTGGTGACCATCGACGGGTTGCGCGCCAGGGTCAGGTCTTCCAGCCCGACGAGTCTGGTGATCGGCGTCCCCGACGCCGACTGTCGACCGCCCCGCAGGGCGGAACTGAGGGTCTCGGTCGGAAGCCGGAGTGATTCGCGCACGGTTGGCGTTGCGCCGCTCGCCCGGGAAGACATGGCACTGCCGCAGCACACCTACACCCACACGCGCGCCGGAGACGGCTGCCTCCATCTCCCCGGCAGCGCCAGCGGCGGCGAGTATCTGATCGGCGTGGTGTCCACGTCCGAGCGGCCGTCATCCGTGACAACCGTCAGATTGAGCGGCACTCCGGGAGATCCCACTGTCGCGGGGACTGCGGCAACAGCGTCGGCCTCGGCCAGCACGGACCTCCGGCGCATGGCGGCACGACCCTTGGCAGACAACGCTTTCCGGCACGCGCGCCCGCGCCCCGAGTACTCGATTCGCAGTATTTCCGCCAGGGATGACACCCTCCGCGCACGCCGCGCGGCCGCCCACAACGAGGTGATGGTAAGGAACGAAGCACTGGTGAGCCAATTGGGACGCCTGTCGGCACCGGCCACGGTCGCGCATCGGCAGCAGCGCAGCCTTGAGGCGGGAGACACGATATCGCTATCCGAACCCTCTTCGAACGACTGGTCGTGCTCGGGAACCCGCAGGGTCAATGCCGTGGTCCGGCTCGTGGGGAGCCACACGGTCTGGCTGGAGGATCTCGACAACCCAAGCGGGACCTTCTCGGACTCCGAACTCGCGGAAATGGACGCCTTCTATGCGGCGAACATCGCAGGCGTTCTCGACGGCTATTTCGGAGGCCTCCCCGATGTGGACGGCAATGGGCGCATCCTGATTCTCATGACCCAGGAGGTCAATCGCTTGCCAGGCGATACAAGAGGCTATGTCTTCATCCCGGACCTTTGGCCGACCAACAGATGCGCAACCAGCAACCGGGCCGAGATCCTCTACGGATTCGTGCCGGATCCGGACGGCGCCTTTGACTACGCCATGAGCAAGGAGCAGGCGTTCTTCCACTACCCTTCTCTGATCGCTCATGAGGCGGCGCACATCGCGCAATTGGGCGCTCAGGCCTTGGGCAACGCGGGAGCAAAGAAGTCGTGGGAACTGGAGGGCGGTGCGGTGTTGGCGGAACATCTGGTCGCCTTCCGCCTCTTTGGGCACGCATCCGGCCAGAACCTGGGATACGCCGAGTTCTCGGCCGGAGAGGACTGGTACTCGCGGTTTTGGGACATGGCCTTTTTCTTCGGATGGGATCCGGACAGAAGCGGCGGCCGGGTTCCGTACGCGCCCGAGCAGTGCACGTGGATCGGTCGACCGGAAGAGGGGAACAGCGGTCCTTGCAGATACCCGGGCGCAGCGGTCTACGGAGTCCCCTCCATGGTTTTCCGCTACGCCTTGGATCGATGGGGCGGAACATACCCAGGCGGGGAGAAGGCGCTGATGAGACGCCTTACGCAGTCACCCACCCAAGGGTTTGCATCCCTGCGCGATGTCAGTTCATGGCCCAGCGAGACGATCCTCGCCGACTTCTACATCACCCTCTGGCTGGACTTGCAGCCGGGTCTTCACGCACCCGGCATGACCTCGTGGAACCTCCACAACATCTTCGACAGGTTTCCCGAGAGTGCGCGGCTGCAGCCCCGTCGGTCCACCTCGAAGACGCCGACCTTGACCGCCAGGGTTCGGGCTGGCTCATCCTTGTACGTCCACTGGACGCCAAGCGGCTCGCTCGATCCGACGAGCATAAAGGTCACAGCGCGTGGTGGCGGCCCTGTCCCCGGCCACATTTCGGTCTGGGCTCTACGGATTCGGTAGTTGGCATGAGACGGCAAACCGCTACGCGCGAGCCGGAGACCAACCGTCGCCGCCGCCGCACTCATTCTCTTGTCGTGCGGCGATGGCGGCACCGGGCCGCGGTCGCGTCGAACTGAAGCCTTTCGGGCTCCAGGGTGGCCCCCCGGCGTGCGCGATACGGATCGTGTGCGCTGGGGGTTCGACGTTGCGGCAACCCCGCCGCACGACCCCGGGGCTGCTGGAGGAATCCCCCGCGCAGCGGATCTCGGCCTCCCTCCCCGCTGTCTCCACGCCACACGAACGACGCTCCCTGGCCGCTGTAGGAACCGCTCGTCGGCGTCGGTCGACGTGACGCCCCCCACCGGTCGCTTCGCTTGTCTGTCGATAGGATGTTCAGGCTTGGGCCTGTTGGGAGGGCTCAGCCGAGGCGCTTCTGGCCAGAAGCGCCTCGTGGCGGTGGTCGGGATCCGCCGCACCGGCCCGGCGACCTCCGAACGGCCATCCTGGGCTCGGCCCTTCGGCCGGCATCCCCACCCCCGTCGCGGGGCCTTCCGGGCGGCCCGCGGGGGCGCTCCACCACCGCACTGGCGGCGGCGTCCAAGACGGGATGGACAATCTGGACAGCGGACTGTCGATGGTTGGAAGGCACCGACCCCCGCCCGAGAGCTGTTAAGTTGCGCGAAAGGATGAGACTGGCCACCCGTCCGTCGGAATCCCGACACCGTACTAGGACCCAAAACAAGCGAGTAGGGTCCGGGCGGCGAGTCTCGGTCGTGCGAGTTGGCATAAGACGGACCTGCGGCTTGCACGGGGGCTGTTTGGCGGCCTTGCCAGCGGATGAACGGAGGGGTTTGAGCACGCAGTCCAAGGTCGTTCCCGAGTGATTTTGGCCACGGGAGACACCGGTGCCCGTGGGCGCGCGGGGTGACGGGCCTGGGAGGCGGTGGAGGAGGAGCGGCGTCAGCCGAAGCCGGTCCGTTCGATCGAGCAGGGCAAGAAAGGTCATCATCTCGACGATCCGGAATCGGCGGTGCGACCACTCAGACAACGTCGAGGTGGCGTCCCGTCTCACGGACTTGCTCGGGCGTCGCGTCGCAGACTCGGTGTTCGGGGGTCCGGGTCTCCGAAAGCCCCTCGGCGGCGGTCAGCAAGCAGAAGGCGAGCTGACGGGCTTGGGATGCCCTCAGGAAAACAGTCCTATCACTATCACTCTTGGAGCCTCCGTCCTTGCAGATGCACAATACTACCAATTGGTCCTCTTCAAGGATCGGGCCGACACAGATTTCCTCCTCAGCGTACTTGGTTCGGATACGAACGTACATCAGTGACCTCTCCCGTTCTGGGGTCGCTTCAAGCGAGCGGCGTTGGCGTCCCGTCTCACGGACTTGTTCGGGCGGCGCGTCGCAGACTCGGTGTTCGGGGTTACGGATACGGATCTCCGAAAGCCTCTCGGCGGCGGTCAGCAAGCAGCGGGCGAGCTGACGGGCTTGGGATTCCCTCAGTAACACACTCCTCTCACCAATAGAGCCTTCGCCCTTTGAGATGAACAGAAACACCAATTGGTCCTCCTCAAGGATCGGGCCGAGACCAATCTCCTCATCGGGGGACTCGGTTCGGATTCTAACGTACAGCATCGGTGAGAGCTCTCCCCATTCCCCGGTTGGGTCGTTTGGCGGATGGCAGGCGTCCCGCGAGTCGGGGGTATTGCCCTCGGGCCATTCCGGCGCCCTCCCATGGTGGATCGTCACAAGCGTCACCCCTCAAACGCTATCCGCCGGACCGGCGGGCCAACAAGTCCGCTGCCTCCGCGGCCGCGTCGACACCGCTGACGAGGGCGCCGTTCACCGAGGGCGTGCGCATGTAGTCTCCCGCGAAAAACAGGTTCCCGACGTCGCGACCGATGTGGCGACGCATGTCGGCGATGGCGTTGAACATGCCGGGTCGTCCAATGCAGACGGCCTCCCGCCAGCGGTACACCCGCGCAAAGATCCACTCGTCGTCGCCGGGAAGGGCTGAACCGGGAGGAGGGACTCGGCGTGCTTCGCGAAGCAATTCCCGCGTGATCTCGTCGTCGGCCAGTGACAACATCTCCTGCCCGCGGCCGACGATCATGTCCAGCGTGCTCTTGCCGGGCGGCACGCAGGAGGGCTGTTCGATCGACCGGTCCAGCAGCAGCGGCGTATCGTCCTCCGGGTAAAGCGCGCCGTGCCAGCCGGGTGGAAGCGGCGGTCGGTCGAGCCCGATGACCGCTCGGCAACCGATCGAGTAGGTCACCTTTCCGAGCGCGTGGCGGATCGCGGCCGGCAGCCCGGGGATCAGTCCGGTCACTTTCGTGGCGGGCACCGCGCAGATGACCGCGTCCGCCTTGATGGGACCGTCGTCGGTCACGACGCGGGCCACGGATCCGTTCCGGATCACCACGCGACGGACGGCGGTCGAGACACGGACGGCGTCGCCGCACGCGGTGGCCAGCGCCCGCGCGAGGGCGGCGGCCCCGTTCTCTGGAACAAGGAACTCCTTCGCATACACCATCATCTCCGCCAGGTGTGTTCGAATGTACGCCGCCTGCCCGAAGGGCTCGACGTGGCCCATCGTCATCTCCATGAAGCCCTTCAGGCTCACCTTTAGACGTTCGGGCACACCGATCCGGTCCAGATAGGCTCCGAAGGTCTCGTCGCCGTCCAACACCGCGAGCCGGGACAGTTGCTCCTCGAGGCGGCTTCTCTCCAGGCCCTTGCTGGAGGCACCGAGCTGTGCGGCCTGGTAGAGCATGTCCCGGAACAGAATGTAGACGGAGGGAATGTTGATGTTCCTAAGGAAGTTGGCGGCCGAACGGCCCGGCGTCGTCGTGGTCCACCGACCGTTCCGATACCAGCCGAACTTCGGCTTCGAGGGGACGAGCGGCACGCCCAGTTCCTCGCAGATCCGGAACGTCACATCGTTGGAGTGGCAGAAGACGCGCGCGCCCGTGTCCACGAGAAAGCCGCCAACCCTGTCGCCAGCCAGACGTCCGCCTGCCTGGTCGCGGATTTCCAGGAGTATGGGCTTGATGCCTCTCTTTCCCAGGGCGTAGGCGGCGCTAAGACCCGCCGCTCCGCCACCGACTATCACGACGCTTCCGGCTTCCATGACGCTGCCTCCGTCAAGCGGCTGCCTGGTTGATGCGGGGCTTCACGTTCACCCGACCTTCGGGCGGGCTGCCGCGTTCTCGCTCGTCCACCCTGGTTTACCGACCAACTGTCCCGCGGCTTCCCGAACACTTT
Organism: Gemmatimonadetes bacterium bin94; assembly: GCA_002238865.1. Classification (GTDB taxonomy): domain Bacteria; phylum Gemmatimonadota; class Gemmatimonadetes; order Longimicrobiales; family Gaopeijiaceae; genus Bin94. The sequence continues at coordinate 8,212 of MPNE01000058.1, read as the reverse complement.
CTGCAGCAATGTCCCGGACCAGCATGTACGCGGTGTCGGACCCCGCGACAAGAATCCAGAGACCGGATCGAGGGAATATTCCTGATGAGGTCACCGGGCCAATAGCCCGGCGACGGCCCCCCAGAGACGGCCCAAGAGGCGGGTTTCTCCTCTGTTTTTCATTTCCTGCTCCTCCTTGTGGACGTTCTCTTCAATTGCAACTGTGTCGGCATCGTTCTCCGGAAAGCGCTTGGTTTGGAGGTTAAGCTGACCGTCAGCGTGGCCCTGTTCCGCGGCGGCGCGAAACCAGCGGACGGCTTCCTCGTCGTTCTCCGGAATGCCCTGTCCGGTGGCGTACATGACGCCGAGGTTGAACTGACCGTCAGCGTGGCCCTGTTCCGCAGCGGCGCGAAACCAGCGGACGGCTTCCTCGTCGTTCTCCGGAACGCCCTTCCCCTCGGCGTACATGTACCCGAGGGAGAACTGACCGTCAGGGTTGCCCTGTTCCGCGGCGGCGCGAAACCAGCGGACGGCTTCGGCGTCGTTCTCCGGAACGCCCTCCCCGTCGTGGTACATGACGCCGAGATTGAACTGACCGTCAGCGTGGCCCTGTTCCGCGGCGGCGCGAAACAGGCGGACGGCTTCGGCGTCGTTCTCCGGGACGCCCTTCCCCTCGGCGTACATGTACCCGAGGAAGAACTGACCTTCAGGGTTGCCCTGTTCCGCGGCGGCGCGCAGCCAGCGGACGGCTTCCTCGTCGTTCTCCGGAACGCCCTTCCCGGTGGCGTAAATGCCTCCGAGGCCGGCCTGAGCAGGAGCGTGGCCCTGTTCCGCGGCGGCGCGAAACCAGCGGACGGCTTCGTCGTGGTTCTCCGGAACGCCCTCCCCCTCGTGGTACATGGCGCCGAGGTTGGCCTGAGCGTCGGCGTTGCCCTGCTCCGCGGCGGCGCGCAGCCAGCGGACGGCTTCCTCGTGGTTCTCCGGAACGCCTATCCCGTCGTGGTACATGACGCCGAGGAGGTTCTGAGCAGGAGCGTGGCCCTGTTCCGCGGCGGCGCGAAACCAGCGGACGGCTTCCTCGTCGTTCTCCGGAACGCCCTTCCCGGTGGCGTACATCTCTCCGAGGCGGTTCTGAGCGGGAGGGCTGCCCCATTCCGCGGCGAGGCGCAGCCCGCGGACGGCTTCCTCGTCGTTCTCCGGAACGCCCTTCCCGGTGGCGTAAATGCCTCCGAGGTTGGCCTGAGCAAGAGCGTGGCCCTGCTCCGCGGCGGCGCGCAGCCAGCGGACGGCTTCCTCGTCGTTCTCCGGAACGCCCTTCCCGGTGTTCTCCAGAACGCCGGTGTACATGTACCCGAGCATGACCTGACTGAAAGCGTCTCCCTGTTCCGCAGCGGCGCGATACCATCGGATAAAACGCTTCGAGTTCTCCGCTGTTTTCATTTCCTGTTTCCTCTCGATGATGGATGGAGGCTCCTCGATTGGACGGCGAGGCCGTTTCGTCCTCTTGGCTTGGGGGGCTCCGGCTTACCGCCGGCGGACCACACAATCACCGCGCGTGAACGCGCAAACCTGGAGTCCACACTCTCCTCCATAGCGCTCCAATAGAGCATGGGTTGCTAACCCGCCGGACACGTCACCGCTCTCGCAGCGAACTTGCGCGTAATAGAGCGGCGGCCAGCCCTCGCGGTCCTTAGCATTGACCGCCGCACCTCGCTCAAGCAGAAGTGCGGCAACCCCTCGGGAAGCTGAGCTGGCACTCACATGGAGCGGTGTCTCGCCCCGGCTCATCGGCGCGGCTACATCCGCGTTTGCCGACAAGAGCCTGGCCGCCACCGGCTCGGCATCGGTCATTGCGGCGATATGCAGCGGTCGGGCTCCTCGTAGTTTCTGGACATCCGGATTCCCCGTGGATCGAAGTTCACCCGCCAGAGGAGGAAGGTCGACTCCGAAGTAAGGCAGGATCGCGTCGGCTTCGTATGGGGTTCCCCTGACCTCCGCGTTAGGGTTCGCGCCCTCATCAAGTAGTGCGGATGCCAGTTGATCGAGGTTCAAGGCGGCCGCGTAGTGCAGGTCCGTCCAGCCACTTGGGTCCGCAGCGGCCGCAGATAACGGGCGGCCAAGGACTATGGCGAGTTTGCGGGCATCGGGCGAGAACCTGCCGCTGTAGGGCAGGTAATTCAACGGCGTATCGTCAAGGGAACCCGGCTGCGCGGCAACTCTCCCCGCAACTCCACGGTGGGGGTCCGCGGCGCGTTCAAATGTCCCCTGGAGTCTCCGGGCAGCGGTAACGACGGAATTCCATGCCGCGCGCTCGCCACCTGCATAGCGGTCATGGTATGCCAACGGCTCCAAGGCGCGGATATGGGTTTCTGTTGCGAACACAGATTCGGCTTCGCCTATCAAGCGATTGTACTCTCCTATCACGACGTTGACCTTGTCATGCTGGAACGACGCCACCGGACAGCAGGCTTCCTCTGCCCACGCGGCGTAGCCGGCCAGATCGCGCGCGGACATTTCGAACGCATCAGCCGACCTGAAGGATGTCAGGTAGGCTTGGAGCGACTGGGCTGCTCTCCTGACGTTCTGGAGTGTTTCGGCTGCTATGAATTCGGATCCGTAATTGGGCAGTGTCTTCAGTGCCTGGATATGGCCGTCTGTCGTGAGCACCAGCTTGGCTTCGAGAAGGAGATGGTTGTAGGCGCGCACGGCAGCTATTGCGTCTGCGCGGTGATTGCCAGCTATGTAACAACAGCGGTTGAGTCCCGCTATCGCTTGCGCAGCAACGTCGCCAGCAGACGCCATAAAGACATCCTGCGCTATGAAACCCCTTATTCGCGATCTGGAGGAAGGGCCCGAGATCCATACGGCATCGATCTGCAAGTCAAGAGAGACGGCGTCCATCGACAGCGACAACTCCCCAGTCACCGAATCCCTGTCTTCCCATAACTCCCGCGCGCTTGCTCTGCTGGCTGGGACGACAAGCCGCTCGTCAATATCTAGCAGGTCCGAATCGATAGCGATGGAGCCGACGAAGACCTCGCGCTCCGCATCGTACTCGTCCAGACTGACAGCCTTGTCGGGCACGGGCTCAGGCCGGGCCAACAGAGAGCGTACATCGCGGATTAGTGGTTCCACATACTCGCCAAGCAGAGCATCGCTTTCCCTGTGAATCCCCCTCTCGCTCTCGGCTCTGTTCAGCGAAGCTCGGTTCATCTCGCGAGCTTCCCGCTCACGGTACTCCTCCTCGGTCTCGAACATGTCCCGCGGGGCAACGGAGGCGACGGCCGACCTGTAAGCCTCGCCGGCTCGTCCCAGCTCTGTTGCGCGCCCCGCCTCTATCTCGTCGCGGCATGTCCTGATCTGATCCCGCAAGCGCTGTATTTCCCGCGCCGGGTCATTTTCCGGCGCGCTCTCGCGCCGGATGCACTCAGACGGCGCTGATCGGGGCGGCGGCTCTTGAAGAGGATGGGGACTTATGGACGCCGCGCTCAACTCTTGAGCCCGCGCCACTTGCTCGCTGGTCATCCGAGGTGACAGCCGATCCTTGGCATCCTCGGCTTCTTCAATGCCCTGCGCGGCGGCCAGATTGTACCATGCGTAGGCAGCAACATAGTTCTCCGGAACGCCGATCCCGTTGGCGTACATGTACCCGAGGTTGAACTGACCTCGCGCGTTTCCCTGTTCCGCGGAGGCCCGAATCAGGCGGACGGCTTCGGCGTCGTTCTCCGGGACACCCTTCCCCCCGGCGTACATCACCCCGAGGCTGGCCTGAGCGTCGGCGTTGCCCTGTTCCGCGGCGGCGCGATACCAGCGGACGGCTTCGGCGTCGTTCTCCGGAACGCCCATCCCGATGGCGTACATGTACCCGAGGAGGTCCTGACCGGCAGCGTTGCCCTGTTCCGCGGCGGCGCGAAACCAGCGGACGGCTTCGGCTTGGTTCTCCGCAACGCCCTCCCCGAGGTGGTACATGCGCCCCAACAGAACCTGGGTGTCCACGTCGCCCCGTTTGGCGGCGGAGATCAGCGTCGCCAGGCTATCCGCGGACAACTCGTCTTCGGCAGACGTGTTTGTCCGCTGCGCGGATCCCAAGCCGGGCGTCAGAGTGGCTATCCCGAAGGTTACCACGATCAGGACTGTCCGCAGGATCTCTCCGATAGACCGCTTCGAGTTCTTCTCTGGTTTCATTTCCTGGTCCTCCTTGTCGACGTTTCTCTTCAGTTCAGTCATGATCGGAAGAAGTCGCGCAAACGGCCCGCGAGCACGAGGTCTTGCAAATCACCCTTCCCGGCCGCCCTTCGGTACCCCCGGACATACCACCATATTTTCTCGACATCCCGGCGGAACGATTTCACCGCTTCCCGGTCGTGCTTCGGCATCCCCTCGCCAAGCTCGTACGCGAGCAGGCCTAGAGCGGTTTGATCCTTAAGTCTTTTCGCCAGTTGTTGGTTTTCAAAACCGCGAACATTCTTGGCCGCCCGACGATACCATTTCACGGCTTCCCGGGCGTCCTTCGGCACCCCCTCGCCAACGGCGTACATGAGTCCCAGCATGATCTGACCCTCGGGGAGACCTTGCTTGGCCGCCCGGCGATACCATTTCACCGCTTCCCTGTCGTCCTTCGGCACCCCCTCGCCACGGGCGTACATGAGTCCCAGATGGAATTGACCCAAGTCGTGACCCCGCACGGCCGCCCGGCGATACCATTTCGCCGCTTCCCTGTCGTCACGATCAGGCCGAATATGCGGCCTGCTGTAAATCCGTCCCAGAGCGACTTGACCCTCGGCGTGACCTTGCTTGGCCGCCCGGCGGCACCATTTCTTGGCTTCCTCGTCATTCTCCTTCCCATAGGTCTGTCCCAGAGCGACTTGACCCTCGGGGAGACCTTGCTTGGCCGCCCGGCGGAACCATTTCGTCGCTTGCACGGCGTCATTCACCGCCGCTGAGCGATTGGCGTAAATCCGTCCCAGAGCGACTTGACCCGGGGCGTGACCTTGCTTGGCCGCCCGGCGGAACCATATCCGCGCTCGCGGGAAATCCAGCATCCCCTTGCGACGGACGTACACGAATCCCAGCATGTATTGATGGTGGGCGTCACCTTGCTTGGCCGCCCGCCGCAACCATTTCGCCGCTCGCCGACCGCACTCTTGCACCCCTGCGCCATCGGCGTACATCTGTCCCAGAAAGGCTTGACTCTCGGCGTGACCTTGCTTGGCCGCCCGGCGCAACCATTTCACCGCTTCCCGGTTATCCTTCGGCACCCCCATGCCAGCGGCGTACATTCCTGCCAGATTGAATTGACTCTCGGCGTGACCTTGCTTGGCCGCCCGGCGGAACCATTTCACGGCTTCCCGATCGTCCTTCGGCACCCAGTCGAAGCCAAATCTGTATTGCTTTCCCAGGATGAATTGACTCTCGGCGTGACCTAGCTTGGCCGCCCGGCGGAACCATTCCGCCGCTTTCGCGGGGTCCTGAACGTACTTGAGTCCCCGTTGGTATTGAGGAAGGGCGGACCCTTGTACCACCGCTTCCAAGTCGTGCTTCCCGCCGCGTCGCAACCAGCGTCGAAGCACGCTCACCGGCGCCACTCCGCGCCGTCCGGGATACCCCGGTTGAACAGCACCTCGAGGTTTGGGTCCAGCGTGAGGCCCGGATCCGGCGCGAACGCTTGGGCGAGGGCGTCCCCACGCCGGTCGCCCTGCCGGAGGGCGCGGATCTGTCCGCTCACGGGGTCGCGGAGAATGGTCATGGGAAGGTCGCTGTCTTCGTCTATCGTGGATGAGCCGCGCCCTGGCCGCTCAGCGTAAGGCTTGCGAGACCCTCTTCCCACTGCGGCACCGGGAGCGCGAAGACGAAGACCGAACTGCCATCGCCATCGGCCAGCTCGGGCATCCCGAACGTAAGGGAGAACAACTCGTCGCCGGCGGTCGTCCGGCCCGTGAGCCGGTGGTCGCCCTCGGCCAGCGGCAACTTGGGCGGCGCGTCCATCACGAAGGCGGGGTCAAGGTATGGCGTTCCTTGAGCGTCCGTGCCGCCCCACAGGAGCAGGATTTGGTCCTGTGGGGCGACGTTGGCTGCTTCGACCGCACACCGATGTCCGACCTCGCGCAACGTGCGCCCCGCGAAGAGACGCCAGCCACACCGTGACATTCGCTTCCCCTCTTGTCGGTCCGGCCCTATCTGGGCCGAGTTCATGCTCAACTGCCCCCGCTGGACGAAGGACTGATCCGGCGGATACGGTATACAACCCTTTAATATAGCGACTTGCTTCCGATGCGTGGGCGATGAATCGGCCCGTGCCGGCGATTGTTTGGCGATGATTGCGGTGTTCGTGTAAGAGCACGAGCCAGCGACCTCGGCCTGGCCATCTGCAAGGGACTCGTCGAGGCCACGGCGGAAGCATCCGGGCCGAGCTCGAACGGGACACGGAGTACATTCTGCGCCTTCAGGGCGGCGCGGACAGGCACGTCGCCGTCTCCGTCCCCGAGATCCCTGAGGCCGGCGCACGGATCCCGTCGAGCGCCGGCGGCCACTGCATGGCCAACCGCGGGTAGTTTGCCCACCGCCGGAGTGCGGAGAGACAAGACCTGCCTTCAGGGTAGTCTGGAGGGCCGTTAGCTTTGGCGAGCATCGCCACCGGCCGACGAGGGAACCATGGTCTACCCGACTGGATGGAACGAACTTCCCGACATCGCTTGGCTAGTGATCGCCATCGGGGCGGCCGCGCTGCTGGCTGCGATGATGTCCAGGAAAACGCGTCGCTTCATGGTCTTGGCGATTCTGGTGCTTGGGGGCATCTACGTTGCCAGGTCGCCCGGCGCCAAGGCTTGGTTGTCGGACCGTGTGGACTTGGTCGGAGCGCGCTTGAAGGGCCGTGCGGCACCCGGGAACCCCGATCCCACGACCGCCGCGATCGAGCGGCACATACACCGGGAGATCAACCGCCAGCGCTCGGATCACGGCCTCGCACCGCTGCGTTACGATGACGCCACCGCGGCCGTTGCGCGCGCCCACAGCAGGGACATGGGCCATCGGGAGTACTTTGCACATGAATCTCCCGATGGTCGCCGGGCGAGTGATCGGATGGCCGGGCTCGTGGAGCGTTGCAATGGGCACGCGACCGGCGAGAACATCTTCTGGGCCACGTTCGGGGTGGGCGAGGAGCGTGGTGTGGTGCAACGCGCCGTCGAAGGCTGGATGGAGAGTCCGGGACATCGGGAGAACATTCTCAGACGGAAGTTCCAGATCACGGGCGTCGGCGTAGCGACCGTGAACGAGCGGATGTACGTAACGCAGAACTTCTGGCGGTGCGGCGCGTCCTGACGGGCGCCGCCGAGGTCACAGTTCTCGCCCGGTGCCCATGCCGGCGCCGAACGCGTAGCCCGTGAGTGGAGGCACTCGCCATGACACGTTCGTTCCGTTGAGCCGCGCCGCGCCTGTCGATCGACGGCACGGCCGGCGTGGCTTGGCGGACATCGCGTTCGGGGTGGCCTACGAAGCGAAGCGCTGAGGAGAGCGGGCCGCCTGCCGAGACCTTGAGGGGGTGTTTTTCCGCACCGTTGGCGATGGCGACCGATGGCTCCGACACGTTCTGACACGTTCTGAAACGGCCTGACACATTAGGGCGTTTCCCAAGGGTTGACTTGCTGGCGAGCGGTTCTTCAGCGTTCCAGGCATGGAGATGCTGGAGCAAACAGTTGAACTCGGCGGCAACCGCGGGCAGTGTCCCTCCGTCCGGATTGAAACCCATCGCGGATGAATCCGTAAAGGGTTGCCCTTCGGGTCACCGAAGGGTGAAGGGCAACGCGATCAAACGAGGCGAAACACCGGAGGAGACGCAAGTAGTCAGGTTGATCCACACCACGGCGGAACCGGTGCCCGTGCCCATCGACAGGCGCGCTGGCGGGATCAGTCGCCGCTCCGGCTTCGGGGGTACATGGATGGCCCGGCATCGCGGGCCACGATCCCACCGTTGGCCGCGCTGCGGGAGGCCCGTCTGAACGAGTTCTCCAGAGCGTCTGCGGTGGTGCGCCGCCACTGTATTGGCGGCAGCCGACGACGGGTCTCGGACACGTCGCCGCAGGGCTTGTCGGACGCCACTAAGGTGGGTCAGTATCCATGTCAAGCGGATGCCGTTTTTTCTGGCAGATACCGGTCTCGCGGCTTCTCCAGCGCCGCCTCGGTTGCGGCGTCCACTTTTCCTCGGTGCGATCATCCGTGAGCGCTCCCCTCGTGG
>MPNE01000057.1 GCA_002238865.1 Gemmatimonadetes bacterium bin94 | reverse complement strand
ACGTGGGCCACACGCTGATCCTGGGCGCGACGGGCTCGGGCAAGAGCTTCACCCTGAACTTCCTGCTGGTCGAGGCGCTCAAGTACGATCCGCGCATCCTGATCCTGGATCTGGGCGGCTCCTACCGCTGGCTGACCCGGTTCCTGGGGGGCCGGTACCTGGAGCTTGCGCCCGGCGAAGCGGAGCCGACGCTCCGGCTCACACCCTTCGCGCTGCCCGCCACCACGCGGACGTTCCAGTTCCTCACCGGCTGGGTGCTCCGGCTGCTGAAGCTGGGCGGCTTCGAGGCGAGCGGCGCGGACACGAGCGAGATCCGCGCGCGGATCGAGGACCTCTACGCGCTCGGGACGGAGCGCCGGACGCTCAGCGTGCTGGCCGGTTCGCTCCCGTCCGCGATGTGGCCCGCGCTGAGCCGCTGGACGGAGGGCGGCGCCTGGGGCGCGTTCTTCGACAACCCCCCGGCGGGCACGACGGACATCGAGTTCCGGGACTGGCAGGTGATCGATCTGGCGGGGGCGGCCGAGCACGCGGACCTGTGCAAGGCGGCGCTCTCGTACCTGCTGGAGCGCATGCGCCTGGAGATCGAGGACCCGGCCGAGACGGCGCGGCTCAAGCTGATGGTTGTGGACGAGGCGTGGCGGTACATGCAGGACCCCGCCGTGCTGAACTACCTGGCCGAGGCGGCCAAGACGTGGCGGAAGAAGAACGCCGCGCTCGTGCTTGCCACGCAGTCAGCCGTGGACGTGACCGGGACGGCGGGAGCCTCGGCGCTTCTCGAATCGATCCCCACCAAGCTGTTCCTCGCCAACGCCGAACTGCCCGACGAGGCCGGGGCGCTGTTCCGGCTGAACGAGTCGGAGGTGGCCCGGATCCGGGAGCTGACGCCGAAGCGCGAACTGTATCTCCGCCGCCCGGACGAGGCGGCGGTGCTCCGGCTCGAAGTCGATCCGGAGAGCTACTGGCTATACACCTCCTCGCCGCTGGACGCCGAGAGGCGCGCCGAAGCCGTGGCGAGGCACGGCCTGGCCCGGGCGCTCGAAGCGCTCGCGGGCCGAACCCATCCCACTCCACCAACCGAAAGGACGTGAACACCATGAGAGCAACTCCAACCGCGGCGATCCTGTTAGGCGTAGTCGTTGTCCTGCTGACGGTGCTCCTGACGGCGCTCCCCTGCGATGCCGCCGCACAGCAAGCGACCGGCGGCGAAGCCCGGCTGACCGTGCCGGACGAGAGCAGGGACCGCATCCACAGGCTCCGCGCACGCGTGCGCCACACGACCCTGATTGTGCTTCCGGCCGGAGAGCGGATCCTCGACTTCGTGGTCGGCGACTCCGAGTACTGGCACCTGACCGGCGCGGCGAACGTCGCGTACCTGAAGCCTCTGGCCGAGGACGCCGCGACCAACGTCGCGCTCGTCTGCGAGTCCGGGCGCATCTACTCGTTCCTCGTCTCCGAGCACGCCGAGGATCCGACCCACCTGGTCTTTCGCGTCGAGGCGGGCGCGGAGGCGGCGGGCATGTCGCCAAGCAGTGCTGGCGGACCGGCGTTCGTGGCCCGGAGCGAAGTCGCGGCCTACAGGGAGATGGCGGCCGAGGCGGCCGAGGCCGCCCGCCGGGCACAGGAACAGACCGAGGCCGGGATCCTCGAAGCCCGGCGGCGGGCGGAGGCTGAGATCGAGGCGTTCCGGGCGGAGTATCCCGCACGGCTCGCGTTCGAGTACCGGCTGGACCGGGGAGCGTCGGGACGGCCGTTCCTGGTCGAGGCGATGTGGCACGACGGACGGTTCACGTACATCCGCTCGCGCGCGCAGGAGTCGCCTGCGCTCTACGAGACGAAGGACGGCGAGCCAAGCCTGGTCGCCTACGACCTCACCGAGGACGGGCTGTACGTCGCCCGGCGCGTGCTGGGCGACGGGTGGCTCCAGATCGGGGACAAGCGGGTGCGCTGGCGGTTCGAGCCCCGGAAAGGCTCCCGATGAGCGGCTGGAAGCAGTGGGTGAAGGAGCCGAAGGGCGCCCTGCCGGGCGGCTTCGTCACGAAGGCGGGGATCGTCCTGATCGCCGTGCTGGTCGCCGGACTGCTGTTCTCGTCGTCGCTCGCCGGTCCCGGTGAAGACGAGGCCGCCGCCGGAGCGCCGGCACAGCCGCGGGCGGTGAACGACCGCGAGGGCCGGTCGTTCGAAGAGGGTCTCCGCGACGAGACGGAGCGGGAGACGCAACGGGCCGCCGCCGAGGACCGCGACGATCCGGCGGACCGAGAAACCAGAGCACCCTCCGGCTCGGGGTCCGCAGGTACGGATGCCGGCGGAGGCGGCCGAGTTCCCGGCGTGGGCCGCGCCGAGTTCGAGTTGCGCGAGGCGCTTCGGCTCGAAGAGGTCGAGCGCAGGACGCGCTCGCTCCGATCGTTCCCCGTCGCGCAGTCGGACCGGGATCCGGACGGGGCTTCGGATGCGGCGGCGGCGTCTCCCCTGGCGCCCGAGTCTACCGATGCGGCACTCGACGGGGCGCTCGCCTCCCTCGGGCAATCCCTCGCCGCCCTTGAGGCCGAGATGGTGGCCGGACTGGCGGGCGGAGGACTGCCGCCCACCGTGGACGGTTCGGCGGCGCAGACCGGTCTACCCGCCCCCGGCACATCCGAGCCCGGCCGTGTGGTCCGGCCGCATGACCCGCCGGGCTGGGAACGCATCCACGAGGGCTCGTTCCTGGACGCGGTGCTGGTCACCCAGTTGTCGGGGGAGTTCCCCGGACCGGTGCTCGCCATGGTGTCGGCACCGCTGTATTCGGCCGACCGGCAGCGGGTACTGGTCCCGCGCGGCGCGCGCGTCGTCGGCACCGCCCGGGCCGTCCAGGACCGGGACCAGACCCGTCTCGCCGTCGGGTTCCACAGGCTGCTGCTGCCCGGCGGCAGCTGGGTGGACCTTGAGTTCACCGGTCTGAACCAGGTGGGCGAGAGCGCGCTGCGCGACCAGGTGAACCGCCACTACCTCTCGACGTTCGCCGCCGCCGGAGCGGTCGGCGCGCTGAGCGGTCTCACGCTTGCCGGAGCCTCGCCATACGGACTCCGGGCGGGCGTCGGCCAGGGGCTCGGAGGCAGCGCCACCTCGATGCTGGACCGGTACCTGAACCGGATGCCGGAGATCACGATCCGCGCGGGCCACCGGCTCCGCGTCTGGCTCACCTCCGATGTCCTGATCCCAACCCCCACCCGCACCACGCACCACTGACACGAAAGGACTCCCCCATGCATCACCGCATCCTCATCACCGCCCTTCTCGTCCCGCTCTTGCTGCTCGCGGGCGCTCGTCCCGCGAGCGCGCAGCTCGACCTCGGGAGCTGGTTCCAGCGGGCCGCGATCATCGCGAACCAGATCACGCAGATCTCGCACCAGGTCAGCCAGATCCGGTCGATGGCCCGCCAGCTTACAGAACTCCGGGGCCAGCTCGACCACATGGAGCGCGCCGCGCGCGGCGAGGTCGCAGCGCTGCTGCGGCCGTTCTCCGACCTTGCGGCCGATCCCGTTGGCCTCGTCCGCGACGGACTCGGCTGGGGTTCCGACTTCACCGGGACGGGCCGCGACATGGTCGGTGCGGTCCGGGACTTCGGCACTGGCGGCTCGTTCACCGGCCTATGGCGCACGGCACGGGGGGCGGCGGATCGTGTGACCGAGGCGGACATCCTGGCGTTGTACCGCGACCACCCGCCCGAGCTGGCGACGCGCGCGCTGGAGGACTATCGGCGCGCCCGCGAGGCCACTGACAGGCAGCGCGTGCTGGACTACGCGGCGCTCGACGCGGCGGCGGCGCTGACCGGAACCATCGAGAGCGCCCAGGGCTCGTTCGCCGACCTCACGGGGAACGGCAACCTGTCCAATACAGCTCTCCAGCAGGCCGGGGTCGCGGCCGCGCTGAGCCAGGGCCGCATCAACGCGGCGCTCGGTCAGGTGCTCGCCCATCAGACCGCAATGGAGGCGAGCCGCGCGCGCCAGGTCGAACTCGCACGCCTCGAACAGCTCGCCCAGTGGCGGGAGAGCCGGATGCGCGCGAACGGGTTCGCCAGGACGATGCAGGGTGCCGCGCTCCAGAACCGGGCCGCGCTCCGCGACGGGCTCCTGTTCCGCATTCCGTCGTTCTACCGGTAGGGGCGCGACGGCCATGCAACTGCCCCCGCAGTCCATCGACCCGAACGTCCCCACGCAGATCCCGGCCGATCAGCTTCAGGACTTCAAGGGCTTCCTCGACGTGGTGCTCGACACCGTCGTCGGAGGAGCCGCGCCCGGCGTGCATACGCTCGGGCTCCAGCTCTGGGGCGGGCTCGCCGCCGTGATGGTCGCCTGGACGGGTCTCAAGATCGCGTTCACCGGCACGTTCCAGCCCTGGGAGATCATCAAGCTCGTGATCGGGATCGCGATCCCCCGCACGCTGCTCCACTACTACATCGTCCCGATCCCCGGCGTCGGGCTCACGTTCCCGGCCATGGTCGCCGGAGGCGGGATCTGGCTTCAGAACCTGTTTCTGTCCGACGTGGTGTCGGCAGGGTACACCGAGATGACCGCGCTCGTGCAGGCGTACAGCGCGCACCTGGGCGCGGCGTGGTCCACGGGCAACCTGCTCTCGATCGTGACGGCGGGCGCGACCGTGATCTTCTCCTCCCTGGTCACGCTCGTGATGGGCGCCTCGCTTGTTGTCTGCCTGCTGGCGCTGTTCTGCGTCACCTACACCGCAAACCGGCGGTTTCAGGAGGGTTCACACGGACTCAAGAAGTCCGGCAACGTTCGGTAGGCATTGGATTTACGGTTCCTTGACGTCTCACGCGATTTCGCTTAGTCTCATTCATGAAGTGGTAACGGATGGTGATAACGAAAACCCGCGACGGGAGGAGAAAGTGAAGCGACCTCGACAGCTCAGCGCAGCGTTCGTCCGCACGGTCAAGCGGCCAGGCAGGTACGGAGATGGCCGGGGGGGCCACGGACTCTCGCTGCTCGTGAAACCGACGGCCACCGGACGGCTCTCGAAGACCTGGGCGCAACGCCTGAAGATCAACGGCAGGGCGATCAACATGGGATTGGGTGCCTATCCCATCGTGACGCTGGCCGAGGCGCGGGCCAAGGCTCTGAAGCATCGCCGGGCGGTTGCCCAGGGCCGCGATCCCCGAGGAGGCGGCATCCCCACCTTCGAGCAGGCCGCCGAGAAGGTGATCGCGCTCCACGCCAAGAACTGGAAGAACGGCTCTAGCGAGAAGACTTGGCGTCAGACGCTTCGTGACTTCACCTTCCCCAAGCTGGGGCGGAAGCGCGTCAGCGAGATCAACACGGCCGATGTGCTGGCGTGCCTGGTGCCGATCTGGAACACCAAACGCGTGACGGCCACGCGCGTGCGGCATCGGATCGGAGCGGTGATGAAATGGGCGGTTGCGAAAGGCTATCGCGAGGACAACCCTGCCGGCGACGCGATCGCGGCGGCCTTGCCTCGCAATGGTGCTCGGCAGAAGCACCACCGGGCAGTGCCTCACTCGGAACTCTCGGCTGCGCTCAAAGAGATCCGTGGAGCGGATGCGTGGTTAGGCACGCGGCTCTGCCTCGAGTTCTTGGTGCTGACGGCCACTCGCAGCGGTGAGGCCCGGTTGGCGCTGTGGGACGAGATCGACTTCGAGGCGGCCACGTGGACCGTGCCCGAGGGGCGGATGAAGGCCGGACGTGAGCACCGAGTTCCGCTCTCGAAAGGCGCTCTCGCGGTCCTGCGCCAGGCCCAGGACATCGCCGGCACAAACGGGCTGGTGTTTCCCAGCCTGCGGGGTCTGCCGCCGCAGAACGCACCCCTGTCGAAGCTGGTGCGCAAGCTGGGGATCAAGAGCACGGTTCACGGCTTCCGCAGTTCGTTTCGTGATTGGGCTGCGGAAACCGGCGTCGACCGCACGGTCGCCGAGGCGGCGCTGGCCCACACGGTCGGCGGGGTCGAGGGGGCGTACTTCCGCAGCGACTTGTTCGCCCGGCGCCGCGAGGTCATGGAGGCGTGGGCCGACTACCTCGGGGCGGTGATGGCCTACTGAGCGGGGACTTTTCTCCGGTTACGGGTTCAACTGGGTTTGGGTTCCCACCGCGAAAGTCTGCCAAGATCCTGTGCGTGGTGAATCCTCGTGGCTCGCTCCTCAGCGCTGGTCGGCAAACGGATCTCGGCGAGGAGGCGGTTGGCCGAGCAACTGGTGTCTACAACTCGTCGCCCGCTCCGCTCCGCGTCTTCCCTGGTCACAAGTCCCCAGCCATAGAATGTCCTCTGTTCTCCAGTAGCCTCGCTGCGCTTCTCGGCCCTCTCTTCCCCAAGACGAACCAATTCGGGGATCTCACCCGGTTGCCATTGGTCAACTGACAGCTTTAGGTGCCCCGCGTTCTCTCGTCGATTCTTGAAGAAGGCCCTGTGTTTGACCCGAGACCTCTTGCCAGGAGGCAAGGAGAAATCGCCGCTGCTAAAGACCCCCCGTGCGACAGATCCCTCGGAATTGATCCTGCCCTCCCGGACCGGATACAGCTGGAGTCGATTCACCGAGCAGAATAATAGGCTGTCGGCCAGAATTTGGAGCACGTGGTCTGTTCGACAACCCTGGCGTGGCCCTCATCAAAAGGTCGAAGCCAATACCGACGGGCGGCCCGCTGCCACGGAACCAACTGTGACAAGGCGTCTTTCAGAAAGGCCCCGAACACCTTGGTTCGGTTGTTGTACCAAGCCCTTCTCAGGTCATCGTCCATGCAGATGAAGCATCGCGTGATCCCGTCGGGGTAACAGTGGACATTGACGGAGATTTCGCCCCTGACACCTTCGATCGCGATCTCGCCATCGTCTGTGAGGTGGACTTCGTAACAGAATGGAGCCTCGCGATACATCTGCTTGAGTAGTTCGCGGGCGTGCTCCAAGAGATCCGCCGGCGGCGGGGTTGCCCGGTTCTCGATGTTGTGCAGCGCTTGGAGCGCCACCATCAGGTCACGGTCGTCACGATTCGGGGCATGGCCCTCATGATCTTCTTCTGACTCGAACCAACGACCATTGTGGCGCGGAGGATTGGGAAAGTGTTCCAACATTGACGCTTTGAGCGCCCCGCTCGCAGCCGTCATACTGTCTCCTCCTTCTCTTCCTCCTCAGTTTGCCGCCGACTCCAGGCCTCGGCTATCTGGGTGAGTTGCTTCCCAAGTCCACGGGCTGTAGCGTAGTCCATCGCGGCAATCGCTTGGATCTGGTAATCCAAGGCGACCGGCCGGCGTTCGTCCGAAAACGGAGGCGGGCTGTCTTCCTCCTCTTCGGGTGGACTGGTGGGTAGCGCCCGGTCGTGCAGTCGGGGGATGATGGTAAAAAGATGCACGAGAACCCGATCCTGCGTACCATAGTAGAGGGCTCCGTCCACCAAGATTAGGGGCGGGTGCCCAGAAGACTCCGTGATGTTCATCATGGCTGTGAGGCCTTTGTTGGTTGGGGGGGGAATAAGGGGTGTTTACAGTAGGATATACCCCATTCCAGAGTTAGTTGCCCCGTTGTCAAGGGGTTTAGGCCTGTTTTGGTTCGTTTGACCCGATTTTCGATTGCGTCGGGCACCTAAAACACCCCCGTTCGGCCAGTTTTCGGTTTCAGATTCGCCCGGCGATATTCCAGCGGGGTCCCGTGCCCATGATCCGAGCCAGTCTATTCGAGGTAGCGGTTCCATGTGCTACACACTCATCCTTGTGGGAAGGAGCCCACACGATGTCACGACTTGGTGTGCGGCGCGTTTTCGAGACGGGCGTGGACCGCGTGGTGGCGGGGCGGCTGCTGCTGGCGCACACGGTGGTGGGGCGGTGTCCGAGGTGGCCTGCCCGCGCGGAGCGACCTGTTTCGAGCGGTGCCGGGACGTTCAATTGAAGGTGTGCGTGGAGTGACTATCTCGATTCGGTCGGAAGTCCTCGTGCGCGGAGGGGGCGTCCCTCAGCCTCTCGTTTCAGGGAGTCTCAAGGCGTCCGCCAGAGTCCGGGCGGGGCCGTGACGCCCTCGCCCCGGCATCTCTTGCGGTGTCGGGAGGTCTTTCGCAGTGTGCATTGCGTCGTGGGACGTGACGTGGTGCGGTGGAGACCCGGTTTTTCCCCTTGACGAGCGGCGGATCACGTTGCCGAAGAGACTGACAGCAGCGTTCGTGCGGCATGCCAAGCCGGGCCGTTACTACGACGAGCACGGCCTGATGCTCCGGGTGCTTCCGACGGGGACAAAGCAGTGGATCTGGCGAGGCACGGTCGGCGGCCGGCGCGTGGACATGGGCCTCGGCGGATACCCCTACACCAGCCTGGCCGAAGCCAGGGAGAAGGCGTTCGAGAACCGGAAGCTGGCCCGGGCCGGTGGTGACCCGCGGGCGTCGAAGTCTGCCGCTCCGACCTTCGAGGACGCGCTCGAGGAGGTCCTCGCGATCCAGCGCCCGTCGTGGCGGCCGGGAAGCAAGAGCGAGGCGCAGTGGCGCGCGTCGCTGCGCACGTATGCGTTCCCGAGGCTCGGCCGGATGCGGGTCGACGAGGTTACCACCGCCGACGTGCTGGCCGTGCTGGCGCCGATCTGGAGCACGAAGCGCGAGACCGCACGCCGGGTGCGGCAGCGCATCGGGGCGGTGATGAAGTGGGCTGTGGCGAACGGCTTCCGCGAGACCAATCCCGCCGGCGACGCGATCGCGGCGGCGTTGCCGCAGGGCGGTGCGCCCCGGAAGCACTTCCGGGCCTTGCCTCACGCCGAGGTCGCGGCCGCGCTGGAGAAGGTACGGGAGTCCAGCGCGGGGGTCGCGGTCAAGCTGGCGATCGAGTTCCTGGTCCTGACGGCGGCCCGGTCCGGAGAGGTGCGCGGCGCGCGGTGGGACGAGATCGACGACGAGGCCGCCACGTGGACGATTCCGGCCGAGCGCACGAAGTCCGGCCGGAAGCACCGTGTCCCGCTGTCCGGGCGGGCGCTTGCCGTGGCCCGGGCCGCGGACGGGGTCGGAGACGGCTCGGGTCTGGTGTTTCCGTCCCCGGCCGGCGGGGTGATGTCCTCGTCCACCCTGGCGAAGGTCGTTCGCGACGTGGGACTCGACTGCGTGCCGCACGGGTTCCGGACCAGCTTCCGGATGTGGTGCGGCGACGCCGGCGTCGACCGGGAGGTCGCCGAGGCCGCCCTGGCCCACGTCGTGAGGAACAAGGTGGAAGCCGCCTACGCGCGGGGGACGCTGTTCGAGCGCCGGCGCGAGGTCATGAAGGCGTGGAGTCAATACCTCACCGGCGACGAATAGCTGTGGATGAGGCCCGATTGGCCGAACTCCGGCGCGAATGGTTCCGTGAGCCGCGAAGCAAGGAGGAGGAAGAGGGAAGACTGCTGGCGTTCATGGAGTACATGATCGCCGTTGGACCCGAGGATCTCCATGCGATAGCCAGAGTGTGGGCTAGGCGGTTGCGGAAACGCCCTCAAGACTGGGAAAAGTGGGTCCTTCGGTCGACGGCGTGCCAGAAGGAGACGTGGTGCCAGAAGGCGACGGGGTGCCCGAATGCAAAAGGGTGCCAGTTGGCATGGTGGGCTGTCCGCTACCTGGTAACTCACATGCGAGAAAATGCTCCGGGTCAGCTCGTGAGGTCGGCGCCGCTGATGTATTGGGCGATTGATGTAGCCACAGGCAGGTCCCCCGAGCCGAAGCCAGACGGTCGATCCTCCCTCCCGAACCTTTGGCGAGATTGCGTCATTTTCGTCACCGTGGAGGGGATCGTCGAGGTGGGTCTTCGGACGGCGACGGCGAAAGTGAAGGAAAAATCCGCCTGCTATCTCGTCGCCAAGCGGCTATTAGGCGTCGAATACGACCGGGTGCAGGACATCTGGACACGCGAGAAGAAACGGACCGATGCATCGCCCAAGCCAGACTTGAGGAGGGTAGAGACGCGATTGGCTTCCTCAGAGGCGCCGACGGTCTAACCTAGCGCCGGCGCAGTGCTCCCGTTTTCGGGGAAACCTGGCCCCCGACGGACCCGGTGTTACCCCGGTGGAGCGCCAGAATCTCGTTCCATCCCAGGGAGTGCCTCCGTGGGTAGGGATCTTCACAGGGTTTACACCCAACGGCCCCGGCCTTGATAGACTCTCGTGTGGTGTTCAAGAGAGTGCCTTTTGAGGAAGAGGGGAGCACATGGAAGCACGGATCCTGCGGCGCGCGGACGTCGAGCGGTTGACTCTGCTCCACAAATCGACTCTGTATCGGATGGTGCACCGTGGGGAATTTCCGGCACCGATCAAGCTCGGGCGGCGGGCGGTTGCGTGGCGCACGGCCGAGGTCGAGGACTGGATTGCAACGCGCGAGCGGTCGCTTGGTGAGGGCGCGGCCGTCGAGACATCAGTCGAGTTCGATGCCGAGCAGCTCGGTCTGTTCGCCAAACGTCTTCGGCCTGCGGATGGTGTCAATCTGCCGGTCCAAGACGCTTGGGAAGCTTGGTGCGACCAGCAGGGTGCAAAGCGAGATGCGAAGGAGGTCGGGGGCCTTGAACGCTACGCCTTCACTACCCGGCTACGACGGTTGATTCCAGAACTTCCGCTCGTGAAGGCCGTGAAAGTAAGCGGCAAGCGCCAACGTGTGTGGCCGAATTGGAAACTGGTGGCGTAGCAACGCGACCCACTGGGTCGTGAGATGCTTCCGCGCGATAGGCTGGACGGGTGTTCGTGGCCGCCTGAGACGCCGACGCGGCCCTCCGCGAGAGCACGTGCATGAACAACGGGTCTTCGGACGAACCGGCATTCGAGAAGACACGTGCAGGTAGCAAGCGCCCGCATGCGAACGGCCGGACCCCATCGGCCCAGAGCCACCACACAGAGCAGCCCGAGAAGTACCTAACCACCCCGGCCGCTCTGGGCACGAGGCTATTGGAGAAGTACCAGGATCGAATCCTGATCGTCAGCCATGGCAAAGACGGGGTTTCCGGCTGGCCGGGAGGTGGTCGGAGATTCTGGGGTGAGCCGGGGGCCTACGTTCTCAAGGACTCGGGATTGTGGGATCCGACGCCAGAGCCCTGGCGGGAACTCGTCGTCAGCCTGCTCACCGACATGGAGACCGAGGCACGGAAAGACCGAGACCTAAAGGGGAAGGAGCTGATGTTTGCTCTGCGGGCCGTCGAATCGGCGCAACGGGTCCGGTCGTTGGGCGAGCAGATACGGCTCAATCTGTCTGCCACGGCAAAGCTGAACGAAAAAGCCTATCCAAGGCTGACGCGGTGTACGGCGGACGACATCGACGCCGATCTGCGCTACCTCGGATGCGAAAACGGGGTCGTGGATCTCAGGAGTGGCAGGCTACTCGATGCAGCAGAAGGGCGGGAGCATTTGGTCACCTATTCCACGGGCGTGGACTTCCGGCCAGATGAGCCTCATGAGGACGTGAAGCGTCTGTTCGAGCACCTCGACAGTGAAGCGGAGGCGTGGTTCTGGAAAGCGTTGGCCCATGCGTTGTTCGGGCGGCCGTCCCGGCGCATCTACCTCGTCGTCGGACCGAAAGGGGGCGGGAAGACGGTCATGTCTACGGCTTTGGTGGGTTCGCTCGGCCAATACGCCCAAGAACCGATGGACTCGGCGCTCGCCAAGGCGGGACAGGCCGGTCAACACAACACGGAACTCTCGGCGTTCGCGAGTCCGACACGGGTCTGCGTTTTGGATGAGGTAACCGCTCCGCAGGGCCAAGTGAGTTCGGCCCTGATGAAACGGCTGTCGGGAGACGGCCGCATCACTTTCCGGAAGCTGCATCAGAACCCGCAGACCCGGGAAGCGACAGCAACTCTGTTCCTGATCTGCAATCCCTCATCTATTCCCCGCCTCCATTTGGAGGACGAGGCGATGCGCGACCGTTTGCGTGAACTCTCCTATCCCGCGGTGCCACAGGAACGGAAAGACCCGACCCTGCTCGAGACGGTGAAAACCCGTGAGTTCCGTGAAGCCTTCCTCGCCAAATTGATCCGCACCGCAGCTACCATGAAGCCGGGCAACCCCCCGGAGAACATTCCCACTGTGGACGAAGCGACGGCCAAGCGAATCGAAGAGGACCTAGGGGAGATCGGTGCCTTCGCCGCTCGCATCGTTCCGACCGACGGGCAGAACCTGTCCGTGTCGGAAACCTGGAAGGCTTGGTGCGAAATGAATGGCGCCGACCCAGACGACAAGGGTGCCAAGAGTGTCGGCGGCGTCTCGCGCAACGGATTCACTCGACGGCTACGAACCCAAATCCCGAATCTGCCAAACGTCAAGACCGTGAAAGCGCATGGCAAGGCCCAGCGTGGCTGGCGTGGATGGAGGCTTGAAGAGCCGCAAACGGCTACTGAGGCGGCAGGCGAATGACGACGCCCGCGCATACGCTCGATGACTGGCTGCACGCACTCGAAGCGAGTGGTTGGAAAGGGCGGAGATCGGGTAGGGAATGGAAGGGACCGTGTCCGCGTTGCGGCGGGGACGACCGCTTTCACGTCGGAGCTGGCAAGGCTACTGCGGTCGTCACTTCGTGTCGGGGCGGATGCACGTTCGACGACTTGCGAGGTGCGATCTTCGGCAAGCCGGGGGTCCCGGCGACCAGAGCGCGGGACCGGAATAGAGCGGGTGCCTGGAAGGCGCGGCAGACGACCACGACGGCCCCACCACCTGACGTCGACCGGCTGGATCCGGCACAGCTCACCCTTGACGTGCTGATGGCGCTAAAGCTCACGGTTCCGTGGCGGAAATACCTGGCGTCTCGCGGGCTGGATTCCGACCGTCTCTTTCGCTATGGCTGGCGTTCTGTGGATGGTGCGGCCGGCTGGAAGCCGCTGGCCGATCTGCCGGCGCGGTATGGATGGCCAGCGTGGCCGAACGGACGTCCATACTGGCCGCTTGGGGTAGACTACGACTCGGCTCTGATCATGCCATACCGTGGTCTGTCACGCCTTCCAGTGGGTCTGCGCATCCGCGCCGGCAGACGGTGGATCGAGCACCGTAAGGCCAAAGGCCAGGATGCACCCAAGTGCCTGGGGCTGACGGGAGTCCCTGCCCAACTGTATGGAGCGGACGCCCTCGGAGATCATCTGGAACCACAGGGCGTGATCCACATCGCGGAAGGCGAAATCGACACCGAATCGCTCCGAGAGCACGGCGTTACCGCCATAGGGGTTCCAGGGGCCAGCGTGTGGAAGACGGAATGGACCGAGTGGATACGAGAGCGAGAACCCAGGCGTGTAGTGATCTGGTTCGACGGAGATCAGGCCGGGGCCGCCGGCGGAAAAAGACTTCGTGACAAGCTAGGGGAGTTTGAAGTCCTCCGGCTGACGGGAGTCCAAGGCCAGGACGTGAACGACCTGGCTCGTGAGGATCGCTTGGCGGATCTCATCAAGGAGTCGGAACGCGGCTGACTCTAAGGCCACAGGTCTTCCTCCTTTAGCTCGGCGGCACCGGCGATCGCGAGGCGCTGGATGGCATCTGCGGTTTGTTGGTCCGCCCGCATGGCGGGAGAGTACGCGTTCATCGTCCTCAACTGCCTGCTACCATCGGGCAATGTCCTTGCTCCACCCGGCGGGACGGCCACTACGATCGAAATCGTAGCCGTCCCGCAGACGGGAGCCAAACCGGCGGGCGAGAATTCAATCCGGTCCGGTGGCCGTGCCTCGGGTTCCCAAATCCAGACATACAGACTGCGTACGGGCTTCCACGACGCGGCTCCTACGTGCCAGTGCGACCATTCGCCGGGCGAATTGAGCGCTCGCCCTGATTGGAGAGCGTTGCGGACAACGCGCGACCACTGCGCCGCCGCCTCGTCGTCAACGTCCAAACCCCCAATGATAGGTGGCAGAATCAACCCTGGTCCGCTACGATCCTGCCCGTTACTTCCATTGCGATCTGCCATGCTCAGGGTGCCTTCGCGCTTTTCCGTGCGGAACGCCCGCAGTCAAGCCAGCGCGTTGAAGATGGGTGTTACCATTGAATAGTAGGGGTTCTCGCTCGAAACGGCGAGGCATCTCTTGCCGTGCCGTTCGGAGTCCCCTGGGGAGAAAGGGCGCCAAAGTGAACGCGGAAACAGGGTTCCGCATGGCCATGTCAAACCGCCTTCCCCGGGACGTGAACGTTCGTTGGGATGGTGCGGTCCACCTGTTCTCGGGCCCCAAAGGGGGTGGGTGCTACCTAGCCTTTCCGGACCGGTCGGGGGTTGCTTTTTCCTGCCATCAAACCGGCGTGATGAAGTATTGGGTGCGGTGGGGGAAGGAGGACACGACACTCGGGCAGGGGGCCGATCCAGAAACCCCACGGGAGGCCATCGGGCGAGTCCAGGCAATCTGGGCGCAGGCGACGCCGGCGGACACCCACCCGTACCTCTCGTCGAGGAAGCTGGAGAATATTCCTCTGGACCGTCATGGGCTACGCGTCAGCCGCAAGGCGGATTTCAGTGACTTCAGCTTACGTGCTGGCGAACTGGTGGTCCCGCTTTATCGCGATGGCGAACTGGTCAACGTCCAACTGATTTCATCCGACGGGAGCAAGCGGTTCGTCCCCGAAGCCCCGGTATGGGGGTGCGGAGTGCTGGTCGGCGGTTGCGACGACCCCGACCTGGCATACGTCTGCGTGGGCTGGGTGACCGCGTTGACGATTCATGAAGCGACGGGTTGGCCGGCGGCGGCGGCCCTGTTCGCTGGCGGGCTGAAGCCGTGGGCTAAGGTGATCCGGGAAAGGTGGCCGGAGGCCGAGATTGTTGTCGCTGCGGACAACGACCGATGGAGTTGGGCCGTGCGCGGCTACGACGAGCGCGTCGAGAACCCGGGCGTGCATTTTGCTCGCGAGGCGGCGAAGGCCGCCCAAGGGCAGGTGGCGATTCCCGATTTTGAGGACCTGACCGGAAAACCGACGACCTTTGCCGACCTTTGGCAGCTTGAAAATGTTGAACGGGTGGAGGCGAGGCTGGATCCGGAAATGGCAGAGGCTGCGATCATACGTGAGGAACACGAGACCGCAGAGGATTGGGTAGCGGACGCTCCTTTCCGGATCTTGGGGTACCGTGACGACCGTTATTTCTATCTTCCGGAAATGGGCGGAGAATTGGTGCGGCTTACTCCGCCGGCCCACACTCGAGACAACCTGCTACGCCTGAATCCAGACGCTAGGTGGTGGGCGGGACATTTCCGCCCGTCAGAACGCGCTCGTAGAAGCTCCGGAGCGCGCGGGGAGTGGACCAGATCGGCGAGGGAGGCTCTCGTCAGCGCGGGCGATCGAGTGGGCTTTTTCGACCAAGAAAGCCAGTTACGGGGACGAGGTGTCTGGCGCGCGGACGATGGCGGGGTCGTCCTGCATCTTGGTGACCGGATGTTGTACCCGGAGCGTCGGAAGCTACCGAAGGCTTCGCGGCACGGTCCACCACAACTGCATCGTGAAGGCGGTCAAGTCTTCCGTCGGTTGTCGCCCTTGCCTGAGCCGGACATCGATTGGCCGATGAAGCTACCCGAGGCTCGGAAGTTGCTTCGGGCGTTTCAGGAAGACATCTCTTGGGAGCATCCGGCTGCCGGGACGCTATTGGCGGGCTTCGTTGCCGTCTCTTGGTTCGGCGGGGCGTCGCCGGGGCTGTCGCATGCGTGGATCGGTGGAGTCCATGGGTCGGGCAAGGAAGCCATCGTGAGCTTCATCGAGCGACTTTGCGAAAAGACGTGCCACTACTTCGAGGAAGAGAGCGTGGCCAAGATACAGAGGAAGGTGAAGCACGATGCTCTGCCGGTACTCTACGACATGGTGGGTGCCGCGCCCGGTAAGTGGGGGGAGCAGAAGCTCAAGAACGTGCTACGGCACGTACGTCGGCGGGCTACCGGTGCGAGTACGGCGTCAACGTTCCTCATTGTCTCTGACGACACGCACTTCGGACCTCTGTGGCGTGAAGCTGAAAGGTCTGGCGTTGTGATCCTCAAGCTGAGGGCGGAGCAGACTTTCGGAGAGGGACCGGGTACATCCGATCAGCGGACCAGGACCGGGCGGAGTCTCAGTGCGTTCAAGGCGGAGACGGGCCTGCGGCTCTTTGGTCGAACCGTTCTCTGGTTTTCGGATGGCAGATTCGACCGGCTGCTCAAGCGCAACAGGGCAGTGCTCCAGGGCCAAGGCCTTTTGGATGACGTTGGTGGCAGCGACCTATACGGGCCGTTGCTCACGGGGGCCTGGATGCTCCGGTCGGATCAGGTGCCCGACGAGGAGGAACTGCGAGAATGGTGTGAGGCGATCGATATCCGGGGTTTTGTTGCCGGACTACAGCCCGAAGGGCGACGTGTCCTATCAGTGCTTCTGGGCATGCCCGTGACGCTGACGACCGCGAGTGGCCCGGTCCGGGTCACGGTCGGCGAGCTCCTCCCGATCGCTACGGGGGACGCGACACACCCTGTGATCCGGAAGGATGTGGCAACCAAACACCTGCGGAGCCGTGGCTTTCTGGTGCGCTTCAAGGACTTGCTTATCTCAAATCAGAGCGAAGCGATCAAGGCCAGGTTGCGGACGACGTCGTTCGCTACCCGTTGGTCCACCACACTGCGGACGATAGAGGGGGCACAATCCCATCCCCCCGTGCGCTTCGGCGCCAAAAACCCGCATCGGTGCCAGGCGATCCCGCTTCACATCGTGTGGCGCTTGCTCGCAGTCCAGACTGGGGGCGCGAAGGGGGAGCGCACGGCGTAGGGCGATAAACGGAGAACGAGCCCGGGGGCGGGCGGATAATCGCTTCAACCCGGCGGCGGCATCGGGCCGGCGGGGCGCGAGGCCGGTAGCGCTTCTCGCCAACCGATTCCCAAAGCCGCCCGGGATCTCTGCGTCCGTGTACTTCGGCGATCAGGCACCATGACTCATCCTGCCTTGTCTCTCGACCAAGCAGCGAGCCGCGTGAGCGTCACGCCCTCGTCCCTGGACCCCATCCCGAAGGCCTGGCGCAGTAGTTCGCGGACCACGTTGGACCCTGACGGCTGTTTCTTCGACGACTCGGGACGCGTAGCCGCCGCCGCCGCTTTCAACCGTTCCGGATCCAGCGCTCGCATCTTCAAGTAGAAGGAGGCCGTGCGGCGGCCGCCGTCAGCCCCGTCGATTGCCGGCCCCCCGGTCTCCTCCACCCACTTTGAAACCCGCCGCACGACTTGGATGCTGTACGCGGACGAGTAGCCGAGACCTTCGTTTACCACCGTCCGAACGAGTTCGGAGTCCTGCCGATCCGATCCGGGGAAGACGGCCGCTGCCGCCTCGCTGATCGCTTGGCGAAGCACCGGGGTCATCCGCACCTCGAACCGGACAATCTCGTAAAGCCGGCGCTTGCGCTCCTCGGCTCTGCGCACCTGACGCCTAAACCTCTCCCGGGCACGACGCTCACGGGCCTTCGCCTTCGCTCGAAGCACCGGGTCGATCATCGCATCCCTCACCCCCTGACTGTCCAACACCATCTCCGACCTATGGTCCCCAAGAGAAGCCCGGACACAAGCGACACGCGCCCAGGCTCGACCCTCCTTGAAGGACAGTCCAAGTGTACTGCTGATTCCGGCGCATGCCGATCAGTGATTCCATTTCATGCCGATCACCGATTCCAGAGCATGCCGATCGGTGATTCCACCATGCCGATCACCGATTCCAGAGCATGCCGATCACCCTGGAGTGAG
>MPNE01000056.1 GCA_002238865.1 Gemmatimonadetes bacterium bin94 | reverse complement strand
CGAGCCCGGCCATCCAGGTCGGCCACGGCTCGATCATCTGGGTCGCCGTCATCTCCGAGGACCAGAACGCGTACAAGGAGTACTCGGTCGACGTGCAGGTCGCGCAGGCCTCGATGGACGCGGCGCGGAGCGCGGCGGCGGCGGCGGTGGACGCCGCGCTCGCCATCGTCGGGAGGCTGAGCCCGGAGGACGCGGCGGGCGCGCTGCTGGACGGGCGCGGCCTCGGAGCGGAGCGCGCCGAGGCGCTCGACCGGCTCGGCAACGGCAACGGGCGCTACGATCTCGGCGACCTGCTCGCGTGGATCGAACGCTGCGAGAGCGACGGGGCAAGGTACGGCGAGGGGCCGGGGACCCCGCCGCCCGCTTCGGACGCCGCGCTGCCCGGAGCGATAGGGGCGGCGGCCGCGAAGGGACGCCCGCGCAGACGCGGGTCGGGCGGGAGGCGGCCCAAGCGGCGACGGCCGCGCACGGGCATGTTCGCCGTGCTGCTCGCCGCCGCGCTGTGGTCCTGCGACGGCGCGGGCGGGCCGACCGCAACCGTCGTCCCGGAGCCGGGACTGCTTGCCGTCGAGTGGACGGCACCGGCCGGGGGACCGGCAGCAGCCGGAGCGCTCGTCGAACTCGACGGGCCGCACGTCGGGGACGCGCGCGCGTCGGGACTCGAACTGTACGAGTCCGGGGAAGGCGACGGGCCGAGGCGGTTCGTCGTCGCGGGCGGCCTGCGGGACGGAACCGTGCTGGAGTTCCACGTGCCCGACAGGAGGCTGGCCGGGCTCTACTCCGTCCGCGTCGTCGAGGTGGCCGGAGAGGACCACCGGCTGCTGGAGCCGGACGACTACCGGGCGGCGATCGCGGCGAACTGAAGCCCTCGGGCTAGAGTGGCCCCCCGGCGTGCGCGATGCGGATCGTGTGCGCCGGGGGGTTCGTCGTTGCGGCAACCCCGCCGAACGGCTCGGGACTTGCCGCTGTAGGACCGCTCGGCCGCGGCCCACTCCCTGACGCGCCCGTCCGGGCGCTTCACGTCTTCTCCCTCCGCGCCGGAACCCCGCCGAACCCCGGCGCGACCTCCCCGGCCGATCTCCCGCTCGGGGTTCCCCCCTCGATACCCGCCCGCTCCCGAGCCCCTGCGGGGGCGTCCGCCGCGCCGCTGGCGACGGCCTCCGGGAGCGCGCGGACCTTACTGGATATCTCCAGACGCTGCAAGAACTTAGGAGATTTACTACCCGTTGACTCCCCTCCAAGCGGCCTTTCAGCGTTACCGGCATGCGGAGCTACGAGCAGCACTTCAACGCCCGGGTGAGCGCCTTTCTGCGGCGCACCGGCCTGAGCCGGACGGCGTTCGGCATGCTGGCGGTGGGCGACCCGAACCTGCTGCGCCAGATCGCGCGCGGACGCTCGCCGACGCTGAGGACGGTGGACCGGGTTCGGGCGTTCATGGCCGCCTGGGACGGCGAGGCGGGCGGCACCCGCGATCCGCCGCGCCGCCGCCGGCCCGGACGACCCGGGTCACGGGCGCGAAGAGCGAGGAGAACGACGAGGAGCGGAGCGATGAGAGAACAAACGAAGGACGACCGGAAGGCGAGCCCGCCGGTCCGGTTCCTGCGGCTGCCGGAGGTGATGGCCCGCACGGGGCTGTCGCGGAGCACGATCTACGTGCGGCTGGCCGAGGGGCGCTTCCCCGAGCCCGTCCGGCTTGGCCCGCGCGCCGTGGGCTGGATCGAGTCGGAGATCGACGCGTGGATGCAGGAGCGCATCGACAGGAGCCGGGGCGGCGGACGAGGCCGCACGATGACGGGAGACCGCGGCCAATGGCCGCCGGGTTCGTTGTATCGGCGCGCTTCGCGGCGGCCGGGGGACAGCCCGTCGGACGCGTCTAAGGCCGGTGAGCCAGCCCACCCTTTGGGGCCACGCTACGCGAGTCCCCGGCAGGGGCTGGCGGGGGGCCGTGCCCCCTCTGACCCCCGTGACGGAAACGGCGCGCCGTGAGCGCCGGACGCGCCGTTTGGGTGAAGGTCCGCGCCACCGAGGCGGAGCGTGCCGAGTGGCACGCCAAGGCGCACGCGGCGGGCTTGACGCTGTCGGACTTGGTGCGCCGGTCGATAGGCCGGATCCGCACCTGGACCGTGGCGCACGCCGAGGTCGAGCGCGAGCGCACCCGCGAACTGGCGCGCCTTGGCAACAACCTCAACCAGATCGCTCGCTGGGCAAATACACACAAGGAGGCCATCGAGGCCGTCGAGGTGATCGGCCACCTGATCGCCATCGACCGGGCGCTCAGGGTGCTCGACCCCGCCCAAAACCCGGACGCGGATGCACATTAAGTTCCTGGCGCGCGGAACCGGATCGGCGCGGGCCGCGGCCAAGTACCTCCTCGGCGAGCGGGACTCCACCGGAAAGCCACGCGAGGGCGTCGAGGTCCTTCGGGGCGATCCCCACCGGGTGGCGTCGGTGGCGGACACTCTGGGGTTCGAGCACAGGTACACCTCCGGCGTGATCGCGTGGGCGCCGGAGGACGAGCCGACCGACGAACAGATCCACGCGGTTCTGGACGCCTTCGAGGAGACGGCATGGGCCGGGCTCGAACCCGACCGCTACGCATGGGCGGCGGTGCTCCACCGGGAGGAGGGCGGTGGTACCCACGTTCACGTTCTGGCCGCACGATGCGACCTTGGGACCGGACGGAGCCTCAACATTGCCCCTCCGGGCTGGCGCAGAACGTTCGATCCGCTCAGGGACGCCTTCAACCACGAGCACGGCTGGGGCCGTCCGGACGATCCGGCGCGGGCCAGGGTCGAGCAGCCCGGACACCGCGCCTATGTCGAGGCCGCCCAGCTGCGGGCCGGACTCCGGCTCGAATCCTCGCCGCGCGACCTCATCCGGGACTACCTGCTCCAGCGCGTCGAGCACGGCGCGGTGAAAGACCGCTTCGATGTCGTCGCCGCGCTCCGGGAGGCGGGCTTGGAAGTGCCGCGCCAAGGCAAGGACTACCTGACCGCGATGGACCCCGAGACCGGAGACCGTTGGCGGCTGAAGGGACGGCTGTACGCCTTTGACTTCCAGCCCGAACGATTTGACCGACCGGATGCGGACGCGGCTGTAGGGCGAACGCAGGGAGACCCGGGAGTTGACCGCGAGCGAGCTCGCGCGGCCCGCCGAGAACTCGCGGCGCGCCGCGAGGACCGCGCCGCGTACCATCGAGCGCGATACGGAGAAAGCGACCGGGCGGATGCGCGCGCTGCTGCCGAGGGCTTGGTTCCCACTGCTAGTCTTCGGCCAGAGCCTCTGGCTCGGCATCTTCGGCGGAAGCTGGGCGACGATGCGGTGGCCGTGGACGGGCATCCCCGCCCGGACCGGGACGGCCAACATCGGGGAGGCCCGGCGGACGCCCGCGCGGATGGAGGTGGACATCTGGCGGATCGCACTTCCGAAGATCGAGGGAGAGAAGGCCGTGGTGCTGTCGGCGGGGACGCTGGACAAACCGCGCTGGACCTGGCGCGGACGGCCTGCCGCAAAGCTGTCAAGAGAGTGAGGAAGCTGTATGAACGAGTTGGAACGGCAGTTGACGGAGGCCTTGAAGACGTTGTCCGCGCAGTCCGAGACGGAACGGCGGCGGCAATCCGAACAGGTCGAAGCCTTGCGGCGGCAAGTCGAGCGGCAGACCGAGGAGAACGACACCTTGAGGCGGCGAATCGAGCGGCTCGACGAGCAAGTGACGCGCTTGACCGAGTACTACGGGACATCCGCCGCCGTGAGACCGCGCGGCCGCGGCTGGTGATACCGCCGCCACGCGGGCCGGACCGCGATGCCGGTCCGAGCCGCTGAGGGTCCACGGCTCGAAGCCGCAACCAAGCCGTCCTCCACCCCTGCCCATTACCCCTCGGAGACCCGAGATCGTCGATGATCCTGGGCGATCCCACGACTCCGTGGATTACCCGAAACCTGCTCTGGACATCCAAGGGTGCAGAGCGGCGGCGAGGAACCGGATAGCGACGGGCCACATCGACGTCCTGACGGCGGAAGGGGAATATGTCGGCACCTACGCGACCGGCGCGACCGAGATGCCGGACGCCTTCGGCCCGGACGGACTGGCGGCGTTCATCGAGTTGGATGAGTTCGACGTGGCCAGAGTGGTGGTGCGGAGGCTACCGACCGAGGTTGCTGAGCCCCACGCGTACCCGGTCGATCCACCGTCGATGGCCCTGAGATCGTCCGCTGACTTCCGATGCCGTCGAATGCAATCCCGCTCATTTCTGCATATCGTAAGTGGTACGGTGATAGCCATAGGCAATGTAACATATTGTCATATATCAAGTTACAAAAATCATCATGGTTCCGCCGGAACTCGGAAACCTCGCGAAGCTGGAAGAACTTTCTCTCGGCCTCAACGGTCTGACGGGCACTATTCCACCGGAACTGGGGAACCTAGCGAGCTTGAAAGTGCTTGCCCTCGGGGAGAACCGACTAATTGGTGTTATCCCGCCGGAGCTTGGCCGCCTCGCGAACTTGGAGCACGTTTGGCTCGCGAAGAACAATCTGACGGGCACCATTCCTCCCGAGCTGGGGCACCTCACCAATCTGAAGCGCCTGGATCTCAAATACAACGGACTCACGGGCCCAGTCCCACCGGAGCTTCGCGGCCTCAGGAAGCTGCAGCGCCTTGACCTGTATCAGAATCAGCTGACGGGACCGATACCGCCGTGGCTGGGGGACCTTACAGAGCTCACTTTCCTGGCTCTGCGCTTCAATGACTTCACCGGGCCGATTCCGCCGGAGCTGGGCAGCCTGGGCGAGCTGGCGGTGCTCTTAGTCGGGTATAACAACCTTTCCGGGCCGATCCCGCCGGAACTGGGGAACCTCGACGAGTTGAATTGGCTCGAGGTGCACGTAAACAACCTTTCCGGGCCGATCCCGCCGGAACTGGGGAATCTCAACAATCTTCACACGCTCCAACTGGCTGATAACAACCTGTCCGGCCCTATCCCGTCCGAACTCGGAAACCTCGAGAGATTGGAGATGATCTCTCTGAACGACAACCCGCTGACCGGGTCTCTTCCGCTGAACTTCGCGAAGCTGCCTGATCTGGCATTCATAGAATGCCGCAATTCCGCGGGTGTGTGCATTCCGGCGACCGACGACTTCAGGGAGTGGATCCGCCAGGTCGAGGCTCGCAGCCTTGGGGGTCGTGTCGATATGCCTTTCTGCGACGAGATCGACAAAGAGGCGTTGCGGGCCTTGTACGAGGCTGCGAGCGGCTATCGTTGGACCCGCTCCGACGGCTGGCTCAACGACGAGAATCTGGAGCGATGGCACGGCGTCCGGACCGATTCGGTCGGGCGGGTCTCCGGCATCGACCTGAGCGGAAACGGGTTGTCCGGGCAGGTTCCCGGGGTGTTGGAGCGGCTCGTCAATCTGAGGGAGCTGAGGATCCGTGACAATGCGCTGTCCGGCCGGTTGCCGCTGTCGCTCGCCAGCCTGGCGCTGGAGGAGTTGGACTACGCCAACACATCCCTATGCGTGGCAGACGACTCCAGTTTCGAGGCATGGCTCAACGGCATCCCACGCCACAGTGGGACCGGAGTGCAGTGTCCTCCTCTCACTGAACGGGAGGTTCTTGAGTGGTTATACCGCAATACAGAGGGTCCGCGTTGGTACCAGCGCATGGGTTGGCTGACCGATGCCCCATTGGGCGACTGGCATGGCGTGGACACCGACGCGACCGGACGGGTCGTCGGACTTCAGCTTCCGAACAACGGCCTTGCCGGCTCGATTCCCGTGGAACTCGGGGAATTGCCCCAACTGCGTAACCTGGATCTCGGTGGCAACGATTTGACTGGACTGATCCCGCCGGAACTGGGTGACCTGAGGCACATGGATTCGCTATCCCTTTCGTCGAATCAAGTCAGCGGGAGCATTCCTCCGGAGCTTGGGCAGCTAGCGCAACTGAGAGTACTGAATCTTCGCTCGAATCGCCTTTCGGGTTCAGTTCCGCCTGAACTGGGCGGCCTGAGCCGTCTGCAGCAGCTGGATCTTGGATGGAACGGTCTCGGCGGCGAGATCCCATTGGAACTCGCCAATCTCGCCAGCCTGACCAGGCTGGATCTCGGCAACAACTTCCTGTCCGGCTCGGTTCCGCCTGAACTGGGTGGCTTGAGCGCTCTTGAGAGGCTCGACTTCGGTGGGAATCAGCTAAGCGGAAGCATACCGTCGGAACTTGCCGGGCTCGGCGCGATCAAATCCATCGGGTTCGCCGACAACCATTTGACTGGCCGCACTCCGGCATGGCTTGGCGACCTGGACCGCCTGACGGTGTTGAACCTCTCCGGCAACCGATTGTCCGGGCCGATTCCGGCGCAACTTGGCGGCCTCGCCAACCTCCTCGAACTCCGGTTCGCCGACAACGATCTTACGGGTTCCATTCCCGCTGAGTTGGGCGGTCTTGCGGGACTGAGCGTGCTGGACTTGGCCAACAACAAGCTCTCCGGATCGATCCCTGTGGAGTTGGGTGGTCTCGCGAATCTCGCGACGCTCGACCTGGGGGAAAACGAGCTTTCGGGCCCTCTGCCGGCCGAACTGGGTCGCGCCGCCAAGCTTGAGGACCTTCACGTGCGGGACAACGCCCTGTCCGGTCCGGTGCCGCCGGAATTCGGAGCCCTCAACCGGCTGCAGTCGTTGATCTTCGCCGACAACCCCGGGTTGGCCGGGCCGCTGCCCGCCGACATCACGGCGCTTGCCCGGCTCGAACTGCTACTGGCCGGCGGCACCGGATTGTGTCGTCCGGCGGACTCTGCCTTCGACGCATGGTTCGGTGCCATTGACGGCTACCTGGCGCGTTGCCGGGAGGGGCCCGGCGCTTACCTGACGCAGACCGTGCAGTCGTGGGGAGATCCGGTACCGCTGCTGGCGAGAGAGGCTGCGCTGCTCCGGGTATTCGTTACAGCGCCGCCCGACGCCGCCGTAACGATGCCCGAGGTCAAGGCCACATTCTACGTCAACGGTGCCGAACGCCACGCTGTTCGCATCGCTGCGACCACGCAGCCCGTTCCCCACGAAATCACGGAAGGCGACCTCACGGTGTCGGCCAACGCGGAGATACCGGACTGGGTAATCGTCCCCGGCCTGGAGATGGTCATCGAGGTCGACCCGCAGCGCACCCTGGATCCGGCGCTTGGCGTGACGAAGCGGATTCCCGATTCGGGCCGAATGGCCGTTGACGTGCGCGATGTGCCGCCCTTCCACCTGACTCTGATTCCGATTCTCTCGGAAACCGATCCGGACTCGTCCGTCATTCAGTCAATCGCTGACATGGCGGCGGATCCGGATGGTCACGAGTTGCTCCGCGATGCGCGGACGTTGCTGCCGGTCACGCGAGTCGCTGTTGCGACGCGTGAGCCCGTCACTGTATCGACCAGCTTCGCCGCCACCATACTGGCGCAGGTCAATGCGATGCGCCTCATGGAAGCCGGTTCAGGACACTGGATGGGCATGGGGAACGCCAGGGGTTGGTTGGGGGGGATTGCCGCCGCAGGCGGGTGGGTGAGCTTCTCCAAACCCGTCGCTGACATCATCGCCCATGAGTTGGGACACAACCTCTCGCTCCAGCACGCACCGTGTGGCAGTCCCGCGGGCGTCGACCCCTGGTTCCCGCATTCGGGCGGAAACATCGGAGCTTGGGGTTACGACTTCGAAAGCAACGCGTTGGTGTCACCACGCACGGCCGACGTGATGTCCTACTGTGCGGTGCCTAACTGGATCAGCGATTACTTCTTCAACAAGGCGCTCAACCACCGTTTGGCCGGAGACGATGGGGCGGCCGCCGCGGTGGCGGCAGAGCCGGATCCAGTACGTTCGCTGCTGGTCTGGGGTGGGCTGGACACACTCGGTGTCCCCTACCTCGATCCTGCCTTCGTCGTCGATGCCGTGCCCTCTCTTCCGACACGCGGGGGGGAGTACAGGATCGAGGGAGCCGCACCCGACGGTACCCGCATCTTCTCGTTCACCTTCGACATGCCCGTCGTTGCAGATGCGGAAGGTGAAGAGACGAGCTTCGTGTTTACGCTGCCCGTCCGGTCCGGTTGGCCCGACCTGGCGAGCATCACGCTATCCGGGCCGGGTGGGTCGGTTACGCTGGACGAGTCGACGAACCGCCCAATGGCGATTCTGCGCGATCCCCGGACCGGGCAGGTGCGTGGATTCCTGCGGGACCTGCCGACGGGGGCCCAGACCGCCGCGGACGCGGTTGGAGGGGCCGGTGGGCAGGGGCTGGAAACGCTGTTCAGCCTTGGCATCCCCGGTGCGGAGGCGTGGAGGCGGTGAGTACAGGTTCAGGGACCACGCCGTGGTGCCAGCCGCCTTTCCGATGACGGCCTCGCCAGCAACGTTGGCTTCTGGTTGAAAGGGGAACGTCGCTCTGAATTTGCGGGAGGACGGCGAGAGCGCAGTTGACGGCCCTATCCACGACCCAGTGACCGATCGGTCACTCTTGCCGGTTGTTTTCATGACACGGTATTCTCATGGATACAAGTCCATGGATCGCACAATTATCACGATTATGAAGGTGACGTGATATTGCCGACCGATATCAGCCGGTGCGAATGGAAGCCCGAACGTCGAAGCGGGCCGTGCGAGGAGAGACGGATATGCAATCGAGGTGGCTCTTGGCGGATGGTCGGGCAAGGTTGCGGAGCGGGCAGTTTCGCCGGACGCGCGGTGGCGGAAGAAAGGGATGGCCAAGCGCGGGCTTCCTGCTTCCGGCCACGGCCGCCGCCGGGATCGCGACGCTGGTCCTGTCGTGCGGCGAGGGTGCCGTCGAGCCGGCACCTCCTCCGGCTCCCGTGGCCACGACGGTGGCGGTCAGCCCGGCTTCCGCCACACTGACCGCCCTCGGAGAGACGGCCCGGTTCACCGCCGAGGTGCGCGACCAGAACGGGCAGGTGATGGCGGGGGCCACCGTCGCGTGGACAAGCAGCGACGCGTCGGTCGCGGCGGTGGACGCGTCGGGGGAGGTGACGTCAGCGGGGAACGGGAGTGTATCGATAACGGCGACCGCGGGCTCGGTGTCTGGGACGGCTGCGGTGACCGTGGCCCAGGTCGCGAGCTCGATCGCCGTGTCGCCTGAGGCAGATACGCTGGTGGCCTTCGGGGACACGGTGCATCTGGTGGCCGAGGCGACCGACGCAAACGGTCATGGTGTAGCGGGCGTGACTGAGTTCGTCTGGTCTTCGAGCGACACGCTGGTGGCCCGGGTGGACGACTCGGGGCTGGTCGAGTCCGTCGCCGAGGGTGAGGCCGCTGTGACGGCCACTGCATCGGAGGTAACGGGCGAAGCCGAACTGACGGTGGTGTCGCCGCTACCGACAACCGTGGCAGTGAGCCCCGACACAGTGCGGTTCACTGCGCTCAGGCAGACCGTGCAACTGGCAGCCGAGGTGCGTGAACAGGCCGGGCGGGTGATGGCTGAAGCATTTGTCTCCTGGTCGAGCGGCGACACGCTGGTCGCGGTGGTGGATTCCGTGGGATTGGTGACAGCCGTGGGCGGGGGATCCACGACGGTGACGGTTTCGGCAGGCGACTTGGCGGACACGGTGGTGGTAACGGTGATGCAGTCGGCGGGCTCGGTGGTGGTGTCGCCGGCCGAGGGCACCCTCGCTCCCGGCGACACGCTGCGGCTGGCCGCGGAAGCGTTCGACGAGAACGGCCATGCGGTGGACGGCGCAGTGTTCTCATGGTCTTCGAGCGATGTCGGGGTGGCTGGCGTCGACGAATCCGGGCTCGTGCAGGCCGTCGCCGAGGGATCGGCGACGATCACGGCCACGGCGGGCTCAGTCTCAGGCGTCGCAGAGATCACAGTCGAGAACCCGGATCGGGCGGCCCTGGTGGCCCTCTACGAAGCCACCGATGGCCCGAACTGGGTCAACAACGAGAATTGGCTTAGCGACGCGCCGCTGGGAGAATGGCACGGGGTGGATACGGACCCACAGGGTCGAGTCGTGAGTCTCGAACTCGTCCACATAGACGAAGACAGGGAATGGGCATTCTTTGGGCTCGTGGGTTCGATCCCGCCCGAACCAGTCATGTAGGGTGCTAAATGATTGCTATACAACCTTTTACCGATATGACGAGTGAGTTGTGTATCACTTCCAATATGCAGATGTGAGCCAGAATCTAATCCCCCTTTATCGGAAGTCCTCGGACGTAGCCTCTTCGGTCAGACCGTGGAAGCCGTCCGCCGACGAGGGAGGGGCGGCCAGCGCAACCGCCCGATCTCCGATGATAGTATACACCTCCAACCTCCTCCGGGTTCGGGCCATCACGGCTTGACCGACAGTTGCCCTCCGACCGGTGAGGTCCTGTGGAGATCCGTGATCTGCGGAATTCACTTCATGGATCGGCGGGCACGATGACGCACGAACCATCCCTCAGTTCAGGGCGAAAAGAGTCTTCAGTTGCCCCCCGATCCCTTGTCGATCGACCTCGGATGCCAGAAACGGGTACTCCCTCTTTACGTAGTCGAACGAGATTAGGTTGTCGGCCAAATCAACCAGCCAGCGACATCGCTCGGCAACCAACTCGTCGCTGTTGAGCTTCAGCATGCGAATGGTCGCGGACACCTTGTCACGCGTGTTCGCGTCCAAGTTGTCGCCTTTGAGAATCAGGCAACTCGGGCAATCCAGGACGAACCAGCCGGTGCCGACTTGGAACGGGTCCGCGACCCCCTCGGAGTCTGCTTTGTTCCTGTTCAGCTTTGGGCGGGCGAGTCGGTAGTTGTCCCATTCGTATGCCAGCTGCGGGTATTTCGCCTTGGGCAGAAAGTGATCGACGGAAACGTCGTCCCCTCTGATCCTTTGAGACGTGTAGGCGCAGCGCTTGTACGCTCGGCGCAGTTCGCTCTTGGCCCGGTTCCAGTAGTTGCGGTTCCGAAAGTGCCGGTTCGAAGGGTTGGGGTTCGTCTGCAGAAACTGCATACCCGGAACTCGAACCTCGGTGTTGAAGGCGGCGTACTCGGGTCTTGGTAGTACACGGATCACAGCTTGGTGCCAGCCTGTTCGGCGAAGTAGATCCAGCGACGCCAGAACGGATCGTCCGACGGCAGAACCTCTTTCAGTCGATCCGAGACCCGCTGAACCTCGAGCGGATCGGTCGAGCGGGCCGACTGGAGCACCATAGCCTGCTCAAGGACCTGCTCCGCCTCTTTCGAGCGGGCGTACTGGAGACCGAATATCGATGCCGTGAGCCAAGAGGACACATCACCGTGCTTGTAGAATTCTTCCCGCCTGAGCCGCACCTTGTCGCGGTCTAGGCGCAGGTGATAGAGCGTGTCCGATTCTGGATCGAATCTCGTCTCCAGCGATGCGAGCACAAAGGGTGAGTGCGTCGAGACGACGACCTGCATCTGCAAGTGCTCGTCAAGAAGTTCGCCGATGCCGAGGATGGCGGGTAAAATGCTTCTCTGCCAGAACGGGTGCAGGTGGGCGTCGATCTCGTCAACAAGCAGTACCAAACGCCGTGCGGGCGGCAAGCCCCGCAGCTCCGATCCCAACAGATGCTCCTGCCACGCCCACACCACCACATACGTCAACGCCATGATACGGCGCACACCAGCGGACGCGTAGAGAACCGGAGTCTCTCCGTACGGGTGCTTGATCACTGGAATCGGGCGCGGATCGCCGGGTATGCGTCTTGGACTACCCGGTCGCAGGGTTCCAAGGTCGCTCGGCGAAAGGTGTGACAGCACCGCCTCAAACAGCGAGAACCATTTCTTGCCCGAAAGCTGCCATGTCACCCAATCGCGGATGAGTCCTTCCATACGGCCGGGCTTGCTGTCCCATATCTCCCTCGACGTTAGGTTGAGTGGCTCGTCCTCGGTTCCATCCCGGTGGTCGTCCTCAATGGAGAAGGTTCCGTCCACGCCCGCGTACACATAGAGTGCGGGTACTTGCGGATAGTCACGCTGGTGAATCCACGTTTGCAGTTGTGGCTCGAAACGGCTGTAGCACATGCGACGGCCGGCCTCGGTCTGGAGTTCATAGGAGAGCCGAGCAGCATGGGCCGCCTCTCGCCCGAAGGGCATTGCAGGCTGGCCGGCCCACCTTCTCGTCGCGGCCCACCATGCGACATCCAGCAGGAACGACTTGCCGAGACCGTTGTCACCCGCGATGACCGTCAGCCGTTTCCCAAGGTCGAGCCTGAGGCTGTCGCCAGGGCCGACCCGGATCATCTCGATGGCCGCTAGCGTTCCTTCTGGTTCGTGCGCGTCCGGCGGCGGTTCAATACGGTGGGCGATAGCCTTCAGATCGCGGGCCTCCGATCGAACCACCGAGGGAGGCAGGTCTTCGGCCATCATGGGAAGCGGGTCAAGCGAAGACGCTCTAGAGAACAGTGCCCTTCGCTCTCCTGGCGTGATGTTGTAACGCCGAAGGAAGTCCTCGACGAGCCCCTCCCGGGTAGTGTCCGGCGGCCACTCTTGGTACTTCGCTAGCCAAATTGCAACGGCGGCAAGCGGTGCCTTTCGGTACCTGCCTCGCTGGATTGCTGACTTCATCAAGTCAACGTAGTTCTCCCTGAAGCCCCATTCAGAGGAGCCGCGTTCATGAAGGAACACGTTTCCAAACGTCCGAGTGTTGATTCCCTGAAGGCCGGACGAGGCGTAGTCGCCCTTCACCCAGTTACTGGCGCTCTTGAAGGGCTGGAAGAAGTACTCACTGCCTTTGTCGAGGCTATGATGTCGCTCCAGGTGCTGCTTGGTCACCGTGTCGAGCTTGACGCGCACCGTTTTGCCCACCGGCAGCCTGAACTTCTTGCAAGCAAGGAAGGTGATCCCGAGGAACGGATGCGTTGACGCCTTGAGTTCCTCGATGGCCTGAGTGATCGCGGCTTCCGAGATGTGCGTCATGCGCGCGCTTTCAGCGTCCGCACTGCATGGCGGCAGAACGCGCCGTTCAAGTCTATCCCGATGCCGGATCGTCCCGTGTCGAGCGCGACTCGAACCGACGTACCGCTCCCGACGAACGGGTCGAGTACGACGCCGCCGACCGGACAGCCGATCTTGAGGCACCGTTTGACCAACTCGTCGGGGAAGGGTGCCGTGGAGAGGCCTCCGTTTGCCCGGGGTTGCGGCCGGATGGTCCACAGATCCTCTTCGATCTTGTCAGGTAGTTCATTTTTCTTGAAGTGGTAACGTCGATTCCGCGCGAGCATGAATACGTATTCGTAGGTACGGCTCGGCCGGTCGCGGACGAACTCCGGCAACCCGTTCTTGCGATGCCAGATGATCGCGCTACGAAGCACCCACCCGTCTTCGGCGAGCGCGAGCGCGACCCTCCAAGGTATCCCAATGAGCGACTTGCGCTGAAGACCGATCCCGAGCCCGCCGCTCTTGTCCACCGCGCGGAGGCCGAACCGCCTCTTCTTGCTCTTGGCGTCGCTACCGTGTGATTTGCCCTTACCGGAATAATAGGTGTCGCCAAGATTGAGGAAGGCCACGCCGCGACGCTTGAGAACCCGGCGTGCTTCGGCCATGATCGCGAGCAGTGCCGACACGTAGCCCTCCACGGTGTCCTCAAGGCCTATCTGGCCCTCGACATCGTAGTCTCGCAGCCAGAAATACGGAGGCGAGGTGACGATGCAGTCGACGCACCCGGAATCCAGTTCCTTGAGCACCTCAAGCGCAGAGCCCTGATGGATGGCCCATTTGTGACCGGCGGACGTGCCATTCCAAGTTTGGACCGCGCCGGACTCGCGGGTGGGGGTGGCGCGAGAAGAGTCACGGGCGGCAGTGGTTGGCATCTCTTACCGGGTGTTGCTGTCTCGACGGTTCAGGTGCTCGGTAGGTTCGTGGTCGCTAACCGGTAAGATACCGTCTGGGCGGGACGAACGCCAACCGAGAGCCGAGCGATACCTGCGGTACTCACCCCGCGTCAATTCCAGGATGCTCCGCCGGAGACGCCAGCCCATTAGGTTGACGAGCAAACCGATCCATGGGACCTTGCTCGCGGCGGCGATGGCTGTCCCATTCGCGTGGTCGCCGTTCACGGATCGACCTCCGCGTTGGGTTGGCCAGCGGCGAGGGCGCTCGTCCACGCGAGGCACAGGTCGCGGGAGCGGTAGGCCCCGTATGCGGCCTTCTCGTCGCGCTGAACGATGGGAAAGGTGGAGTAGATGTAGCGGATATCGTCCCGATCCGTCACGCCGTAGAGGTGGAAGTAAAGGGCGTCCAGCTTCGCGCGCAGGCTGATGCGGCGCTCGGCGTCCCAGCGGAAAGGCGGCAAGACCTCCCCGCCCTCATCCACATGGCCGATGTCGCGGGCGAACGGAACCATATCGTGCGCCGTGTAGGTGAGTTCGAGCACGGCCTCGCGGACGATTTCTTCCGCCGTCTTGGGTCCGAAGCCCACGGCCGCATACCGCTCCGGTGGCACGACGGGAAGTTGCTCGACGATGAACCAGTTCAGATGCTGGCCTTGGATCTTCTGACGTGCCACGTAATCGAACGGCACGGCGTTGAGATTCGCCACGAGACACGCTGCGTCGGCCCCGCCGTACCAGTCTGCCGAAACGATGGGGAGCGTATTCCCTACGCCGCAGCGCGGTATCAGGGCGGCGATCATCGAGCGTACGTTTGTCGGCGCGGTGACATCCTTGAATCCGAGCAGGTATGGGGCCGTAGGGAACGTGGTCTTGCCACGAAGTACCCAGTACTGCGGGTCCGGCAGCCAGTTCGGGTCCCTGTACTGTTCCGGGGTGGCCGGTCTCGGCTGGGCCGGGCGGTGAAGGTTCTTCGGGTTGATGACGATGCTGGCGGCACGGTGGTCGAACGCCTGCACCATCTTGCCCTCGTAGAGCGGCACCCATTCGCCGGACGGGCTCTGGTATCGGTTGCCGCCGACGGGCCACGCGCCTTCCTTCTCCTCCAGTTCCGAGCGTGTGCGGAACAGGCCGGAGTCGTTGGTCATATCGAACATCCGCGTGTACTTCACCGGCCACGCCTTCACGGCCTCGCCCGACGAGCGGTCCACCAGCACCGGCAAGCGGTCGTAGATCGCCGTCGTGAGTTCCGCGTCGCGGCGCGAGCGGAAGATGGGTGCCGTGCCAGTGTTCGGGTTCACCCGCGCGAAGTCGGCGGCCGAGAGGGAGAAGCACCGCTCCGGGTCTTCTGTCTCAGAAACGTCTTGCAGGAAGAACGCGCAGCGGGCCGGTTCACTCCCCGGTTCCGGACTGGCGACGAAGGCGCAGAACTTGAACCGGCTGTCCACGTCGGGGAAAAAGGGTGTGGTGTCGTAGCGCGTCCGCCGGTTCTCGAAGTCGTAAAGCGCCTTGAGCCGACCCTCGGTGGCCACGCTCTTGAAGAACGGGGCGGCCATCTTGTCCGATGCGATGCCGGATGGCACGAGCAGCCCGACCACCCCGTCGGGCTTGACGAGCGTCATGGCGCGTTCGACGAACAGCGAGTAGAGATTCAGGTCGCCTCGGGCCAGCAGCGGATAGTCTCCCGAAGTCCGGGCCACCCACGCGCCCGCAGCCGCTCGTTCGCTCGCAAGGCGGAAGTCCTCGGCCAGCGGGTCTTC
Organism: Gemmatimonadetes bacterium bin94; assembly: GCA_002238865.1. Classification (GTDB taxonomy): domain Bacteria; phylum Gemmatimonadota; class Gemmatimonadetes; order Longimicrobiales; family Gaopeijiaceae; genus Bin94. The sequence goes on along the minus strand of MPNE01000056.1, from coordinate 2,963 downwards.
CGCCTTCTGGAGGTCGGCGATCAAACGCTTCCGGTCGGCGGCGCGGGGAGCCATGGCGATCTCCGGGCGGCGGGACGCGAACCATTCGACCTGTTGGAGCTTCATCCGGTCCCATGGGGGATTGCCGATCACCGCATCGAACCCACCTCTCAACTCCTTGGTCTCCCAGTCGTACCATACGCCGGGGAAAGCCACCTGCCAGTTCAGGAACCGCTCGCTCGCGGCCAGTCCCAAGGCATCCATCAGGTGAGGAAGGTGGGCATCCTTAGAATCAGACCGCTTTCCCTGGGCAATGGCGATCTGGTCGCCGAAGAGACCGTCCAGCCATTGGACAAACGCGGTCTTGACCGGCCCTTTCTTTCGGATTCCCAGCCAGTCGAACGCGTGAAGGAGCGACATGAACGCGTGCAGGGGAGCGGTCATCTCCGAGACTTCGGCGAAGATGTCGGCCGAGCGGTGCGCCTCGGCGATCTCGGCGTCCGTCAGCCCCTCGATGATCTGCATGGGCGCGGCCGCGCGTGTGGCCCGCGCGAGCGGTCCCCGCAGAAACAAGCTGCTCTGCTCGTCCGTCCTTCGGATCGTGGGCTCCACCCACGCGCCAAACAGGCTGTCGCCGCACCGGAGATGATGATCCAGAAAGCTGAGCGGGGCGCCGACGGTGAAGGTGTGGAGCCACAGCGAGACCTTGGCCAGTTCCACGGCCATCAGGTTCTTGTCCACGCCGTAGACGCACCGCTTGAGCACCATGCGGCGGACGATGTGCCGGTCGTCGAGTTGAGCCGGATCGAACGTCCAGCCACGGTCCTCGGCGTTGTCCATGATCGTGTTGCGGATCCCGTCGATCCGCTCCACCAGAGGCGAGAGGTATCCATCCACAAGGGCTTCGGCCTCGGCCATGGCCTCAATGACGCGGTCGGCGAGGTAGTCCACGAGGTTGACCAAGAAGTGCCCCGAGCCCATGGCCGGGTCGCAGACCTTCAACTCCAGCAGCTTCTCTGCCGGATCAAGCCGCTTCAGCCGCCCCATGCGGCGGTCCTCCGGCATCTGGCTTGTCGCTACTTCCTCTGCCTTGGCGGCGAACGCCTCCAAGCGCGCGACCGCCAGCGGCCCAACAGTCTCCCGCACGATCAGGTCAACCAGATCGTCGGGCGTGTAGTAGCTGCCCGAGTCCTTCCGGGCGAACACGTTCGGACGGACGACGATGTTCCCGTCCTCGCGGACCACCTCGCGTTCGAGGAGCCGCTCGTAGATCGAGCCGAGTTGCTGCACGCCGAGATCCCGGTAGTTGATGTACCGGCGACCGAGCGGCGTCCGCTCGAACGACAGCGCGTCGATCACCTCGGCCATCACCGCGTCCCCCAACCGGACGCGCGATAGCAGGGGCGCGCCGTCGCGGTCGAACAACCCCCCGTTGTAGGGAGGAAGGCCGATGGATGGGTCACCCGCATCGATGGCGCGGCACAGGTCGTCGAACGCCGACCAGTAGCGGGCCGCAGTGGCCGAGAACACGTCCCCCTCGTCCTTGCGTCGCCCGATGTCGCCGCGCACCCGGTCCCGGAGCGCGTAGTCGTCATACCGGCTGTCGCGAACCGGCAGGAGATCGCGGTCCTCGGCGTAGAGCACGAAGAGGAGCCTGTACAGCACGACAAGTGCCGCGTCCCGAACCTCGTCCAGCGGCGCATCGGAATCGGCTTCGGCAAGCGCCAGGACAAGGTCGGGGAAGACCCGCTCGAAGACCACCGCCGACAGGTTGCTCGCCACCCGCTCGCGGTGATAGCGGGCCTCCGCGATAGCCCGCTCGTGGAATGTCGGCTCGTCCGCAACACCGGGAAGGAAGGCATCCCGTCGGAACACCAGCGTGAACACCTTGAGCCAGTGCAGCCGGTCGTCGGCCGGGAGGCTCTCGCCGTTATCGTCCGGATGCCCGAGAACCGCCGCGAGATCGAGCTCGAAGAACTGCTCGGCGACGGAACGCGCCCCGGCCCAGTAGAGCCTCCACCGCGCACCGTTCGTCAGAATGCCCCAACGCACCTTGCCCGTGGTCACGTCGTCGATGCGCCGCAGGTAGCGCAGCATCTGAGTCGAGGGTGCTGACTCCTCGCCCCGGCGTCCCGAACGACGATCGAGGGGCCGCAGCCACCGCTTGGACTCGACGGTGGCCACTCCGTGCCCGTAGCGCTTCCACTCGTCGGCGAAGCGGTTGGCGCGGTCCTTGGCGGCATCGTCCGCGAACAGCAATCCGTCCGGCACGTCCTGGCGACCGGTCGGCGACAGGTTCTGCTGCTTTAGATGGGCCGTCCAACCGAGTCCCTCCAGCACCGGCCAGATCAGGTCCTCCTCGGTCTGGCTCTCGTTGGGTGACAGGTCCGTGGGGAAACGGTCGAACCGGGCCTGTAGCGCGGCTTCAAGGTCGTCGAGGGCCGATGCTGACAGGTCTTGCCAGTCGGGCAACTCCGTGATCGCTTGCCGAAGGAATCCTTCGGCGAAGAGGCTCCCGTCGAAGGGCCGGAACATCGTCATCCGGGACCTTCCGACACCAATGGCCCGAAACCAGCCGCGTCGAACAGCTTGGTCCTATCAGCTATCTCTTCACCCTCCTCCAGACTGTGGGACGCTCGGTTGGTCGCACCCTGTCGCCGAACGACTTCCCGTCTCGGCCTGCGGTGGACCCTCTGGATCGTTCTCTCGCTTCGCCTTGCTGACACGGTGTTCGTGATGGCTTGCTCAACTCAATGTAACGTTCGTGCCGAACCGGGCTTTTCACGACCAACCTCCCCCGCGGCCTCCGTTTTCTTTTGGCGGCCATTCGGTGCGCAAAGGGTCGCATCACCGATCCATAGCTGGAAGCACGGTACGCTGAGCGATCAACGGCTCGGCCCGGAGTCCCGATCCGGCCCGGGACGCCTGATCTTCTCCACCAGCCGCCTTGTCATCTCCACCTGCTCCCTGGCCCTGCGCCGTAG
>MPNE01000055.1 GCA_002238865.1 Gemmatimonadetes bacterium bin94 | reverse complement strand
CCCGGCGCACCGTCAGGTTTGCGCCACGGAGCGAAGGGGCTCCGCCGCCATCCACGGCGACCCCGTCCAGAACGGCCACGCTGTCGCCCCCGGCTCCCACGCCGCCCCCCACCTCCCCTACACCGCCCCCCCCCTCTCCCACGCCCCCCCCCCCGCCCCCCCCCGGCGCCGCGCCCCCAACCATGGCCTGCGCCAGCTCATGCGCCGAGACCGCCGCGGCTTCCTGGGTCATCACCCACCGCCCCCTCCTCAGCACGGTCACCCGCCCCGCAGCGGAGAGCACCTCGTCCAGCTTGTGCGCCACGAGCACGATCCCCGTTCCGGCGCGGGCCACCTGGCGCAGCACGGCGTAAAGCCCGTCCACTTCCCGGGGCGTGAGCACGGCGGTGGGCTCGTCGAGCAGCAGCACCCGCGTCTCGCTCATCAGCGCCTTCAGTATCTCGATCCGCTGGCGCTCGCCCACGCCCAGCTCCGCCACCGGCACGTCGAGCTGCACGTCCAGCTTCAGCTCGGCGGCGCGGGCCTCCACCCGGGCCCGGTATCCGCGGGCGGCCGTACCCCGGCCCGTCCATGCTTCCCCGTTGAAGAGCGCGACGTTGTCGAACCCCGTGAAGCGCGGCACGAGCGAGAAGTGCTGGTGGACCATCGCCACGCCCATGGCCCGCGCGTCCCGAGCACTTCGCAGGGTGACCGCACGGCCGCCGATCTCGACCCGGCCCTCGTCTGGCGCCAACAGCCCCCCCAGGACCCGCGCCAGGGTGGTCTTTCCGGCGCCGTTTTCCCCCAGGAGACCGTGAATCTCGCCCGGGACCAGGTCGAAGTGGACGCGCTCGAGCGCGGTGACGCGCCCGAACCGCCTGGTGATGTCTCGGAGCCTTGCCGCTCTCGGCGCCTCGCGGGATTCCTCCACGGTCTGCGCGCAGCGTCTCTCCCGCCCGTCAGGGGGAGATCGAGTCCCCCTCAACGAAGTCGATGCGCGGCACCTGCAACGTCCCGCCGGCGATTGCCTCCCGCGCCCTGTCGATCCGCGCCCGCACCTCGACCGGAACGACCCCGTCCTGCTCCGGGTTCGGCACGAAGTCGACGGCGCCGTCGGCGAGTCCCGCGTAACGGGCGACACCAGCGAGCGTCCCCGCCTGCCACTCGCGCGCGGTCAGCAGGAAGATCGCGGGGATGTTGATCACCGCGCTTCCCACGATGACATCCGGCGCCACGTCGTTCTGGTCGCGGTTCATGCCGAAGGCCCAGGCCGTGCGCCCGCCCTCGCGGGCTTCGCGGACCGACTGAAAGAACCCGAAGCTCGCCGCGTCCACGTTGTGGATCATCACGTCGGCTCCCTGGCGCAGCTGCGCCGCGGCTGCCTCCTTTGCGGCAGAGACGTCGTCCCAGCTGCCGATGAACGTTTCCAGCACGACCGCGTCCGGCTTCACCGCCTTCACTCCCGCCTCGAACGCGATGAAGGTGCCCTTCGCCGAGGGGATCTCGACGCCGCCCACCATGCCCACGGTCCCGGACTGCGTCAGGGCGCCCGCCGCCATACCCGCGAGGTAGGTGGCTTCGTTCAGGTGGAAGACCAGCGGCACCACGTTGGCGGACGGACGCGACCCCGACGAGACCACGAAAGTGACGTCGGGGTACTCGGCGGCGACCCGGCTGGCGGCGTCCTGGTACTCGAATCCGTGGCCGAAGATCAGGCCGTACCCCGCCTCGGCGTAGGAGATGAACGCCTCGTCGAATTCCGCGGGGGTACGGGTTTGCTGGTGAGAAATCCGGAAGCCGAGCGAGTCGCCGATCGCCTGCAGTCCTTCGTAGGCGCCCGCGTGCCAACCCGCGTCGCTGACGGGCCCGGAGGTGAGGAGGGCGACGGAGGGGGCGTCGGCCCGGGCGGCCGGATCCGTGTCCGCGCCGTCCGAAGGGTCCGCACCCCGGTCGGCGGGCCCGTCCCCGCCGCACGCCGACATGGTGAAAAGCGAGAGGGCGAGCGTCCACCCGGCGAAGCGGACCATGGATCCTCCTGGATGCCGGCCGGACCGGCTGTTGGCGTTCCCGGGGCCGGACGGTGGCCCGTCGGGGAAGGACAATATACTGTAACGGTGGCTGGACCGAAGCCGTTGCGTATTCGCGAGGCGCCCGGGCGGGCGCACGCCATTCCCACCACCCTGGGTGACCCAAATGAGCCAACCCCGCGACCACTGGAGTTCCAACACCGGCCTCGTCCTCGCCGCCACCGGCAGCGCGATCGGACTGGGCAACCTCTGGAAGTTCCCCTTCATCACCTGGGAGAACAACGGAGGGGCCTTCGTTCTCGTCTACCTGATCTGCATCGCGGCGGTCGGCCTGCCGATCATGATGGCCGAACTGCTGATCGGACGGCGCAGCCAGAAGAGCGCGGTAGGCGCGCTGAAGGAAGCGGCGGGCCCGGCGTGGGGGCTGATCGGCGGTTGGGGAGTCCTGGCCGGCTTCATCCTGCTCAGCTACTACACGGTCATCGCCGGCTGGTCGCTCTACTACTTTGCGCAGTCGCTGGGCTGGTCTTTCGGAGGCTACCCCGCCGGGATGTCGGCCGGGGACCTGTTCGATACCCAGGTGGGCAACGCGGGTCTGCAGCTCATGCTCTCCCTCGGCTTCAGCATCGGCACGATCGCCGTGGTCTACTTCGGTGTGAGCAGGGGGATCGAGCGTATCGCCCGCATCTTCCTGCCGATCCTCTTTGGAATCCTCATCCTGCTGCTGGTCAGCGCACTGGGGATGAGCGGCTCGGGGGAGGCATTGGGATTCATCTTCCGCCCCAACTTCGGCGAGCTGCCCAGGGAGGGCATCCTCGAAGCCCTGGGCCACTCGTTCTTCACCCTGTCGCTCGGCATGGGAGCGATGATCACCTACGGCTCCTACATTTCGCGCAAGCAGTCGATCGTCAAGGCGGCGGGGGCGATCGTGGCGCTCGACACACTGATCGCCCTGGTCGCCACAATAATCATGTTCTCGGTGATCTTCTCGGTGGCGGGGATGAGCGAAGAGGTGGGTGGCTCGACGGTGGGCATGCTCTTCATCTCGCTGCCGGAACTCTTCTACACCGAGGTGCCCTTCGGCGTGTTGCTGGGACCGCTCTTCTACGTACTGGTCGCGCTGGCCGCGCTGACGTCCACGATCTCGCTGCTGGAAGTGGTGACCAGCTACGTGATCGACGAACACGGGCTGACTCGGAACAAGGCCACGGTCGGGGCCGGCATGGCGATCTTCGTCTTCACCATCTTCGCGGCGCTGTCGTTCACCGGTACGCCGTTCCTGTCTTCGCTGGAGATCTTCGAAGGCAAGGTCGGCTGGTTCTCGAACGCCGACCACTTCGTGTCGAACTGGATGCTGCCGACCGGCGGCTTCTTCATCACGGTGGCGGCCGGCTGGATGATGACCCGGAGCACAACGGAGAGCGAGCTGCTGGACGGCAACGAGCCCAGGTGGTTCCACTACGGCGCCTGGCGCTTCTTCATCCGCTTTGTCGCGCCAGTGGCGGTCGCGGCCATCATCATCGCCGTGATCACGGGGGTGGACTTCAGTTGACGGGGGCGCAGGTCCGCAAACGCCCGCCGGAGATCTCCTTCGGCGGGCGCGTCCTCTTCCTGGCAGACGATGCCGACCTGATCCGCCGCCAACTCCACGAAGGGCTGGACCCGGAGCTGACGGACGAGCTGCGGGAGCGGCTCCGCGACCAGATCAGCACCGACGAGATCACGCCGGCCTACATCTGTTTCTTCTACGACGAGACGCTGGGGGACTTTCCCTACCTGGGCCTGCAGGTGGCGGGTGCGGACGGAGGGGATGAAGCGCCGATCGAGCGCGGTACGGTCAGGGCGGGCGGCTTCGTCTGTTCGGTGGCCGGCAAGCGCCGCGGCAAGGGATCCAGCCGGGAACAAAGCCCCTACGCCGAGCTGATGGCCGGGATCAAGGTCGTCGTGAGCGAGAGCATCGAGCGCATCTACAACGAGAACTGCCAGAACCTGGGCATTCTCACGACGACCGACTTTCGCCTCATCGACCGGATCCGGTCGGGGGAGCCGATCCCGCTCAGCGAATTCACCGACGGCAAGGACGAAATCACCCGCCAGATCATCGAGTACGGCGGGCTCTTCGAGTTCAACATGGCGAGGCTGCAGGGACAGGTGTCGCTGCCGGCGCCGCGGGCGGAGGCCGGTCCCATCGAAGCATCCGGGCGCCCGGGCACCTCCCCCGGCATCGCGGGCGCGCCAGCCTTCGGCCCCCGCCCCATGACCCTCGGCGAGAAGATCTTCGCCAACAAGTGGGTCGTGGACGCCGCCGCCGACCAGGTTGGCACCGCATGGGCCGAACCCGGCGAGGCCGGCTTCTTCCGTGCCGACGTCCGCTTCTCGCACGAGTACGTGACACCGATGGCCGCCATCTTCTTCGAACAGAAGCTGGGAGTGGACGCGAGGGTGCTCGACCCGGACAGCATCCTCTTCTTCCGCGACCACCTGACCTTCCTGCACAAGGTGATGAGCCAGGAGCGGATCGAGCAGGGCCTCCTCGCGGTCGCCAACGAGCTGGAGGTCAAGCAGCGGGAGTTCTCCGACAAGCAGGGGATCCGGCTGTACGGCGAGCAGCAGGGGCACGTGATGGGCTCCGAGGCGATCTGCCACTCGAAGATCCTGGAGGACTACGCCGAGCCCGGAATGCTCATCATCGGGACCGATTCCCACACACCCCACGCGGGCGCGGTCGGGGCGCTGGCCTTCGGGGTGGGCACCACGGCCATCTTCAATTCGTGGATCACGAAGGATGTGCGCGCGCGGATCCCGCCCTCGTTCAAGGTGGTGGTGAACGGGACGCTTCCCGGGAACGTGACCGCGAAGGACCTCATGCTCGAGATCCTGCGGCACCCCTACGTGCGCGACGGGCATGCCATCGGTCAGATCATCGAGTACGCGGGGCCGGTCGTGGAGCGGCTTTCGGTGGACGAGCGCGCCACCATGACCAACATGGCCGCCGAGGTGGGCGCCTTCACCGGGGTGGTCGCGGCCGACGAGCGCACCGTCGAGTTCCTGGTGAAGGAGCGCGGCATGGACCCGGCTCGCGCCCGCGCACTGGTCGCGGACGTGCGCAGCGACCCCGGCGCCGAGTACGTCAAGGTCATCGAGATCGACGCCTCGCGCCTGCGCCCGATGGTGGCGCTGCCTGGCGATCCCGGGAACGGCGTCTACATCGACGAGCTCGCCGACCCGGTGCCGATCGAGATCGCCTACGCCGGATCGTGCACGGCGGGCAAGAAGGAAGACATGGACATGTACGCCCGGGTCTTCCGCGAGGCGCGCGACCGGTGGGGGCTCGGGGTCCATCCGGATGTGAAGTGCTACATACAGTGCGGCTCGACCGACGTGCGGGAGTACGCCCGGGAGGAGGGTTACCTGGATCTCTTCCGCGACATCGGCGCCGAGTTCATCGAGCCGGGGTGCGGTGCCTGCATCGCCGCCGGGCCGGGGATCACCCGGTCGGCCGAGCAGGTGTCGGTGTCGTCCCAGAACCGGAACTTCCCGGGCCGCTCGGGGCCGGGCCGGCTGTACCTGGTGTCGCCCTACTCGGTGGCCGCGTCGGCGGTGGCGGGGAGGGTGGTGGGGTGGGAGCCGGGGGTGGGGGCGGAGTTGGTGGAGAAGGCGGGGCCGACGATTCCCGTTTTGGCTTAGGCGGCGGGAAGTGTGCTACCCCGCTGTCGGCACCTCGACGCCCCCCGCCTGCGCTGCGTCCATCAGAGCACGGTCGAGGGTGGCCAGCGGCAACTGCATTCGCACCGCCAACTCCAGATACATGGCGTCATAGACGGAAAGCCGCCGTTCGTGCGCGAGTTCCAGGACGCTCCCCCAAATCCGGGAAGTGGAAACCGGATCGATTTCTACCGGCAGGGCTTCAAGGTTGTGTCGGATTCGTGGCCAGTCGTCTCGGACTATCCGCCCTCGGCGCGTAGCGACTCGGAGAACGTTTCCGACCTCGATCGGCCAGATCGCCGGCACGAACGCTCGTCCGCCGATCAGGGAATCGCGCAGGCGGTCGGTTGCCGCGGTCGTCTCGTCGGGAAACACCCACGCCAGGGTGACCGAGCAATCGAGCACGAACGTCATCAGCGCTTCCGGCCCTCTTCGATCATGTCGCGAACCGACAGTCCGCCGAGACTGTGCGTGGCCTGAAAAGCCTTCAGATCCGCGATTGCGGCCTGGACCCTGGCAACATCCCGCTCCCGATAGGGAACAAGCTCGGCGATCGGGTGATTGTGCCTGGTGATGACGAATCGCTCTCCCGCCTGCACGCGCCGCAGAAGGCGGGGCAAGTGAGTCTTGGCTTCAAAGGCGCCTATGTGAGACATGAGAACCGACCTCCATCGAGCAGACCAACGAACAGACCAGTCTAAGCCTAGTCTAAACAATCTTCGAGTCAAGTCTTCTTGCTTGCTGCGAATCAACGCCCCCGGCCCCCCCGGGACGGCAGGAGGTGACCGGGATCTTTCGGCGAACGCCGAGGGGTGAAATGGTCGCTGCTGGACTCGAACCAGCGACCCCTACGATGTGAGCGTAGTGCTCTACCGACTGAGCTAAGCGACCGTACCGCGATCCTGCAGTACCCCCACGGGGAATCGAACCCCGGTCTCCTGGCTGAGAACCAGGTATCCTTGTCCACTAGACGATGGGGGCGTCCAGCTGCGCCGCGCGCGTTCCGGGCTGCCAGCGGTGCAAGGGCGGAAAAGCTAAGGTAACTTCGACGTTCGCTCAAGCCCCGAAGGGGACGATTTCGATTCTGTACATATCAAGGTGTACATTATGTACATAATGACCCATGAACCCTGAGCCGGAGGTCCTCGTTCTCGGTGGCGGCCCTGCAGGATCGGCGGCCGCACGTCTCCTTGCAGGGTGGGGACACGAGGTCGTGGTCGTGGAGCGCTCGGCGGGGGCCGGGACCGCCGCCGGGCCGGGCGGCGGTGACGGCGGGGGAGGGGAAGCCCCTGCTGCGCAGTCCCTGGCCGAGTCGCTGCCCCCAAGCACGCGCAAGATCCTGGCCGCGACAGGCCTGCTGGGCGTGGTCGAGGCGGGGGACTTTCAGCCGAACGGCGGCAACACGGCCCTGTGGGGCGGTGACGGCCGCCGCGACGACTTCGCGGGGGGCGCAACCGGGTTCCACATCCTCCGTTCCCGCTTCGATGTGCTGCTGCGCGGGGCGGTGGTGGAAGCCGGGGCGGAGATCGTCCGGGGCGTGGCCAGGCTGCCGGAACGGGTCGCGGACGGGGAGGCGGGGCGAGGGGGGGCGGGGCGGGGGGGGGTGGGAGGCGGGGGGGGAGCTCGTCCGGGGGGGGGCCAGGCTGCGGGAACGGGTGGCGGGCGGGGGGGGGTGGCGGGTGGAGGTGGGGTTGGGGGACGGAAGCCGCGCCGAGGTGCGCCCGGGCTGGGTCCTGGACTGCACCGGGAGGGCGGGCGTCCTGGCCCGCCGCCACCGGGTCCTCGAGGTCGCGGCGCCGACCCTCGCGGTCATCCGGCAGTATGTGCTCGAAGCCGGGTGGGGGAACGTCGACCCCACCCACGCCCTGGTCGAGAGCTTCGAGCGCGGCTGGGCGTGGTCCGTGCCCACCTCGCCGCACGAGCGGCATGTGGCGGTCATGCTCGACCCCGAGCTCCACTCGGTGATGGAAGACGCCCCCGACCTCACGGCTGCCTTCGACGCCGAGATCGCCGCGACCTCGCTCATGCGGTCCGTCACCACCCCCGCCCATCCCCTCGGCGGCGCCTGGGCTGTGACCGCTTCCATGTACACCTCATCCAGCTTCGCCCTGGGCCGCGCTCTGCTCGTCGGCGACGCGGCCTCCTTCGTCGACCCGATGTCGTCGTACGGGGTGAAGAAGGCGCTGGCATCCGCGTGGCTGGCTGCGGTCACCGTGAACACGGCTGTCCGCACGCCGGAGCTGGCGGGAACGGCGCTCGACTTCTTCGGCGGCCGGGAACGCGCCATGTACGAGTCGCTGCGGGGCGGTCTGTCCCGGCACGTCGCCGACACGGGGGCGGGTGGTGACGCCTTCTGGCGGAAGCGCGCCGAGTGGCTCGCCGACCAGCCCCACGCAGCCGCGGAGGCGAACTCCCCGGACGGACCGGACGCCGAGAGCCTTCGTGACGACCCGGACGTGCGGGCCGCGTTTCACTCCTTGCGACTCGGTTCCGGGCGCCTCCGCGCCGGCCGCCGCGACTCGGTCGACCGGCCGCTCGTGATCGGCAACCGGATCCGGATGGCCCCGTCCCTGGTCACACCGCGCTTTCCCGGGGGCGTGCGCTACTTCCGCGACATCGACCTGCTCCGGGTCACCCATCTGGCCCCCGTGAGCGAGAATCCCGGCGCGTTGTACGAGTCCTACTCCGAGTGGGCAGCGCGCGAAGACCTGCCTCCGGTCGACCTGGCCAACTTCATCGGCGTGGTGGCGCTGCTCGTCGCGGACGGGGTGCTGGTGCCGGGACCGTCCGGATAACCGGATGTTTTGACGGTTGACCGGGTGGCGTGCTAAATAACCAGGGGTGCCGCCCGGGTGCGGCCGTGCGGGTTCCGATGAAGGGGAAGACGCCACAGCAATGACACGCCAGTCCATTCACGCCACCGGAGCGCTTGCTTTCTCGCTCCTGCTCGCTACCCCGACCGCCGCCCAGGAGGCGGCCGACACCACCACCGGCATTCCCGTCACGAACCAGATGCTCATCGAGTCGTGCGACCGATGCCACGCGGTCGACGAAGACGGGATGATGACGCGCATCTCGTACATGCGGAAAACGCCCGAGGGCTGGCAGCAGTCGATCCGCCGCATGGTCACGCTGAACGAGGCCGAGCTGGAGCCGGAGGCTGCCCGGGACATCGTGCGCTACCTGTCCGACAACCACGGGATCGCGCCCGAGGAGCTTCGTCCCGGACGCTTCGAGGTGGAGCGGCGCCTCATCGACTGGTCGTACGAGGCCGATTCGGATGTCGAGAACACCTGCAGCCAGTGCCACTCCATGGGACGGGTGATCACGCAGCGCCGGACCAGGGAGGAGTGGAACCTCCTTATGGCGACGCACCGCGGCTACTACCCGCTGTCCGACACGCAGGGATTCAGGCGCAACGGGCCGCCGGCACCTGACGCGACCGATACGCGCCACCCGATGGACAAGGCGGTGGCACACCTGACCGGGGAGTTCCCGCTCACGACCGACGAGTGGACGTCGTGGTCGGCGACGATGCGGCCGCCGCGCCTGGCGGGCACGTGGGCGCTGAAGGGCCACGATCCGGGCCGCGGCCCGATCTACGGCACGGCCGAGATCGCTGCCGCAGCCGACGACGGCAACTTCGCCACCGAGTTGCAGTACACCTACGCCCGGGACGGAGAGCAGGTGGCGCGGAGCGGCCAGGCGATCGTCTACACGGGCTACCAGTGGCGGGGCCGCTCGTTCGAGGGCGGAAGCGAAGAGACCGCGCTCCGCGAGGTCATGATGGTCGAGCGCGGCTGGAACGAGATCAACGGCCGCTGGTTCGCGGGGGCCTACGACGAGTTCGGGCCCGACGTGACGCTGGTGCGTGCCGACGGGCCCGTGGTTCTGGGCCTTCACCCCGTCTCGCTGCGGTCGGGTTCCACTGCCACGGTCACCGTGCACGGGGCGAACCTGCCCACCGGGCTGGGCGTGGGAGACGTGGACTTCGGCCCCGGCGTGGAGGTCGTGCGCGTCATCGAGGGCGGCTCGCAGGCGCTGAGTGCCGAAGTGGCGGCCAGTGAAGACGCCGCGCCGGGCGGGCGGGACGTGTTCCTGTCGGGGCGGCCTGTTCCGGGCCGGCTCACCGTGTACGACACCGTCGACCGGATCGCGGTCACCCCCGAAGCGGGGATGGCGCGGCTGGGCGGCGGCAACTTCCCCAAGGGCTATGCCCAGTTCGAGGCGACCGCCTTCAGCAACGGCCCCGACGGCAAGCCCGACACCGGCGACGACCTCGATCTCGGCTTCGTCGACGTCGCGTGGTCGGTGGAGGAGTACTCCGCCGTCTTCGACGACGACGATATCGAGTACGTGGGCTCGCTGGACGACAACGGCCTTTTCCAGCCTGCCGTCGATGGACCGAACCCGGACCGCATCGGGCAGCGCAACAACGTCGGCGACGTCTGGGTAGTGGCGACCTGGAGCGGTCCCGGCGGGGAAGAAGTCCGCGGGCGCGCCCACCTGATCGTCACCGTGCCCCTTTACATGCGGTGGGAGCCGTGGCGGGTGCAGGAACTGCCGGGCCGCTTCCCCAGGAGGACGGATCGATGAGTACAGGCGCGGTCAACGACGCAGCCCCGGCCCCCGCAGCCACCCCCGCGGCCGGCGTCATCGCGGCCGCCACGGAGCCGGTCTTCCTCGCGCAGAGGGAGTTCCACCCCTTCGAAGCGGGGGGTGAGACCTTCCTCTACCTGGTGCCGTCGGCAGCGGTCTTCTACCTCGACGAGGCGTCGCACTCCGTGCTGCAAGCCCTTGACCGGGGTCCGGCCAGCGAAGACGACATCGTCGCCGCGCTTGGCCCCCGCTTCGGCGAATCGGCGGTCCGGCTGAGCCTGGGCGAGCTGATGCGGGTGCAGGCCATCGGGCTGACCACCGCCGCGCCGGAGACGTTCCCGCGGGTGCTGCCCCAGGCGAACTTCCCGCTGACCACGATGGTCCTCAACGTCACCAACAAGTGCAACCTGGCGTGCACGTACTGCTACGAGTACGGCGAGGACAAGATCGTCGACACGACCTGCGACCCCGCGCCGACCTACATGAGCGAGGAGACGGCTCGCCAGAGCGTCGACTTCATGTTCGAGCAGTCGGGCGAGCTGCCGGTGGCGCACCTGACCTTCTTCGGCGGCGAGACGCTGCTCAACTTCAAGGTGCTCAAGAAGACGGCGGCCTACGCTCGCGAGCGGGCGAAGGAGCTGGGCAAGGACGTCGACTTCTCCCTTACCACGAACGGCACGCTCCTGAAGGAAGAAGTAATCGAATGGCTGGCCGAGAACCGTGTCGGCGTGACGGTCAGCATCGACGGTCCCAAGGAGACCCAGGACAAGTTCCGCGTCTTCAAGAACGGAATGGGGAGCTACGACTACGCGCTTCCGAAGATCAAGATGCTCCTGGAGCGGCACCGCACGCGTCCGATCGGGGCCCGGGTGACGCTGACGCGCCAGACGCTCGACGTGCCGCGGATCTTCAACCACCTCCGCAACGAGCTGGGGTTCTGGGAGGTCGGCTTCGCTCCGGTCACGACGGCGGACGGCCGCGGGTATGCGATCGAGGACACGGGCTTCGACCATATGCTGGGCCAGTTCGAGGAGCTGGCGCAGGAGTTCCTGGAGTTCGCGCTCGAGGACCGTCACCACGGCTTCTCGAACGTGAAGGAAACCCTGGAAGAGATTCACAAGGGCGTCAGCAAGGCGTTCCCCTGCGGCGCCGGGCTGGGGCTCATGGGCGTGGCGACCGACGGGGAGGTGGCGCTCTGTCACCGCTTCGCGGGCTCGGACGACCACAGCATCGGTTCGGTGCACAACGGGCTGGACCGCAAGCGCCAGTTCGAGTTCCTCGGCCGCCACCACGTGGCGAACAAGACCGACTGCAGCACCTGCTGGGCCCGGCCGCTGTGCGCGGGCGGCTGCTACCACGAGGCCCATGTGCGCTACGGCGACACGGGCAAGGCGAACCTGCACTATTGCGACTGGATTCGGAGCTGGACCGACACCTGCCTGAAGGTCTACGGCGAGATCGCGGTTCATAACCCGGGATACCTGGAACAGTTCGACTAGGAGACGGACACATGGATCACCTGAAAGCCATCAACCGGAAGGCGCAGCGGATTCAGGAGCACGTCGGAGCGCCCGGCGCGGCGGTCCCCGTGCCCGAGGTCGGACCCGGCGGTGGGCCGGCGGCATCGGGCGTACCCCCGGGCGCGGACCCCGGCGACATGGACGTCGTCGGGCTGGAGAGCGGCCCCCACATCCCGCTCGGGTGCTCGCTCGTCTTCGCTCCCGGGTGGGAGGTGGATTCGACCGGTGGCACCGCGGGACTGTGCCAGCCGGTGGAACGCGACCTCTTCGACTGCCACTTGGCCTGCTTCTGGCCCGCGCACGTCCCGGACCAGCTCAATCACGCGCCCGACTGGACCGGCAAGTGCGCGGCGGCCCAGAAGGACTGGCGCAAGATCGACCTGATCTTCCCGTGAGCCGTCGCACGGCGATGCCCGCGGCGCTGCTGGCAGCGGGCCTTCTGGCGTTCACCGCTGGCGGGGCCCACGCGCAGGGCGGCGGCAACGGTGTCATCTACATGGCCGCCTACGACCAGTCCATCAAGGTCATCGACGAGAACTCGCTCGAGATCGTGGACTCGTTTCCGACGTCGATCGGGATCCCGATCGGCCTGACCCTGTCGGCGAACCACGAGCGCATCTACGTCCGCGACGCCGAGTTCGAGGAGATCGAGATCTTCGACGTGGCCACCCGCGAGTCCATCGACAGCTTCACCCTGAGCCGCGGCAGTTCGAAGGTGCGGATCTGGGGGCTCGAGGTCGACCCCGCCGACAAGTTCGTCATCCTCAACACCATGCGGTACACGAAGCGGATCGACCGCTGGGAGGTGGACGAGGCGGTCCTGCTCAAGTACGACCTGGAGGAGAAGGAAGTCACCGACACCATCCCCTGGCCCGAGGGCGACGGAGGCCGGAGAGCCCGGATGATGTTCTCGCCGGACGGGGAGTACCTGTACTTCTTCAGCCGCGGCAACATCATCGTGCTCGAGACCGGCGACTTCACCGAAACCGACCGCTGGGATCTCTCGCGGCCGCTGGAGGAAGGGCTGGGGCGGTTCAGCTTCGGGTTCCCGACGAGCCTGCACGACGACCCCGGCTTCCACACCGGCCTGTTCAACTTCACGGATCCCGTGCAGAACCGGCGCATGATGGGAATCGCGCGGGTCAACCTTGCCGAAAGGGACTTCGACTTCTTCACCCTGGGACCCAGCGAGCCGGTCAGCTTCCGTCTGGCGCCCGGCGGCACGAAGGCGTACGGCCTGGTCCAGCAGATCGGCAACTACGAGTTCTGGACCTTCGACGTCGAGGGCCGGCGGGTTGAGAGCCGCCAGCGCTTCGCGGGACGTCCCCGCATGGGTCTGGAGATCAGTTCGAACGGTGAGCTGCTGTACATCTACAACGCGGGCTCGACGATCGACGTCTACGACGCCGACAGCTACGAGTTCGTGCGGACGGTGGCGTTCGACGCGGACATGACCAGCTTCGTGATGGTCCCGGAGGGGACGGGGCCGCGGGCGAACTGAGGGGGCGGGGGTTCAGAAAACGCAGGGAACCCACATTGCACGTTTGCTCCCTGGGATCTGTTATCTGACTACAGTAGCCCTCACCCGTGTCCGACAAGGAGCAACACGAGATGATGAAACACCGACTCCACGCCCCGAAGGTCGGAGTGCTGTTGGCGATCCTCGCCATGGGGTCGCTGGCCGCGTGCGAACAAACCGTCGAGCCAGAAGCAATCGGTACCCAGCGCCCGGAACAGTTTCATGAGGTGGTGGCAGGGCTGGATGCCGGATTCTATCGGGTGTGGAATGTTGAACGTGCTCAGGCTGGTGCTCCATTGCCGCTGACCTCCGATCATCCCGAATGGACGTGGGACCGGCTCAAGGGATTCGACAACATCGTTGCCGCATTGCACGGGGCCGCGGGTACATTCCACACTCCCATCGTACTAGCTGCCGATACTGAAGATCCGGAGTGTTTCTTGAAGGCGGATGCCACGGATGAAGAGCGCGAGGAGTTTGCCGACTGCGCCAACGAGCTCATGGAGAGTGAAGAATGCAGCGATGTCCTGGTTGAACACTGGATGAAGTCCGACGAAACGCACGCGCATTGTGTCGAGGAGGACCAGTAGCCCGTCGGTACCCGACGCTAGTCCAGCCAGCGACTGCGTGGCTACCTTCCGAGCAGAGGCCCAGCCAGGCAGGGCTTCTTCCTGGCCGTTGCCGGGGGACGAGCGGGACATGGACCGTTAGTGGGGGTTCGGATCCCTCGAAGCGGGTAGCAACGGCGGCACTTCCCGCCGGGAGGTAGCCAGATGGCCATACTGGACACCGAAATCCGGCGGGGACTCGCCTACGTCATCCCGTACAAGGGCCGGCTGGCGTTCATCCTGTGCCTCAATCTGGCGGGGACGGCGCTGGCGCTCTACATCCCCTTCCTGACCCGCGACCTGGTCGACGACGCGCTGCTGGGAAGGGACTTCGACGCCCTCGTCCGGATCGTGGTTCTGTTCACGGCGATCACCGTGGCCAGCTTCGTTCTGAACGTCGTGAGCGGGCTGCGCTACACGAAGGTTTCGGCCGAGATCCTCTTCGACATGCGGCTGGCCGTGTACCGTCACCTGCAGCGGCTGTCACCGCGCTTCTTCGCTCGGACGCCGCTGGGCGACATCATGTCGCGCCTCAACAACGACGTGGGCGAGATCCAGCGGGTGCTCTCGGACACGCTGCTTGCGTGGGTCGGGAACGTGGCGTTTCTGGTGGGCGCGGTCGGCATGCTGCTGTGGCTCGACTGGCAGCTGTTCCTGGCGGCGGCGGCTCTCCTCCCGCCGGCCATCTGGGCGCTCGTGCGGTACAGGCGCCGGCTGGAAGTGCGCGTCCGCGTGATGCGCGAGCGGAGCGCCGACATCGGATCGTTCCTGATCGAGACGCTGCGTGGCGTGCGACTGGTGGCTGTGTCCAACGCGGGCGAGCGGGAGGCGAGGCGCTTCAAGAGGCGGAATGACTCGTTTGTTGACTCACTCATGAAGATGACGAGGCTGCGGTACCTGGCGGGGGGTCTGCCGGGGCTGTTGCTGTCGGGTAGCACGGCGGTGGTCTTCCTGTACGGCGGGTCACGGGTGATCGGCGGGGTGGTCACCCTGGGCACCTTTACCGCGTTCATGGCCTACCAGATGCGCCTGATTGGGCCCGTGCAGGGGCTGATGGGGCTGTACGCGGGGCTCGCGACCGCGCGGGTGTCGCTGCGGCGAGTGCACGAGCTGCTGGACGAGCCCATCGAGGTGGAGGATGCGGCGGCCCCGGCCGCGCTTGGCCCGGTGCGCGGCGAGCTTGTGTTCGAGGACGTGTCGTGCGGGCACGGGCGGGGCGGTGCCGTGCTGGACGGCTTTGCGCTGACCGTGTCGCCGGGCGAGGTGGTGGCGCTGGTGGGTCCTTCGGGGAGCGGCAAGTCGACGGTGGCCGACCTGATCGTACGGCACCTGGACCCGGACCGTGGGCGTGTGCTGCTCGACGGGAGGGACATCCGCGACGTTGCGCTGGACGAACTGCGCGCGCGGGTGGCGGTGGTGGAGCAGGACGCGTTCGTCTTCAACACGTCGATCGTGGAGAACGTGCGGTACGGGCGGCCGGGGGCGGACGCGGCAGAGGTGATGCGGGCCGTTCAGCGTGCCGGACTGGCCGAGTTCGTCGCGGCGCTCCCCGACGGGCTCGACACGGTGGTGGGCGAGGACGGCCGGGCGCTGTCGGCGGGGGAGCGGCAGCGCGTGGCGATCGCCCGGGCGCTGCTGGCGGACCCGGCGGTGCTGGTGCTGGACGAGGCCACGAGCGCGCTGGACGCGGAGACGGAGGCGCATGTGGTGCGCGCGTACCGCGAGGTGATGAGGGGGAGGACGACCGTGCTGATCACGCACCGGGAGGAGATGCTGCGGGGGGTGGATCGGGTGGTGGAGGTGGGTTCGTGAACGTGTGGCGCGTACTCCGCAGGGGTGCTCCGATGGCCCTCGTCATCGGCCTGGCGCCAATGCAGCTCGTCGCCCAGATGGACACCCTGAACCTGTCGGGACAGGATCCCGAGACCGTGATCCCGGCCGAGTTCGACGGTGGCTTCTTCGCGCGGATAGGGCAGATCGTCGTCGACGACAACGGAATCTGGGTCATTGACCGGGGCCACACGAGGGTCTTCCGCTTCGGCCGTGAAGGCAACCTGTTGACCGAATACGGACGCGAAGGAAGCGGCCCCGGAGAATTCCTGCTCCCGGGAACATTGATGATCGATTCGGTGCTGACGGTGACCGACCCGCGACTGGGGCGGATCGTTCGCTTCAGCCTGGAAGGCGAACACCTCGAGACCACCCGGCAGGAACGCCGGCCCGTAACACCGGACGGGATGGAGGTTCCACTGAGCGCCGTTATGTCCCTGCCCGCAGGCTACCTGGTCGGAGCCACGGCGGGGTGGTACCGGTTCGGCGGGCGGACAGACGGGGAAGCTGCACTCGGCGACCCGTTCTCCCACATCCTTCTGTTCCACCCGGACGGCGCAGGAGTGGACACGCTCGCCAGCTACCACATCGCCGGCGGAAGGTGGGATGCGCCCGGCCGGCTGGGCGGCAACGTGGATCCCGGGCTGGGCGCGTCCGGCGCATGGTCGGTCCTGGGCGATTCCGTGGCCGTGCTGGTCGACGGGATCGCGGGAACGCTGACCCGCATCCGCGTCCGTGGTGGGCTCCCGGCCGCCGATACGATCGACCTGGGAATCAGGGCGCGTCCAGTCAGCGATCGGGACATGGCCGATATCGAGGCGCGTCTCCGCGAAGAGAAGCCGGACCTTCCGCGCCGGCTCGAGTTCGATGTGCCCGAAGGCTGGTCGGTTGCGACCGGGCTCCTCCCGGGCCAAAGCGGCGAATTCTGGTTGCGCCAGGCGGTCGAAGGCGATCGGCAGGAATGGGTTGTCGTGAGGCCGGGCTCGATCCGGAAGTGGCGCGTCATACTCCCTGAACGGTTCGTGCTCCGGGCCGTCCACGGCGGCCGCTTGTACGGTGTCGCGACGGACGAACTCGATGTTCCAAGGGTGGCGGCGCTCGCGGATCCCAGGATGCCGTCTTGATTTCTGGGGAATCCGGTCAGACCCTGCCGGGCATCAAACCCTCTCCGCCAGCCACTGCGGAGCCCAATGAGCAGCAACTGAGCCTCGCGGGACAACAACGCCAAATTGCACGCCGGGCCATCGGAACCTGTTATCCAAGTACACTCCCCGGCGGAGGCTTGTGGAGTTTTGTGTTGTCAAGGGAGGCTGAAAGTGTTGGGCGGACAGTCGGATGACGGGCGTCGTGCTGGTGGCTGGCCGCTGGTTCGGGGATGTGCGTATTGGCCGAACTGCCGGGACTGGGCGGACCCGATGACACGGGTTGGAATCGTCGTTGTCCTGTTGGGGGTTGCGCCGCTCGGAGTCGGCGCTCAGGCGGTGGTGGGGATCGTTTCTGAGCGAGAGACCGGCGAACCGGTGGTGGGTGCCATGGTTGTCCTCTTTGATGACAAGAGTGATCCCGTGGACCGCTTCCTCAGCAATGCGGCGGGTCGATTCGTGCTGCGGGCGCGCCACGTCGGCGCGCATTACATCACTGTTGACCGCATCGGGTATGCGAGCATGACGACGGATCGCTTCGAGCCGAAGGGCGACGCGGAGCTCATGAGGATCGAAGTGCCGGTCGAACCGGTGGTTCTCAGTGCCCTGGAGGTGGCTGGCGCGCCCAGGTGTGAGGTTAGACCGGAGGAGGGAAAGATCAGCGCCCGCGTCTGGGAGGAAGCGAGAAAGGCACTCGTCGCGGAGGCTTGGACGCGCGAGGTTGCGGGCTACCGCTACACTCTGCTCCGATACCAGCGAACGTTGGACCCATATGGTCGCGCCATCGTCTCGGAGACGGAAGAGACGGCTTCGGATCTTGATGCCCCGTTCGCCTCGATTCCACTCGAAAGCCTGGCGAACGTGGGCTTCGTGCAGCCAATGCCTGATTCGACCACGAGGTACTATGCGCCGGACGCCGAAGCGATCCTTTCCGATTTCTTTCTGGATACTCATTGCCTTGCCGCAACCAGGGACGAGGAAGGCCGCATTGGTCTCATCTTCAGACCGGTCCCCGGACGATCGGTGCCCGAGATTCGCGGCGTGCTCTGGCTGGACTCGGAGACCGCCGAGCTCGAGCAACTGCTGTTCGACTACCTCAACTTGCGCAGCGTCGTCGAGAGGGGTTGGGCTGGCGGAGAGATAGGATTCACTCGGCTACCCGGGGGGGAATGGATCGTGGGGGAGTGGCTGGTGAGAACCCCGATTCTTGAAGTCAGATCGAGGAATCGTGTCCGGCGAACCGGCTACCTCGACACGGGCGGGATCACCACACGAGTTACCGATTCGCGGGGCAGGGTTGTTCTGGATTCCGAGGCGGCCTCCATCTGGGGCGTGGTTACGGACTCGGCAGGTGCTGGGCCTCCCGTCGAGGCGGTTGACGTTGAGCTCCTCGAAACGGGCGAGCGGGCGCGGCCCGGCGACGATGGATCCTTTCTGTTCAACAATCTCGATGCCGGACAGCACAGGCTGAGGGTGCTGCATCCGCTGATCAGAAATTGGAGTGTGGCGGCGCCTGTCGATCTGTCGGTCCAGACCAGGGTTGGTGCTGATTCCGGCCCATGCCGATCAGTGATTCCATTCCATGCCGATCACCGATTCCGGTGCATGCCGATCACCGATTCCAGAGCATGCCGATCACCCTGGAGTGAGCGAGTAGGAGCGCTGGAGAAC
>MPNE01000054.1 GCA_002238865.1 Gemmatimonadetes bacterium bin94 | reverse complement strand
ACCGCGGCTGCCGCTATCCGGGGTGCGGGAGCCGGTTCACGGAGGCGCATCATGTCACGCACTGGGCCGACGGGGGCGAGACGAGCCTGGCGAACACGGTGCTCTTGTGCAGACGGCATCACCGCGCAGTCCACGAGGGCCGCGCGCGGATGTCGCTGAACCGGGAGGGTCAGGCCGTGTTCTTCACGAGGAAGGGCAGGATGATCGCGAGCGCGCCGCCGATGAGGCGGTCGGAGCGGCCGGGGGCATCCGAGTCGGACCCGCTTCCGCCGCCCCCGTCGCTACCACCCGGCGAGCTGTCCAACGGGGCGGCGCGGCTGGTGGACGCGGCGGTCCCCTGGGAGCTCGAGGCGGCCGCGCGAGAGGCGGTCGAGGTGGTGCTGGACTCGGCGTGAGCGGTGGCGGGACTCAGCGGGAGCGGTCGCTGGAATCGGCGGGAGCGGTCGCGGGAATCGGCGGGAGCTGTGGCGGGACTCAGCGGGAGCGGTGGCTGGAATCGGCCTGTCCGCTGGGCCCCGGCTCCCCGATCCGCCCCCCCCGGTCCCCCCCCGGTTTCCCCGCCCAAACCACGACGCCGCCCCGCCCGGCCCGCCGTGTCGCCCCGACGTTTCCGCGGCAAAACCAGGGACGCCGCCATGTCCGGTTGGGACACTTGTGGAGTCGGAGTCAGCGATCCAGCGGAAAGACGACCCTGCTCGTCCGGCAACACGAATCGAATTTGCCCGGCTCAGGCCTGATCCTTCCAACTTCGTGGCCGACCCCCGTCGCGCCAACGGGCTCGCGCATCCCGCAGGTTCAGCACAACCGACAGCGCCAGCGCCGCCAACGCCGACCCGATCACCAGACCGTCCACCAACGCCGCGCTCCAGTCGAGGCCCGTCACCAGGTCCAGATAGTACTTCAACCAGGACGCGGGCAGTCCGGTCTCCCCCAGAGCCCGCTTGACATCCCAGTGCCAGTCGGTCAACGGGCAGTATCCCCAGCCGTACTTCAAGCCGAGGCCGAACCACGACAGCAGCGTCGCACTGATGGCGATCAGGTGGAGCCGCCGAGTCCTTCGCCATGCCCACCCCAGCATGTTGAAGCCCACAAGCAGCGTGTGGACGACGACGAACAGGACGTCGAGCATCCTGTAGATCGCCAGGTCGGTCACTGGTGGTCCGCTCCTTCGGCCAACGTATGGTTCCTCGATCCAATCACCCGCCAGGAACAACCCTAACGTAACGTCAGGGTTGTGGCCCGCGACCCCCCGGCAGCTACCCGTGCCCCCCGCCGGCTGCCCGCGACACCCGGCGCTGCCCGCGACCCCCCGGGCAGCTGCGGCCACCCGGGTGCAGGTCGCGCGCAACCGACACGACAACGCATATTAGCCAGCGCCCCTGTACACGCGATCCTGCGCGCGTACGCCACGCCACCGGGCGCGCGACAAGGCATCAGCGACAACACGCACCCTGCGGAAAAGGACTTGCTCGATGAAGTGGACCATCACGACACGCCACCCGGCGCCCTCCCCGAGCACCTTCCTCGGCACCGCCACCATCCTGGCCGCCCTCGTCGCGGCCCCGTTCCCGATTCTCGCTCAGGATTCGGACGAGGACGAAGACCTCCCCCTCGCCGCCGACCGCACGATCCCGATTGACATGACCGAGGGCTCCTGGATCTCGCTGGACGTTAGCCCCGACGGCACGACCATCGTCTTCGACCACCTGGGTAATCTCTTCACGGTGCCGATCACCGGCGGCGACGCCACGCAGCTCACGTCCGGCATGGCCTTCGACGCCCAACCCCGCTTTTCGCCCGACGGGACCCGGATCGTCTTCACCTCCGACCGCAGCGGCGGCCAGAACGTCTGGGTCATGTCCCTGGACGGCTCCGACACCACGCAAATCACCACAGGTGCCACCAATCGTTCCGAGTCGCCCGACTGGGCGCCAGACGGGAACTACATCGTCTCGTCCAAGGGCGGGTTCCGCGGCGGCGGCCTGCCCAAGCTGTGGCTCCACCACGTCGACGGCGGATCGGGCGTGCAGCTGGTCAGCGAGCCCGAGAATCTCAAGACCCTCGGCGCGGCATTCGATCCCACCGGCCGCTACATCTGGCACGCCCGCCGCACGGGTGACTGGACCTACAACGCCCAGCTTCCCCAATACCAGCTCGCCGTCTACGACCGGGAAACCGGCGAGACGTACAACCGCACTTCGCGGTACGGCTCCGGCGTGCGGCCCACCCTGTCCCCCGACGGCCGCTGGCTGGTCTACGGGACCCGTCACGACGACCGCACGGGCCTCCTCATTCGTGACCTCGAATCGGGCGACGAGCGCTGGCTCGCCTTCCCGGTTCAGCACGACGACCAGGAGTCGCGCGCAACCCTCGACGTGTTGCCCGGCATGTCCTTCACCCCCGACTCGCGCCACCTCGTCGCCAGTTACGGCGGCAGGATCTGGAAGCTGGATCTTCAGGGCGGTGCGGAGGAAATTCCCTTCCGCGTCTCCTACGACCTGGCTCTTGGCCCGGTCGTTGACTTCGACTACCCGATCGAGGACACGCCGACCTTTACGGTCCGGCAGATCCGCGACGCGGTCCCGTCGCCCGACGGATCGAGGATCGCGTTCACGGCGCTGGACCGCCTGTGGGTAGCGGGGGCGGACGGATCCGACCCGCGCCGGCTTACCGGTGCGGACATGTCCGAGCACTTCCCGGCGTGGTCCCCAACGGGCGACTGGATCGCCTACTCCACGTGGGACGGCGAGGGGGGCCACCTGAACAAGACGCGCGCCGACGGCGGCGGGTCGCCGGTGCAGCTGACCGCAATGGCAGCCGTCTACGTGACCCCGACATGGTCACCCGCGGGCGACCGCATCGTGGCGCTCCGGAGCTATGCGCGCGACTTCGTCGAATCGGCCGCCGGGTTCGGCGCCGGCGCCCCCTCCCCGGCAGAGATCGTGTGGGTGGCCGATGGCGACGGACCGGGCACCGCGACGGTCATCGCGCCGGTGGACGGACGCCGTGGGCCTCACTTCGCGGCAGGAGCCGGGGCCGCCGGCGGCCCGACGGGCGACCGCATCTACCTGCACAAGGGACCGGACATCCTGGCCTCGATCCGCTGGGACGGCACGGACGAACGCGAGCATGTGCGGGTGCGGGGTTCCACGCCGCCGGGCACCCAGAACGCGCTGAGCCCTTCCGTGCTGCGCATGGCTCCGGCGGGCGACCAGGTGATGGCCCTCATCGAGAGTCAGATCTACACGACCACCGTGCCCATGGTCGGCGGCCAAACTCCGCTCATCAACGTGGGCAACCCCGACAACGCTGCGGTGCCCGCCCGGCGCCTGACCGAGATGGGCGGCGAGTTCCCGGCCTGGGCCGCGAGCGGACGCGCCGTGCACTGGTCGCTGGGGCGCGCATTCTTCACCTACGACCTGGACGAGGCGGATGCCTTCGAGGAGGCCCGCGAGGCAGAGGAGCGCGAGGACGCCGAGGAGGCCGGTGACGAAGAGGACGAGGAGGACGAGGAGGAAGCGGACGAGGACGACGAGGACGACAACTATCAGCCCGACGAAGTCTGGATCGACATCCAGGCAGAGCGGGACATCCCCAGCGGGATCGCGCTCCTGAGCGGCGCGCGCGTCGTCACCGTGGCGGACGCCGGGGTGATCGAGCGTGCGGACATTCTGGTCCGGAACAACCGCATCGCCGCCGTGGGGCCCGCCGGCTCGCTCGACGTGCCCGGCGACGCACGCGTCTTCGACGTGTCCGGAAAGACCATCGTCCCCGGCTTCGTCGACACGCACGCCCACATGCGGCCCGCGCGCAACCTGCACCGCTCCGACGTCTGGCCGTACCTGGCGAACCTGGCGTACGGCGTCACCACCACGCGCGACCCCCAGACCGGTACCACCGACGTGCTCGCCTATTCGGACCGCGTGCGCACCGGCGAGCTGGTCGGGCCGCGCGTCTATTCCACCGGCCCCGGCGTCTTCTGGCAGCATATGATCGACTCGGAGGAGAAGGCGCGGGACATCCTCTCCAGGTATTCCAGCTACTTCGACACCAAGACGATCAAGATGTACGTCGCCGGGAACCGGCAGTCGCGCCAGTGGATCATCATGGCGGCGCGCGAACTGGGGCTGATGCCGACGACCGAGGGGTCGCTCAACATCCGCCAGAACCTGAACGAGACGATCGACGGGTATCCGGGGCTGGAGCACTCGATCCCGATCTATCCGGTCTACGACGACTATGTGCAGCTCTTCAAGGCCCAGGGCAGGACCTACTCGCCCACGCTGCTCGTGTCCTACGGTGGACCGTGGGCCGAAAACTACTTCTACAGCCGCGAAAACCCCCACGACGACGCCAAGTTGCGACGATTCGTGCCGCACTCGGTGGTGGACGGGGCGACCCGGCGCCGGGCCCAGTGGTTCCGCGACGAGGAGCATGTCTTCGCCGACCACGCGCGCTTCGTGAAGGACCTGGTGGAAGCGGGGGGCAAGGCGGGGGTCGGGAGTCACGGACAGCTTCAGGGACTGGGCTACCACTGGGAGCTGTGGGCGATGCAGGCCGGGGGCATGGACGAGCACGACGCCTTGCGCGTGGCCACGATCCTCGGGGCCGAAGCGATCGGGCTTGATCAGGACCTGGGGACGGTCGAAGTGGGCAAACTGGCGGACCTGGTGGTCCTTGACGCGAACCCGCTGGACGACATCCGCAACACCAACCGCATTCACATGGTGATGATGAACGGCCGTCTCTACGACGCGGAAACGCTCGCCGAGCAATACCCCGGCAACCGCGAGATCGGACCACTGTGGTGGTGGGACGACGAGCCGGGCGGAGTGCCGGGGGTGGAGGGCAACTGACATGTGCATGATCTGCCGCGAGGGCGCGTGGACGCGGCGTACGTTCCTTTCCGGCTCCGCGGCGGCCGCCGCGGGATTCGCGCTGTCACCCGGGCTGGTCGCCGGGCTGGCCGGCGGCCCGCGCTCGCTTCGGCAGTCAGCCGATCGTCCTTTTCTGGAGATGGCCATCGAGGCCTGGAACTGGGTCGACGCTTCGCGGATCGACACGGGGCGCGGCGCCACCTGGCCCGCGGATCCGACCGATCCCGAATCGACCGGGGACACCCTGTACACGCATGGACCCGGGGTCATTCCCTTCGCGCTGGAACTTCACCAGGCCACCGGCGACGAGCAGTACCTGGGCGCGGCGACGGAGGGCTCGGCGCACCTCGCGGCGACCGCCTCAACCGTCCAGGGCGCCGGCCTCTACACCGGCCTGGCGGGCATCGCATTCGTCCTCGCCGAGACCTGGCGAGCGACCGGCAACGACAGGCAGCGGTCCCACGCGGGGCTGGCCACGCAGCTGCTCATCGACCGCGCTCGGGCGATCGGCGCCGGCGTCGCGTGGCCACAGGGCTCCGGCGACCAGGCGGTCGAGTCGAACGACATCGTGAGCGGGACCGCCGGAACGGGTCTCGCTCTGCTCCACCTCGACCGGGTGCTCGACCATCCCGGCGCCCTCGAGGCGGCCGAAGCCGCGGGCCGGCGCCTGCTGCAGCGCGCAATCGAGACCGACACCGGTCTGCGCTGGGACATGTGGCCCGGCTACGCCCGAGAGATGCCCAACTTCTCGCACGGGACGGCCGGAATCGCGTACTTCCTGGCCACGCTGCACCGCGCCGCGGGCTCGCGCGAGTTCCTGGACGCGGCGGTGGCGGGTGCACGGTATCTGCAGTCGGTCGCGACGGTCGGGGGCAGCGGCGGGACGACCGTGCCGAATTACCGCCTCTTCCACTCCCGCCCCGGCGGCGAGGACCTCTACTACCTCTCCTGGTGCCACGGCCCGGTCGGCACGAACCGCCTCTTCCATCAGCTCGCCGAGGCGACGGGGGACGACGAGTGGCGCGGATGGGTCGCTCGGGGCGCGCGCGGCGTCATGGAAACCGGCATCCCCGAACATCGCACCCCCGGGTTCTGGGAGAACATCAGCCAGTGCTGCGGTACAGCCGGCGCGGCCGAGCACTTCCTCACCCTCTACCGGACCACCGGCATTGCCGAGTATCGCACCTTCGTGGACCGTTTGAACGACGACCTGGTGGGGCGCAGCACGGTGGAAGGCGGGGGCCGGGCCGAACGACGAGGCCAATCCGGCGGCGATGGCCGAAAGTGGATCCAGGCCGAGCATCGGGTGCAGCCGGAGTTCCTCGTCGCGCAGACCGGCTTCATGCAGGGCGCGGCCGGTGTCGGCAAGTACTTCCTCCACATGGACGCCATGGAGGAGCGGGGCGAGGGACCGCGGGTCGTGCTACCGGATGATCCATGGTGACGCGACAGCTGAAGCGACCGCCGTCACCGATCATGCCGACCCAGCAGCGTTCCCGGATTCTCGAACTGGAAGAGGCCGGGCGATCGCTCGACCCCGATGCGGCCGAGCGCGATCGCCTCATGGCACGGGCGCACGGATACGCCCAGCGCCTCCTCGATGAACTCCGGGAGCGGCCGGCGTACGGTCACGACAAGTCGGCCGTCGCGGAGATCCGGAGACTCCCCGTAGAGCGCGAGCCCCGGCCCATTGAACAGCTGATCCAGCGGTTCGACGAATCCGTCGTGCGGCCCGGACTCCTGCCCTCCCATGCCGGACACCTGGGCTACGTCCCCGGGGGCGGGATCTACGCCTCGTCGCTCGCCGACTACCTCGCCGCCGTAACGAACGAGTACGCCGGGGTCAGCTTCGTGGGGCCGGGATCCGTGGTCATGGAGGACCTGATCCTCGACTGGATGAAGGAGGTCGTCGGATACCCCGCGACCGCCGACGGGAACCTGGCCTCGGGAGGATCCATCGCGAGCCTGATCGCGGTCGTCGCCGCACGCGAAACGGCGGGGCTCCTGGCCCGCGACTATGAGCGCGCCGTCGTGTACGCGTCTCCCCACCTGCACCACTGCGTGCACAAGGCACTCCGCGTTGCCGGTCTGGGCGAGACCGTGCGCCGCGATGTCGCGGTCGACCGGAACCACCGGCTGTCGCCCGACTCGCTCTCCCGGCTCGTCGCGGAAGATCGGGCCCGGGGACTGCGGCCGTGGCTCGTCATGGGATCGGCAGGCACCGCGGACACCGGCGCGATCGATCCGCTGGGACAGATTGCGGACATCGCGGCGCGCGAAGGGCTGTGGTTTCATGTCGACGCCGCGTACGGGGGATTCTTCGCCCTGCTGGACGAGTTCCGGCCGGCGCTGGCAGGCATGGAGCGCGCGCACTCGCTGGTGCTCGACCCGCACAAGGGGATGTTTCTTCCCTACGGTACGGGTGCCGTGCTCGTGCGCAACGGCGAGAAGCTCCAGGACGCGCACGCCTACTACGCCAGCTACCTGCAGGACACGATCGACGCCGAGTGGGGGGGTCGCTCGCCGGCCGCCGTATCGCCCGAGCTGACCAAGCACTTCCGTGCGCTCCGCGTCTGGCTGCCGCTCCTTCTGCACGGCGAGGAGCCGTTTCGGGCCTGTCTGCGAGAGAAGATCGAGCTCGCGAAGTACTTTCACCGCGAGATCGGGGCGCTCGGGTTCGAGGTGGGCCCCGAGCCGGAGCTGACCCTGGTGACATTCCGCTGGTTGCCGGAGTCGGGCAACGTGAACGCGTTCAACCGCGCGCTCGTCGAGGAAACGCACCGCGACGGGCGGGTTTTCATGTCGTCCACGACTGTCGACGGTGAGTTCCTGCTCCGGATGGCCGCGCTCGCGTTCAGGACGCACCTCGACACGATCGACCTGGCGCTCGACGTGCTGCGCGAGAGCGTGGCGAGGTTGGAGGCTCAGCCTGAGCGGTGGCGCTCCGATGCGGTCGCGGAGGGACAGCGACGGTGACGGGGGACGCCGGCCACGCCTCTCCGCGTCAGGACGTACGCTACGAACCCGACGACCGGCCCCCGCTGCCCATAACCGTCGGGCTGGGAGTGCAGTACGCCATGCTCTGCATCGCGAGCATCGTGCTGACCCCGATGATCATGATCACCGTCGCCGGCGGCAGCGACGAGTACCTGTCGTGGGCGGTGTTTGCGGCGCTGGTGATAAGTGGCCTCACCACGGCGATTCAGGCCCGCAAGGTTGGGCGTATCGGGGCCGGGTACATCCTCGTCATGGGAAGCACGAGCGCGTTTCTCGCCGTAAGCGTGACCGCCATCGAGCGAGGCGGGCCGGGCATGCTGGCCACCCTGATCATCGCCGCCGCACTGGTCCAGTTCGTCCTGGCCGCACGGATGGCACTCCTGCGCAAGGTGTTTACGCCGACGGTCGCGGGCACCGTGCTGATTCTCATACCGATCACGCTGACACCACTCATCCTGAGGAAGCTGGGCGAGGTCCCCGTGGACGCCTCCCCGCTGGCCGGGCCGGTTACGGCGGGCGTAACGCTGCTCGTCACCCTTCTCATTCCGCTTCGCTTCTCGGGCGTGATGCGGTTGTGGGCGCCGGCCATAGGGATCGTCGCCGGGTGTCTCGTCGCCGGCCTGGGCTTCGGCATCTACGACCTTACCCCCGTCGCCGAAGCCGCCTGGATCGGCCTGCCGGATCTGGCGTATCCCGGGGTCGACCTCAGCTTCCGGCCCGAGTTCTGGGCCCTGCTGCCCTCGTTCATCATGGTGACGCTCGTGGGCGCGATGGACACGCGGAGCGCATGAGGTCTGAATCCCGGCAGGAAATCCCCTAAAGTCATACAGGACTGCACGATCTGCGTTTCCTGCCGCTGTGCTGGACCTTGCTGGACCGTACCGCGAAAGCGGGAAAACCGAACTAGAATGGCGGGACTCCCGCGCCCGCCCCGCCACTTCGCCGAAGGTCCCGGAAGCCTTCCCTTCCCTCGTCCCCAATAAGCCATGTCGTCCGGGCAGCGATGCGGCCCGCTGGAGCCCCGCGCCGAGGTTCTCTAAGTGTAGAGCAACTCGTCACGCAGCGATAAGGCCGCCACCGGCCTGCCCGTCGCGTCCCACAGTCTCAGAGGCCCGCGGTCCGAGCCGCTGACCCGCGAGTCGTCGCGGTGTTGAACACGGCGGTCTTGCCGAGGGGACGCGACACCCCCTTTCTGAACCTCGGCTTTCGCGCCGCTCCAGCATCTCGATGCGGTCCCGCAGCGAAGCTGAAATGTCCGTCATTGCTCCGGCTTTTTCCGGGAAAGGAGGAATCATCGCCAAACATTCGCCAAATCAGGCCGCGTACTCGCCCACGGATCGTATGGGATAGCGTATAATAAAGGGTTACAGACCGAACCCGTCAAATCCGAGTCCTCTGCCGGCCGAACCGACCGGCAAGACACCTGCGCAAAGGGGTTGACAAGTGACGACATTGGGCTACCACACCGTTAAGAGCCGAGCCGAGCCGAGCCGAGCCGAGCCGAGCCGAGCCGAGCCGAGCCGAGCCGAGCCGAGCCGAGCCGAGCCGATGATTCGTCTGTGCACCTTGTTCGTCGCCGTGGCATTGGCGAACGGGTGCGGGAACGTCGACGCGCCAACGTCACCTCCGGCGCGCGTCCCGACCGAGGTTGCCGTGAGCCCGGCCACGGTCGAGCTGGACGCATTGGGCGCGACGGTGAAGCTTACTGCAGAGGTGATGGACCAAGACGGGCGGGTGATGGCCGATGCGACGGTGACTTGGGGCTCGGGTGATGGCACGGTGGCGACTGTGGACGCGACGGGGCTGGTGACGGCGGCAGGTAACGGTGAGGCCACGATCACGGCGAGCGCGGGTTCGGCGTCGGGGGCAACGCTCGTTCTGGCTTGGGCGACTTCCTCCGCAGGCGTCTGTGACCGAACCCCGCAGGTGCGCGACGCAATCATGGAGGAGGCCGGAGAATCCGATTGTGCGGCGGTGACATCCGCCGATCTGGCCTCGATCACCAGCTTGCACCTGGCGGGACCGCGCAAGGCGATAACGGCCTCGGACGAATGCCGGGAATCGTATGGGCGCGACATCCCCGCCCACAAGGAGGTAATCGTCCGCTCCCTATGTGGGCTGCCCTCGCAAGTGGCTTCTGACGATCAGACAGCTGCACACTCCTCGGGCGGACCGGAGCTACATGCGCTACGGGATGGCGATTTCGAAGGGCTGTCGGGTCTCTCCCGGCTTGATCTTCAGGACAATTGGCTGATCGAGCTTCCCGAAGACTTGCTCGACCCGCTGGAGAGCCTCAACTCGCTTAATCTCAGCCGCAACATACTGACGGAGTTGCCCGATGGTGTGTTCGACAACCTTGGGCAGCTATCCAGCGTTGACGTGGCGGGTAACAGGCTGAGGGAGCTGCCTGCCGGATTCCTCGACGCTAACCCCAAGCTGTGGAATGTATCCGCTTGGGGCAACCGGCTGACGGAGCTTCCCGAGGGCTTTCTCGACAGATCGACGAAGCTCAGGTACGCGTACTTCTCCTCCAACGAGCTGACCGAATTGCCTGCCGGATTCCTCAGCGCGCACCCCGAGCTTGAGTACGTGTCCGTTTCGGGCAACCGGCTGACGGAGCTTCCCGAGGGCTTTCTAGACTCATCGCCGAAGCTCCGTTCCGCGTACTTCTCTTCCAACGAGTTGGGCGAGCTTCCCGAGGGATTCCTCGGCGCGCGCCCCGAGCTTCAGCGCGTGTCCGTTTCGGGCAACCGGCTCACGGAACTTCCCGAGGGCTTTCTGGACTCATCGCCGAAGTTGCGTTCCGCGTACTTCTCCTTCAATGAGCTTGCCGAGCTTCCTCGCGGGTTCCTCGGCGCGCACCCCGAGCTTGAGTACGTCAGCTTTTGGGACAACCGGCTCACGGAACTTCCCGAGGGCATGTTCGATGCATCTCACGGCCTTGCATCCCTGGACCTCGACGACAACAGATTGGAGGAACTGCCTGCCGGATTCCTCGGCGAGCAGCCGGCACTCGAAGGCATATTATTGGAGCGCAATCGAATCCTTGCGCTTCCCGAGGGGTTCTTCGAGGGGAAGTCCTCGCTTCGCGGGGCATACTTTCGAGGCAACCCCGGCAGCCCGTTCACCGTGGACCTGTTGCCGGAGCGTCACGACAATTCCGATCCGTTGGCCCCGGGACCGGCGACGCTGAGGGTCGGAGCTCCCGAAGGCGCCCCGTTCAGCATCGCCGTCTCGCTCACTGGGCTGGGGAGGGCGTCGCTGTCATCGGGCACGGTGCGTATCGAAGCCGGCGAGGTGCTCAGTTCGGAGGAGACCGTGACCATCTTGGGCGACGGTGCCGGAGTCGTGATCGGTTCGGCTACAATCGAATGCGACGGCTGCCGATACCTGGGGTTGAGGTTCGGCACGGGCGCCTTCATCATTCTCGCCAATCCACAGGAAGCGACCATCAAGATCGCCAGCGCGTACATCACCCAGGCCGCCCAGAATCTTGACGGCACGGTGCCCCTGGTCGCCGGGCGGGATGGTCTGCTGCGGGTGTTCGCAACCAGCGACGTGGTCAACAGTTACGGGATCGAGGGCCATGTGACCGTCTACACCGGTGCAAGAGAATGGCGAGGAAGCATGACCGTGCCGGCAGGTGGCATTGGAATGGAGGTCGAGGAGGGCCGGCTCGACCGGTCGTTCAACCTGCGGATCCCGGGCGAACAGCTTGGTCCCGGAAGCACGGTGTTGATCCGACTGACCCCCGATTCGGACGCCAACCTGACCTCGGCAAGCCAACTGGTCAGGTCGTTCACCCCGGACGTGCGGGAGGTGGCGCCGCTCGACGTGAAGATCGTGCCCATTCAGTATGGATGGCACAAGAACTCCGGGGCGAACGACGCCGTGGCCAGCTTCGCACGGGATCTCGTGGAGCGGGATTCGGAGGATCAGTTGCGGTTCACCAGGAAGTTCCTGCCCATCTCGTCCCTCAACATGTCGCTCCGCGAACCCTACATCACGTTCGCGGACACGACAGAGGAAGGTGGCGTCGGGATCCTGAACGAGATCCAGTTGCTCAGACACGTCGAGGCCGGAGGCACGGACCAGTACTACCACGGCCTGTTGTCTTTCCCGAACTTCAGAGGCCCCGGTTGGGGGTTCGGCGGCATCGCGGCCAACATCCCCGCATACACGGCTCTGACGATCTCGCACTCTACTGACGGCAGCTTCCGCGGCGACCGATTCGGGGAGACCCTGGCCCACGAACTAGGCCACGACGTGAACCTCCGCCACGCACCCGGTTGCGGCGCCGGTGGTCCCGATTGGGACTATCCGCACGAACGCGCGACGATCGGAGTATGGGGCTACGACGTGACGGCGGGGGAGTCGGGCCTGAAGCCTCCGGGGATCTTCGACTACATGTCCTACTGTAACCCGACGTGGGTGAGCGACTACTACTTCGAGAAGTCGCTCGACCACCTGTCGCGGTCGGGGAGGGGCGCGCAGGCCTCCATCTCGACGACCCGGACGCTGGTGCTGTGGGGAGCCATCGACAACGGGAATCTTCACCTCGAGCCGCCCTTGGCGTTGGACGCGCCCGTCAAGCTTCCTACCGGATCCGGCCCCTACCGGATCTCCGGGTTCGACGCCCAGGGCCGTGCGTTGTTCTCGTACGACTTCACCCCGAACCCCACCGACCATGGCGGTAGCACCTTCGTCTTCGCGGTTCCATTCCGGCAAGGGTGGGCCGAGGGCTTGGATCGGGTCACGCTGAGCGGACCCGAAGGCTCGGCAGGGCTTGACAGACGTGAGATCGACCGGGCGGCCGTGGTGTTGGACCGGACCGGTAGGGTTCGCAGCATCGTGCGGAACTGGCCGGACACGCCGCCGGACGCGATGCGGGAAGTAGCGGGCATGTCGGCGCGAAGTGCCTTGCTCGGCTCCGAGATACGGAGGTGAAAAGGTCCGTTCATCGGTTTCTGTGGGTTTAACCATTCCGATGAATGCGGAAAGTTGCCGAACGAACGGGACATCCAACCCCTTTTTCCGGCATGCCGGTTTGAGGTGGTCGCCACCACATGAGTCCGGACGCACCGTCCGGCCCGGGTTCCGGACGGCCCTGCTGTTGGCGCTGTGGGCGATGGCCTGCGAAAACCCCTTGGCTCCGGATGCCTGCGGCCCGATACCGGTGGTGACGGTCCACGTCGGCGAGACATCGCGCGTGAACGCCTGCTTCAACGACCCGAACGGCGACATGCTGAACTACACTGTCTCGTCGTCAAACCCCTCGGTGGCCACGGCCTCAATCGCCAGCACAGCGATCACGGTGACCGGGGTCGCACCGGGAAGCGCCACGGTCACGCTGACGGCTAGGGACCCCGGAGGGCTCCAGGGTCAGCAGGGCTTCGCGGTCACGGTGCCGAACCGGGCGCCGCAGCCAAACGGCACCCCGCCGAACGTCACGGTGCGGGTCGGCGACGCCGCGACCGTTGACGCGGCCCAGTATTTCGCCGATCCGGACCGAGAGCCGCTCACCTACGCGGCCAGCCTGTCGGACGCCGAGGTGGCGGGCGTGAGCGTAGCGGGTTCGTTGGTCACGGTCACGGCCGAGGCCAAGGGCAGCGCCACCGTGACGATCACCGCGCGCGATCCTGCGGGGCTCACGGCCACGCAGTCCTTCCGGTTCACGGTGCCCAACCGACTGCCGTTGGCGGTGGGGACGTTGGAACCGCAAACTGTCGAGGTGGGCCAGATGGCCACCCTCGACGTGGCCGATGCATTCAGCGATCCGGACGGAGACGCGCTGACCTACACGGCCGTCTCCTCGATGCCCGTGGTGGCGCGTACGAGCGTGTCGGGCAGCGCAGTGACGATCACTGCGGCCGGTCCGGGAACGGCGATCGTCACGATCACGGCGAGCGACGACGAGCGGGCGACGGCGACCCAGCAGGTTAGCGTGACCGTGCCACAGCCGAACCGGCCCCCGCGCCGTGCAGGATCGATTCCGGCGCAGACGGTCGAGGTGGGCCAGCGCGCGACGATGAACGCGTCGCAGTACTTCAGCGATCCCGACGGGGACTCGCTCACCTACGCGGCCTCGTCCTCGAATGGAGGGGTGGCCGGGGCCTCGGTGTCGGGCCCGGCGGTCACAATCACGGCCGTGAGTCCCGGAAGCGC
Source organism: Gemmatimonadetes bacterium bin94 (assembly GCA_002238865.1). Lineage (GTDB taxonomy): Bacteria > Gemmatimonadota > Gemmatimonadetes > Longimicrobiales > Gaopeijiaceae > Bin94. Next base: position 6,069 of record MPNE01000054.1, on the reverse strand, counting down.
GACCATCACCGTCACTGCCACGGATGCGGGTGACCTTGCCGCCCAGCAGAGCTTCGTGGTGACGGTGCCGACGCGGTCCAACCGCGCGCCGCAGGCCGTCGGCACGATCCCGGACCTGACCGTTTCACAGGGCGAGACGACCACGCTGAATGTCTCATCTCACTTCAGCGACCCTGACGGGGACTCGCTCACCTATTCTGCGGCGACATCGAACTCTGGGGTGACCTCCGCCTCCGTGTCCGGTGCCGACCTAACGCTGGCGGCGGCGGCAGCCGGCACGGCGACCATCACGGTGACCGGCACGGATGCGGGCGGGCTTGCCGCCCAGCAGAGCTTCGTGGTGACAGTGTCCACGCGGTCCAACCGCGCGCCGCAGGCCGTCGGCACGATCCCGGACCTGACCGTTTCACAGGGCGAGACGACCACGCTGAACGTCTCATCTCACTTCAGCGACCCTGACGGGGATTCGCTCACCTATTCTGCGGCGACATCGAACTCCGGGGTGGCCTCCGCCTCCGTGTCCGGCGCCGAACTGACGCTGGCCGCGGCGGCAGCCGGCACGGCGACCATCACGGTGACCGGCACGGATGCGGGCGGGCTTGCCGCCCAGCAGAGCTTCGCGCTGACAGTGTCCACGCGGTCCAACCGCGCGCCGCAGGCCGTCGGCACGATCCCGGACCTGATTCCCCTTGAGGATACCGCACACATCGAGCTCTTCAAGTACTTCGATGACCCGGACGGCGATGTCCTGACGTATCTTGTTGAGTCGTCCGAGTCGACGGTGGCCTTCGGCTACGTTACGGCGAGCGACGCGACGGTTGCCGCGGCCGGAGGGGGCATCGCGACCCTGACGGTGGCAGCCAGAGATCCAGGTGGCTTGTCGGCCCGCCATAAGTTCCGGGTTGCGGTTGGAGACGAGGCCCCGGATCGCAGTAGCACCATCCCCGATCTGACTCTGGCTGTTGGCGACACCGCCAGTCTTGATGCCTCTGCGTTCTTCTATGACCGCGATGGAGACGAACTGACTTATTCGGCCCGGATCCGTCGCGGCACTGCGGCCTCGGTGCTGGCCTTGGGCAGTACCGTCGCGGTACGGGCGGTGAGCAGCGGCAGCGCGACGATGGTGGTGGAGGCCAGTGACGGGACACACACCTACTCGCAGTGGGTGGACGTAACGGTCACCGCCATCGCTCCACCCGGCTCGGCGCGGTATGATCGCCAGGGTACCACAATAGTGCTGAACTGGAGCGCGTCGGCCGGCGCAACCCACTACAACATCTACCACAGCGACTTCACACCCGAGTGCCGGTTTTCTTCGAGGGGCAGGCCGCTATTCTGCGATCAACTGGCAACAAACGTTCAAGGCACTACCTACACGCACACGAACCCGCGCGAAAACCGAGACCACTACTACTGGATTGTGGCGTGCAAAATGACGGAGTGCTCTAGACTGCAGACCGTAGGAACCCCCTTGGACTTCTGGGTTGCAGTCGGCGGAGCCGGCGACAATTGGCTGGCGATCGACCTGCATGGTCTACACGCAGACCGCTTGCAACTCTACCGCAGCACCGCGGCGGCTGGCCCCTACACGCCGATTGGTGGCATGATCGAGACGAAAGGACAGTGGCCAGTGCGCTATCTTGACGACGCACTCAGATCTCATGCGACCTACCATTATGAGGCCAGGGCATGCAACGGCGCTGAATGTACAGGAAGGTCCGAGGCAGCAGGTAGGACCGAAGCTGCGGGGCCGGTTGCAATCCCTCCGGAGGTGAGCCGTCTGACGGGCAGGAAGATTCCAGTAGTTTTGGATACCGACGACGCGCTTATTGAGTGGGTTGATGTGCCGGAGGCAACGCACTACAGGGTATACCAGGAGGGCCGGTTCGAGACCACGATACCTGCCCCTGTCAACAGGTATCGCGACAGGAATACCAATACATCGTTCGGCGCATTCATCGCAACGGAGTACCAGGTGCTCGCTTGCAACAAAGCAGGCTGTTCGTCGACTGCGGCCACCGTCTTGGTCCGTTGACGGTGCCATGAGTCATTCCCTCGGCCAGATAGTCAGGCACGGAACGAGGGGGAGCCGCAATGCGCCGTTGACTTGCTCAAGCCGTGGCGGGAGGCTGTCCACGGCGCGGCGGCGCGGTGGAATCCGTGCGCACGCGGGCGCCGCGCCCCCCCGGCCGTAGGAACGTGCGCGGAACCGGGCAGGACCTCGGACCGCTCGTCATAGACTGCCCCTACGGTGTGGTCACGACCCCGGTATTGGCCGGTGCCTCGCCCGCGTCATCCGTGGCCGCCTTGGGTGGCGTGACGATGCCCGCTGAGATCACCATCTTCATGCCGTCCTCGACGGACATGTCCAGATCCGTCAGGGCTCGTCATTCCCCGCGAGAGGGGCATCATCGCCAAACCGTCGCCGAAGCGGGCGACATCGTCGCCCACAGATCGTATGCGAACGCCTATATTGAAGGGTTGTACTCCGAAGATCGTCAAATTTCGGGGCGGGCTGCCCCGACAAGACCGCTGCCACGGACAACCACACAGGAGGGTTGACAGGTGACGATATCGAGCTACAGCCCGATCGTTAGATTAAGCGAGCCGAGCCGAGCGTGATTCACCGCACGGCGACCGGACCTCGCAAGCGCCGTGGATACCGTTCGCGGGCCTCTTGGGCCGGGTTGTTCGCCTGTGCGGGGCTGCTGGCCTGCGATTCTCCGGCCGAGCCCGCCCGCGACGACCTCGCCACGGAGGTCCGTATCCTGGCCGCGACGCGTGGCTTCGAATCCCTTCCCAACCCGCGCCCAGTGCGAAACGACCTGGTCACGCTTGGCCGGGCGCTGGCATTCGACAAGATCCTCAGCGGCAACCGGAACATCGCGTGCATGACCTGCCATCTTCCGGAAATGGCCACGGGGGACGCCAGGACTCTGTCGATCGGCGAGGGTGGCACGGGCCTGGGGTCGCAGCGTTCGCACCCCGAGGGCATCTTCATTCCCAGAAATTCCCCTGCCGTCTTCAACCTCCCCGGAGCAGCTCAACTCTTCTGGGACGGGCGGGTAGAGGAGATGTCGGACGGTTCCATCCGCACCCCGGCCAGGGATCAGCTGACCCCCGAGATGGAGGATGTCTTCGAGTTCGGGGCCGTGTCGGCCCAGGGTCTTATCCCGGTGACTTCCAGAGAGGAGATGCGTGGCCAACCGGGAGACAACGACCTCGCGGACCTCGACGACGACGATTTCCGAGGCATCTGGGGTCTTCTCATGGAGCGGCTGGGGGATGTTCCCGAGTACGTCCGTCTCTTCGAGCGAGCGTATCCCGGCACCCCGTTCGACAGCATGAGCTTCGCCCATGCGTCCAACGCCATAGCTGGTTTCTACGCAGTCGAGTTCGTGTTCAACAACACTCCTTGGGACTGGTTCCTGCGTGGGGACAACGATGCGCTGAGCGACTCCGCGCTGGCCGGTGCAAAGGACTTCATGACCATCGGCTGCGCCAACTGCCACAAGAGGTCGAGCTTCGCAGGAGACTTCCACAATGCCGCGCTCCCCCAGTTCGGACCCGGCAAGACCGTCGGCCGGGAGGACTTCGGACGCGAGGAGGTGACGAATCTTCCCGGCGACCGGAGACGCTTCATGGCTCGCCCGTTGAGGAACGTGGAGCTGACGGCCCCTTACGGACATCTGGGCCAGTTCGCCACCCTCGAGACCTTCGTGGCCCACTACAACGACGCCGCATCGCAGCTAAGAGCGTACGACATCGCTGAACACGTTCCAGACCGGCTGCTGTGGCCCACGCTGCTCGACAATGTCGAAGCGATTCTGGCCAACCAGGATCCCGTGCTGTTCACGCTCAGGTTCAACGAGGAAACCCACGCCAACCTGGTGGCCTTCCTACGGGCGTTGACCGATGCCTCCGCGCGGGACCTCAGTCACACCATACCTGACCGCGTCCCCAGCGGGCTGCCCATCGACAGGATGAACGACTAGAACTGACCGGGTGAGCGCGCCAGGAGCAACGGCCGTTCACGGACGGTCCATCTGGGGTACCAAAAGGGGGGCGCATCGTGCCGTACCATCAGCCGGGCGAGTCTTCGACCGTTGATGAGCACCACGCGCTTCGGGCTTTGGGCGGCGAATTCGTTGGCGGAGGCAGTGAAGTCGGCGGTCGTGACGAGAACGCCCTTTTGCGCGCGCGCTCCCATCAGCGCGCCGACGAAGTTCCGTAGCTCGCCAACGCCCACGGTGCTTCCGCTGGCGTATTTCTTGGCTTGGAGATAAACCTCGTCGAGGCCGAGCTTGTCTTCCGTGATGGTTCCGTCGATTCCCCCGTTACCAGCACCTCCGGTCACGCGGCCCATCGAGGCATCGCCACCGCCATACCCCATGGCGACCAAGAGACTCACCACCACCCGCTCCAAGAAGGACGGCGACGCCTTTCGGAGGCGGTCCAACACCTCGGCCTCCATCCCTTCGGTTAGCTCCCGGTCGGCGGCCTCCAGCGCTTCCTCAGAAGTACCGGAGGGTGTCCGGCCCCTTCTCCGCTTCATTCTTGCTTGCGACAAACGCGGGAAAACGTCGGAGATACCTGATGTTCAAGCGTTTCGGGGGCTTGGCCAAGAGACGCCTGCCTTCATCGGCAACCCGGTATACGCCTCGCCGCACCCGTTCCACCAACGCGGCACGGAGAAGGTAGTTGAGCGCCCAAGCCACGCGATTCGTGAATGTACGCTGCCGTCCAGCGCCCCTTCTTCGACAGGCCCGCCCGAGCCCGCGAGCGCAGTCCCGCTTCACGTTCGTCGGGGAGTGACGGGGGAGTCGCTGGCGGACGCCGATCCGGCTCCGGGACGGCACTGGAACCCTTGGGAATCCGCCTCGATTCACGCGGTTGACACAGCCGGAATCGGGCTTCTCCGTGTAGGGCATGGAGACTCTTGTCCGGCAACAAGCGGGGCTGGAACAGCGGTGCCTGAGAGCGTCGGTGTTGGCAGGTTGGAGGGGAGCCGCGCCCGCGACCGACAGCGCCACCCTGGTGCTCACATCGGCTCTTCAGCGGTTCCAGCGGGATCGTTCACTCCCCCCGGCGCCCAGGTCGATCTGCTCTCATCGCCACGACACCCGTCCGTAGGTAGGGCCATCGGGGATGAAACCAATCGCGGATGAAGTCCGTAGAGTATCGCCCTTCGGGTCACCGAAGGGTGAAGGGCAACGCGATCAAACGAGGCGAAACACCGGAGGAGACGCAGTAGTCAGGTTGATCCACCCCACGGCGGAACCGGTGCCCGTGCCCATCGACAGGCGCGCTGGCGGGACCAGCCGCCGCTCCGGCTTCGGGTGTACATGGATGGCCCGGCATCGCTGGCCACCATCCCACCGTTGGCCGCGCTTCGGGAGGCCCGTCTGAACGGGCTCCCCGGAGTGCTTGCGGTGGTGCGCCGCCATTGTCTTGGTGGCAGCCGACGACACGTCTCGGACACGTCGCCGACGGGCTTGTCGGACGCCACTAAGGTGGGTCAGCCAGCCTACCCCGTGTAATACACCGGGGCTGGCGAGGGGCTGACTCCCGCCCCCCCTTCGAACCCCCCGCGCGTCGCGCTCCCGTGGAGGTCGCGCTTGGGGGCGCCGCCCCCTTTCCCCCGCGCCAGTGCGGCGTGATGCCTGAGCGCCGCACCGCCGTCGTCACCGCCCGCATATCGGCGGCCGAGTCCGCCACAGGGTTGTCGCCGAGGCGAAGGCGTACCCCGATGGCGTCTCCACCTCCAACGTCCTCCCGGTGGTGGCGTTCGAGCCGTCTGTCGGGGAACCCGTTTTGAGCGCCGAATGCGGGTGTGGGTGGCAAGTCCTGCGTGTCCGGCTCACTTTGGGGGTCGCCGGACACGAAATGGCCGTTCGGCCGGACACGGCCCCGGCCGTCCATGTCGCTGGCGCGCTTGCGGTTGCACCACGGCCAGCGGAGCGCCGACGCCAGTCTGCGCTCCTTGGACGTGGCTGGGAGTGACCCCCCATCTCGGCAAACCTCGATTGGCGCCAAGGGGGATGGAGCCGGACAGCCCCATCCCCCCCG
>MPNE01000053.1 GCA_002238865.1 Gemmatimonadetes bacterium bin94 | reverse complement strand
AGCGTCGATATGTCCTGAACTCGTTCTTCGCGCAGGACCACGCCGGGACGCTGCGGTGGCTGGCCAGCCACGCGGGGAGGTGGGGCGCGCGGGTGGGGGCGGGGGGGCAGGGCGGGGGGGGGGTGGGGGGGGGGGGGGGGGGGGGGGGGGCGGGGGCGCGCTCCACGGCCGCGCTGCTCGCCGAGCTGGCGGATGAGGCGGTCGCCGCGTGAGCAGTCCCGTGGCCCGCCGGAGCCGGGCAGGAAACCCCGTCGTCGGCGCCGAGGCGTGGGGAGAACGACAGCGTTCGTCGCGGGACCTCGTTGCGGGGCTGAGCGTCGCGCTCCTCATCATACCGCAGAGCATGGCGTACGCGGAGCTCGCCGGACTGCCCAGCGTGCACGGCCTTTACGCGTCGGCGCTTCCGCTGCTTGCGGCGGGGTTGTTCGCATCGTGCCCCTACCTGCAGACCGGCCCGGTGGCCCTCACCGCGCTGCTGACACACGGCGCCCTCGTGACCATTGCCACGCCCGGAAGCCGGGAATACGTGGGTGCTGCGGCGCTCCTCGCCCTGATCGTCGGCGTGACGCGGCTGGCCATCGCGGCCGTCCGGGCGGGCAAGGTCACCTACCTGATGTCGCAGCCCGTGGTCCGGGGATTCACCTCCGGTGCCGCCATCCTGATCCTTCTGTCGCAGTTTCCGTCCACTCTGGGGATGGCCGGCGTGGGCGAGGCCGGGCTCGTCGGGAACACCATCCGCATCCTGGGCAGCCCGGGTTCGTGGAACCTCGTCGCCTTCGCGCTCACCGTGCTGACCGTGGCCATCACCCTGCTGGCACGCCGGGTCCACCCCCTTTTCCCGGGTGCGTTGGTCGCGGTTCTCGGGGGGGTCGTGTACTCGGTTTTCGGCGGCTACCAGGGTCCTGTCGTGGGAGACATTCCCGGGGCGCTGCCCCCCCTGAGCCTTGCATTGCCGTGGGGCCTCGTTCCGGCACTGGTCGTGCCGGGGGTCGTCATCGCTCTGGTAGGGTTCGCGGAAACCACGGCGATCGCACGCGGTTTCGCAACGATGGACAGGGCGCGCTGGAGTCCGGACCGCGAGTTCCTCGCCCAGGGGGCCGCCAACGTCGTCTCGGGCGTGTTCGGCGGGATGCCGGCCGACGGTTCGCTCTCGCGCAGCAGCCTCAATCACCTGTCTGGCGCGGGCACTCGCTGGTCGGGGGCCATCACCGGGCTTGCGGTGCTCGTCTTCCTCCCCTTCGCGGGGGTGCTCTCCGCCCTGCCGAAGGCCGTACTGGCCGGGATCGTGATTGCCGCGGTAGGGGGGCTCGTCAAACCGCGCATCCTGATCAATGTGTGGACGCTGTCCCGGATCCAGGCGCTGGTGGTCTGGTTCACGCTGGTGCTCTGCCTGCTCCTTGCTCCCCGGATCGAGCAGGCGCTGCTGCTGGGGATCCTGTTGTCGCTCGCCATTCATGTGTGGAGGGAACGGCGGGCCGGCTTCGACAGCTGGATGGAGGGAGACGTCCTTCATCTGGAGGTCCAGGGCATCCTCTGGTTCGCGTCGGCGCCGAGGCTGGAGGAGGCCCTGATGAGCCGGCTTACGGAGGCGAGGGACGTGTCCGAAGTAGTCATTCACCTTGAGGGGCTGGGTCGTATCGATCTGACGGGCGCCCTGGTCCTGAAGCGGGCGGTGGAAGAGACCCGCGCGATGGGCATCCCCTCGTCGCTGACCGGTGTGCCGCCCCAGGCCCGCGAAGTGATCGACAACATCTTCGGGATGCCGCCGGCGACGTATTTGTAGGGAGGCGCTACTCTCCGTACTATTTCCCGCCGCACAACCGCCCCTCGGCCCACCCCTGACGGAGCCGCAAGATGTCGAAGCTTCTGGCCATAGCCCTCACCGCCGCAATCCTTTGGGTCGCGACAACGGGCGACCCACCTGGTGATCCGATCCGGCAGCACCCCGCCGCCACGCACATCTCGGCCGCCGATATCCTGGCCACGATCGGCAACGCTCCCGCGGGACGGGTCAGCGACCAGCAGATCCGGCACATCGACGCAGGCGGGCACAACGTCGGCGTCGGCGTGGTGCAGCGGCCGCCCAGCACATCGCTCGGCGCGATTCAGCATCACAAGCAGACCGAGGTCTACTACGTGGTCTCGGGGCGGGGGACCCTGGTGACGGGGGGCGAACTCAGCGAAGGCCGCGAACTCGACCCCGAAGGTGCCACGGTGCGCAGACTTACCGGGCCGAGCGCGGTAGGCGGCATCGAAGACGGCGAAAGTCGTGATGTCGGCCCCGGAGACATGGTCATCATCCCGGCGGACTCGCCGCACGGATTCAGCGAGATCACCGAGACGATCACCTACATCGTGGTGCGCGTGGACCCCGAGCAGCTGGTGGAATTGAAGTAGCGGGCGGCTCCTGCGGCCAATTCACCCCTGATTGGTGGTATCGGCCGTGCCCTCGGCCCCGCTCGCGCCCTCCGCCTCGGTCTCCGCCGCGCCCTCCTCTTCGGTCTCTCCCACCGGCCCGGCCTCGTACTCGCCCATCATCCTTTCCAGGTACAGTTCGTCGAGGGCGGCAATGAACTCGCCACCGCGCTTGCCCACGAAGCGGATCACGCCTTCTTCATCGAGGATGTAGATCGTCGGCCATCCCGTAACGTTCCACCGGGTCGCGATCGGCCCGTCCGCAGCCACCACATCGGCGTCCGGCTGACTGTGGCCGTCCCACCAGGTGCGGTAGGGCAGCTGCTCGTCGATCTTCGCCTGGCGAATCGTCTCCAGCTCGGCGTCGCTGTTGATTCCCAGCAGCACAATCGACCGGTCCTGGTAGTTTTCCAGCACGAAGCGGTGATAGGGGTATTCGCGGCGACACGGACCGCACCACTGCCCGGAGAAGATCAGGGCGACGATGTTGCCCCGGTACTCCTCGAGCTCGAACTCGTCGCCGTCGGTGTCGGCGCCCACGATGTTGGGCGCGACATTGCCCGGGACCAGGTTCCTGACCACGAAGATTTCGTTGTCGATCATTTCGGCGGCATCCGGGTGCTCCTCCTTGAGCCCGTCGAAGTATGCCGCGACCCGGTCCACTTGCTCGGGTGCCAGGCGTCCCTGCTGCAGGCGGTTGCTGAAGCGCCAGAAGTGGAGGCGGGCCTCGTCCTCGAAATCGGCCAGCGTCGCGGGGATGTTCATGACGGCGTCCATGCGGGCCATCATCCGGTCGAGTTTTCCGTCGTCGAAGAGGTCCCCGTCCGGGTTGTAGTCGTCCCCGTCGCCGAAGATCAGCAGGGAGCCGGCCAGGGAGGGTGCCGACTCCCCCATGGGTGCGGCATAGGCGTCGACCAGTCCCGCCCTCTGGTTGATCAGCGAGCTGTGATCCGGATGTTGCTCGGCAAGCTCGGCGAGGTACGCCTTGATCCGTTCCTTCTGCTCGTCGCCGACCTCGGAGGGGGCGAGCCGGCGAATGAAATTCATGAGGTGGACGACCGCTTCCCGCTCGAAGTCGGCCAGGGTCTCTTCCGCGGTCATGGCCTCATCGACCGCGGCCATAAGGGCCTCGAACTTCTCTTCGTCGAGCGGTTCTCCGTCGGTTTCGTACTCGCTGACCGGGGGAAACCACTCCCTCTGGGCAGCGACCGGAAGCTCCCACGAAGAATCGGCCGTAGCCGCGGCGTCCGCGCGGGATCCCAGGAAGAACTCCGCCGCAACCAGCCCGAGGATGAATGAAGAGACCCCGACCATGTAGAGCGATGCTGGTTTCCGCATGTGACTTCCTTTTCTGTTAGCCCGTTTCCCTGCTTCGGCGGCCGGGCTCCCTTCCTGGAGCTGCTACAGCGCTTTCCTGAGAAAGTCCAGGAACTCGTCGCGATCCCGGGTCAGGCCGAGGAAGGTCGCAACCGTCGCGCCCTCCCCGTCCACGACCGCGTACAGCGGGAGGGCGATCGTTCCGAACTGTTCCTTCTGGTAGTCCATCTGGTTCTCGTACACCTCGCCCTCCCCGTCGGTGAAGAGGCGGGCCAGGACAAAACGTCCCAGCTGTTCCTCGACCTCGGGGATCGTGAACATGTTCGACTCCATCCAGCGGCAGTTCGTGCACGTGTAGCCGGTGAAGTCGATGAAGACCCGGTCGCCTCCTTCACGGGCCGCGGCGAGCGCGCCGTCGAGGTCGTTCAGGTACCATCCGAGTCCCTCGGGCTCGTCGCCACGGGCGGCCATGGCCAGGACACCCGCCGGCGTGTCCTGGGCCCGCGGGGGCAGGAATGACTCGATTTCGCCGAGTGGCCGGCCGTCAAGCCCGGCCACGAGCCACAATCCGATGGCGGCGAACGTGGCCGCGATGGTGAGGCGGAGGGGCCTGCGCGCGAACACATACACGGCGATGACACCGCAGAGCAACGCCCACGAGACGAGGATCGCCTGACGGGTGAAGACGCCCCATCCGAGCACCATGTCCGCGTTGGAGATGAACTTCAGCGCAGCACCGACTTCGACGAGGCCGAGCACCACCTTGACCGAGTTCAGCCACCCGCCCGTGCGTGGCAACCGCGCCAGGGCGCGCGGGGCCAGGGCGAGAAGGACGAAGGGGATGGCGAAGGTCGCCGAAAAGACGAGAAGGCCCACGACGGGCTGCTGCCACTGCCCCTGTGAAGCCAGCACGAGGAGCGTGCCCACGAAGGGGGCCGTGCAGGTAAACGTCGTCACTGCGAAGGTGCCGCCCACGAGTGCCGCGCCCAGCCCGCCGGTGGATGCCCGGTCGCGCGTGACGCGGTCGAGGCGGGTGAGGAGGCTCGACGGGAGGCGGATCTCGTAGAGGCCGAAGAAGTTGAGCGCAAAGGCCACGAACATCGCCGCGATAGCGAGGTTCACCCACGGATTGGCGGCGAACCGGGCCATGCCCGCCGCACCGACCAGTACCGACGTCGCGAGCCCCGCCGCGGTGAAGGTACCAACGATCCCCGCGCCGAACAGCAGCGCATTCTTGACGGCCGCATTGCGGTCACCACTCCCGTGCTTCGCGAAATACGAGGCCGTGATGGGAACCATGGGGAAGACGCAAGGTGTGACGAGCGCGAACGCCCCGGCCGAGATGGCCAGCCAGAAGAAGGCGCCGTCGATCATGGGCGCGTGGGCACGACCGTGACGGGCACCGAGATCCTCTCGGTCTGCGCTGGCAGGCACACCCGGTTGGTGCATGCCTGGTAGCGGGCTCGGATCAGGATCTCGGTAGCCCCTGCTTCAGTCCCGGACGCTACCTCGACCGGCACGGTGTAGGCCACCCGGCCCTCGTGCACTTCGACCTCCATCGAGAAGTTCCGGTCGAACTTCACCTCGGGCCTGGTGCCGGTCACCGACCCGGCCAGCGCAAAGGGCTGGTCCGCGGCGAGCGAAACCTTGCTCGGCACCGGCCCTCCCTCGCCCTGCGTGATCGAGTAGATGTACCACCCCGGATCGATCACGGCACTGACGGCGACGGTGAGCGTTCCTCCCGGCGCCACGCTGGCCGAAGCCGCCTCCGCCGTCCAGTGGACAGGGTCCTGCGCTTCGGCTTCTCCCACGGCGAACACGGCCGGGACGGCCAGGGCCAGCACGGGGATTGCCATCCTCCGGGCCCTGCGTGCGTGCGCGGACGTCATCGATTCGGCTCCTTACGGCGTCAAGATCCGCGTACCTCCATCATAGCATCGTGCGGCAACAGCCCGCCAACCGTCACATCGGACCCCGCCAACGGTCACCGCGACCCCACCCTGGCCGCGGCGCCTCGCCCGCCGCTTTGCGACGCGGGGGCTTGCGCCGGACCCGGGGGCTCCAGAATCGCGGTGACACGGACGACGACGTCGGCCAGGTGAGCTCCGGTCACCCGGTCACCTGCCCCCCCGTTGGTCCGTTGCTCCGCATCGTCCCTGACCATGCGCAGTTGTTCGCGGACGAGGGGGCGGATGTCGGAGATGCTCACGTCCGGCCCGGCGCCCAGGAACGGGTTGCCCGCCGGCTCTTCCGTCATCAGGTACTCCATCCGCTCCAGGTAGGCCCGCTGCAGGGCACGACGATAGACGCCGATCTCCGACACCCGGTCCAGATCCTGCCAGACCGCGGCGCGCATGTCGTCCAGGAACTCGACCAGGGGGTAGGCGTCGTCCGGCCGGGAAGCCTCCAGCTCCACGAGGGTCGCCATCCGGCGCGGGTCCAGGAGGCGGTTCAGGACGGAAATCTGCCGTCTCGAGATGTTGGCCACGCTGCCGCCGGTGGGACCGATGAGCGCCAGGATTTCGGGCTCGTTGAGCCACGCCGGCGCGGTGAAGACTTCCTGCGCGAGCCAGTCCATGGCCCGCTTCTGCTCGGCCCGCGGGATACCGTCGAAGACCACGCCGTCCTGATCCGCTGTCTTGAGGTCCACGTGCACCCCCGCCACCAGGGTCAGCACGTGCCCCGCGTAGCGTGACCATTGGCCGATCGCTTCACCGTAGATCTCGGCGAGGTCCGTGTAGTCCTCGCCGGGTTTGGTGGTCCATGCGACCAGGTTCGGGACGATGCGCTTCAGGTTGGCCATGCCGAATTCGCTTGCGCGCACGGGGTCGTCGCCCATGTCCTCGGTTTGTGCACGCGGATCGCTCACGCCGAGGCCACCCTGGGGCAGATACTTGTACATGCGGTCGTCCGCGCGCTCGACGATCCAGCGGCTGAGGGTCGGGATCTCGTCGGCGGGGGTTGCGGCATCGGGCAGCACCCTGTACCCCCAGTTCACCACATAGTGATCGTAGACGCCGATCCGCCGCAGGAAGTCTTCCGGCCGCAGCCCGTCGTCAGGCTGCGCGATATAGTTCTGGCGCGCATAGTCCATGATCGTCGGGGCGACGCCCATACGGCTGGCAAAGCTCTGCGAACGCAGCGAATCCACCGGGTAGGACGAGCTGGCCACCATGTTGTGCGGCAGCCCGATCGCGTGCCCGATTTCGTGCGTGATGACCTGCTCCATCGCCTCTTCCATGAGTTGGTCGGTCAGCGGCAGCTGGCGGGCGTCGGGGTTCGCGGCCCCGGTCTGCACCATCATCCAGTTGCGGTAGGAGCGCATGTGATTGTGGTACCAGACAATGTCCGACTCGATGATCTCTCCGGTGCGCGGATCCGAGGTGCTTGGCCCCTGTGCGTTCCGCGTCTCGCTCGCCGACCAGCGCGCGACCGAGTAGCGCACGTCCTCCGGGTCCCAGTCGGGATCCTCCTCCCTGCTCGGTGCCTCCAGGGCGACGATGGCGTTGCTGAACCCGGCGGTTTCGAAGGCGGCCTGCCAGTTCTCGATCCCGCGCTGGACGGCACCCACATAGCGCTCCGGGGTTGCGGGATCGACGTAGTAGGTGATCGGCCGCACCGGATCGACGACTTCACCCCGTGCATAGGCTTCCGGGTCCGAGGGCTCGAGGCGCCACCGGCGGATAAAGGTCTCGGTGGCCGCCTTCTGCTCGTCGAGCCCGTAGTTGATGCGGTTGATCGAGAAGAAGCCGACGCGCGGATCGCCGTAACGGGGGCGCATCGGCTCGGCCGGCAGGAGCACCAGCGACTGGTTCATCTCCAGAGAGACCGTATTGGCGCGCTGATCCGACGGCGGCGCGCCCGCGTCGTAGGTGAGCGTGTGCCGCACATTGACGTTGAGAGGGTAGCTCCGCACGCGGCCGATGAAGCTTCGGTCCCCGTCCAGGCGGCGGACCTGGTACGTCCTGCGCTGCGCCGGACTCAGCCCCGAAATGGCGGGCGTGTCGCCTTCGAAAAAACCGGTGACGTCGATGACGGTGCTCGTCGAGTCGGCGCCACGGGCCTCGATGTCCCACGACGCGAGGATGGGGGCGAAGTAGTTGGCCTCGACCGATGCGGCGATGGCCAGCGTATCGTCGGCGACGGCCTCGCCGGAGTACTTGCGCAGCAGAACGCGTTCCCCGCGCCGCTCGAAACGGACCATCTGACGGTTGGTTGCAACCCCGGCCGGCGCGAATCCGCCCAGGCCGTCCATCTTGCCGGAGATTCGGCTGACAAGGAGCATGTCCCGGTCGAGGAGCGAATCGGGGATCTCGAACAGGTAGTCGTCCCCCTTGTGATGGACGGTGAAGAGGCCGTCGTCGGACTCGGCGCCTTCGATCAGATCGGCGTAGCTGGTTTCGTCGGCGTCACCGGCCGCATCGTCGCCTCTCGCCTGGCCACCGTCCCTTTCACCGCCGTCGGCGCCTGGAGGAGCGGGGTTTCCCGTCGCAGCTCCTCCGCCGCAGGCAGCGGCGAGGGAGAACGCGAGGAGGCAGATGCAGTTCGTGAGGGTGCGCGGGGTCATGTCGGGCTCGGCTCTCGGAGGGGGGATTGTCGGGCATTCTAGGTGTTGCAGGTGGCTTGCGGCCAGTCGGCGGGCGGGTACATGGCTGGACGGGACTTCTGGCGCTGGGCCTCGTGACCGGGTTGATTGTTTGCGCGCACCCCGATCCGGCAGCCACGATGGAGCGACAGGAGGATCGCATGGACCACACCCACGACCACGGTCACGACCACACTCACGGGCACGATCACGGCCACGATCACGGCCACGATCACCATCACCACGATCACGACCACCAGGTCGTCCCCGACGACATCGCCCTTCGGGTAAAGGCGCTCGAGTCGGTTCTGGTCGAAAAGGAGATGGTGGACGCGGCGGCGCTCGACGAGATCGTCGACGCTTTCGAGAACCGTATCGGACCGCGGAACGGGGCGCAGGTCGTGGCCCGCGCCTGGGTCGATCCCGGGTTCCGGGAGAGGCTTCTGGCCGACGGGACCTCGGCGATCGGCGAGTTCGGCTACCTGGGTGGCCAGGGTGAGCACATGAAGGTCGTGGCGAACACCTCGAAGGTCCACAACCTGCTTGTGTGCACATTGTGTTCATGCTATCCGTGGCCGACCCTGGGACTGCCGCCGGTCTGGTACAAGTCGGCCGCGTACCGGGCGCGGGCCGTGATCGAACCGCGCGAGGTCCTGCGCGAATTCGGCCTGGAGGTTCCGGAAGACGTGGAGGTGCGCGTCTGGGACAGCACCGCCGAGATCCGCTACCTGGTCTTGCCGGAGCGCCCCGCCGGCACAGAGGACATGTCGGAAGAGGAGCTGGCAACCCTCGTCACCCGCGACTCGATGGTCGGTGTGGCAACGGTGGCGCCGCCATCGGGGGACGGATCATGAACAGCATCCACGACATGGGTGGCATGGACGGCTTCGGGCCGATCGTGCGTGAAGAAAACGAACCCGTGTTCCACCACCGCTGGGAAGGTCGGGTGTACGCGTTGACCCGGCTTGTGAAGCCCTGGGGACGCGGACGCGACTGGCCGGGATTTCGCTTCGTCCTCGAGAGCATTCCTCCGGCCGACTACCTGCGGATGTCGTACTACGAGCGCTGGTTCCACATGACTGCGACCCGGCTGCTCGTCAGCGGCCTGGTGACCGGGACCGAGTTCGAAGCCGGTCGCGCGGACCCCGGTGCGGGCAAGCCCGACCTGCTTCCGGCCGCGAAGGGATCCCTCGGCTTCGGGCTGCTCGATCATGATGTGCCTGCCCGGTTCAGCGACAACGAAGCGGTGCGCGCGCGCAACCTGAATCCGCGCGGACACAACCGGTTGCCGCGGTACGTGCGTGGACGGCTTGGCACGGTGGCTGAGGACTACGGCGTCTACGCGCTGCAGGACAGCGACGAGCACGGCCGCCTTCCGCTGGACACGCCGCAGCATGTCTACTCGGTGCGCTTCGAGGCCCGGGAACTGTGGGGCGATCGAGCCGGCTCCCGCGACGCGATGTACGTCGACCTCTGGGAAGACTACCTGGAGCCGGCGCGATGACCGCCTCGTCGCACTTCGGCCCCGACCGCCTCGCGGCCCTGCCGCCGCTGCCCCGCGATGAAGACGGTCCCGTGTTCGAGGAACCGTGGCAGGCCCAGGCCTTCGCACTGGCGGTGACGCTGTCGCAGCGGGGACATTTCTCCTGGACGACGTGGGCGCGCACGCTGGCGGACGAACTGGCGGCAGCCGGCGCACGGGGCGAACCGGACGACGGCTCGCGCTACTACCATCACTGGGTGGCGGCTCTGGAACGGCTGGTCGTGGAGCGCGGCCTGGGTGACGCAAGCGCCCTGGCGGAATGCAGGGACGCCTGGGCGGATGCGTATCGGCACACGCCCCATGGGGAGCCGGTGGAGTTGGTCAGTACGCAATCCCATATGCCTCGCGCCTCGGATCGGAAGCGGCGGTGAGCGTCCCGGCGGGGTCGCGCAAGATCATGTGCGCTCCGCCGAAGGTGGAGGTCCACCCGTGCACGACCTCGACCTCGTGACCCAGCGCCTCAAGTGCGTCCAGCACTGAAGCGTCAACCCGGTCCTCAAACGCCACCCCGAGCCCGCCATAGCTCCGGAAGCGGGGCGCTTCAATGGCGGCCTGGGGCGTCATGCCGAAGTGGACCAGGTTGTTGACGATCTGCAGCAGGCTCTGCGGCTGGCTGTCTCCGCCGGGCGTTCCCAGGGTGAAGGCGAAGCTCCCGTCACCGTGAAGCGCCATCATGGGCGTCAGGGTATGATAAGGCCGCTTGCCGGGCGCGATGATGTTCGGATGGCCGGCTTCCAGGTTGAAGAGGGCGCCCCGGTTGTGCAGGACGACGCCCGTTTCGGGCTCGAGCAGACCGGAGCCGAACCCGGCGAACAGGCTCTGAATCCAGCTGACCGCGTTGCCCCACTGGTCCACTGCGGTGAGGTAGACGGTGTCGCCCGAGTCGTCCGTGGCGGAGCGGGCCGTCAACGCTGAGGCGGCGTCCTCCGTCCGGGCAGCCATTGCGGCAGGCGCCAGGCCCGGCTCGCGACCCTCGGCCGCCTGACGTGGATCCACCATCCCCGCACGGCCGGCCAGGTACGCGGGATCGAGCAGGTCGTCGAGGGGGATATCGCTGAAGTCCGGATCGGCCGCCCACTGGTCCCGGTCCGCGAAGGCGAGCTTCTTCATCTCGATGAGGGTGTGCAGGTAGGCCGCGCTGTTGTGTCCCATCTCTGCCAGTTCGAAGGCCCCGGCCATCTCGAACAGCTGCAGCTGCGCGATCCCCTGTGTGTTGGGCGGGAGGACGAGCACCGTGTAGTCCTCGTAGTCGCCGCTGAGAGGCTCGACCCACGTCGAGGTGTGCGCGGCGAGGTCCGGGCCGCGCACATAGCCGCCTTCCGCTTCGATAAAGGTCGTCAATCGGTCGGCGACGGAGCCGCTGTAGAAACCCTGCTTGCCGTCCCGGGCGATCCGTCCCAGGGTGGCCGCGAGCGCCGGATTGCGCAGAACGCTCCCCACGGGGGGTGGCTCGCCGCCGGGCAGATACAGCGCCCGAGCGTGGTCGTTCAGCGCACCCGACTGGGCCGCAATGTCGCTGGCGAGCCGCGTGGACACGGGGAAGCCATCGCGGGCGTACCCGATCGCCGCCGTCAGCAACTCGTCCCGCGGCATGGTGCCGAAGCGTTCCAGAGCGTCAACCCAGGCCGCCACCGCCCCCGGCACGGAAATCGAGAGGGGGCCGTTGCCCGGCACCGCGTCGAGTCCGCGCTCGGCGAACAGGGCGGGGGTGGCGAGCGCGCCGGCGCGGCCGCTGCCGTTCAGCGCGTGGACCCGGCCGGTCTCCGCCTCGTAGTACAGCGCGAAGGCGTCGCCCCCGACTCCGTTCATGTGGGGACGGACCACGGCCAGTACTCCGGCCATGGCGATCGCGGCGTCCATTGCGTTGCCGCCGCGCCGAAGCACGTCGTAGCCGGCCGCGGCTGCCAGTGGATGGCCCGCCGACACCGCTCCGGTGACGCCACGGACGTCAGGGCGATTGGTCACGGGAAAGACGGTTTCGCCCGATCGCTGCCCGTCGGCGCTGGACTGGGCGGGGGCCTCCGCGGCCTCGCACGCCGCCAGCGACAGGACTGCGGCGCAGAGGAACACGGCCGGTACGATATCGGGTATGAACGGGAGTGTACGTTGAAGAGCATCCTGCATTGGGCTATGGTCCTCGATCGGGGTGGTAAGGGCCTGGCACAGTCCATGGAACAAGCCCCGCTGCATTCGGAGGATGACATTTCGGGACATTCCGCGCCAGCTTGGATGACGGTCGGCGGCACCGCGCGACCGCAGCCCAGGCGTTCACCCGTACCCGGTGTGCTTTTGCGGGCCGCCGGGGTTGTGGCCGCCTCTCTCGCCCTGTCCTGCGGCGAGGAAGGGAAAACGACCGCCGACGGAGCCCTCCCGGCCTTCGCTCCGTCGCCGGACCCCGTCTGGATCGTGGGAACGGTGGACGGTCCCGATGCCCAGATGTTCTTCCGGATCTCGGGCGGCAAGCGGCTGGACGATGGAAGCGTCGTCGTGGCGGTCGAGGGTACGTGGGAGATCCGCAAGTTCGGAGCGGACGGGACGCACCTCTGGACCGCCGGAAGGAGGGGGGCGGGTCCGGGAGAGTTCCTCCGGTTGAGGCTGCTCAGGGCATGTTCGAGCGACCGAATCCACGTATACGACCGGGAACTGATCCGTGTGACGGAGTTCAGCCAGCAGGGCGAACGGTTGTCGACGTGGCCGGTTGCGCACGAGGGTCCGCTGCCCTACGAACGTGTCACCTGCACGCCGGACGGCAGGATCATCTACTTCCCGTGGGGCTCTTTCCCGGCGGAGCCCGGGATCGTGCGCTTCCAGGTGCCCGTGGTCTGGACCGGGAAGGGCGCGCCTGCAAACGTGCTCAGGGAGAACGTGCCCGGCCCCGAGAAGATCCTGAACGGCGGCTACTGGGATCGTCCCTGGACGAAGAGACTGGTTCTCGGAGGCACTCGCGAGGGCGTATGGGTCGGTACCAGCGACGACTACGTCCTGGAACTCGTCGCGTGGGACGGGAGCGTGACCAGGACGATCGAGTGGACGGGGGACGATCTGACGGCCACTCAGGCGGACATCGACCAGCTTCGGGACGAGTTTCTGCAGGACGAGGAAGACGAGGCGGCGCGCAACAGCTTCCTGCGGGATTCCTGGCCCGACTACGAGGAAGTCCTTCCCGCCGTCCTTCCCGCGTATTCACGGCTGATGGTGCTGGATGACGGGAGCCTGTGGGTCGGCCGGTTTGAGGGGTTGGAGTGGAAGGGACGTTTGCCGGGTCACCCCGGGCGGCGCTGGGACGTATTCGACCCCTCCGGAGATCGGATCCGGCAGGTGACAATCCCCAACAACATGTCCCTCCTCGACGCCGGCGAGGACTGGGTGCTGGTGGTGGTGCGGGACGAATTGAATGTCCAGCGGCTGGCGGTGTACGAGCTGCGGGAAACCGGCTAGTTCAACGGATCAGGGCCTGTCGCCGACCGTTGTCCGCGATGAACCCGCATCATAGAATGGGGTACCGCGACGGGAACAGGGAGTCGGAGAGCTGTTAGCGAACAAACGCGACCTCGGGCTGTGGATGTGCACATCCCTCGTCGTGGGGAGCATGATCGGGTCGGGGGTCTTCCTTCTCCCCGCGTCGCTGGCTGCCTTCGGCGGAATCAGCATCCTCGGGTGGCTGGTGAGCGCGGGCGGGGCCATGTGCCTGGCGCTGGTGCTGGCGAGACTGGGCGCGGTCCTCCCGAGGGTCGGCGGGCCCTACGCTTATGCGCGTGAAGGATTCGGCGACTTCGTGGGATTCTGGGTCGCCTGGTCGTACTGGATCTCGATCCTCGCAGGGAACGCGGCGCTGGCCGTCGCGACGATCAGCTACGCGACGGTCGTATGGCCGCTGCTCGGCACCTCGGCTGTCGCGGCCCTTGCCGCGGCGCTCGTCGCGCTCTGGAGTCTGACGCTCGTCAACGCCCACGGCGTGCGCACCGGGGGGCAGGTGCAGCTCGTCACCACCGTTCTCAAGCTGCTGCCGCTGGCCGCGATCGGGATCGTCGGCTTCTTCCATTTCCAGGGCGACCATTTCCGGCCCTTCAACCCGACGGGCGACAGTCCGCTCGGCGCCGTCACGGCGACCGTCACGCTTACGCTGTGGGCATTCATCGGGATCGAGGCCGCCACGATTCCCGCCGCCGATGTGCGTGATCCGGCGCGAACCATCCCCCGGGCGACGATCCTGGGCACCACGATCGCGGCGGTGGTCTACATCGTCTGCACAGTGGCCGTCATGGGGATCATCGCCCCGGCGGACCTCTCGACGTCGACGGCCCCGTTCGCCGACGCCGCGGCTTCGATCTGGGGTGGCGCGGGACGCTGGATCATCGGGGTGGGCGCCACGGTCGCCTGTTTCGGCGCGCTCAACGGATGGGTGCTGCTCAGCGGCCAGATGCCGAGAGCTGCGGCGCTGGACGGCCTCATGCCGGCAGCCTTCGCCCGGTTGACCGACCGGGGCACGCCGACGATCGGGCTTGTCATCTCCAGCGTCATCGCCTCGGTGCTCATTGCGATGAACTACACCAGGGGGCTCGTGCACGCGTTCACCTTCCTGATCCTGCTCGCCACGCTCGCGACTCTGCTGCCCTACCTGTTCTCGAGCATGACGGGGCTGATCATGGCGCTCAGGGAGCGGTTCGGTGCGGACGGGTCCGGGGGCTCGGCTCCCGTTGGCCGCATGGTGTTGAGCGTCCTCGCGTTCGGATTCTCCCTGTGGGCGATCGTGGGAGCCGGGTACGAAACGGTGTTCTGGGGGTTTCTGCTGCTCGTGGCCGGGATTCCGGTCTACGTGGCGATGCGCTGGCGGGTAGCGTGAGGCTCGGCGTGAGCAGCATGGTGGCGCCCTTGCGTCGCGTCGCGATGCGCCGACCGGGCCGCGCGATCTTCGAAGCCGATCCCGCGCTCTGGCACTACACGGGGCCACTCGACGCCGACCGGCTGGCCCGCCAGTATGACGAGTTTGCCGCAAGCATCGATGTGTCGGGCGCCGAGATCGAATGGATTCCCGACGCGGACGACGGCCTGGCCGACTCCATCTTCGTCTTCGATCCCTCCTTCATGACCCCTTGGGGCTCGATCCTGCTCCGGCCCGGCAAGAAGCTCCGACGGCCCGAGGTGAAGCTGCACGAGGATTTCTGCCGGCGGCTGGGTGTGCCGGTGATCGGTGCCATCGAGCCGCCAGGCACTGCGGAAGGCGGCGATCTGCTCTGGATCGACGACCGCACACTCGTCGTGGGGCGCGGGTTTCGCACGAACCAGGCGGGGATCGACCAACTCGGGGGAATCCTCGAGCCGCGCGGGGTTCATGTGCATGCATTCGATCTCCCGGTGTGGCAAGGAAGCGCCGCATGTCTGCATCTTCTGTCCCTGATCAGCCCGCTGGACCGGGATCTGGCCCTGGTCCATCAGCCGCTGCTGCCCGTGGCGCTGTATCAGTTCATGCGGGAGCGAGGCATCCAGTGCCTGGAAGCGTGCGACAGGGAGTTCCGGTCGTCGCGCGGGCTGAACCTGAACGTGCTCGCGCTGGCGCCGCGAAAGTGTGTGGCCGTGGCGGGTTTTCCGGAGACGTTGCGACTCATGAAGGATGCAGGGTGCCAGGTGACCTGCTTTGCGGCGGATGCACTGTGCATTCCGTGCGAGGGTGGTCCGACGTGCATGACGTTGCCGCTTTGGCGGACAATCCCGACGCCTTGACCGTTTTCCGATCGCATGCCGGGGGACCGGCGAGCTATCCACATCGGTCCTACGGTCCACCCCCACGCCCAATCCGGGGCGGCTCCTCATCCCCCTCTTCCTCCTCCTTCGGCCCAAGCCGCACCAGCAGCCCGCCCAGAATCGAGGAGAAGAACCACGCGATAAAGGTGCCCACGAAGACCTGCTCGGGCGGGAAGAAGCCGGTAGCCAGAGAGGCAATAGCTGCGCCGAACCACACCGCAAAGTTCTGGAGCTGGAAATCGAATTGGCTACCGCGCTTCATGCTCTGGAGGGCGCGCATCAGGAGGTACATGACGGCTGCTCCGAAGCCCAGCATCGCCGGTCCCTGGCTGACTGTAAAGAGAAAGCCCAGGGCCACACCGACCGCTCCCCCCGTGAGAATGCGCAGCGAAGACGGAAAGGGCGATGTCCTGGCGGGAGCCTTGGGTGCGCTCGGCACCGCAGGCACCGGCGCGTCCTCCTCCCCGGCCAGGATCTCCGCGATCGCCACGTTCGTCGCTCCTGCATCGATCCCCGCTTCGGCCGCGATGCGACGGAGTTCCTCGACGCTCAAGGTGTCGCCACGGGCATCGATCTCGGCGGCGCGCTGAAGGATCAGCGAGACTTGCGAGGCGGAGAGCTTCGCCGCGGGGTTGGTCATGTGTCAGGTCTCTCCGGAGACTGGAGGGTCGCTGCACGATCTCACGCGTGGCCGAGAATCGCAACACGTCGCCCCCGCCCCCCGTCGGAACACCTCGCCCACTCCGTCCCGTAGTGGTAAGGTCACCGACACCCTGAGCCCGTCACGGAGAAGACACAAATGGAATGGGAGTTTATCGCCCCAATGATCGTCAGCGTCGTCTTGATCTTCACGGTCGGCGGAGTGATCCTGCTGCGCCCCATCGCGAAGCGTCTCGGAGCGCTTCTGGATGTGATGGTCCTCGAGAAGTCCAGGACTACCTCCGAGGACCATCGGCGCCTTGGTGACGGCATCGACACAATCAACGAAAGGCTGTCGCTCATCGAGGAGCGGCAGGACTTCACGGAGCGGCTGATTGGCCGGAGCGGGTCAGGCGAGAGCGAAAACGGCTGAGTGCCGCGAGTACCGACGGGCGCGTCCGGCTCCCTCCGCACCCGCCGGGCCTGGAATGGCTACCCTTCCACCACCTCAAGCAACCGGGGGAATCGCATCACCGCCGCCCGCCGCCCGCTCGCCGGGACGATCTCCTCCACGACGCCGTGTTCCTCCAGCCGCGACAGGAGCCTTCGCGCTGTACGGCGCGGGATGCCCTCTCGGGCGATGAAGTCGCTCACGGGGAACACGGGGCGCGCAAAGATGCGGTCGAGAGCCGCGGCGACGTTGCCGGGCCGCGCGAGGCCCGACACGACGGACTCGGTCTCCGCGCGCAGCTCCAGGATCGCTTCCACGGTGGCGGCCCCGTTTTCCGCCTGCGCGCGCACCGCGTCGAGAAAGTACAGGCACCACCCCGTCCAGTCGTCGCTCCGGGAGACGCCCAGCAACCCGTCGTAATAGAATCCGCGACGGGCTGCGATCCGGGTGCTGAGGCCGAAGACGGGGAGACGGATGAGGCCGTGTTCCCACATCAGCAGCGGGATGACCATGCGGCCCAGCCGGCCGTTGCCGTCAAGGAAGGGGTGCACGGCCTCGAACTTGGCGTGCTGCACGGCGAGCTGAACCAGACGGTCCGGGGCGCCTGCATGGATGTACCGTTCCCAGGCGCTCATCCCCGTCGGGACCTGGGCGGCGTGCGCCGGGACAAAGGTCGCGGTCTCAGGGGTCGAGCCCGGCCCGCCGATCCAGACCTGTGCGCGGCGGAATTCGCCGGGTGACTTGCCCCTGCCGTGCTCGCCCGCAAGGAGGAGGGCGTGGGCCTCGCACACGACGCGGAGCGACAGCGGCGATTCGTCGAGCAGCTCGAGCGCGCGGCGTTCGGCGGCCAGGCAGTTGAGGACCTCGCGGGCGTCCGAGCGGACGTACGGATTCGCAGGCTCCACGCCCGCATCGAGCTCCAGCACCGCGCCGACGTCGGCGAAGATGTTCTCGATACGTGACGAGCACACCGCCTCCTGGACGCGCAGCGTGGCGAGGAGCGCGACGGGGTTGGGCACGGAGCCGAGCAGGCAGTCGTACCTCGCCACTGCCGCGTGTGCCGGGCCGATCACAGGGACCAGCCGGTGCCATTCGAGGCGCTTGTCGGGGGGAAAGTGGTCGGGCTGGTAGTGGACGGGGGGCATGAGGAGGGTCTCGGCAGGGTCAATTGTGGTCGAATTCGGACACATAAGGTCGTTTGTTCGCCATTTGATGGCAATAGTGGCGGACAAGGTGGTGTTAGTGCGGGTGACTGCGTTCCAACGCACTGCGATGTGCGTCCGAGAATGTCCCTCGCCCCCCGGACCACGGCTGGATATTGCACCGTCGCTGGGCTAGCATTCCGGTATCCCCTTGGCCGTGGGTCGCGACAGCGGGCCAGCGACAACCATCAGGAGATGACGAGCGATGTCGGATGTCACGGTGATTTCCGCTCCCGCGCCTTGCACTTTCGAGGAGATGTGCCGGCGCGCGGTTCCGGTTTTGCGGAAGGCGGGAGCGAAGCGGGCCATCGTCTTTGGATCCTGGGCGCGCGGTAAGGCGGACGGGTTTTCCGACTTGGACCTGGCTGTGGTGATGGACACCGATCTCCCGCGGCCGGAGCGTGGGCTGGCCCTCGCGACACAGCTTGACCACGCTCTGCCGGTCGTGGTTGATCTGCTCGTCTACACACCGGAAGAATTCGCCGCCAACGAGGCGGATGGTTTCGGCGTGTTCGACGTGTTGCGGCGCGAGGGCGTCGAGATTCTGCGGGGGCGAGATGACGGGTGAAGACCAGGCGCGGCGGTGGCTGGATGTTGCGGTAGACGACCTGCGCCACGCGCGGTACGCCGAGGAGGGCGGGTTCTACCCGCAAGCCTGCTTCTCCGCCCAGCAGGCGGCCGAGAAAGCCGTTAAGGCAGTCCACTACGCACGGGGAGCACGAGCGGTTCTGGGGCACAGCGTCCGAAATCTGATCGAGCGCCTGGACCCGCGCGTTCCGGAACTGGACGATCTGTTGGATGACGCTCGCGAACTCGACCTCAACTACATCCCCACGCGCTATCCAAACGGTCTGGATGCCTGGACCCCCGCCGCCGGGTTCGGAGCGCCACAGGCGGCCAGGACCATCGCTGGCGCATCCGCGATCGTGACCTCGGTACGACGGTATCTCTCCGCCGTTTGAACCTGTCGCTCAGGTCGCCCCCCCATCCCCGGCAACAACACCTCCCGCACCCACCCGTACTCCGGCTCCAACTCCAAGGCCCGTTCATAGGCCCCACGCGCTTCCTCGACCTTGCCCATCTCCGCGTACGCTTGCCCCAGCCATGTGATAGGCTTCGGCCCGTATGAAGCGGGCGCTATTGTCGTAGGTGATGCCCCCGATGACGTGCCGAGCGGACATGGACGGGAGTACCGGGTCGCCCAGCGTCGGTTCGAAGAGCAGGGGATCCGGCACTTGGTGAAACACACCCCATGCGGCGGTGAAGGTCAGGTATTCGGCCGCACGCCAGGTTGCCGATATCCTGGGATCCCCGGTCACACGACCGGTGAAGGAAGAGTGATCGGCACGCGCGCCCAGCAGTAGCCGCAGGGCATTCGAGGGTTGCAGTTCGATCTCGCCGAAGCCGGCAAGGCGCGTTCCGCTCTCGCAGCTGGAGAAGATGGTCTTCGGCGCGTCCGGCGCGTTGTCGTGGGAGGCCACGGCGACCGCGCCGGCGAGGTCCGCGCTACGGTGCTCGACCTCGGCTCCTCCTGCCAGGCTGAACCCGCCGCTCACGGGGACTTCCACCTTGGCATGTGCCTGCGTTAGCCGGTCCGCGCGCGCGAGTCGGAAGGCTCCGAAGTCCTCGCTCTTGCGCGACCCGCTGGTCGCCAGCCCCCAGGACAGACCCAGGGAGCCGAACCCTTCGAGGCCCGACACGATGACAAGGCCGGCGCCCCCATCGGATCTGTAGACGCCGGAATACCCGGGGTCGTCGATCCGGACCCCGATCTCATCGGTCTGCCGCATCCCGAATGTCTTCAGGCTCCCACCGTCCCGGTAGGCCCACTGGAAGCCGCCGCTGAGGTCGTCCGACCGGGGCACTACGTCGAACTCGGGTCGCCGTCCGTTGAGCCGCATGAGGAGATCGGTGTTCGTGTAGGTCCCGGTCACGGCCCCGCCGATCGAGGCTGTGAGGCCGAGTTGTCTCGCCTCCGGTCGGTCTATGGTCTCGAGATCCGCCACGGCCGAGAGCGCGTCCCCGTATTCGGCGCCGAATCCGCCCGCCGAAAAGTTGATGCCCCGGAGAAGGAAGGGATCGAAGGGGCCGAACGAGACCGAACGGTCACCATCAAGGCGGAAGGGAGAGAGGACGGTTGCTCCGTCCAGCAGAACCCGGGTCTCGGAAACGTCGCCGCCCCGCACGAAGAGCCCCGCCCCCTCGCCCACATTCTGTAGTCCCGGGAAGGTCTGGAGCGCGCGAAAGGGATCCGCCGCCGCCCCCGGAGTGCCTACGACTTCGAGTTCGTCGAGTGTCACGTCGGGGAGGTTGCCCAGCCGATAGGCGCCGGCTTCGACCAGGATTGGTTCCAGTGGGACGGGGGCCAACTGCATGACCAGGGAGAGGGGGCTGGTGAGAGCAAATTCGAGGAGTTCCATGGGTTGGACCTGCCCCGCTTTCACGGACGATTAGTTTTTGGGGTTGATGGTGTCTGATATGATTTCTTCTGTGCCCTCTCCAACGCTGGAGAGAGGCAACGAGCGACCCGGACGAAGCGAGCAGGCCGGAG
>MPNE01000012.1 GCA_002238865.1 Gemmatimonadetes bacterium bin94 | reverse complement strand
AGAGGTACAGTCCGTTCCCGTCGCAGTGTCGTCCGGGGGGAGCCGAACGCACGAAGGCGGCGGAGAGCCGGTTGTGGGGATGCCGGCCCCTGGGCTTGCCTCTCCGGCGCTGCGTGCGGGAACTGGTGACATTATTCATTCCCTAATCGTAGCCGAGATGGCAGTAGATCGCAAGGGATGTAGCCAGTGGATGAGAGCAGAAGAGATTCTACTTAACCTGTTGATATACAGGTTGTTATGGAACTCTACGGACGCCTATGGACGACACTGGATTTCAGTGGTCCGCTCTCATGGCTGGATGGGACCAATGTCCACGCGACCCCGGATTCGGGCGCTGCACGCTCAGCCCTTGCAGTCGTACCAGCTCTCTCCGGCCCCCGCATCCACCCGCAGCGGCACGTTCAGCTCCATGGCGGACTCCATCACCTCCACGACCGTCCCCGTGACCTCGTCGACGCGATCCCGCGCGACCTCGAACACCAGCTCGTCGTGCACCTGGAGCACCATGCGCACATCGGGAACCCCGCGCAGGACCTCCCGCAGCCGGATCATCGCCACCTTGATGAGGTCTGCGGCCGTCCCCTGGATCGGGGTGTTCTGCGCCACTCGCTCACCGAATTGGCGCACATTCCAGGCGCGAGCGCGAAGTTCCGGAATGAAGCGGCGACGTCCCATCAGCGTGGCTACGTAGCCCAGCTCCCTGGCCTGTGCCACCTGCTCGTCCAGGAAGTTCCGCACCCCCGCGAAGCGTTCGAAGTACTGAGCGATAAACCGCTTCGCCTCGTCCATGGGGATGCCGAGCTGCCGCGCGAGCCCAAAGGGGCCCTGCCCGTACAGGGTGGCGAAGTTGACCGTCTTGGCCTGGTCCCGCATCCCTCCCGTGACGTCCTCCACAGCGACGTCGAAGATCACCGCGGCCGTCTCGCGGTGCACGTCCTTGCCCTCTCTGAATGCCCTCACGAACACGTCGTCGCCCGAATAGTGCGCCAGAATGCGAAGCTCGATCTGGGAATAGTCGACGGTCAGCAGCAGAGAACCCCGTGGGGCGACGAAACCGCGCCGGATTTCCCGGCCGATCGCGGTGCGTATCGGGATGTTCTGCAGGTTGGGATCGGACGATGAAAGACGCCCGGTCGCGGCCACCGTCTGGTTGAAGGTGGTGTGAATCCGCCGGGTCTCGGGGTTCACCAGAGCTGGAAGCGCATCCACGTATGTGCCCCGCAGCTTCTCCAACTGCCGGTAGTCCATCATCAGCCGCGGCAGCTCGTGTCCCTGGACCGCCAGCTCCTCGAGGACCGACGAGTCGGTCGAAGGGCCCGTCTTGGTTCGCTTGAGCACCGGCAGGCCCAGTCGCTCGAAGAGGATCTCCCGCAGCTGCAGCGTGGAGTTGATGTTGAACTCGGTGCCGGCGACTCGATGGATGTCCTCCCGGATCAGGCGGAGTTCGTCGCCCAGGCGCCGGCTCATGTCCCCAAAGAAGGCAGGGTCGATCCCGACGCCGTTCAGCTCCATGTCGGCAAGGACGGGGATCAGCGGCGTCTCGAGCTCGTCGAAGAGCTTCTCCAGGCCGCCACCTCCCGCCCCTGCGGGCCCGGCCACGTCGTCCGAGGCAACGGAGAGCCCCCCCGGCCCCGCGGCAAGCCTGTCGGCGAAGCCGGCCCACAACCGCAGCGGCAACTCCACCTGCTCGCACGCAAAGGCGAGTGCTTCGCCGGCGGCAATATCGCCGAATGCCCGACGCTTCTTCCCCGTTCCCAACACCTTGGCAAGCGCCATTGCATCTCGGCCGAGAAAGTCCGTGGCCAGCGCCCCCAGATCCTGCCGGCGACGACCCGGATCCAGCACGTAGGACGCCACCATGACGTCCTTGAAAGGTCCTGCCAACGTCAGGCCGGCGCGGCGGCAGGCGATCAGGGAGCGCTTCAGGTCATGCCCGATCTTGGTGATGCCCGGATCGGCGAGAACATCGCGGATCGGGGCGAAGGCATCGCTGTCCAGCGGCGGCAGGTTGGGCGGGCGTCCGTCGTCGGCTTCTCCGAGCGCGAGGGCCATCGCTGCCTCGTGTGTCACCGGCAGGTAGTACGACGTTTCCGGATCCGTGGCGATCGCCAGCCCGGCAACGAGGCCGCGCGTGGGTTGCAGGTTGCGGTTCATCACCGCGACCGCCATGGACCCGGCTTCCCGGCAGGCGCCCGCGAGACCGGCCAGCACTTCGGGATCGGTGACGAGCACGTGGTCCGACGCCCGGGAGACCGGGACGCCGGTTCCTTCGCCACCGCGCTCTCTATCCAGCCGGTCCAGCAGGGTGCGGAACTCCAGGTCGACGTAAAGCGCGCGCAGCCGGTCGTTGTCGGGCCGGGAGACGCGCAACTCCTCCAGCTTCGTGTGCAGCTCCACGTCCTTCCGGATCGTCACCAGTTCCCTGGAGAGAAGGACCTGCTCCCGGTTGGCAAGAAGCGACTCGCGCGCCCGCTTCGCCTTGACCTCGTCGGCATGGTCCAGGACCTCCTCGACCGTGCCGTACGCCTTCAGCAGGGTGACTGCGGTCTTGGGCCCGATGCCGGGCGCTCCGGGGACGTTGTCCGAGCTGTCACCCACCAGCGCCAGGTAGTCCACCACCTGTCCCGGAGGAACGCCGAACTTCTCCGCCGCGCTCCGTTCGTCGACCCAGTGAGCGGCCACTCCGTGCGGCCCGCCCCGCCCCGGATTGAGCAGGTGAACACCGGGACCCACCAGCTGGAAGAAGTCCTTGTCCCCCGAGACGATCACCGCCTCCAACCCCTCCCCCACCGCCCGCGTCGCCAGGGTACCGATCACGTCGTCGGCCTCCCATCCCTCGATCTCGATCACCCTGTCGCCGAATGCCTCCACAAGCTGGCGGACGCGCGGCAAACTGTCGCGCAGCTCCTCCGGCATCTTCGACCGGGTCGCCTTGTAGTCCGGGTACAGCTTCTCACGGTGGCTGTGCCCCGAATCGAAGACCACGGCGATGTAGTCGGGCTGGTGGTCGTCGCGAATGCCGTAAAGGAAGTTGGCGAAGCCGAACGGGGCCGACGTGTTCTCCCCGCGCGCGTTCGTGAGGGGGCGTCGCAGAAAGGCGAAGAAGGCCCTGTAGATCAGCGCGTACGCGTCGATCAGAAAGAGTCGCGGAGCGGTTTTGGGTGGAATGTCCATGGCAGGTTACGCCGGCGGGGCCGCGGCGCACGCCGTCGCCGGCAACCCTGACGTTACGTTAGGGTCCCCGTCCGGGCCATCACGGTCCGGCGCGTCAGAGGGGCCAGGCCACTTGCAGCCGGGCAAGCAGGGCAATATAACGAGTTCGCAACCGAACGAGACCTGAGATGACCCATCCCACGACGCGAATCCGCCACTTCCGCAATCGGAGAGGGCCTCGATGCCTGTTTGTCCTCTTCCCCTTGCTGTTGGCGGCAGGTTGCGGACGGGACTCGCCGCAGGACGGCGAAGTCGGCGACGAGAGCGCGCCCGCGGATGTCGCCCCGCCAATCACCGACTCCGCGCCAGCCGCCGATTCCGGGTCGGCGACAACCGCCGCGGTACAACCCGACACCCTGCCGGTCCCCGGTGCACCAGCGGGGACGGACTCACTTGCGGCGACGACAACCGCGACCCGGGCGGACTCCCTGCTTCCGTCCGCCTCCCCACAGACCTCGCCGACCCCCGGGGACTCACTGGCCCGGCGGCTGGACGTGATCATGGCGGCCCAGGAGCGCATTCTGGCCCGCCTCGACTCCATGGAAGCCGGAAGGGACTCCGGGGCGCCCGGCCCGGCCGGAGGGACACTGCAAGGCGACAGCACCGCCACAGCCGGCGACGGACCCGGCACCCTGGACCTGGAGGGCGCCCGCGACCAGGTCCGCAACCTCGGGGTCGGGATCTTCTGGTCGATCGTGGTCGTGATCGTCTTCCACTTTGCGATCCGCCTCCTGATCTGGATCCTGGAAACCCTCGCCGAGCGCAGCGTCGCCCGCCGCCTCACCTTCAAGTGGCTGATCCCCATCACGCGCATGCTGCTGTGGGCGATCGCGGCCTACCTGATCGTGCGCACCATCTTCCAGGTCACCGCGCAGGGCCTGCTGGCGGCGAGCGCGGCCTTGGGGGTGGCGCTCGGATTCGCCGCGCAGGACCTGTTGAAGAATGTCTTCGGGGGCTTGATCGTCGTCTTCGACAAGCCATTTCAGGTGGGCGACAAGATCTCGGTGGGAGGCACCTACGGAGAGGTGGTCTCGATCGGCCTGCGCTCCACCCGCATCGTGACGGCCGACGACGATCTGGTGACGGTGCCGAACTCGCAGGTCGTCCAGGAGCAGGTTGCCAACGCCAACGCCGGCCAGCTGAACTGCCAGGTCGTGACGGACCTTTACCTGCCCGGTCGCGTCGACGAGCGGCGGGTGAAGGAGATCGCCTTCGACGCCGCCGTGACCTCGAAGTACGTCTTCCTGGAAAAGCCCATCGAGGTGTTCATCGAGGATCAGTTCCGCACGACCTTTGTCACTCATGTGAAGGTGAGGGCCTACGTGCTGGACCCCCGCTTCGAATTCCTTCTGAGGAGTGACATCACGGAGAGGGCCCGGGACGGCTTTCGCGCCGCCGGGCTCGTACTCGAGCACGACTGGTACCCGGTAGCGGCCCCGGCAGGCCCATCGGATCAAGTGGGCGCGGTCGCGCCGTGAGCGTGTCAGCCCGGGAACCTGCCGAGGCCGAGGCCCCTGCCCGCCTGACCGACGACGAGATCTCGGCCCTCATCGCCGCCGCGGTGCACGCACCCTTCCGCGCGGTGTGGCCGGACTACGAGAAGAGGACGTGGCGCCCGTTGCGGCGCACTCTGGAACGGGCCGCGGCAAACCACGAAAAGGCCTTGGCCGAACTCCCGCAGGAAGGCGCCGGTGCCGGCGAGGAGCACGCCGGCGAGCAGACCGTGGCGCGCTATCGCAACCGGGTCGCGCGGGAAGTGCTCAAGCCGGTCCACGTGGCCCTTCGCCGCGCCCCGCTGGCCGCGCTCCTGCAGCGCCCCCTCGATGCGGCCGCTGCCGAGGCGCGCGAGGCGCTCGCGGAGTTGCCCGGAGTGGCCCGTGCACCGGTCTCCGCCACCGCGCTCGACCCGCACGCCGGGCAGGGAGGATGGACCGCCGTCAAGCGGCTTTGGGCACGGGCGCTGCGGCCGATCGTGTGGCGGCGAGAGGTCCATGACGTTGCCGTGGCGCGGGTTGCGGCCGAGCACCTCGACCGCGCCGTGCTCCCGCACCAGGTCCGCGCCTTTCGCACGAGCCAGCGGAGCCGGGCGGTGTGGCTCGCTCGTCTGGAGCGGGCGTGGTCCGGGTGGATCGATGTCGCGCTTGCGACACCGCCCCGCGAGCCCGCCCAGGGGCCGGAGCACGAGGTGGACGCGCCCACGCTGCACCGTGACGCCGGTGCGGCGCTGCAGGCCGAGCTGGAGGCGCTCCGCGACGATATGACGAGGGTTACGGGGCGGGAATCGGGGGACGATTTCGGAGGCCTGACCGATACCCTGGCGGCGAAGATCGCCGTGGCCGGAACCTTTGTGGGAGGAACCCCATCCGGAGATGCTCCGGTCACCGACCTCGATGCGCTGGCCCATCGCTGGGACCGGTGGGCGAGCGAAGCAGCGGCCCGCCTTGAGCTGTACCGGGGGCTCCTCGCGGCCAGGAGCAGCGCCGAGGCGATCTGCCGGACACTTTTCGACAAATGGAGCGGGACCGCCCGCGAGGTGGAGTCGGTGCTCGCGGACGTGCAGACCAGCCTGGGCGAGAGTCTCGCAAACGCGGCGCGCCTTCCCACGGACGCCGCCAGCTTCCGCGAAGCCCTCCAACGGGAGCGGGGCCGAACCGACGCGGCACTGAATTCACCCGCCGGAACCCTCCAGGATCCGGCGCGCTTTGTCCGGGCTCTGACCATCCACGCCGACAAGGCGGTCGAGGAACTCGAGGCGATGAGCCGGCAGCTTCCCGAGCGTCTCGGGCTACATGACATCCTCGAGCCCGGAGAAGTGATCCGCAGGCCCCGCGGCGAGGCGAGGAACGTGGAAGTCCGCGAGGTCGCCGTTCAGGCCTTCGACACGCTCAGGATGGAGCGCATCCGCACCGCGCCGTCGGTCATCGCCGGTGCGATGGACCGGGTCCGCTCCGAGGTCGCGGAGCTTTGCGACGTCACCGACTACGGTTACGAGGCCGCGATCGGGGAGTCGACGGACAGCGAGGATCACGACGCCGGCCGCACGCTCATCCTGGTGACGGACGGTCTCACCCGCGCGGGCCACAAGGCCGACGTCGCCCGCACACTGCTCCGTGACGCGCTGGAGGCCGCGGCGGCGCGGGTGACCGACGACGTCGAAGAAGGCGTTGCACGGTTGATTCGCCGGGGCACCGCCGACCGGCTGACCGCGGGCTACCTGGATGCACGCTCCTACCTGGTGACCGAAGTCGCCGGGGACTGGCGGCAGTGGCGGCAGCGCCTCGCGCAGCAGGGACGCCGAGGGTCGGCGATTCTGAGGGCGATCGCGGCGCGTCTGCGGCCAGTGGCAGCCACGCTGGGCATCCGGCCCGCACCCGGTGCGGTGACGGATCTGAGCGAGCATACGCTGGCATCCGCCGCGGAGTTCGTTCGTACCCTCCCGGTCGTCTATCGGCGGCTGTTCGCGTTCGATCCCCTGACCGACCCGCAGCTCCTCGCCGGCCGGGACGACGCCCTGGCCGATGTCACCGCCTTGTGGAAGCGCTGGCCGACGGGTGGTTCCGGCTCGTTGATCGTGATCGCGCCTCCCGGCGCGGGCATCACCAGCTTCCTCAACGTCGTCGCGACCCACCTTCGCGACGAAGCCCCGACCGGTGTCAGGCGCATCCTGCGCGACCGGATTCAGGAAGAGGGCGAGCTCGCGGCGCTCCTCGCTTCCTGGCTCGGCCTTGGCGCGGCCAACGATCTGCGCACTCTGGCCGAACGCGTGCTGGAGGCACCCGCCGCGACGATCCCGCGCCTGGTGATCATCGAGAGCGCGGAGCACCTTCACATCCGCACGCCCGGCGGTGCCCTGCTCTTCGAAAAGCTCCTGACGTTCATGTCGCAGACCGAGTCCAGGGTCTTCTGGATGGTCTCGCTGACGTCTTCCGCCTGGCAGCTGGTGCGCCGGCGCGCCCCCAACTACGTCAGCGACATCAAGCGTCTCGCGCTCACTCCGTTGACCGCCGACCAACTGAGGCAGGCGATCACCGCCCGTCACCTGCGGAGCGGCCTCCCCCTCCAATACGTGCAGCCGCGTGCCGGACGAGACGCACTCCGCAACCGGGCCCGCCGGATGCACCGGACCGACAAGCAGCAGCAACTCATCGAAAAGGACTACTTCGAGCGGCTGCACCGCGCGTCACTGGGTTCGATCCGGCTGGCGCTCTTCCACTGGCTGCGATCGGCGGACTTCACGACGGTGGAGGGAAGCCTCCTGGTGCAGCCCCTGGAGGCACTCAGCCCTCCCATGGAGATGCTTGACCTCACCCAGAGCTTCGCGCTGAAGGCGATGCTGGATCACGGGACGCTTTCGGCCGGCGAGTATCGCGCGGTCACGCGCGCCTCTCCGGCCGAGAGCCTGCACACCCTCGGGTCGCTTCAGGACCAGCAGGTCATCGTCACCAAAGGCGGCGATGACGTGAAGCGGGGACGCGTGCGGGGACCGGGTGTGCGGTACGGGATTCGCCCCCTCATGCTCGGAGCGGTGGTCGCCCACCTCAAGTCCCGCAACATCCTCCACTAGCGGCCGCCGACCCCCGGCCAGCGAAGAGTATCAGGCGGGATGCATCGTCGCGACCACTGTCGCGACGGCGCCGAGATTGGCGAGGTCTCCGTCAGGCGCGGATCACATTCGCCGCTTGCAGGCCACGATCCGTCTCCTGTAGTTCAAACTCCACCTCTTCGCCTTCGGCCAGGGTACGGAACCCCTCGCCCTGAATCGAGCTGAAGTGCACGAAGACGTCGTCTCCGGACGACCGTGCGATGAACCCGTAGCCCTTTGCGTCGTTGAACCACTTGACCGTCCCTCTCGCCATTCCCGCAAACCTCCTGGTGAAGAATACCGCTCGGCGGGACGACCCCCGGGGATCGCGCCGCCTCACTCACGGCAACCATCATGGGGATGTGCGGCTCGGGACGTCAAGCAGGCAGAGGAAAGACCAGGTTTCCAACCCTGACGTTACGTCAGGGTGCCACCGTCACGGAGTCCCCTGGCCTTCAGCCGGTGAATTCCAGCTGCCCGACGCGCGGACGGATCCACGCGGTGACGAACCGTGGCATGAGCACGCCGCCGACAGCCAGCACCAGGATCATCGCGATCGTCCACTCCACACGCGCGTACACGGCCCACAACAGGAGCGGCAACACTCCGATGGCCAACCCGGCCAGGAGCATCACCCCGAACATGGCACCCATCCGACTGCCCTTGCGGGGCGGTTGTGAGAAGGGCAGACGGGGGTTCACGAGGATGCGCAGCTGAATGGCCAGGTGGACGATGAGTCCCAGGACGACGGTGTGGCCAACACCGTGCCAGAGGTCGCCGAAAGCCCAGGCCAACAGCCCCGCCAGTGCGGCGAGGTACGGGACGAGGAACAGAATCGTCACGCAGGTGCCGGTGCCGCTGATCAGTCCGGCACGGTCCACCGGCGATGCGAAGAAGATCCAGGAAGCCCTGAATGACTCGCTCCTGTACAGATTCTCCATGAGGCCCAGCGGCATCCCGAGGACCGCGAGGTGGATCAACGGCATGCCGTCGGCCGCGAAGCCCAGTTCGACAAAGGGGTCGCCGAGGCCTTCGTCACCCACTCCCATCAGGACGTAGATCACGGTAATCGGCACGAGGCTCAGCACCGCCAGCCTGAAGCTCATGTCGTGGCGAAACTGGCCACGCATCAGGGTCGCGACGACACGCAGCCGGGGCGGGAACCACCGCATCGTCAGGCCGCCGTCCCGTGCCGGGCGCCTCACTGTGTCACTCGCGGAAGCGATGGCGCCCAACCGTTCGGCGTAGGAGAGAGAAAGCCTCCCTGCTGCGTAGCGCACCAGGACCGCGATGGTGCCGAATGCGGCGACCACGGCAAGCACGGTAGTGGCGCTTCCCTCTCCGGCGGCCAGCGGGAGGAGGCTTGCGAACCATGTCGGCGGCAGGAGCATGAGCGCGGCCGGCGGACCTGCCTCCACCAGGGGTATCCTGTCAAACGTCCGCATGAGCAACATGGGCGCAAATACGGCGACCGACATGAGGAGTTGCACGTAGGAGAGCACGCGCCGCAATCGTTGAGGGCGGATCAGGTGCACGAGAACGGCATAGACGCAGACGATCGCCAGCGACGTCCAGACCACGGCGCCCATTACCGCCACCACCCAGGCCGCCGTGAGCAACGGACCCGCCCAGAACAGAAACAGGATCGCGGCGGGAGCCCCCAACAGTGCGCCCACGAGGCCGGTGTACAGCAGGACGTTGGTGACCTTGACGACGAAGTAGGTTCGCGACGAGACCGGCTGGTGCGCGAGGACCTGGTAGTCGTCCGGCGAGACAACCACCGAGTTGAAGTCGACGAGGATGATCATGCCGACCAGGGACGAAATCAGAAACAGCGCGAAGGCCCCGGAAAAGTGAACGACCGGTACGGATGGAAGAGACGGGCTCCCGCCCCCCGTGGCCTCGATGAAGGCCTCGATGGTCGCGGCGATGAGGATCCCGAAGAAGGCGTACATGACCAGCGGCCCCCACGGGAGCCTGGCACCGCGGCCGCCCTTTTTCCGCGGCGACCCCATCTGCAGGGCATTCGGAGAGCGGAGATCGCACTTGAGCATTACGCCGGTCAGGACCCGCCACTGGGAGTAGTCGGCCCCGAGGGCCTCGACCGCTCGCCGCAAGATCGTCACGGCTCGTCTTTCGCACCGCGTTCGGGCGCATCGAGCGCGGAGAGCATCCCGCGCGTAACCTCCGCCGTGTCACGAACTCCGGTGAGCCGCGCGAACGCCTGCTCAAGGGACGTCGTGCCCGTCTCGGCGGCGATCTGTGCGGCCGTCCCCTCCGCAACCTTGCGGCCCTGGTCGATGATCACGATCCGGGTGCAGATCCGCTCCACCACCTCGAGGATATGGGAGCAGAACAGGATCGTCCTGCCCTTCGAAGCCAATTCGCGCAGCAACTCCTTGACCACGAGCGCGGCGTTGGCGTCGATGCCGTTCAGGGGCTCGTCCAGAAACAGCACTTCGGGGTTGCCCATCAGCGCCGCGCTGATCAGGACCTTCTGCTTCATGCCCTTCGAATGCTCCGAAAGGAGCTGGTCGAGAGCATCGACCATGCCGAAGAGGTCGAGCAGCTCGGTGATCTTGCGGTTGGCATACTTGCCTTCAATGCCGCGCAGATTGGCCACCATCGTGAGGTACTCGCGAGCGGTGAGCGCCTCGTAGAGCGCCCCTGCTTCCGGCACGTAGCCGAGGCGCTTCTTGACGTCCATGGGGTGCCTGGTCACATCGAAACCGGCAACGCGAGCCGAGCCGCGCGACGGCTTGATCATGCACGTCAGGATCTTCACCGTCGTGGACTTTCCGGCGCCGTTCGGGCCGAGAAATCCGAAGATTTCTCCCGGCTCCACGCTCAGGTCGAGATCCTGGACCGCAGCCTTCTCGCCAAAATACCTGCTGAGCCCGACCGTCTCGATCATCCCTCTCCCCGCCCTCCGTACAACCACCGGTACAGCGCCCGGTTCCGTGTCACGTTCTTCACATACCCGCGGGTCTCCCCGAAGGGAATCCGTTCCGTGAAGCGGTGCGGGTCCTCCGCTTCCGGAAAGGTCCTCCACCGGTTGGCGCGGGTGGGACCCGCGTTGTAGGCAGAAAGGACCAGGGGAATGTCGTTGTCGTACCGGCGAAGCATGTCGGCGAGAAAGCGGCTGCCCAGGTGGACGTTCAGCTCCGGCGTCTCAAGCGTCTCGGTACGGAACCCTCCCGGGCCGATCCGGCCGGCGAGCTGCCGCCCGGTCGCGGGCATCACCTGCATCAGGCCGATGGCCCCAGCCGGCGAAACGATCGCCGGCACGAAGGCGCTCTCCTGACGAATGATGCCGGCCAGGAGGAACGGGTCGAGGCCCAGCTCCTCCGCCCGTGCGGTCACGAGTTCCCGGTACGGAAAGGGATAGACGACCCGCGCGAGCGTGAGGTCCCAGTCCCGCCCCCGGCGCCGGAGTTCCAGGCCGAGGCGGATGCCGTCCAGCGTGCGGCCCGCCTCGTGCAACGCGACCGCGAGACGGAGGAGAAGCTCTTCCGAGTCACCCGCCGCCGTCCTCATGGCCGAGACACGGGCCGCTGCACCGTCCTCCAGTCCGGCCTCTTCCAGCAGCGCAAGCGCCTCCAGTTCACCTGGCAGCCACTCCGGATCCGGCAGGGGCCCACTCCCGGACAGGTCGGGCGAAAAGCTCCCGCCGTCCCGTGTATCCGTCAGGAAGGTGTAGTACGACAGCGGACTCTCACCCTGGAGCCGGGCAAGGAGTGCACGGGCCTCGGCCGAATCACCGGCCATCGACGCGGCGCGGGCGCCCCAGTAGCTCGCTTCCTCCCAGCGACGCCCGTCGGGAAACTCGGCCAGATACGCGCGGAAGACCTCCCTCGCGGCTTCCACTTCGCCCCGGGCCAGGTGGATCTGGGCCCAGCGCATTCTGGCGAGCCCGGCTCTGTCCGCGGAGGAGGACATCGACACGACGCTCTGGTAGTGTGAGACAGCCTCGCCGAGGCGACCGGCGTCCTGATGATCGTCGCCGCGGAAGAAGACGACATCCAGCGCCTCGGCACGGGATGGGAAGCGCTCCACCAGCCGGTTCTGCAGGGTACGGGCGTCCGCGTACCGGCCCTGGCGGGTACGAATGCCGGCCCAGGCCTGAAGGGCGGGCCCCGCGATCGAGGGGTCGCCGGAAGCGGAAAGCTCCCTGTACGCCTCGACCGCGCCGTTCCGGTCGCCGCTGCCGTTGAAGGCGCGGGCCCGTGCCATACGCTCCCGCTCGGAAAGAACCGCCCCTCTCCGCTCCGCCAGCCTCCACGCCCGGACCGCGTGGCCGAACTCGCCGCCGCTTCCCATGGCAACGGCGACAAGGCGCAGGATCTCGGGCCCCGAGTCCACCGCGACCTCCCAGTGGGCCATCGCTGCTTTCGTGGCCGCGCTCCCCCGGGTGGTGAGGCGCAGCAGCCCTTCCATCGCGGCCACCGCCCCCGCCGAGTCCCCCAACGCGAGTCTCAATGGCCACTCGATGGCGAGGATGGCGGCCGGTGTAGCCGGCCCGTCACCGGTCCGGTCCACCGCGGCAAGCGCTTCCAACGCCCGGGCCGGGTCCCCCGAAGCCGCCCACGCGTCCACCTCCAGGCGCCACCCGGCTCGGCGGATGGACGGGTCGACAACGAGTGCGAGCACCTCACCGACCGCCTCCGCTTCGCTCCGCGGCGAGAGTATCCGCGCTACCTCCAGGGCGGTCCAGTCCCCCACCAGAGGTGACCGTACATGCAACTCTGCCGTAGCGGCCACCGCGTCGCCGCCGGCACCGGTCTCGGCCAACGCGCGGGAGAGACGGGAGCGTGCCGCCAGCCCGGACGACGAACCCCGGGGGACCGACTCCACGAACCTGGCCAGTGCCCCGGCGGCTTCCTGATCGTCACCGGATTCCTGCAGAGCGACCCCGAGCATGTACCAGAGTCGGGCGGGCACCTCCGCGGTATCCGATCCGGCCACGGAGAGCGCAGCGACGGCACCTTCCCAGTTCTTCCATCCGGCTTCGGCTTCGGCCAGCACCATCCGGTCCTGAAGCGACGCCGACTCGACGGGATTCAGGTGTATGCGAAGAGCCCGGCTGGCTTTCCAGAAGCGGCCGTGACCAAGATCCCTCCGGACCGAGTCGGGGACTTCCGACTCCTGCCGATGCGAGGAGTCCGTCTGTGCGGCGAGGGGGTTGGCCCAGAAGCTGAAGAGCCCGACGACTGCCAGTAGCAGCGCGCCGGGCTTCTCCAACCCTCTGTCAGCCTGTCGAGCCTGCGGGGATCAGTCCCCGGCCGCCCGGCCCACCTGCATCGAGAAGACGGCGTCGATCATCTTCTGCGCCGACTCCTCCATGTCGATGACGAGGCTGTCGATCCTCGAAACGAAGTAGTTGTGCGCGATGCTCACCGGAATCGCGATCGCGAGACCTGCCGCCGTCGTCGTGAGGGCGATCTTGATCCCGCCCGCAACCGTGGTCGCATCCACCTCGCCCGCAAGCTCAATCGCCTGGAAGGCTTCGATCATGCCCATCACCGTCCCGAGGAATCCGAGGAGCGGGGCCACATTGGTCAGGGTGGCGAGGATGACCAGCCCGCTCTCCAGCTTGGAAAGCTCGATGAGCCCCTGGTTCTCGATGGCCTTCATCACGCGGTCGGTGCCCTCGTCACTCCGCTCGAGGCCGGCGTGGAGGATATTGGCGGCCGGCGCGTTGGATTCGCGCGTCAGCTCCAGGGCATCCTTAAGCTGGCTCTGCGCCAGGAGTTCGTCCACCTCCCGGAGGATCTTCCTCGTGGCAGTGCTCTTCATGAAGACGTCGAAGAACTTCCAGATGATCACCACGGCCCCGATCGCGACACAGGCACCGAGCGGCCAGCGCATGATGCCGGCATCGACCCAAATCTGTGCCATCCATTCGGAGAAGGTGAGATCTACTTCCAGCTCGGGAAGCTGAAGTGCGTCGAAGATGGTCATCAAGGTGGCCAACGGTTCCTCCCGCTTTTTGGTGCTCTGTTAGTGGACGGAGGGCGCCGCGCTCTCCAGCGCGACGACAATGGAGTCTCGGGCCCGAAGGCCCGTTCTGCAAGGCTTGCCATTATGTACCCCGAATGCGGGGCTGTCAAATCTTTTCGCACGCACGGGTCCGACCGATGCCTCCGGACTGGCGCGGAAGCCGCGCCGAAGACTCGTCACCGCCGCCAGGTCCAACCCTGCGAACCGTACCGCTTTTCAAGTTCTGCCGCTAGGGCAGCCTCACGTTCGGTCAGCGCGGAGCGGACCCACTTCCCGCCGAACACACTCGAAAACCCGGCATTGAAGGCTTCGACGAGATGCTCCCACGGCGGTATGTCGCCCAGCACCTCGGCGAGAGTCACGGGCCCGACGGGGGGCGCCCCGGGGAAGAGCGCCTCCTGGTCGGCGGTCAGGAGGAGCGAACCATGCTGCAGCAGCGCTCCACCTATCCGCGCCTGCGCGCTTCCGACCAGCTTGCGCCCGGCAACCACCACCTCACCCTCCGCGGGCTCCAGAAAGCACGGCCCGGCATCGGGCGGAAGAGACCGGCCGGTCGCCCCCGTCGCGTCGACGCCAAGTCGGCGCAGCCCTTCCATCAAGCCCTCGTTGATCTTCCGGTAGGCCAGCCGCAGGGCCCCGAAGGTGCGGACCGGCGCCGCGATCGAGTAGGTCAGTTCGCCGTCGTGGATGACCGCGCGCCCGCCGGTCGGCCGACGCACCACACCCATCAAGGGATGCCGGCGCAGGAGTTCACGGTAACCCACCGTGACCGGCTCGTTTCGGCCGAACGACAGCGTCGCCGGAGCCCACTGGTAGAAGCGCACGCTCCCGGCGCCGGGACGCACGCAGGCGGCGAGCGCGTGGTCGCGAGCCATGTTCGCCGACCCGGGGAGCGCCTCGTCGACGATGACCCGCCACGTCAGCGAGCCTGAGCCGTTCGCGGAGGGGGCGCTGGCAGGGCCCCGTTCAGGGAGCAAACACGTCTCCCGGGTTCATGACTTCAACTCTTGCGCGGTCACCCACCAGGTCACGGAACCTCTCGGGATCCTGCTCGATCACGGGCCACGTGTTGTAGTGCATCGGGATCACCACCTCCGGATCGATGAAGCCGACGGCCTCGGCCGCATCCTCCGGTCCCATGGTGAAGTTGTCGCCGATGGGCAGGATCGCCACGTCCACCTTCCCGCGGAGGAGTTGCATGTCCATGAGCAGGGCCGTGTCCCCCGCGTGGTAGATCCGCTTGCCGTCGAGGTGCAGAAGGAACCCTCCGGGAACGGTCGTGAACTGCCCCGTGGTGTCGCCGTGAACCTGCCCCCCGTGGAGCGCCGCGGTCATCTTCGCACGGCCGAAGGGGAAGTCGTAGCCGCCGCCGATGTGAAGCGGGTGCCCCTTGGTGATTCCCTGGGTCTCGGCGAACGAGACGATCTCGAAGGTGGACACCAGGGTGGCGTCCGTCTCCCGGGCCAGCGGAATGGCGTCGACGAAGTGGTCGTAGTGGCCGTGCGTGCAGAGAATGTAGTCGACGGCACCGGCCTCCGCGCGCTTGATGTCCGCGACGGGGTTGTCGTCGAAAAATGGATCGATCACCAGGCGGGTCCCGTCGTCCATGTCGACGGTGAAGGTGGACTGGCCGTGGAATGTCAGCTTCGCCAAGGGTTCGCCTCCCGCGGAATATCGAGGGTGTATGCGGACGGGGGCCGCCTCATCGGCGGGCCGCCTCCGGGGTCTGGTACGCTTCGATGGGCGGACAGGCACAGATGAGGTTCCTGTCGCCCCAGGCGTTGTTCACGCGCCCGACATGGGGCCAGAATTTGTGCTCCCTCAGCCACGGCGCGGGGAACGAGGCCTGCGCGCGCGTATAGCCGTGGTCCCAGGCGTCCGCGGTCACCACCCGGGCCGTGTGCGGCGCGTTCTTGAGGACATTGTCGGTCCGGTCCTGGAGTCCCAGTTCGACCTGTTCGATCTCGGCCCGAATCGAGATCAGGGCCTGGCAGAACCGGTCCAGTTCCGCCCTGGATTCGCTCTCGGTGGGCTCGATCATGATCGTCCCCGGGACCGGAAACGCCATCGTCGGCGCGTGGAAGCCGTAGTCCATGAGACGCTTGGCCACATCCTCCTCGGTGATGCCGGTCGCCTTCTTGAGCGGGCGAAGATCGATGATGAACTCGTGTGCCACCCGGCCGCTCCCGCTTCCCCACCAGTAGAGGATGTCGAAGTGGTCCTCCAGACGCATCGCCATGTAGTTGGCGTTGAGAATCGCGGTCCTGGTCGCGTCGGTGACGCCGTCCCGCCCGAGCAGCGCAATGTACGCCCAGGAGATGAGCAGGATGCTCGCGCTCCCCCAGGGCGCCGACGCGACCGCCCCTATCGCGGCCTGCCCGCCGACGGGCACGACGGGGTGG
Source organism: Gemmatimonadetes bacterium bin94 (assembly GCA_002238865.1). Lineage (GTDB taxonomy): Bacteria > Gemmatimonadota > Gemmatimonadetes > Longimicrobiales > Gaopeijiaceae > Bin94. The sequence continues at coordinate 82,319 of MPNE01000012.1, read as the reverse complement.
CCGGGCAGGTGGGGGGCCAGTTCGGCGGTCGTGCAGATCGGGCCCATGCCGGGACCGCCGCCGCCGTGCGGGATTGCGAAGGTCTTGTGCAGGTTGATGTGAATGACGTCCGCGCCGTAGTCGCCGGGGCGGCAAAGCCCCACCTGCGCGTTGAGGTTGGCGCCGTCGAGGTACACGTAGCCGCCGTTGCGGTGGACGATGTCGCAGATGTTGCGGATCTCCTCCTCGAAGATGCCGTGGGTCGACGGATACGTGACCATGACGGCCGCCAGCCGCTCGGCGTGCCGGACAGCCTTCGCCTCCAGGTCCGCCACGTCCACGTTGCCGCGATTGTCACAGCGGACGACGATCACCTTCATCCCCGCCAGCACCGCGCTCGCGGGGTTGGTTCCGTGTGCGGAAGACGGGATCAGACAGATGTTGCGGTGCAGGTCACCGAGCGCGCGGTGGCGCGCCCGGATCACCAGGAGCCCCGTGTATTCCCCCTGTGCCCCCGAGTTCGGCTGAAGCGAGACCGCCGGCAACCCGGTGATTTCGGCAAGCCAACCCTCCAGATCGGCCATGATTCGCGCATAGCCCCTGGCCTGCTCCACGGGGGCAAAGGGGTGGAGCCCCCCGAACTCGGGCCACGTCACCGGCGTCATCTGGGTGGTGGCGTTGAGCTTCATGGTGCACGAGCCGAGGGCGATCATGCTCGTGTTGAGCGAGAGGTCGCGCGACTCCAGCCGGTGGATGTACCGCAGCATCTCGGTCTCCGAGTGGTACGAATTGAAGACCGGATGGGTGAGGAACGGACTGCAGCGCACAATGTCGGCCGGATAGCTTGCGGGCTCGAACGAAGCCGCCAGCCCGGTGGCTGAACCTCCGGCACCGAACACGGCCAGGAGATCGTCGAGGTCGGCCGGCGTCACGGTCTCGTCGAGAGCGACGCCGATCGTTCCGTCACCGAAGTCACGCAGATTGATGCGCGCCTCCTTCGCGGCCGCGAGAACGGCCTCGGCCCCCTTGGCCGGCCGCACCCGGAGGGTGTCGAAGAAGTCCCGGTGAACCATCTCGTGGCCCGCCGCCTCCAGGCCACGCGCGAGGGTCGCGGTCTGCTTGCGGACGCGGCCGGCGATGCGCGCGAGCCCCTCCGGCCCGTGGTACACCGCGTACATTCCCGCCATCACGGCCAGAAGCACCTGCGCCGTGCAGATATTGGAGGTCGCCCGCTCGCGCCTGATATGCTGTTCGCGGGTCTGCAGGGCCATTCTCAGCGCCGGCTCCCCGTGCGCATCGACCGCGACCCCGATAATCCTCCCGGGAAGCTGCCGTTTGAACTCTTCCCGGCAGGAAATGTAGGCGGCGTGAGGGCCGCCATAGCCCATCGGGACACCAAATCTCTGAGTGTTCCCAACGGCCACGTCAGCGCCGAATTCTCCCGGCGGAGTGAGCACGACGAGCGCCAGGAGGTCCGCGGCCACGACTACGTGGCTGTTTGCGGCGTGGGCGGCCTTGCAAAGGTCCCGGTAGTCGTGTACGCCGCCGTCCGTTGCCGGGTATTGCACGAGCACCCCGAAGACGGACTCGTCAAAGGCGAAGTCCCGGCTCGGCCCCACGCGAACCGTGATCCCGAGGGGTTCCGCGCGGGTCCGCACGACCGCAATCGTCTGCGGGTGACAGTCCTCGGCCACCAGGAAGACGTGTCCCCGGCGCTTCCGTCCCTGGCCGAAAAGCATGGACATGGCCTCGGCCGCCGCCGTTCCCTCGTCCAGTAGCGACGCGTTGGCGATCTCAAGTCCGGTCAGGTCGATGACTGCTGTCTGGAAGTTGAGGAGCGCCTCCAGGCGACCCTGTGCGATCTCGGCCTGATAGGGTGTGTACTGGGTGTACCAGCCCGGGTTCTCCAGGATGTTCCGCTGGATTACCCCAGGCGTGATCGTTCCCGAATACCCCATCCCCAGGTAGCTTCGCCAGACCTCATTCGCCGAAGCGATCTCGCGGACCCGTGCAAGCAACTCCGCTTCCGGGACGCCCTCGGGAATACGAAGCGGTCCCTGGAACCGGATCGGATCCGGAACGGTCTCGCCCATGAGGTGGTCGATGCTCTCGCAACCCACGACATCGAGCATTTCGGCGACGTCGTCAGGCGTGGGGCCCAGATGCCTGGTGGCGAAGTCGGGCGCGTGATTGATTGGGGTGGGCATGGGCTGTCAGACTCCGCGAGGACTTCCGGCCTCTCTATTCGCCGATGTGCGCTCCATAGCTGGCACCGTCCATCAGCATGTCCACTTCCTCGGCGTCGTCGGGGCGCAGGCGGATCATCCATCCCTCGCCGTAAGGGTCCGTATTGACGAGTTCCGGATCGTCGTCAAGCGCCTCGTTCACGCCGACGATCTCACCGGCCAGAGGGCAAAACAGATCGCTCACGGCTTTCACCGCTTCGATGGTGCCGAATGTCTCCATGGGCGCGAACGATTCCCCCGGTTCGGGAAGCTCCACGTAGACCACGTCACCCAATTCACCCTGGGCATAGTCGGTAATCCCGACATAGTAAACGTTGGTCTCGTCGGACTCTCGCAGGTATTCGTGCTCCGTGGTGTACCAGAGTCCCTCGGGAATCTCGGACATTGCCGTCTCCGCTGTAGGATCGGTCTCAACCGGTTGTGGGCGCCAGAAAAAAAGCCGGAGGAGGCGAAGGCGTCAAGGCTGCGCCCGCTCGCTGCAATGCGGAACGATTGGCCCCGAGTTAGATTATCATGCTTTGAGTGATTCGATATGCTCGGGGCCATAGCCCGGCACCGCCCATTGGCGACCCCGACTTTGGAGAGGGGATGACGACGCTGACCCATCCGCCAGCGCTGACCGCGCTCACCGAGGACGAGGCCATGTTTCGCGAGGCCGCCCGCGATTTCGCGGAGTCGGAGGTGGCACCCCGCGTATCCCGCATGGAAGCGGCCAGGCACATCGATTCCGATCTCATCTCCCTCCTGTTCGAACTCGGCTTCATGGGAATGGAAATCCCCGAGCACTTCGGGGGTACCGCGGGCTCGTTCTTTACCGCGGTGCTGGTGGTGGAGGAACTGTCGCGAGTAGACCCCTCTGTGGGGGTGCTGGTCGATGTCCAGAACACCCTGGTCAACAATGCCCTTCTCAGTTGGGGCACGCCGGAGCAACTGAGCCGTCACCTTCCTCCGCTGGCCTCGGGTACCGTCGGTGCCTACGCGCTCTCGGAGGCCGGCAGCGGCTCCGACGCCTTCGCTCTCGCTTCGCGGGCCGTCCGCGACGGGAGTGACTGGGTCCTCAACGGGCGCAAGATGTGGATCACCAGCGGCGCCGAGGCAGGACTCTTCATCATCTTCGCCAACGTCGAGCCCGAGATGGGCTACAAGGGAATCACCGCCTTCATCGTCGAGCGGGACATGCCCGGCTTCTCGGTCGGGAAGAAGGAAGACAAGCTCGGGATCCGCGCTTCGTCGACCACCGAACTGGTGCTCGACGATGTGCGCGTGCCCCGCGAAAACGTGCTGGGGGAGCCCGGCCAGGGCTACAAGGTCGCGATCGAGACCCTGAACGAAGGACGGATCGGGATCGGCGCGCAGATGGTGGGGCTTGCCCAGGGGGCCTTCGATCACACGGCGAAGTACGTGCAGGAGCGGGAGCAGTTCGGCCGGCCCATCGCGGAGTTCCAGGCGGTGCAGTTTCAGCTCGCCGAGATCGCCACCGAGATCGAGGCGGCCCGGCTCATGGTGTACAACGCCGCCCGCCTGAAGGATCAGGGCTCGCGGTTCCTCCGGGAGGGCGCCATGGCCAAGCTGTTCGCGTCGCGGATGGCTCAGGAGGTATCTTCCATCTGCATCGATCTGCATGGGGGCTACGGCTTCACCCGGGAGTACCCCGTGGAGAAATACTACCGCGACGCGAAGATCGGCACGATCTACGAAGGAACCAGCAACATGCAACTTCAGACCATCGCAAAGGACCTGCTCCGTGGGTAGGGCAGCCTCGGGCCCGATCGGGGCGACCGGCTCCGGATCCGGCGGCCTGCTGGTTGCAAGCGTCCTTTCCGTGGCTTCGGCGGGCGCGGGCCCGCGCAAGGAGGCGCCGTGCCTGGCCTAGGCATCCGAGAACTCCTCTTCGTGCTGTTGATTCTCGCATTCTTCTTCGGCGCAAAGCGCCTGCCGCAGATCGCAAAGGGATTGGGCTCCGGGATTCGCAACTTCAAGGGATCGCTCCGAGCGGGGCGCGAAGACGATTCCGGAGACGTTGACGACAGGGACGCATAGCGGTCCGTGGCAGAAACCCCGCTGCACTCCACCGGCGACGCTTCCGGGCGGGGTCGCCTGGGCGTCCTGTTCCTTGCCGTGCTCGTCGATCTCATCGGCTTCGGGATCGTCCTGCCGCTGCTCCCCTTCTACGCGCGGGACTTCGGCGCCGACGGCCTCCAGGTCGGGCTCCTCGTCACCGTGTACTCGGCGGTCCAGTTCGTCATGGCGCCACTCTGGGGACGCGTCTCCGACCGCCTGGGACGCCGTCCGGTGCTCGTTCTGGGGCTGCTCGGAAGCGCGCTTGCGTACGTCGTCTTCGCGCGCGCCGATTCGCTGGCCATGCTTTTCCTGTCCCGGATCGTGGGGGGAATCGGGGGGTCGACCATCCCCGTGGCCCAGGCCTACATCGCCGATGTGACACCCCCTTCCCGGAGGGCCGGGAACATGGGACTGATCGGCGCCGCGTTCGGACTCGGCTTCGTAGTCGGACCGGCCCTCGGCGGGTTCCTGTCCGGGGTGTCGCCAGGCGCCCCCACCGCCCCCGGATACACCGCTGCCGCCCTGTGCCTCGTCAACGCACTGGCTGCGCTCGTCCTGCTCCCCGAAACGCGGCCCCGCGGCTCAGCCGGCACCACCTCCCGCTTCGACTTTCGCGCTGCCCTGGACCAGGCCCGGTCGTCCCGGCAGATCCGGATCACCCTCCTCGGCTACCTTTGCATCACCATGGCCTTCTCCACCCTGCAACCGACCCTGTCACTGCTGTCGTCGGAGCGGTTCGCGATGGGGGCGCGCCAGGCAGGCTACCTCTTCGCTCTTCTCGGCATCGTGTCGGTGATCGTGCAGGGCGGCATCGTGCGGAGACTCGTCCCGCGCCTCGGCGAACGCCGGCTTCTCAGGACGAGTGCGTTCCCGTTCGCCCTCGGCCTCATCCTCGTGGGCCTTTCCTCCACCACACCCGTCCTGCTGGCTGGACTGATCCTGATCGGCATCGGCTACGGCGGCGCGGTTCCGAGCGCGCTGGGCCTCCTCTCGCGCGCGGCAGACCCCGAGCGGCAGGGCGCGGTACTGGGCATCGGCCAGAGCGTCGGGTCGCTTGCCAGGGTGATGGGGCCGACCATGGCCGGAGCTCTTTTCGATGTCCGCCTCGCATTCCCGTATCTTGCCGGCGCACTCCTGATCGCCATGGCGACAGTGGTGACGGCGGGCCTCGTCCAACCCGAGGACGCCCCCGCATGAGGCTGAGCATCGTCCTCCACGAGCCCCAGGACCTGGTGAACATCGCGGCGGCCGTCCGGGCGATGGCCAACATGGGACTCCGGCGGCTCACCGTGGTGAACCCGGCCGAGTTCGACCCCTGGCGGATCACGGGGATCGCACATCGTACCGAGCACATCGTCGAATCCGTGGAGCGGGCCGGATCACTGGAGGAAGCACTCGCCGACGCCACCTACGTCGTCGGCACGTCCGCCCGCCCGCGCACCGCGCAGCGGAACTACCGTCGGCCGCGTGAGCTCGCCCCGCGTATCCTACGGCGTGCCGGGGAGGGGAATGTGGCCATCGTTTTCGGACGGGAGGACCGCGGGCTCTCCAATGAAGCCCTCGACCGCTGCGACGAGGTTGCGGTCATCCCCACCGCGCAGGAGTATTCGTCGCTGAACCTGGCCCAGGCCGTGCTCCTCATCGCCTACGAGCTCTTTCTCGCCGGCGCCGGAGAGGCCGAGAGCCTGCCTGTGGGCAAGCGCTCGCTGGGCCCCGCCACCCACGGGGAAATGGAGGAAATGTTCGGAGCGCTCGAGCAGGGACTGGACCGTGTCGACTTCTTCAAGGCGCGAAAGGCCGAGAGCGTGATGAGAACGGTCCGCACCGTCTTCGGCCGCACAACACTGGACGCCCACGAGGCACGCCTGATCCGATCGATGGGGTACGAAGTGCGGAACCGGATCGACCGGGAATCATCCGGGACCTGACGCGGGCCGGGGCCAATGCGGACGTTCACCAAAACGAGGAGCAAAATGGCGACGAGACGAATCCCCACACGGCGAACCGGTCGCGCCGCGGCCCCCCGGGACCACCACACCCCCAACCGACGGCACACGGGACCGGTGCTCACGGCGCTGGTGCTCATCGCGGCGTGTGCCCCAGGCGACCCGCACGGGTCCGGGGCTTCGGACGAGCCCGGCTGGCCCGGTGAGGAATGGCCCGTTTCCACCCCGGAGGCCGAAGGCGTGGACCCTGCCGCGATCGATGCGCTGGTGGCCGACATCGATGCCGGGCGTTACGGCCTCATCGACCACCTCCTCCTGATCCGTCACGGCCGGGTGATCGCCGACCATCACTGGGACCACGGCGAGGCGTATGCGGAGCTCCTCGCGGCTCAGGAAGACACCGTCGATCACCAGTTCAACTACGACCATCCCTCCTGGCACCCGCTGTACCGCGATACGCACCTTCATTCCCTCCAGTCCGTCACCAAGAGCGTATTGTCGGTCGCTTTCGGGATCGCGGTGGACGCCGGACACATCCCGGGCGTGGACGCGCCGGCGTGGCCGTATTTCGAAGCCCATGGCGCCGACCTGTCCGATCCACGCCGCGCGGGTACTTCCCTGGAGGACTTTCTCACGATGCGCAGCGGGATCGACTGGGCGATCCCGGGGGAGACCTACGACGACGACACGCATCCGACGGTGGTCCTCGAAGCCAGCGACGCCTGGATCGACTACGTGGTCGGCCGTCCCGTGGGAACCGACCCCGGCACCCGCTTCGACTACAACGACGGCGTGAGCGTCCTCCTCGGGAAGATCGTGCGCGAGGCGACCGGACAGCGGCTGGATCTCTGGGCGCGGCAACACCTATTCGAGCCCGTCGGGATCGACGACTTCTACTGGAAGGTCACGCCGGGTGGCGAAATCGACTCCGAGGGCGGGCTTTACCTGTCCACCCACGACCTCGCCCGCATCGGCTACCTGATGTTGCGCGGCGGCGTGTGGGATGGTCGCCAGATCGTGTCGCGGGAGTGGGTGCAGGCGTCGACGTCGCCGGTCGTCCCGGACGTCAATCCGGACAACGATCGCGCGGACACGGGATACGGGTACCAGTGGTGGGTGCCACTCCACGAAGACGGCAAGGCGACGGTGTTCGCCGCCAACGGTTACGGGGGCCAGTTCCTGCACGTCATTCCCGAATACGACCTGATCACGGTGTTCAACGGGTGGACGCTGCACGAGTCGCCGGAACTGTCCAGCTGGGTCGCGTGGCGGGATCGGATCCTGCCGGCGGTCAGCGCCGAGGCGCCGGGTTCCTCCTAGCGACACCGACACGGCCAGTCCGGCCGTCGCCTCCCCCCGGATCCTACCCCTCCGCCTCCAGCGGCTCGGGATCCACCGGCGGCTGCCACATCTGCACCGCCGGGAACGTCCCCAGGAACCACCGCACCGCCATCAGGAACAGGCCCAGGAACATCAGCCCGATCGCCGGCGTCCACACCGAGAACACCACGTCCCCCTCATGGTGCAGCGACGGGAAGATCAGCATGTAGTGCCACAGCCACAGCCCGGTCAGGACCACCGTGGCGAAACCCTGCAAGATGAGCGGCGTCTTCTTCGGCCGCGCACCCAGCAGCCCCGCAAACGGCGCGACGAAGCACAGTACGATCACCAGCGCCGAGAGACCGCCCCACGGATCGCCCGCCCGCGTGTTGATCCACGCCTGCTCCCACGGAAGCTTCCCGTACCAGATCACGATGTACTGCGACCAGAACAGGTAGGTCCAGAACACCGCAAAGGCGAAGGTGAGCTTGCCCAGATCCCAGAGCGTGGACCGCCCCACGTGCTCGCTGAAGACCCGGTCCCTGCGCTTCAGCCACACCGCCGCGACCGCCGTCCCCGCAAAGCCGCCCCAGAGCGCGCCCATGAAGAACCAGGCACCGAAAATGGTCGAGAACCAGTGCGGCTCGAGCGACATGGCCCAGTCGAAGGACAGCATGGTCATCACGGTCGCGTATACGATGACCAGCAGGGGAGCCATGCGTGCCATGCGATGATAGCTGCGGTCTTCTTCAGCCGCTTGCCCCACCCATCCGCGCGTGAACTGCTGGTGCCACCAACTGCGCTTCTTCTCGCGCTCGACCGCCGTCCGCGCCGCCCCTGCACGGCCCAGGTCGGGCCGCACCGCCAGGTACACGAAGCCACAGGCCATCGCGAAGAGTGCCGCCACCCCCACGAGGTTCCGGCTCACCAGGAAGGGGACGTTCAGGTAGGCCGCCTTCTTCTGCACGATCGGATCGTCGGCCATCATCTCGATCCACGGGAAGTAGTCCGCCCGCAGGTTGAGCAGCATGGGCACGAAGAGGACGAAGGCAATGGGCAGATACGCCGCGAAGGAGTGGTGTATGCGCCGCACCGACCAGTTCCACTTCGCCTTCGTGATCCACGTGACCGCCGCGACGATCACACCGCCCAGGGCGATCGAGGCGAAGTAGTTCCAGTTGACGACGTAGGACTTCCACGCCAGCGCCGAATCCCTCGACAGGGTGACGAAGAACGACAGCACGCCAACGAACACCATGAGCCGCAAAACCATCGTGGCCATGGTGCCACGCCCCAGATAACGGAGCGGGACCTCGCGGGGTATCGAGTGGTGGGCCATGTCAGTTCGCGGCCTCGCCGTCGGTGACGCCTGCCCCCAGCCCCTGCAGTTGGCGCACGTAGTTGACGATGTGCCACCGGTCGTAGTGGGCGATCTGGTGCCCGTACGCGGGCATCAGGACGCGCCCGACCCGGATTATTCCGTAGATGTACCCGTCGCTTCGAGCCCTGGCCACGTCGCCCTGGAGCGGGTGCGCGGCCATCGTCGGGTGCACCTCGTAGATGTAGCCGGTCGTTCCGGAGCCGTCGGGCCCGTGGCAGACGATGCAGACGCGCTCGTACAGCTGCTCCCCGCGTGCCAGCGACTCGGGCGTGGCGGGCACGGGATTGGTAAGACTGTCCACAACTACCGGATTGTCGGCCATGTCGAGCTCGGTGAAGGGCGGAGGCACGTCCGTGCTGCCCTCCGGCTGCCCCACATTCACTTCATGGAATCCCGCCGGGTAGTTCCCGGCCGACAGCGGCACGGTCCCCTCCGGCGGCAGCAGTGTGTTCTCGTACGGATCGAAGGACGGCTGGTCCCGCATGCTGCGCCCGAAGACCTCGCCCATGAAGTCGTCGAGGGGCACACATGCACCGGCCCCCAGTCCGGCAAGCGCCAGCGCGATGATCGTCCCGGCGGGAAGCCGCCCCTTGCCTGCGCCTGGCCTCCGCGCCCCTGCGCTCGCCTCAGGGCGACGGCTAGACATCGAACCCCTCCGGATCTTCCCGCAGTTCAGAGGGCTCGAAACCGGTCAGGAGTTCCCTGACCGTCTCCGCCCTCGCATGCGGCGCGGTGACGTATACGCCGAACGAGCCGTTTGAGCACTCCGGGTGATAGGCGACCATCCTACGGAAATTCGGCAGCCCGGCGTTGATGAAGAGGCCGATCACGGTCGACAGCGCCCCGAAGAGGATCGCACACTCGAAGGCGATGACCACGTACGCCGGCATCGACAGGATCGGCTTGCCGCCCGTCACGAGAGGCCAGTCCATGGACGTCCAGGCGGTGAAGGCGAAGCCCGTTGCCGCTCCGGTCAGCCCCCCTGCCAGTGTAAACACCCGCACGGGACTGTGCTTCAGCGCCAGCCCCTCCTCCAGCAAATCGTGCTCCGGAAGGGGCGCATAGGCGCGGAAGCCCTTGTACCCCGCGCCCCTGAGCGCCTTGCAGGCCTCGATTGTCGAATCGAGGTGCTCGAACAGGGCGAAGAAGCCGCGATGTCCCTGGCGCCGTTTCGCTCCGATCATTGCACGGCCTCCTTGCGGCGCCGCAACGGGGGCGGGACCACCTCTTTCATCTCGGCGATCGCTACCGGCGGCAGTAGTCGCGTGAAGAGAAGGAACCAGAAGCCGAACCACGCAAAACTCCCGATCAGGATGCCCATCTCGACGACCGACGGCCGGTACAGACCCCACGCCCACGGTTCATACTCGTGCGACAGCGATGTCACGATGATCACGTAGCGCTCGAACCACATCCCGATGTTGATGAAGATCGAGATCGCGAACAACGCCGAAATCGACGTTCGCACCCGCTTGAACCACAGCATCAGCGGCACCAGTCCGTTGCACGTCAGCATGATCCAGGTCGCCCACCAGTAATGGCCGAATGCACGGTTCCAGAACGAGCCGCGTTCCGGTGGCTCGGCCGAGTACCACGCCAGGAAAAACTCGGTAAGGTACGCGTAGAGGACGATGGCGCTGGTCAGCATGCACAACTTGGCCATCGCTTCGAAGTGCTTGACCGTGAGGTAGTCCTCCAGGCCGAAGAACTTCCTCATTGGAACCGCCAGCGTGATGACGAGGCCCACCCCCGAGAAGATCGCGCCGGCCACGAAATACGGCGCGAAGATCGTCGTGTGCCACCCGGGAACGATCGCCATGGCGAAGTCCCACGACACCACGGAGTGCACGGACAGCACCAGGGGCGTGGCGAGCGCGGCCAGGTAGATGTACGCCTTCGAGAAGTGGTGCCACTCGCGGTCGGTCCCCCGCCAGCCCAGCGAGATGATCTGGTAGAACTTCTTCCTCAGGCCGCGCGCATGGTCCCGCGCCGCCGCCAGATCGGGAATCGTGCCCAGGTAGAAGAAGACCGCGGACACCGTGAAGTAGGTCGTGATCGCAAAGACGTCCCACACCAGCGGCGACCTGAAGTTCGGCCACAGGAAGCGCGAGTTGGGGTAGGGGACCAGCCAGTAGGCGTGCCACACCCGGCCCACGTGGATCAACGGGAAGAGGCCGGCCGTCATGACCGCGAAGACGGTCATCGCCTCCGAGGCACGGTAGATCGCCTGCCGCCATGGAGCACGGAACAGGAAAAGGATCGCCGAAATCAGCGTGCCCGAGTGCGCGATACCGACCCAGAACACGAAGGTGGTGATGTAGACGCCCCACCCCACCGGCGCATTCAGCCCGGAGACGCCGAGTCCCTTGTAGATCTGGTAGAACCAGGAGGTCAGGAACAGTCCCACCCCCGCGGCAGCAATCGAGAAGAGCACCCACCATCCCTTGCCGGGCCTGCCGAGAACCTTGAGGACATCGCGGTTGACGTCCTCGTACTTCTGCACGTCGGGGTTCGGGAGCGCGCCCCGGCTCGTCAGGTCAGCGGTGGCCATCGCCTAGTGCCCGCCCTCGTCCACGTCGTGATGCGTGACCTTCTTGAGGTAGTGGACCGCCGGCTGCGTGTTGATGATCTCGTCCAGCACCCGGTAGGCCCGTTCGTCCCTCGCGACCGCCGCGACGCGCGACTGCGGGTCCTTGATGTTCCCGAAGGTGATGACATCCGCGGCGCAAACGCTCTGGCACGCGGTCCTCACCTCGCCGTCCCGCACTTCGCGTCCCTCCACCGCCGCCCGGTTCCCGGCCTCCCTGATCCGTTGCACGCAGAATGTGCACTTCTCCATCACGCCGTTGTCCCTGACGGTCACGTCGGGGTTGAACTGCCAGTTCATCGGCTCCGGGATGTTCTCGGACGTGTACCGGTACCAGTTGAAGACGCGGACCTTGTACGGACAGTTGTTGGCGCAGTAGCGCGTCCCCACGCAGCGGTTGTACGCCTGGGCGTTCAGGCCGTCCGGCGTGTGGTAGGCCGCGAACACCGGACAGACAGGCTCGCACGGGGCGTTGTTGCAGTGCTGGCACAGCATCGGCAGGTAACGAATATCCACCGGACCGGAGTGCGACGCGTCCACGGTCTCGTAGTACCGCTCCATCCGGAGCCAGTGCATCTCGCGCCCGTTGGTGGCCTGAATCTCGCCGACCCACGGAATGTTGTTTTCCGCCTGGCACGCCGTGATGCACGCGCCGCAGCCCGTGCACTTGTCAAGGTCCACCGCCATCGCCCAGCGCGGGTGGTCTTCGCCGTACGGCCCGAAATCGGAGCCGGGCAGCGGGTAGTCCTCCGCGCGCCCTTCGGTGTCGACGGGCCTGAATCCGCCGACCTCCTGCAGCTCGCGCAACTGATCGTGCGCGTCCTCGGCACCCTCCTCGACACCGTGGCCGAGCGCCGAAAGCGCCACCGCCGGGGTCACGTTGCGGTCGTCCTGAACGCTGGACCCTTCCGTCGAGGCCAGTCGCTTCCACGCCCCTGTCGCATCGACGGTGACGCGTGTGGAAACGAGCGCCAGCGTCCCGGATCCCGCGTCGGTTGTTGCCGGAAGCAGCGCCATGGGGTTGACCCCGTTGCCGTTGGCGAATTGGCCATAGTCGGTGTGGCCCCCACCCATCGCGATGGCTACGGCGTCCTCGCGGATTCCCGGGTAGGCCCACACCTGCAGTTCCACCGAGCCCTCCGCCGACGCGACGTTGACGATGTGACCCGACCGCAAACCGAGCCGCTCGGCCGTCGCCGGATTCATCTCCAGCCACGACTGCCACATCACCTTCGAGACCGGATCGGGCAGCTCCTGCAGCCAGGGCCGGTTCGAGTGAGTGCCGTCACCGAACCGCGGCGAGGGGTAGACGAGCAGCGTGAGGTCGCCTTCGCCCGCGAAGCCGGGCAGACCGAAGTCGACGGCGGTCGTGGGCGCCTGCAGGGACGCGACCTTCGGCGACAGATCCGCGTAGGACACGGAGCCGGTCCTGAGGAGCTCCCGCCACAGCGCGTTGGGGTCGCCGACGACGCCGGCGCTCTCGCCGTTTTGGGCCAGCCAGGCGTCGTGGGCCGAACGCAGGTAATCGTGGAAGGTTGCAGCGCCGAAGTCATGGCCCGTCCGCCGGCCCGCGTCGAGGAGCACATCGCTCATCGGGCGGGAATCGTAGAGGGGTACCGGACGCATGACGGGCTGCCTTACCGAATAGGCTCCCGGAGCGGGCAGGCTGTCCCCCCAGGACTCGAGCGGGTGGGCGTCCGGAAGAACCAGATCGGCCATCGCCGAAGTCTCGTCCAGCGCGGTGGTGAACGCGACCTTGAAGGGGACTTCAGCGAAGGCGTCGCGGAATCCCGAAGCCCCGGGAAGCGAATACGCGGGATTGGTTCCCGCCACGACGGCGACACCGTAGGCCCCCGCATTCATCTCGGCGATCGCCTCTGTCAAGTCTCCGTACGACGACGCCTCCGTGTCGGCAACGGCATCGATATGCACGGTCCGGCCGATGCTCCCGGCGGCGGTGTTCAGGATGAGGACCGCGAGGTTGGCGGCCGCGGCACCCTCGTGGTGCCCTGCCAGCCCGGGCCCCAGCGCGAGCGACGAACGCTCGGCAAAGCGGTCCGCCAGTCCGGCCAACGCCTCGGGCTCGACTCCCGCGGCCTCCGCCGCGTCTTCCAGGCCGAACCCGGCGACCATTTCGGTATAGGGCCCGGCATCCGCCCCACGACGCACCAGTTCGCCGGCGATTGCCAGCGCAACCTGCGCCTCCGAACCGGGCCTGGCCGGGACCCATTCGTCGGCGTTCTGGCCCGTCAGCGACAGGCGCGGCCCGACAAACACGAACTGGCCCTTTTCCTCATGGTCCACGCCGTGCATCTCGGCGAAGTCCGCGGCGAATTTCACGGGCGAAAGCCAGGTGTCCAGGAAATCGGCCCCGAAAGACACGAGGAATTCGGCGGCGGCGATGTCGTAGCGGGGCAGGGTGTTCACGCCGAACGCGATGTTCGTGGCCTCGCGCAACGCGCCGTCGTCCATGCCGTCGTGAATGACGCGCCGACCGCCCACCGCATTCACGAAGTCATCCAGAAGGGCGCCTTCCGTCGGCCCCTTCCGACCCGTCAGGAACAGCGAGCGGCCACCGGTTCCCACCTGGTCCGCAAGAAGCTCCATGGCCTCGTCCCACATGATCGCCTCGAAGCCGTTGGCTCCAGCACGAAGGGGCGTAGCCACACGATCGGGGTTGTACAGTCCCTGCAGCGCCGAGACACCGCGAGAACAGACTCCGCCCCGCGAGACGGGGTGGTCCGGGTTGCCCTCGATCATGACCGCGCGACCCTCGCGGGTCCGGACGCGTATGCCGCACCCGCTCGGGCACTCGCCGCACGCCGACGCATACCACGTCGCGACCCCCGGGGTAATCTCCTCCGGGGGCGTCACGTAGGGGATCAGGCGCTCGACCTTGTCGGTAGAGCAACCCGCGGCCGCCGCCCCCGCACCACTGACGCCGACGACCTTCAGGAAGTCACGCCGCTTGAGACCGTCGCTCATGAATTCCCGCCGCGGGCTAGTAGTGACATACCGTGCAGTCGCGGGAAGCCCCGCGCTCCAGGTGGCAGGAGACACACCAACCCATCCTGAGCTCACCCGATTCCGGTGCCATCTCCTCGAGCACGCCCATCTCCTGCACCTGGCCGTGGCAGGTCTGGCAAGAGACTTCCGCTGCGACATGGCGCATATGGGGGAACTTGACGTGATCGGCGACCTTGTAGATGCGCCTCCACGGGATGGGTGTGCCGGAGTCGTAGTAGTCGCGGACCTTCGCGACCTCCTCCGGGCTGTTCCTCCCGTCGACGATCCCTTCCCTGTGACACCCTATGCAGGTCGCGACCGGCGGTATCCCGGCGTCGACCGACCGTTCCGCCGAAAAATGGCAGTATTGGCAGTTGATCAGGAACTGACCCGCATGCGTGTCGTGGGGGAATTGAATCGGTTGGGACTCCGCCCCCGCGTCCGCGATCTCGGTCGGCGAGCCGCCCTCCGGCACCTGCCCGCAACCGACCAGAAAGACAGCCAGGAGAGCCGGGACAGCTCCCCCCCCAGTCGCCAGCCACAACCTTTTCATTAGAGCGGTAGGCATCGATGACCCGTCGGTGGGTCGGGTTGAGGGTTCGTTGGGAGTCTCGTACGGCCTCCGAAAGGCCGACGGAAGGTAGGAATCGGTCGCGATGATGTCAACGAGCAGGAGGGTAGCACGGCAAGCGGCGAGACCGCGAGCCGGGGTGCGTCCGCCATCCGGCTACAGTGCGAGCCGCCTTCGGACTACCCCGCCGGGCACTTCGTTCGCTAGACTACATTCCATGGAGCCGAGTTCCATGCCCCCGGGTCGGTCCGATCCGTCCGACAATTCGTCCGACGACGTGAGCCCCAGCATGTCCATGGGAATGCACATCACGACCTTCACTCACGAGGGCAGATTCTGGGACGTACACCTCGAGTTCGTCGAAGAGGCACAGGATCTCGATCCCTGCCGGGCCCGCCTGTGTTACATCCCGACCGACCAGGCCGACCATGAGGACCCTGTTCGTACGGCGGTGATCATTATCGAACCGAGCCGTGACGAAGCCCTGCAGGCAGCCGGGGCCCTGGACCGGCATCACCTGGCCGCCCTGCTGCGTTCCGCCATCTGAGTCCCGCCGGGAGCGTGCCTCTCCGCCCGACACCGGCCCCCAAGCCACACGCAGAATGATCTCCGCCTCCAGACCACTCCGTTGCCTCCTCCTCCAGGTTCGCGACCCCGGGGATTCCATGGCGGGTCACGAGATCCGGTCTTTCGGCCGCGCCCTGTCCCCCCGGGACGCCCGCATCGAGGTCTTCGACCTGCTCGAAGGATTGCTGCACCCCCGGGACCTCGAGGGCGTGGACCTCGTGCTGCTCGGCGGAAGCGGCGACTACTCCGCCGCAAAGGGGGGTCCGTGGCTCGATGCCGCGCTGGATTCGCTGCGGGAGGTACACGCCTCGGGCGTACCCGCGTTCGCGTCGTGCTGGGGCTTCCAGGCGATGGCCGCAGCCATGGGCGGACGAGTCGTCCACGACATCGGCCGCGCCGAGGTGGGGACTCACGAGATCGTGCTGACCCGCGCGGGCAGGGACGACCCCGTCTTCGCGTCCCTGCCTGCGTCCTTCAAGGCGCAGATGGGCCATGAGGACCTGGTGGAAACCCTGCCGCCCCACGCTACCCTGTTGGCGTCGTCGTCGAGGGTCGTGAATCAGGCCTACCGGTTTGACGATGCCCCGGTCTATTGCACCCAGTTCCACCCCGAGCTGGACGCCCACGGCATTCTCACGCGCCTGTCCGCCTACCCCAAGTACGTCGCCGAGGTGGCCGGAACCACCTTTGAGGATCTGATCGCCCGGATCGAGGCGACACCCGACGCACACGGCCTGCTGCGGCGATTCGTGGACGCGGTCGTGAAGCGCTGACCCCGCGGCCGGACGCACCGGCGCTCCAGTTCGGCGGCGATCCTAGGCCACCCTGATCCAACGGACGACCTCGCGCAGCGTCGGCCGCTTCCCCTGCATGAGGATCCCGACGCGGTAGATCCTTCCCGCAACCCAGGCCGTGCCGACCACCGCCACCGCCATCAGGACCAGGGAAAGCGCCACCATCCACCAGGGCACACTCCCGGCAACCGCTCGCGGATACATCATGACCGGGGAAAAGAAGGGGAAGACCGCAGCCCAGTCCATCCACCCGGGAGCGCGTCCGCCCAGGGTCATCATCTGCATCATGAAGGGCGCGATCAGCAGGGTGATCACCGGAAACTGAGCCTGCTGCGCCTCCTCCTCGGTGTTGCACATCGCCCCGACGGCCGCGAACAGGGACGAATAGAGAAAGTACCCCAGAATGAAGAAGACGAGGAGGAGCCCGAGCGCGCCGAGCCCGGGGAGAAACTCGGCGATCTCGCTCAGGTCGGCGGCCGGCAGCGCGGCAGCCACCATGGGAACACCCAGCAGGCCGATCATTGCCGCGCAGGCAACCCAGATGCCGACCTGGGTCAACCCCATGAGTCCGACACCGAGGATCTTGCCGAGCATGAGCCGCCAGGGGCTGAGCGCGGAGAGCACCACCTCGACGACCCGGTTCCGCTTCTCGTCGAGCACCGCGCGCAACACGTACGCGCCGTAAAGGATCATCGTGATGTAGAGGACCATCGCCCCGGCGATCCCGGTGGCAATCCCCGTGATCCGTTCCATCTCGCCCTGCTCTTCCCCGAGGGACTCGAAGGTCATGCCACCCCCGCTCAGCAGCCGCCGCACCGCCGACTCGGACCCGACCGAGGAGAGATGCATATCCAGCACCGTTTCCTTAACAAACCTTTCCAGCAGCGCCCGCCGCACGGTTCCCGGAAAGTCGAGGCCCCGGTAGGCGAATGCACCCTCGTTCAGAGTCAGGTCGTCGAGAATGACGTAGCCGGCGATTTCTTCGTCGACAACCCGACGATCCAACTCTTCCAGCCCCACGTCGGTGCCGACCACCTCGAGGTCATATCCCACGTCGGCCATGCCGCTGGCGACGGCGTCGCCGATCTGGCCGGTAAGGTCGATCAGGGAGATCTCCCGCTCGGACCGCTCGGCTTGCACGCCCATGAACGCCGTCAGCCCGACAAAGCCGAGCAGGAGCACGGGCATCGCCAGCGTCCCGATGATGAACCCCTTCGTCTTGACGCGCTCGAGGTACTCACGCCGCAAAACCACCCATACCTGTCTCATCGCGCACCTCCCGCGGCCCTCAAGGGCGGCTCGTCCGACTGTTCTCCCGCGTGCCTCACGAAGATCTCGTGAAGACTCGGTTCCAGGACCTCGAAGCGGCGCAGACTCACCCCTTCCGCCACCGCTCCGGCGAGGAGCCGATCCTGCGTGGCCGTATCGCTCACGGCGAGGTGATAGGCGTCGCCGACCCTCTCGGGATCCGTGAACCCCATTCGCAGGAGCCACCGGTCATCGCCCTCGAATTCGATCGCCACCACCCCGGACCGCTCGCGCCGCTTCAACTTCTTGAGGTTCCCGTCCAGCACCTTTCGGGATTTCGAGATGAGGCACACTCGCTCACACATCCGCTCGGCCTGCTCCATGAGGTGAGTGGAGAAGAGAATCGTCTTCCCCTGCTCCCGCTGCTCCCGGACGATCGACTCGAGCACGTCCTGGTTGATCGGGTCCAGGCCGCTGAAAGGCTCGTCGAGGATCAGCAAATCGGGGTCGTGAAGCACGGTGCCGATGAACTGCACCTTCTGCTGCATCCCCTTGGACAATTCCTGGACCTTCTTGCTCGCCCACTCCCCGAGTCCGAGCCGTTCCAGCCATTCCATCGCCCGCCTGCGCACGACAGGTCTCGCCATTCCCCTGAGCTCGCCGAGAAAGACCAACTGGTCCAGCACCTTCATCTTGACGTACACGCCACGTTCTTCCGGCAGGTAGCCCACCCGGGCGCGACGGGAGAAGTCGGGAAATCCCCCGAGCAGTTCGACGGTGCCCCGATCGGGGAGAAGAATGGCCATCATCATCCGAATGGTGGTCGTCTTCCCGGATCCGTTCGGCCCCAGAAGGCCGAGGATGGTGCCGCGGGGAATGGTGAGATCGAATTCGGAGACCGCCGTATGCGCGCCGAAACTCTTCGTCACGCCCGACAGTCGAACCACTGGATCCGTCACGGACTCATCCTTGTTGGAGACATTTCGCCAGCCCGGAATCCTCCCCGGGGGCCGAGGGCAGCGACTTTGAAGCCCAGCAGAAGGTACGGCACCAGCCGCGAGAGTGTTCAGCAATCCGTGAGGCGACCGGCGAAACCTGCGGCACCCGGCAGCCATTGGCGGGTACTCGTTCTGTAAGCGCCCCCGCCCCCGTTCGGGCACTTTGATTATTTTATGGGCGTATGAACACGAACACCAAGGAGTACGTGTGGCAATCTATCGAACGATCTTCTACGGGGACGTGACCGTGGGAACCGGAGGGCGCATGACGATTCCGCTGAGCATGCGGGAGCGGTGCGGCATTCGCGAAGGAGATACCTTGACGGTCCGCGTAGAAGAGAACCCGACTGGAATCCGCCAGCTTGTCATGTGGCGGGCTGACCCTGAGCCAGAGGACTGAGCGGGCACTACGCCCACACAGCAGACCTCAGCGCCGCTCGGCCCAGCGGACCAGCTCTCCAAGCGGGCGACGACCGTCGTGTAGCCACTCCGTATCGGGGAAGGAGACCTGGTCAAGGGGGACGATCCGGGTGGCGCCCAGGGCGGCCAGTCCCTCGACCAGTTCCGAGTCCTCCGTTCGGGGACCGGCCAGCCCGACCGTTTGGAGCACCCGTGACAGGGGCGTGAGAGCATCCAGGCACGCACTCCGGTCACGGACCGGAACCACCCAGGCGGTCCGGCTGCCGATCGGTTCGAATACGTCACCGCCGGCGAGGATGACTGTCCACCCCGGTCCCTCGGCAGACCAGATCTCGATGCGTTGCGACGCCGCGCTCCTGACCGCGAGGCGCCCCCTGAGCTGGTGAATCGCCGACAACTGGCCGGGAGGGGCGGCAGCCGGAGGAAGGCTGGTCTCCAATGCGGCCAGCCGATCGGCCAACTGGCCACACCAGCGTCGCGCCTCCCGGGCACCGCCGAGCAACAGGATCAGGTGGGTGCTGACGCAGCCCTTCTGATCGACCATCGCGACGGCCCGTGCAGCGCTCTCCGGCGAGTCGCGAGCCCCGCCTGGGTCCACGATGGCGACGCCGACGCTGTGGGGGTGCTCGACCAGCCGCGTGGTCGCGGGAGCTCGTGCGCGAATGGACTCGATCGTGCCCTGGCCGCCGTACACGACGACCTGATCGGATCGCGCAAGCACCTCCCGTTCCCAGTCGGCCGAGGCGGCCGCACCGCCGGGCCAATAGCACACCGCCACCGCCGCGGCGAGGCGGCTGTCGGCGCGGTGGAGCGCCCGCGCGAAACGTACGGTCAAGGCCACGTCGCCCGCGCCGGGCTTGACCAGTACCGGTGACCTGACCAGTAGTGCCCGGACCATCGACGTGACGGTGACGCCGGGTACGGAACCCGCGCCGAAGTGGACGCTGACGCCCGGGGACGCCGCACGGATACTTCGGCGGTCCCGGGCAACAAAGCCGTCCAGGACTCCGGGATCCCGGAACTCGGCGCGGACCAGGCGGTCGAGTGCGCTCGTCGTCCACGATTGCGTCATCCCGCCGAGCGCTGTCTCGGCCATGGCCGGGGACAGGTCGGCGTTGGCCGCAACCTCTCCGATGCGCCGGTCATCCAGGCCGCGGGCAAACCGCTCCCCGACCCCGCCCAGGATCGCCACCAGTTCCTTCGTCTCGAACGTGGCCAGGGCACGCCGGGCGTCACGCAGCGAGGAGATGATGACACCAGCCAGGTCATGGTCCGGCTGGGGATAACGGATCGTCAGCCCGCCCGCCCGTGCGTGCTGGAAGGTCGAGGGAGCAGGGATCGCCGGGGGCAGGATCCATGCGTCGACGGGGCGGTCCCGTGGCATGGCTAGCCCGCGCGTAAGCGCTGCCGCTGGAGCGCCGGGAGGACCGGGTCCATGGGCTGCTACGATCTCGCGCCGCGCCGCGTCGCCCGCAGGAACGACTCCGCGACGAGGGAGCATCCGCGCAGACTCGCTCCCGGCGCCCGGCCGAGCAGATGGAGGCCGCCGTCGTCCGTGGTGCATCCGAAGTCTTCGGTCAGCACGTGACACACCGACCCCGCGTTGGCGAGGTCGAAGTAGGCCAGGAGACCGGAATCGCCGGGAGGAAGGGGGGCCAGGGTCGCCGGATCCAGGGCCCGGGTTCGGACCCAGGGCGGAAAGCGAAGCACGCGCGCGGCCGATTCGCACGGTGATTCGGCGGCGGCCACCCGGTCGTACGCCTGCGACAGGAGTTCGGTCATTCCGTATTCGCTCGCGATGTGGGACTCCGGTACGCCCAGGACACGCTCCACCCGTCCGTAGAGGGCCCCCCGGTCAACAGCAGCCACGCGGCCCTTGAAGCCCCCGGTCTCCATGACGCGGGAACCTTCGGGAAGCGGGAGACGCCCGTCTGTGGACGCACGCTCGCCGTTCCCGTGACGATTGTCCGCCCCCTGCCCGGCCAACTCGTCAAGGAGGTGAACCAGTGCGAAGGCGGTCGTCAGCAGGAGGACAGGGTCGCCGACGCGGAAAGCGTCCCCGACGGCCTCCCGGACCGCACCCGCATCCACCCCGTGTTCGGGGTTGAAGGCCCACGTAGCGGACGACACCTCGGGCTCCCGGCAAATGAAGCCCGCCATGACCGAAAGGGACGAATCGGGAGCGTCTTCGGGGCAGGGAATCAGCGAGACGACCGACACCGTTTCGAGACCGCCCAGAAGGTGACGCCGGTAGTTCCCGCGCGCGGAAGCGTGGTAGAGATCCAGGCTTGCGACGTGGTGCTCGCCGCGACGCCCCCCACCGCCGGTCGTCCCGCTCGTCCGGAAGGTGACTTCGGGCACACCCGACACGATCGGCACGTCCCGGAAGGCGGCAACCGGAACCGGAGGGATCTCTTCCCAGGACGAGGGGTCGCGCGCAGTGTTGGCGTCCCAGTACCGGCGCAGCACCGGGTTGGCGGCGCGCTGGATCTCGTGGATCTCGAGGGCCAGGCGGTTGAAGTCGCGGGACTGCCGGGACCATTCGCGAAGCGTCGAGGCGAGCCCGTCCAACAGGGTCCACATCGCCCGGTCGGACGGGGCGGTCATCGTCCGGCGCCGCTGCCCCGCACCGCGCGACCGCCCATTTGCCCCGTTTGCTCGCCGTCCCGGATCGTGTGCACACCGGAGACGATGACGTGGGGGATGCCCTCCGGGTACTGGTGCGGGGCTTCGAAGGTGGCGCTGTCGGCGACAATCCCCGGATCGAAGACGACGATATCGGCGACGCCACCCTCCTTGAGCACGCCCCGGTCCGCGAGCCCGAGCTTGCTCGCCGGGAGTCCCGAAATCTTGTGGACGGCAACTTCCAGCGGCATCGACCCGCGATCCCGCGCGTAGTGTCCCAGCAGCCGGGGAAAGCTCCCGTAGCCGCGCGGATGAGGTGACGAGTTCGAGAGGGGGCCGTAAGGGGCGTACGCGCCGCCGTCGGAGCACACCATTGCGAGAGGATGGGAGAGAATGCGAGCCGTGTTGTCTTCGGACATGCCGAACCCGATCATCCCCACGCTGCCGCCCGCTTCCCGCAGGAGACGTACCGTGAGGTCGTAGGGGTCCTCGCCGAGTTCGGTGGCCAGCTCACCGAGCCGCCGCCCCCGGGCGAAGGCATTGGAGCCGCCGATCCGGGTGATCTGGACCGCGTCCCACGACCCCAGCAGCGCGATCTTGTCCCGGCAGGCCTGCTCCAGGACCAGGCCGTCAACCGGATCGGCGAGGCGCGCCAGGAAGCTCTCCGTGCCGCCCGCCCGCAGAGAGGCGGGGAAGAGGTTCGAGAGGCCCGTCGCGTAGGCAACGTAGGGGTAGCGGTCGAAGTGGACATCGACCCCGCCGCTGCGCGCGGCCTCGATCGCCGCGAGAGCGGCCTCAGCCTTCCAGTGATTGCGTTCTCCCTGTGCCTTCAGGTGCGACACCTGAACGGGCACCCGCGCCACCCGCCCCACATGCAGCGCCTCCTCCAACGCCGCGAGAAGGCGGTCGTCTTCGTTTCGCATGTGCGACGCATAGGGGTAGCCGGTCCCCCGAAGCTCCTCCGCGAGCGCCACCAGTTCAGCCCTGTCGGCGAAGCTGCCCGGCGTGTACTCGAGCCCGGTCGACAGTCCCACCGCTCCACCGGCCAGCGCCTCGCGCACGAGGCCGCGCATCCGGTCGATCTCCGCCGGCGTCGCCGGCCTGTCGGCGCCTCCGATGACGTAGCTGCGAACCGTCCCGTGACCGACCATCGATGCGACCGACACGGCAGGACGCTCCCGATCGATCCGGTCGAGAAAGCCGGCAATGTCCCGGAAGTCGATCTCGACGTCGAAGTTCCGCCGGTAACGGTCGCGGGTGGCCTCGAAGGCGCCGTCGCTCCAGGGTCCGATGGAGCTGCCGTCCTGCCCGACGACCTCCAGCGTCACTCCCTGGCGGACCCTGCTCTCCGCGCGCGGATTGACCAGCAGGGAAAGGTCGGCATGGGAATGGATGTCGATGAACCCGGGGGCGACGGCCATGCCGCGGGCATCGACTTCGACGGTACCGGTCGTGGTGACCTGCCCCACCGCGGTGATGCGGTCCCCCGAAACGGCGACGTCGCCGGCGCGAGGCGGCGCCCCGGTTCCGTCAAGGATCGTGCCACCGCGAACGACGAGGTCCGCCCGGCCTGCCGCACCTGCCGATCCCCGCCCGAAGACGTGCCGCGAAGGGGCATCCGCCTGCAGGTGCGCGGCGCGTCCACCCAGCCCCGCAACCCCTGCGATCCCGCCGGCCAGGAAGTCGCGCCGCTTCATGAATCGTCCCCCCACATCCCGGGACGGCGATCAGCTCCACCCGACGATCCTCGCAGCCTCCCGGGCCCGATCCCCCCACTCCGCAGGATCTTCGACTGTTGGCGCGCCTGCTCGCGGTTGACCAGGTCGGTCACCGCACCCAGGTGCTCGTCCATCTCGGCATAGTCGTCCCCGGGGAAGCCCTCGGCCTCGGACCGCTCCAGCAGCTGCTGCAGCGCCCGAATTTCGCGCCGGGCCTTTTCCAGCGCACGGCGGAGCCGGCTCAGTGCCCGGCGCGTTTCTCCTTCAGCCGTTTTCATGCCATCAAGGATGTACCCGGGCCGGGGGCGGAGCAACGGCTGAACGGGACAGCTTTCAATGGACGACGATCCGCCGGACACGAATATCGGCCAGCAGTCCACACGATGAGGGACGACGATATGGCGGGAAAACCGGTTGCGGCCCCCGGATCTCCCGCTTACTTCTAGGCAGCCCGTGGCGAGACCCCGCGTCAGCACCGAGAGCGACGACGCGCCGGGCTGGTCGACCACCCCACGCCTGGTACGCAGACGACGGAGGAGAATACGTGAAGCAGCCTGACCGGATCCCGATGCCGGCGCGGTGCCCCTCGCCCGTTCATGCGGGGCCGCACCGTGCGCCCTCTCGCTTCGCCGGACGGAACCTGCTCCGCGCCGGCGCGTTCGCGGCGTTCACCGCCTTCGCGATCTTCTTCGCCCCGCCCGCCTCCGCAATTGCCCAGGAGCGCTACGACATCGTGCTGGCGGGCGGCCGTGTCATCGACCCCGAGACGGGACTGGACGCGGTGCGCAACGTCGGCATACGCGGGTCGGAGATCGCCGCAGTCTCGGAAGAGCCGCTCTCCGGCGAGGTGGAACTGGACGTCTCCGGCCTCGTCGTGGCGCCGGGGTTCATCGACCTGCACGCTCACGGCCAGACCAATCGCGCCAACGAGTTCCAGGCCCGCGACGGGGTCACCACCGCCCTGGAGCTGGAGAGCGGAGTGGCGAGACCCGCGGCCTTTCTGGCTGAAAGAAGCACCGGTTCGATCCTGAACTTCGGTGCGACCGTGTCCCACATGTCGGTCAGGACGTGGGCGATGCCCGAACGCGTCGAGGCGGTGCATCGCGCGCTCATGCTCGCCGAAGACGACGCCGAGGCCGGGCTGCTCGCGCTTGAGTCGGTCGGCTCCGCCGCCAAGTACGACCCCGTGGGACGCGACCGGTTCGAGGCGATGCGCGACGCCCTCGCACAGGGGCTCGCCGAGGGGGCGCTGGGGATAGGGATGGCCCACCAGTACTACCCGGGCGCCTCCCTGGACGAGATCCTCGACGTGTTCAAGTTCGCCGCCGAGGAGGACGTCACCATCTACACGCATGTCCGCGCCATGGCCATCAGCGCCATGCAGGAAGTGATCGCCAACGCGGTCGCGACGGGCGCATCGCTTCACATCGTCCACGCCAACAGCTCGAGCCTGTGGAACATCGGCCCGGTGCTGGACCTCGTCGACGGCGTCCAGGACCGGGGCTTCGATGTGACCACCGAGGTCTACCCCTACACGGCCGCCTCGACATCGCTGCAATCCGCCATCTTCGACCCGGGATGGCAGGAGAAGCTCCAGATCGGCTACGGTGACGTTCAGTGGCAGGACAGCGGCGAGCGTCTGACGGAAGAGACCTTCCGCAGCTATCGCGCCAGCGGCGGCACGGTGATCATCCACATGATGAAGGACGAGTGGATCCGAGCGGCGCTGTCGCGCGACTTCGTCATGGTCGCCTCCGACGGGATGCCGTACGCGCCGGGGGCGCATCCCCGCAGCGCCGGCACATTCTCGCGCTTTCTGGGCCGGTACGTGCGCGACGACGGGCTCATGTCGCTGATGGACGGACTCGCCAGAATCACGATCATGCCGGCGAAGAGGCTGGAGCGGATGACGGACCAGGGCATGCGCAAGGGTCGCGTCCAGGCGGGAGCCGATGCCGACGTGACCGTGTTCGACCCGGGGACCATCATCGACACCGCGACCTTCGAGGACGACCTGTCCTATTCGGTGGGGGTCGCCCACGTCCTGGTCAACGGCGAGTTCGTCGTGCGGGACGGAGAAAACGTAGCGGGCGCGACGCCCGGACAGGCCATCATCGGGAGGCTGACCGCAAGATGACAATCAGGGGCACTCCAACCACAACGGTGGCGGACGGGGTTTCCCGTCGTGCGTCAATCGGGCGCCCGGTTGCGCGCGCGATCCGCTTGCCCGCGCCGGCAGTCCGCATTCTCGCGCCGGCTGCTCTCCTCCTCGCCGTGGCGGTTCCGGCCGAGATCACGCTCGCGCAGGACTACGATGTCCTGATTCGCAACGGCCGGATCATCGACGGCACCGGAAACGACTGGTTCCGTGCCGACATCGCCATCGACGGCGACCGCATCGTGCGCCTCGGCCGCATGCCGGACGCCACCGCAAGCCGCGTGATCGACGCCACCGGAATGTACGTGTCGCCGGGGTTCATCGACCTTCACTCGCACTCCGACCAGGCGATGACCTCCGAGTTCCTCGAAGCCCGCCGGGCCAAGAGCCTGAACAGCCAGGGACTCACGACGGTGATCGGCGGGGCGGACGGTCGCAACGCCCGATGGCCGCTCAGTTCCGAGATCGCGGCGCTCCGTGACCAGGGCCATGCCATGAATTTCGTTCCCATGGTGGGTCACAGTACCGTGCGGAACGCGGTGATGAGGAACGACTACGAACGCCCCGCCACCGCAGAGGAGATGGCGCGCATGCGGGAGTTGGTGCGGCAGGGGATGGAAGCCGGAGCATGGGGGCTCGGCGCCGGAATCGAGTACAGACCCGCCCGTTTCAGCACGCCCGAGGAGGTGATCGCCCTGGCATCCGAGGTGGCGCCCTACGACGGGTTCTACGTGGCGCACCAGCGCAGCGAAGCGACCATGCCGCTCTGGCAGCTCCCCAGCAATGTGGACGACTGGCCGGTCGACGGGCTGCAGGGCCTCCAGGAGACCATCAACATCGCGCGTGAGACGGGGATCCGCGTGGTGGCGAGCCATCACAAGGCGCGCGGCCGCTCAAGCTTCGGGCGTTCGGGTCACGATACGCTGGTTGTGAACGCGGCCCGGGCCGAGGGGCTCGAGGTCTACCTCGATGTCTACCCGTACGAGACCTTCGGCGGCGGTGCCCGGCCGATGATCCCGCGCTGGAGCCTGGTGGCCGACAACGTGGACACGAGCGGCGGCCGCGACAGCCCCGTCTACAACAGGGAGGGCATGTTCGACGACGCCAGGGAGCACCTCACGCGGCGGTGGAACGACCCCGCAGCCCGGGCGCGCATCTCGCGCGACATCGCCTGGATCGTGGACCACAACGGCGGAGAGGACCGGGTGGTGGTTGTGGACTATCCCGATTCCAGCTTCGTCGGAAGGACGCTCACCGAGCTGGCCGGGGAGATGGGCGTGACCTACCAGGAGGTCGTGGTCCACATGGCCCTGAACGGGTACCCGAACGTGCTCGGCGGGGCCTGGACCCGGGGATACGGCATTCACGACGTGGACGTTGTCAACTACTACAGGCAGGAGTACACCGCGACGGCATCGGACGCCGGGGTGAGCGGGGTTGCGGGTGTTCGGCAGTTCGAATCGCGCCCCGGCGCGCATCCACGGCACTTCGGCGCATTCACGCGCAAGATCGCGCACTACGTGAAGGATCTGCAGGCGATCTCGCTGCCCTTCGCGATCCGTTCGATGACCGGGCTGCCCGCTCGGATCATCGGGCTCGACGACCGCGGACTGCTGCGCGAGGGGTACAAGGCGGACGTCGTGATCTTCGACCTGGAGCGTCTGCGGGACCGCGCGACGGTGCTGGAGCCCGACCTCTACAGCGATGGCGTGGACTACGTGATGGTCAACGGCGTCCTCACGATCGACAACGGCGAGTTCACGGACGAGCTGCCCGGCGAGGTGGTGTTGCGGGGCGGGCGGCCGGTCAGCTGAAGTGACGGCGGAGGCGGATCCGCTCGACCTCGTCATCGTCGGGGCCGGGCCCTGCGGTCTGGCGGCGGCGGTGGCGGCCAGGGAGAGCGGGCTGAGGCATGTCGTCATCGACCGCGGGTGCATTACCGAGTCGCTGACGCACTACCCGTATTACATGACGTTCTTTTCGACCGCCGAGCGGCTCGAGATCGGGGGCGTGCCGTTCACGATTCCCGAAGCGAAGCCGACGCGGCGCGAAGCGCTGGCGTACTATCGGCATGTGGTTGCGCATCACGGGCTGAGGGTGCGGCAGTATGAGGAGGTAACGGGGTTTGTCGGCCATATCGGGAGTGAAATGGCGGACAAACCCGGCGCGGATGCGTTTGTCGGCCAAAATGAGGTCCAAATGGCGGACAAATCCGAGGCGAGGCACGTTGGCGGGCTGCCCGGAGCGGGGTTCAGCGTCCACACGCGCACCCGCGGGGGCCGTGAGGATTGCCTGTATTCCCGCGCCGTCGTAATCGCCACCGGCGGCTTCGGCGAGCCCAACCGGCTCGAGCTGGAGGGCGGTGATCCGGACGGCCGGGTCGTCCACTACTACAAGGATCCCTACCCGTTCTTCGACCAGGACGTGACGGTGGTCGGCGGGGGCAATTCGGCGGTGGAGGTGGCGCTGGAGCTCCACCGGAACGGGGTGCGGGTGCGCATGGTGCACTTCCTCGATGTCTTCGACCGAGGCGTCAAGCCGTGGGTGAGGCCCGACATCGACAACCGGATCGCGAGCGGCGAGATCCCCATGCACTGGGGGTCGCGGGTGGCGCGGCTGGGGCCCGGCACGGCGACGATCGTGCGCGCGGACGGCAGCGCGGCGGTCGAGGTGGCCAGCGACTGGGTGTTGGCGATGACCGGGTGGCGACCGGACCGGACGTTGCTGCACGGCCTGGGCGTGGAGACCGATCCCGTGACGGGGATTCCGGCACACGACCCGGCGACAATGGAGACGAACGTGCCCGGCGTGTATATCGCAGGCGTGATCGCCGCGGGGTTCAACGCAAACAAGATCTTCATCGAGAACGGCAGGGAGCACGGGGAACTCATCGCCGGGCACCTTGCCGGACGGCTGACGGGCCGCTCGTCGTGAGTTGACGAGCGGACCCGACCGCAGTGTGCGCTAGCTGATCACCCTCCTCCAGTTGGTAATGATCTTCGGCGCGTCCTCCAGGAGTTCGTTGAGGTCGACGATCACCCCGTTCACGATGTCGGAGAGCTCCTGCGCCCGCTGAGCGGCGCCGGCTTCGATCTCCGTGAGCACCTCCATCTGCCCGACGGTCGGTCGCGCCTGCGGACCCCCCACGGCACGGGAAATGTTCCGGAGCTGCTCGATGAGACGAGGCCAATCGCGATAGCTCATCGATCCCTGCGGACGACGAACCTCGCTCCCCACGGCTGTCAGCTGACTCTGCGCGTCGCCGGCGACCGCCTTCACCTGGTCCTCGTTGGACAGGTTCTTGCCCTCGATCGACTCGAGGAGCCCGTCGATCTGTCCGTCCAGGTCGCGGATCGTCCCCACCATGCGGTTGAGCTGCGTCTCGAGGTCACGCGCACGCATGGCCGCGGTGAAGCGCTCCTCGTACACGGCCTGCGAGGCCGCCACATTCGGGTCGCCGCGCAGCTGGAAGTCCTTCGACAATTCCTGCTCGCCCACGGCGACCGTCGCCGTGTAGGTGCCCGGCACCGCGGGCGGGCCCGACGGTCCGAAGAAAAAGAACCCGCCACCAGGAGGGCCCTGTCCCGGTATCGGCTCGGCGCCGCTCCAGCGAAGGTCCCAGATCGCGCGGTTCACGCCCGGCCCGACACCGCGGTGCTGGAACTCGCGCACGAGCGTTCCGTCGCTCTCCGTGATGCGCACGTCGACGGAGTTCCCGGCCGTCTCGGCGGCCTCTTCCGAAAGATGGAAGTGGATCCAGGCGCCGGGGTCGGGATTCTCGCCGGCGAAGCGGCTCTGGCCGAAGTTGCTCGTGCGGCCCCACATCTCCCACTCGGTAGCCATGCGGATGTCGAAAAGATGCGCGTCCTGGCCGATCGCTTCCGTCAGCTCGACCATGGGCTGGATGTCGTCCAGGATCCACGCGCCCCGGCCGTGCGTGCCGATGACGAGGTCGTTGTACTGGCGCTGGATCTTGATCCCCCGCACCGACACGCGCGGAAGGTTGCCGCGGATGTCGACCCAGGTGTCGCCGCGGTCCCACGAGGCGAAGATCCCCCGGTCCATGCCGACGAAGAGCAGGTTCGGGTTCGAGGGGTGCTGCCGGACGACCTTCACGTAGTCGTCCTGGGGGAGCCCCGCCGAGATGTCCCGCCACGACTGCCCGTAGTCGCGCGTCTCGTACAGGTGCGGCGTGAAGTCGTCGAGGCGATGGTTGTCGACGGCCATGTACGCCGTGCCGGCCTCCGTGGGCGACGCCTCGATGTTGCCGATCCAGGTCTCGGCGGGCAGACCGGGAACGCGGTCGCGCACGTTCGTCCAGTTCGCGCCGTCGTCGCGCGTGATCTGCACGTTGCCGTCGTCGGTGCCGACCCAGATCACGCCCGGCTCGATCTCGTCCTCGGCGATCGTGAGGATCGTGGTGTGGAACTCGGCCGCCGTGTTGTCAAGGTAGATCTCGCCGCCGGAATCGAGCTGCTTCTCCGGGTCGTCGGTGGTGAGGTCGGGACTGATCACGTCCCACGAGTGGCCGTAGTCGTTGCTGCGGAAGACCACGTTGCCGCCCCAGTACACCGTGCCCGGGTCGTGCGGCGAGATCACGATCGGCGCGTCCCAGTTGAAGCGGTAGCGCGCCTGGAACATGCCCTGTCCCTGTGAGCCGATCATGAGCGGCCACGGCTCGATCGACCGCGTCTGCCCCGAGTTGATGTCCGTGATGCGGAAGTAGCCGCCCTGGGCGTTCGAGTAGACCAGGTTCGGCTGACCCGGCACCGGCACGGTGTAGAAGCCGTCGCCGCCGGACACCGTGTAGAAGTAGCCGGGCAGGATGCCGCGGCGGTCGTTGAGCCGGCTCGGCCCGCACCAGTTTCCGTTGTCCTGCAATCCGCCGCACACGTAGTAGGGATCGCGGTCGTCCACGAAGATGTGGTAGTACTGCGCGAGGCTGAAGTTGCGGAAGATGTGGAAGTTGGCGCCGCCGTCGTACGACACCTGCATGCCGCCATCCGAACCGGAGAGCACGCGCTCGCCATCGGCCGGGTCGATCCAGTACGCCTGGTGGTCTCCGTGCACGTCATTGGCGATGCGGTCGAAGGTTCGACCCCCGTCGGTCGACTTCGACAGCCCGCCCGAGAGCGTGTACAGCGTCTCGTGGTCGGACGGGTCGACGTACACGTCGGAGTAGTAGAAGGGCCGGAAGTTGAGCTGGTTCTTGTTGTCGTTGACCATCGTCCACGTCTCGCCGTAGTCGTCGGACATGAAGAGTGTCCCGGCGGTCGGGTACTCGGTGATCAGGTAGACGATGTTCGGGCGCGACTGCGCCACGCTGACGCCGATGCGGGCCATGGGCTCGTCCGGCGTGGTCGTGATCTTCTTCCACGAGATGCCGCCGTCGCGCGAAACGTAGAGCGCGGTCTCCCTGCCCCCGTCGTCGAAGCGCCACGGCTTGCGGCGGAAGGTCCACATGCCCGCGTAGACGTTCCGGGGGTTGGTCAGGTCGATGTCCATGTCCGAGCACCCAGTGTCCTCGTCAACGAAGAGGACGTGCTCCCAGGTCTGGCCGCCGTCGGTGGTGCGGAAGACGCCGCGCTCCCGGTTGGGGCCCCATTCGTGGCCCATGGCGCAGACCAGGGCAACGTCCGGGTCGCGCGGGTCGACGACGATGCGCTTGATGCGTTCGCTGTCATCGAGGCCGAGGTGGGTCCAGGTCGCCCCGCCGTCGGTCGAACGGTACACCCCGTCACCGTACGAGACCGAGTTGCGCGGGTCCGCCTCACCGGCACCGAGCCAGAGGACGTTGTGATCCGAGGGGGCAAGCGTCAGCGCGCCGACCGAGTACGTGTTCTCGTCGTCCCACTGGTGGTCGAAGGTTACACCGCCGTTGCTGGTCTTCCAGACGCCTCCGTCGGCAGCGCCGACCCAGAAGGTCCGCGGATCACCCGGCACGCCGATAATGGCGGACACGCGTCCGCCCATGTTCACGGGACCGATGTGTCGCCACTCGATGTCGCCGAGGGCGGCCGAGATGGCCCCGGGGTCCTGGGCTTGGGCGGGTGGGGCGGCGAGCGGGGCAATGAGCGCGAGGGCGAGCCGGAATGGGCTGCGGGGCGACTTCATGATGGGTTCTCCGGGGGTGGCTGGCAGGTTGGTGGGTGGTTTCCCGGTCGGTCGGTGGGTCCCACTAATAGCAGGGTTTCGGGCTGTTGACGAGATGTCGGGGGGGAGTCGACGCTTGGCGGACAACGTCCACATGACCATAATGGCCGGATCGGACGAGCCAGCGTCAGCGAAGCCAGGCACGAACCAGTGCATTGCTGAGGGAGGTCCGGGGCGGGGAGGCGGTGTTGATCACGCACCGTGGACGACCCGTCGCGCGGATCGAGCCCTGCCATGTTGGCGACACCGACGCCCAGCAGGCGATGGCTGAGCGCGGGGCGGGCGATTGACGTTGCCGAATGCGTAGAGGTGTGTGATGACTGCACACATCCCAGGACACCTGGAGGACGACACCATGGCTCGAAGGATCGCGTTATGATCGACGATGACTCCTGGCGCATCATCGAGAGGCTGCCGCGGAGTACCCGCAACCGCGCCGTCAACGCGACCATCCGGGAGTGGGCAGGTGTTTCCATGAGGCGCGAAGCCTCGTCGAGGATGGACACGTTGCGCGCGCGACTGCCAGCCGTCCGGACGTGCCAGATCGTCCGATGGATACGTGAGGAGCGGTGTCGATGACGACCAGACCGACGCTGGCGTCCCCTGCGATGCCACCGGCGCAAGCGCCCTTGACCGGAGGGCACCCTGGTGCCGCGATTGGGACTTGAGTAATCTGAGGTTGAGATGGGAGCAAAGGAAGAATGGAGTGCTACTAGCACTTAGCCTCGGAGGCTGTAAGGAGGCCGAAATGAGCAACCTGGCAGAACCCGATGATATCCCTACGGTTATAGAGCAACGTCTTGCGAACGGGAAGCGTTCCGTTCGATTCCCCGAAGGCGTCCCGCTCGGAACCTTCCCCGTACGAATGGTGTTGAGGGACGTTGACGGCAGTGTCGTTTCGGATGTGGTCATGCACGGCCCGCCCCAGCGTGATAAACCTTCGAAGCCTCTGACGCCGACGGAAGAGGAGGGAATCCGAGAAGTCTTGCGCTTGGTCCAGGAACGTGACCCCGAGAACTACACTGCCCGGCTGGAACAGCTACGGCAACTGGGCTTTCCTGAGTACCTTCTTGGTACGTCAGTGAGAACAGGAGAAGGTAAGTGAGGAGAGCATTCTCTCCCGGTTGTATCTCATCCTGTTCATCCTGCTCTTGGCCCCCCTCTTCCACGTTACTCCGGCGACAGGAGAAGCGCGAGCATATCATGACGCCATAGCTGTCGGGGAGCCTGCCTTATGCCTTTATGCCTTTACTCCATGCATGTCCGCCGCCGGCACGGTGGCAAGTGCCACCCCGGACATAGGGGGAAGGTAGGTCAAATCGGTTTCGCACTCCTCGATAATCTGATTGTAGCGATCGATAATCGAACACAACGCCTCACGTCGACCTTCCAAGAATGTCGGTTATGTGTCACGCCCTCGTGTGAACATGCGAGGGTTGCACCGACCAGGTGCTGAAGCATCGCACCGGTGTAGTAAACACCTCCCGCTTCTTACTCTCGCTTTCGCGCTTGGCGGATGATACCCACGCCAAGTCGGCTCGACCTGGGAGGGAGGCGACCTTGAGCAAAAAGGTTGCCAGATGCTTCCCCACATCCAATCTGACCCATTAGACGGTCTCGGTTCAAGCCTACCGATGCTCGCCGACCCTCGGCTCGTCCTCCACGAACCCGCGATACCCCAGCGTCCGCTGCCGCGGCCACACCTCGTCCAGCGTCTCCGCGTCGAACAGGCGCCCGTTCATCATCACCTGGTCGACGGACACGGTATTGCGCAGGTCGTCGAGGGGATTGCGTGACAGGATCGTCAGGTCGGCCAGCTTGCCGGGCTCGATCGAGCCGATTTCGGTCTCCAGCCCGATGCCGTTCGCGCCGAAGATCGTGGCGGATTTGAGCGCGTCGTGGTTCGACATGCCGCCCGACGCGACCATCCACAGCTCCCAGTGGAAGCCGAGGCCTTGCAGCTGGCCGTGGCTGCCGACCCCCGCGAAGCCGCCGTCGGCGACGACATCGGCGAGGAAGCGGGCGTGGTCCTCGAAGACGTACTCCTCGTCCATCGCCCACGCGACCGATCCCGCGGCGCCCGCGCGTCGCCGGGTACGGGAATCGAGGGTCTCGTGCGGGGTGAAGCGGGCCAGGCGCTCGTTGCCGTGGACGTTCTCGTTCGTGAACCAGTAGATCTCGCCCATTGGGCCGCCGAAGGAGACGATGAGGGTCGGCGTGTTGAGGACCTTCGTCTCCGAAAAGAGGCGCACGACGTCGTGGTAGAGCGGGTAGACGGGCAGGTTGTGCTCGATGGCGGGGTAGCCGTCCATGGCGTGCGTCAGGTCGAGCTGGAAGTCGAGGCCGGCCTCGGTCGCCGGCATCAGCTCCAGTTCGCGCGCCGCCATGACGAGCCATTGGCGCTGCTGGCGGTTCCCCGCGAGGTACATCTTGAAGGTCTTGGTGTCGTAGTAGTCCGAGTAGCGCCTGAGGACGTCGCGGGCATGGTCGAGGTCGCGGATGCCCTCGTTGGCCTGGTAGTTGGCCAGGACTCCCGGACCGGTGGAGTAGATGCGCGGCCCGAGGATATCGCCTGACCGCACCCGGTCGGCGTAGGTGAGGACGTCCGAGACACCGGTCTGGGGGTCGCGTGTTGTGGTGACGCCGAAGGCCAGGTTGGCGAGGTATCCCCACGGCTGCGTGGTGTGGACGCCGGCCGGCGGACGGAGGTGGGCGTGCGTGTCGACGAAGCCGGGCGTGATGGTCATGCCGGAGACGTCGCGGGTCTCGGTGCCGTCGGGTACCGTGAGCGTGCCGGACGGGCCCACCGCGGCGATGCGGTTGCCGTCG
The DNA here is from genome assembly GCA_002238865.1 of Gemmatimonadetes bacterium bin94. Taxonomy (GTDB): domain Bacteria; phylum Gemmatimonadota; class Gemmatimonadetes; order Longimicrobiales; family Gaopeijiaceae; genus Bin94. Next base: position 47,712 of record MPNE01000012.1, on the reverse strand, counting down.
ATGAGGATGTCGCCCCGTTCGATGACCTCGTCGCCCCGCATGGTGACGAGGCGGGCGCCGCTGAGCAGGAGTGTGCCGGTGGGGAGGTCGCGGGGGACGTCGAGTTCGACCCGGACTTCGGTGGGCTCGTAGCGCGCGTCGTCGTCGGACTCGGCGGGTTCGTCGGCCTCGGCAGGTTGGTCGGCCTCGGCCGCTTCCACGCTGTCCGCAAATGCCGTCGCGTCATCGAGGTTGTAGCGGAAGTAGGCGTTGCCAAGCGCCCACACGACCTCTTCGCCGTCGCTGCTCCACGACGGGAACTCGCCACCGATGTCGGTGATCCGGGTGACCGGCACCGTGGCGCCGGAAGGATTGCGCACCGAGACCGTCGGCGCCTCGGCGCCCACCTGCGGGACGGTCACTACGTACAGGTCGTTGCCGACCCTGGCCACGGCTCGGTCGCCGGCCGGGGCCATGCGGATCGACGAGGCGTTGGCCGGCGGGCCACCGCGGTTCGCTGTGAACCCGGTGACTTTGAGGTGCTCCTTCTCGTCGGTGCCGTCCCAGCGCACCGAGACCAGTCCGCGCGCGCCCGCGTGCAGATAGATGCGGTCGGCCTGGTCGGCCTGGAAGTGGGGCTGCGAACGCCCCAGGGACTCGGCGACGGCCGTCGCCGCGCCGCCGTCCACCCCGTACCAGACGATTTCGGTCTGGCTCCCTCCGCCTGCGCCGGACAGTCGGCTGCGGACAGGGGCCTGCAGCGCCACGATCCGGTCGCCGCCGGGCGACCACGCGGGCGACTGGAGGTAGTGCGGGGCTTCCGAGACGCGCCGGGCGGCGTCGCCATCGCGCGGGATCGTCCAGAGATGGCCACCGTCAGGTTCACGCCAGCTCACCGCCGCCAGCGTCTCGCCGTCGGGCGACCAGGCAGGATGGAACAGAGCACCGTCGGCCTCCGCGCCGATCCGGCGCGGCTCACCCCCATCGGCATCCATCACATACAACTGGCCAAGCGCCGCAAACGCGATCTCGCTTCCGTCGGGCGACAGGGCCACGTCTCGGATCTGGCGCACGCGGAAGGTTGGCGTGTCCTCGACCGGGTAGGCGAAGTCGAGGCGCGGCCCCGCGTGGATCGTCACGTCGGCGGTGAAGGGGATCTCGGTGGGCTCGGTCGCGTTGGTCGCGCCGGTGGCGAGGGGCACGCGCCAGAGGCGTCCGCCGTACGAGGCGATCAGTGCCGAGGCGTCGGGCGTGAAGGCGTAGCCCGGGAGGAGGTCGAGGGTGGCCCGGCTCTCCATGTCGTCGCGCTGGACCGGGTAGACCAGCCAGCGCTCGTCGCCGGTGGCGAGGTCGCGGGCGCGGAGGCCGGTCGCGTCCTCGTGCCGGGAACCGTAGACCAGAGTGGTTCCGTCGGGGGAGATTGCCGGGCGGAAACCGGAACCGTAGCGCCCAGTCACGGTTGGGCTCCGCCCCGTCTCGCGGTCGTAGCGCACGAGCTGGTACTTGGGGAAGGCCGCGTCGTAGGTCCAGTCCCGCGTCCCCTGGGCCAGGTAGATGTACCGGCCGGACGGGTCGAACGCGGCGCCGATGGCCTTCAGCTGCTCGGGCTCGTCGATCAGCGCGATCCCACTGCCGCCGTCACGGTGAAAGAGCCACGGCTTGGCGGCGCCCCCGAGGGGGCTGAAGGTGCGGGATGCAACCAGGTAGTCGCCGTCGGGCGACCAATCCGGCGACGTGTACAGATTGTCGTTGCCCTTCGTGATCTGGGTCGTGTCCGACCCGTCCACGCTCATGACCCACAGGTTGTGCCCCCCGCTGCGGTCCGAGACGAAGACGATCTCCGACCCGTCGGGGCTGAAGCGCGGCTGGCTTTCGAAGGCGGGGCCGGTGAGGAACGGCGTGGCGGTTCCGCCGTCGACGGGGAGGGTGTAGAGGTCGCCGAGCAGGTCGAAGACGAGGGTCGCGCCGTCCGGGCTGATGTCGACCGAGATCCAGGAGCCCTCGGTGGTCGTGAAGCGGACCTCGCGGGTGGGCTCGAGCGGGAGGGACTCGGTGGCGAGGGAGTCGGGGGTGTCGGCGGACTCCTGGGCGTATGCAGGGGCCGGGAGCGCCGAGAGGGCGACGAGGCTGAGGATGGCCAGCGCTGGCCGGTTGAGCGCCGTGACCGTCTTTTGCGTGAAGCTCTTCATTTCGGTTTACTCCCCGATGCTGTAGCGTGGGCGCCGGTCCGGCACCCGAGGCACCGTTTCGAATCCAGCTTGAGAAAAGTGTCGATTGGTCGTGAGGGCTCGGAGGAGGCTCAGCCTTCTCGGCGCGCGAGGCAACCACGCACGCATCATCAAAACAGCTCCTCTCCAGGCAGCGCCGATGCCTGTCCGAGCCAGGCTACCAGGAGGTTATCGTCGAGCTCGTCGTCCTCATGGATGTGGAAATACCGCACGTGCTCGTACTTGGAGGCCACCGGCGGCACCGGCCGCAGCGAGGCACCGTTGAGCAACGTCACCTTGATGTACTTCGTGAAGCAGTGGAACGAGAGGAACCAGCCCTGGCCCTCGATGCCGTAGAAGGGCGAATTCCACCTGACCGCCTTCCGGACGTCGGGCACGGTCCGCTCGATGAGCGCGTCGAGTTGGCGGCCGACCTCGCGCTTCCACCCCGGCATGGCCGCTATGTAGGCCTGCACGGGCCCATCCCCGTCACCCTTCGGGATCTGGGGATTGCCGCCCGAGAGGAGTTTGGGCTTCGCCACCGGAATCGGCTCCCCCCGCCCCTCAACTCGCCGCCGGCATCACCCGGTACTTCTCGAACCACGCCACGATGTTCGCGATCTTGGCCATCAGCTGACTCGGGCGGCGGCTCATGTCGTGCGACGCGCCCGGGAGCCGGATCACCGCAGTGTCGATCCCGCGCATCTTGAGTGCGTGGAACATCTGGTAGGACTCTGACAGCGGCGTCCGCAGGTCCTCCTCTCCGGTGATGATCATCGTAGGCGTGTTCACGTTCCCGACCAGCGACAGCGGCGAGAACTTCCAATAGGGCTCAGGGTTCTCCCACGGAAGCCCCTCGTAGCGGCTGAAGTAGTAGCCGTACCAGTTGTCGGCGGTCAGGGTCTTGCTGATCCAGTTGACGACGGGCTTCTGCGCCACGGCCGCCCGGAACCGGTCCGTCTTGCCGACGATCCACGCGGTCATGATCCCGCCCGCGCTGCCGCCGGTCACGAACAGGTTGTTCTCGTCAACGTAGCCTTCGGCGATCACCGCGTCCACGCCCGAGATCAGGTCGTCGTAGTCCTGGCCGGGGTAGTTGTGGTAGAGCAGGTCGCCGAACTCTTCGCCGTAACTTGTGCTCCCCCTCGGGTTGGCGTAGAGCACGACGTAGCCTGCGGAAGCCAGAAGCTGCATCTCGGCGGAGAAGCGGTCACCGTAGTTGGAAACCGGCCCGCCGTGGATCTCCAGGATGAAGGGATAGCGGCGGTTCGGGTCGAAGTCGGGCGGCTTGACGATCCAGCCCTGGACGGGGCGACCGTCGTAGGACGATTCCCACCAGATCTCCTCGACCTCGCCGAGGGTCTTGTTGGCGAGCAGGTCCGCGTTGAGGGTGGTGATGGTGCGGGCGGCAGCGCCGCCGCGACGGCCCACCGCGAGTTCGCCGGGCATGTCGGGGCGGGTCTGGTTGAGGGCGATGGTGCCGTCGTTCGCGACCGAGAAGGAGCCACCGCCGTACGGCCGGCCGTACGAGGTGCCGCCGAGGTCTTCCGCGAGGACCTCGATATCGCCGTCGAGCGTGACGAAGCCGACCTTCGAGTTGCCCTCGTCGTCGTACTGGAAGTAGAGGCCGCTGCCGTCGGCGGCCCATACCGGGTTGGAGGTGCTGCGGTCGAGGCTGGCCGTGATGGTGCGGTGGCCGCCGCCGTCCACGTTCATGACCTGGAGCCGGCTGACCTGGTAGGTCCGGGTGCGGTCCTCGTAGCCGACGAAGGCGATTTGGCGGCCATCGGGGGAGACGGCCGGGCTGCCGTCCGGGCCGGGTCGGTTGGTGATGGCGCTGATATCGCCGGTCAGCACCGACGCGATGTACAACTCCGAGTTGCGGTAATCGAGCACGTCCGGATTGCGGTTGGCCGAGAACACGACGTGGGTGCCGTCGGGCTGCCAGGCTGCGGCGCTCGAGTGCTGGAAGTCGCCCGATGTGACTTGCATCGGCGTCCCGCCGTCTACGGGGATCACGAAGATGTGGTTGTAGCCGAAGTCGAGGTACCCGACCCCGTCCTGCCGGCTCTTGAAGCGGTCCTCCATGATCGGCGGATCGGCCCATTCGGCTCCCGGCGGAGCCTTCGGAGGCGCGGCCAGGCTCGGCGCCGGATAGGGCACGAGCATGTTGAAGGCGATGTGGCGCCCGTCCGGCGACCACCTGAGCCCGCTCGGGGACTCGGTGAGCTGGGTGAGCGTCGCCGTCTCGCCCGAGTCCATCCAGCGCAGGTGAATCTGGCCGTCGGCGGTGTAGGCGATGCGGGTGCCGTCGGGCGACCAGCGCGGCGATCCGCCATCTCCGAGGCGGCGGTGATCGGAGCCGTCGGCGTCGATGATCCACAGTTCGGAGCGCTTCCGGTCGCGCATGATGTCCATCGAGGTGCGGACATACACGACCTGGCCGCCGTCGGGGGAAATCTGTGGGTCCGCTGCGTATTCGAGCTGGAAGACGTCCATCGACTCGAAGTGGGATTGGGCGTGGGCGGGGGTGGGGGTGGTGGCCACCAGCGCGGCGGACAGGCCGAGAGCGGCCCGGAGGCTTCCCGTCCGGGCGAAGGCGGCTCCAGGGCCGCTCGGCCGTGCGGAGACGGCTACGTTCATGAGGTTCTCCAGAGTTTCGGACCTGCGGTGCGGGCACGGGACAAGACCCCTGCAACTTCCGTCGGGTTCGACCTTCCGGCAACCGGGGCGGCGCGCAGCTCACTCGAGTCCGGGACGTTAGGCTTCCCCCCGGTGCGCAACACGGACCACGAGAATGACCAGCGCACCGTCCAGGACTTCGTAGACGACCCGGTATCGACCGACCCGAATTCGCCGGAGGCCCCGCAATTCGCCCTTCAGCGCGCTTCCGGCGAGAGGCTGTTCGCTCAGCCGGTCGATGGCCCGGACGATTCGGACGCGATCGTTCCGCGGAATCCGGGCCAGCTCCCTGGCCGCGTTGCCTGTCAACGGTCATGGTGCTGCTCGCAACGGCTGGTTCCGGGCGTTACCATGCCGACGACGTACCCGGAACCCCTACCGCGGCCCCGTGAAACGAAGAGTGCCATGAAGCGACCTGCCCCCACCCCCCCGCACCTCACCTCCGCCCTCTGCCTACTCGCCTTCGCCGCCATCCCTTCCCTCCCCAGCCCCGTCTCCGCCCAGCAGCAGTATGAGTACCCCGACCCCTTCCCGGGTGGCTACCCGTCCCTGTCCGGGGGCAGCGGCGCGGGCCGTATGTACATGGAGAGCTACTTCCCGCCCCCCGTCACCGCATCGCCCACCTACCCGGCGTGGTCGCCCGGCGGCGAGTCGTTCGCGTTCGCCTACCAGGGGCGGATCTGGGTCGTGCCGGTCGAAGGCGGGACGGCGCAACAGGTGACGAGCGGGCCCGGCTACCATTCCCAGCCGACCTGGTCGCCCGACGGGAGCCGCATCGCCTACGCGACCGACGTTGACCGCAACTTCGACATCTTCGTGGTCGACGTGGCGACCGGGGAGTCGCGGCAACTCACCAGCAGCCCCTTCCTCGACCTCCGCCCGCGCTGGTCGCCCGACGGGTCGCGGATCCTCTTCACCACGGAGCGCGGCGGGAACTTCGACCTGTGGGTCTACGACCTCGAGCGGGGCGACGCCGAGGCGATCGTCGCCGACCCACAGGCCAACGACATGGCCGGCGACTGGGTGGGTGACAGCGGTGACATCGTGTTCGTGTCGCGGCGGGGCGAAGCCGCGCTCGGGTCGGGGTCGCTGTGGCGGTGGAGCGCCGGGACCGGCGAGGTAGAGCTTCTCATTCGGATCGAGACAAACTACCAGGCAGCTCCGGTGGTGGCGCCGCATGGGGGCATCGTCGCCTACATCACCGACGCGTCGGGAAACAACGACCTTTACGCGGTGCCCAGCCGGAAGTCGCCCCGAGGGATCCAGCCGGTCCGTCTCACGCACAGCCGTACCGACGAGTACTTCCCCTCCTGGTCACCTGACGGGGAGCACCTTGTGTACGCGCGCAACGGGGGAACCGCCGACCAGCCGCGCACCATCGACAACGGGATGGGCTTTGCGCTGTACACCGTCACGCGCGGAGGGGGCGAGCCGAAGCGGGTCGGGATCGACGACTTCGCATGGTCGGAACCGGCCGGGCAGCTGCGCGTCCGCATCAGCGACTCCGACGCCGAAATCCTCCCGTCCCGCGTCTATCTGAAGGGGTCGGACGGGCGCAGCTACTTCCCGGACACCAGCTACCCCCGCGTCGTCAGCGTGACCGAGGACTACTACTTCCACACCGACGGCAGCTTCTCGGTGACCCTTCCGGTCGGCGAGGCGCAACTCGAAGCCTGGCGCGGCTTCGAATACTCGCCGGTTTCGCGCACCGTCGAGGTGCGTGCCGGCGAGTTCAACACCGTTGAGCTCCAGCTGGACTGCTGGATCGACATGGCCGCCGACGGTTGGTACTCCGGCGACAATCACATACACCCCAACTACGGTGGCCACTACTTCGTCACCCCCGAGGACTTGCGGAACAAGGCCCACGCCGAGGATCTCAACGTCGCGAACGGGATGATTGCCAATTACTGGGGCAACAGCCGGGTGGAGGATCTCGAACACTTCCTCGGGCACCCGCATCCGCATACGGGGCCCCGCACCGTCGTCTACTACAACGAGGAGTACCGGCCGAGCTACTTTGCGCACCTGTCGCTGCTAAACCTGGTCGAGTTGATCACCCCATTTTATATCGGTTCGATCGGCACGGCGCACCAGGCGCTCTATCCCGACAATGCCCACATCCTGCGCCGGGTTCACGAGCAGGGCGGGATCGGCGGGTACGTACACCCCTTCGGGCTCCGGCATCGCGACCCCGACGAGGCCGGCGCCGGCTCCGCAAGAGAGTTGCCCGTGGACGCGATTCTCGGCCTGGCGGACTTCGTGGACGTAGCGTGCATCTGGAGCGACGAACTGGGCACGGCCGAGGTCTGGTACCGTCTGCTCAACACGGGCTCGCGGATACCCGCGACCGCCGGCACGGACGTCATGTCGGACATCTGGCGACATCCCGCGGTCGGCACCACGCGCACCTACGTGTACACCGGCGACGACCACCTGCACTATGACGCCTGGGCCGACTCCATGGCGGCCGGACGCGCGTTTGTGACCAGCGGCCCGATCATGACCCTGGATGTTTCCGGACCCGGGGAGGCTTCCGGGAAGGGGATGGGCGAGGAGCTGGCGGTTTCGCTCGGCGACGTGGTCACGGTGCGGGCGACGGCCCGGTCGCTGTTCACGATGCACCGGCTCGAGATCGTGCAGAATGGCCGGATCGTGCACACGGTCGACGCCACGGGCGACATGAAGGCAATCGATGCCGAGCTGGAGATCCCGGTCGAGGGGTCAGGCTGGATCGCCGCGCGGGTACTGGGGCCGCCCCAGCACGGCGCCATGGACAGCTACCTCTTCGCGCACACCAATCCGGTCTTCACGATCGCCGACGGCGAGCCGATACGTTCCCGCGAGGACGCGGCGTTCTTCGTGCGCTGGATCGACCAGACGCTGGGCGAACTGCGCGCGATGGACCGCTGGGACGACCCCGCGCACAAGGCGGAGGTGCTGGCGACGTTCGAGGAAGGCAGGAGATTGTATCAGGCGCAGGTGGATGGCATGGAGGGCGGTGGACGCGGGGCGAGGTAAGTCACCTCCTCGTCGCTGTACGTTCGGCCTCAGGGGTCAGACCAAGCCCATCGAGCCACCCACGCACCTCCGGTATCATGACCCCCGGCTCCAGCATGGCAGCCGCACCCGCCCCGGGAATCTCCCGCACGTCCCACCCCATTTCTTCCAGCGTCGGCCGGGCCTCGCGCATCCGCTCCACGAGTCGTAGCGGGATGTCCGCCACCGAGCTCTCGGCTTCCGAACCGATCAGTGCCAGCCGGGGACATGTGACCGCCGCCGCAACTTCGGTTTCGGGCCACTCCTGCATACCGCTGTAAAATGTGTGCCACTGCGCGTACTGGGCGGGGTCGCGCAGGATCACCATCGCGTGGGGGGGCGGCTCGGCAAGCTGCACCTCGACGCCGCGCAGCATATCCGGGTACGGCGCGCCGAGCGGCGGCCAGGTGCCACACACCAGAGCCGTGACACGATGCGTGGCCGACGCCAGCACGAGGCCGTTGATCGCGCCCCAAAGGTGGCCGCAATATGCGAACCGCTCGAAACCGGCCGCGTCCGCCACGGCCAGCATGTCGGCGCGCACCCGGTCGGGAGTCATCTCGGAGGGGGGCGGCGTGTGAGTCCGTCCGATGTTCGGATAGTCCACGAGCAACACCCGGTACCGATCCGTCAGCATGTCCAGGTAACCTGACTTCACGCTCGCCATCTCGGGCCCGAAGATCTCGGCGTAGGAGGCCATGATCGGGAAGCCCAGGAAGAGGGGGATGCCGTCTGCGGGTCCGTGGAGCTCGTAGTAGATGGGGTGTTCCCCGCTCGAACGACACGAAGACAGAAGGGCGCCAGCCGCGAAGGAAGCCGAAGTCCGGACGAAACGGCGCCGATCGATACGGCCGGCCCGGGGCCGACCCGCCGTCGTTGGCTTCATGTCTGCCTCCCGCGGGGCCGCGTTCGCTCGCGAATCCTGCGGACTCAACGTACGTCTCGATTGCGAAGCTCGTCCAGCAGCTCGCGAACGACTTCCACGACAAACTCCGGCGTCTCGTACGGGTAGTTGTGGCCCGTGCCCGGAGGAGTGTGAACGAGCCGTGCATCGCTCGAGACATCCAGGTACCGCACGCGCATCCGCTCGAAGAAATTCTTCGCCCGCCGCCCGGCATCCTCTTCCATCCCGAGCGGATCGATGATCGCATCCGCGGTTTCGTTCGGGATCACGACAAGGACGGGCATTTCGCCGAGCTCACCGTCGTAGACCACCAGGTCGGGCGCTGCGGCCGACACGATGCCGGAGCTGAACTCCTGGAAGATCGAGGCCGTGGCGAACGAGGCCGCCGGGCGCCGCGCATTGGCTGTCATCGCCTCGCCGACTTCGGCCAGCAGACGGCGTTGCCTGCGCAGGATTTCACCGATGTCGGTGTCGGTTTCCGCCATCGCGGTCTCCGGGTTGGTCCACCCACCGAAGAGCTTGTCGAGCCCCTGCCGCTCGGCATCTCGCACCAGTCCGTCGAGGGCCGCGGCCCCGTACGCCGGCGCGTAGATGAACGCGTCTGGGGGCGAAGCGTCGAGGAGGACAACAGCCGCCGTGCGGTCCGGATAGCGGCGGGCGTAGTTCGCGGCCAGCAGCCCACCGTATGAGTGTCCGGCCAAAACGAATGGGCCCTCTTCTCCGGCTGATTCCAGCAAGATCCCGAGCTCCACCGCTTCGATCGCCGTTCGCCGCGGAAAGGGGCCTGGATCACTCCACCCGGTGCCGGGCCGATCGAAGAGGATCGAGCGTGTTTCGTCGCCGAACACGGCGTGCAGGTGGTGCAACGCCATCCCTTGCGAATGCGCTCCGGGGATCCAGATCACGGTCGGTCCGTCACCGGCGTCTCCCTGAGCGAGCATGTGCATGCGGTAGCCGCCCACGTCGATCAGTTTTCCCGGTGGAGGGTGTTCGTTCGCCAAACGATCGATCTCGATCAGCGACACCGTCGCACCCACGAGAAGGAAAACCGAGAATCCGCTGACCAACACACCCCCCACCATGCCAAAGCGGGCCAACCCGGTGGGCTGTCGCGGCCGGGAACGCCGCGAGACGATCAGGAGGACGACACCGATCACGCCAACCACCAGCGCGACCGCGATACCGCCCAGGGGGTGCGACAGCAGGGGGTAGAACGGAGTCAGCATGGCAGGGATGAAGCTGCGGCTGCACCGCACCGGGCGCCAGATCGGGCGGCACGCGCGTTGCGGCATGAGTTCGGCGCTGCCAATGTCACCACGGACGCGCGCAGTCGCTGAAATGTGCCCGGTAGCATTGGAGACCGTCATGCCAGGAATAGCAGCGCTATTTCCCCTCGTCCTGATCGCCGCCCTACCCACCCAGGCCGTCGCCCAGGACGCCGACGAGTGGAGCATCGAGGAATCGCGGGCTCCTTCCACCACCCCCCTCCGATTCACCGCTACGGAAGGCACATGGATCAGCGTGGATGTCTCGCCGGACGGGCGTCACCTCGCATTCGACGTGCTCGGGCACATCTACGAGATACCGATCGAGGGCGGTGATGCGCAGGCCCTCACCAGCGGACGCTCCTGGAACAGCTTCCCCCGCTACAGCCCCGACGGGACGCGGATCGCGTTCACCTCGGACCGGGGCGGCAGCGAGGACGTGTGGATCCTCCATCGCGGCACGGGGGACGGGCCGGGCACCGACTCGACCGAGAACATCACGAAGATGGCGCTGCCCGTTGTGCAGGGGTCCTGGTCGGCCGACGGGCGGGCGATCTACGCCTCGGCGCTGGAGGAGAACGCGGCCACGACGGCATACCGCTTCAACCTCTTCGGCACGCGGCAGGAGATCACCTCGGGCACGACGTTTCAGCCGATCACGCACTTCGAGGAACACCCGGTGCGCGACGTCCTCTACTACGAGATGCTGGACCGGCAGCTCCCCACGAACGGCGCCCGGATCAAGACGTACGACCTCCGGACCGGCGAGATCAGGGTCTACAGGGAGCGGCCCGGCGGAGCCTTCAACCCCGCGCTTTCCCCCGACGGCCGCCACCTCGCGTACGTTCACCGCGACGACCAGGAGGTGATCGTCATCCTGCACGACCTGCGGACGCGGTCGGAGCGCGTGCTGGCACGGGGGCTCGACCGGGATCACCAGGAATCGGGGCCGTACTACTACGGCGCCTCGCCCAACATGGACTGGCATCCGGACGGCACGCACCTCTACCTGGCCTTCGGCGGCTCGATTCGCGCCGTCGAGATCTCGTCGGGCACGATCCGGGAGGTGCCCTTCCGCGCCCCGGTGGACCGTGATCTGGACGAGACGATCCGCTTCCCCTTCGAGTTCCCGGAGGGTGAAACCCGGACCTGGGCCTATCGATTCGCCCACCGCACCTCCTCGGGTATCGTCTTCGAGGCGCTGGGGGACATCTGGCTGGCGGACGGCGACGGCGTGCGCAACCTCACGCAATCGCCTTCACACGAGACCAGCCCCATGATCGACGCCGATGGCCGCCGGCTCTACTACGCGAGCTGGACCGATGCCGAGCTCGGCGCCGTCTACCGTCGTCCGCTGACAGGCGGTGCGGCGACCCGCGTGTCGTCGCTTCCGTCGCAGTACATGTCGCTGTCGCTGGGCCCTGACGGCGTCCTCGCCTTCATCCGCGGCGACGGCGGCCTCATCAACGCCCTGCGAATCGAGGAGGAAACCAACTTCGAACTCGTGGTGGTCCAAGACGGCGAGGAACGCAGGGTGACCCGCGTCTCCGGGACACCGAACGCTCAGGGCCGCGCGCCGCATTCGGTCCACTTCGACGAAAACGGCAGGTGGATCTACTACACGGAGTTCCTCTCGGACACGCTGACACTGCGCCGTATCCGGCCTGAGGGCACCGAGAAGGCGACCCTCTACCGCTTCCCGCACGGTGAACGCGCGGTCCTCTCCCCCGACGGCCGCTGGATCGCGTTCCGCGAGTATCACCGCAGCTTCGTCACGCCGTTTGAGTGGATCGGCAAGCCGGTGACGGTGTCCGCATACGACGGCGTCGGGTTCGCACGGCGCGTCGACCCGTCCGACGGTGCCGGGCTGGCCTGGTCCGACGCAAGCACGGTGTCGTGGTCGCGCGACGGCAAGCTCCATGAGAAGGCGCTGCAGGACATCCTTGCCGGGACCGACGGCGCCGCGACCACCGACATCACGGTCCGGTTCGAGGTGGCGTTGCCGGGCACGACGGTCGCACTGACCAATGCCCGCGTGATCACGATGGACGATGAGCGAAGTGTGTTCGAAAGCGCGACCATCCTCGTGCGGGGAAACCGCATTGCGGAGGTGGGACCCAATGTCGTCGTGCCTGCGGAAGCTCGGGTGTTCGACCTCGGGGGCCACACCGTCATGCCCGGCCTCGTGGACGCGCACGCCCACGCGGTGGGGCAGCTCTCGGCGACGCACCTGATCGAGCAGCGGCTCCCCGGCACCACCGCTGCGTTGGCGCACGGCGTCACCACGCTGTACGAGCTGTACGGCTCCGAGGAGAAGGAGCCCTGGGTCCGCGACATGATCCGGGCAGGTCGCATGGACGGCCCGCGCATGCTGTCGGTGGGTGCGCCCATGTATGGTATTCGCGAATACCGCCCGCGGACCTATCGCCCGGTCGATTCCTACGGGGATGCCGACGAGCACGCCCGCTACAGCCGCGACCAGGGCATCACCGCGCTGAAGGACTATGTCAACTTCACCCGCGCCGACAGGCACCAGCTGATCACGGCAGCCCGGGAGCAGGGACTGAACGTCGTGTCCGAGACGGCCGCGATCCCGCAGATGAACTTCACCCAGATCATCGATGGCGTGACGGGGCTGGAGCATTCGATGGGGCTGACACCGCTGTACCAGGATGTGGTGGAGCTCTTCAAGGCCAGCGGGACCGGGGTGACGCCCACGCTGCTGGTCGTCTACAACGGCCCCGTCGGACAGGCTTTCTTCGACCAGTCACAGCGCTACTGGGAGGACGAGAAACTCCTGCGCTTCAGCACGGCGGACCGTCTGCGCCAGTTCCGCAGGGTCACCCACTTCTGGGACGACGATCTCTACGCGCCCGAGATGGCCGCCGCGATGAAGCGCCTCTTCGACGCGGGCGTTCTGGTGAACGCCGGCGGCCACGGCCAGATGCTGGGGCGGGACATGCACTGGGAGATGGAGCTCTTCGTGCAGGGAGGCTTTTCGCCGATGGACGCGCTGCAGACAGCGACGCGGAACTCGGCCGTCTATCACGGCCTGGGTGCGGACCTGGGGTCGATCGAGGCCGGGAAGCTGGCGGACCTGGTGGTGCTCGGTGCCAACCCGCTTGACGATATTCGCAACACGCAGCAGGTCGTGTATGTGCTGAAGAACGGGGTGGTGTACAGCGGGGAGGACGGGGCGCGGGTGTATCCGGAGCCGGGGGAGGCGGGTGCGTTGTACTTTCAGCGAGAGAGGTGAGGGGGCGTCTTAGTTCAGTATCGGATCCGAAACCCCTCCACCCGCTCAACGCCCCATTCGTCGCGTCTCAAGGCCACAAAGAAACCCCTACCGGCCCAGCAAGGCAGGTTGCAGAGGGCAAAGTCAGGCAATCCGGTCGGGTTCGGCGGTCCGTCGAGAACGCCCAGCCACCGACCTTGCGGGCTGAAGATGCTCCACTGATCCGGCAGTCCGGTCTCTGCGTCCGACCACTCCTTGACCCACAGATAGCCCTCGGCGTCCACGAATAATCCGGCGACCGGCGGATAGTATTCCCGTCTGGGCTGTGCCTCGATGAGTGGCGGCATCCAATCGCCACCCTGGTTGACTGTAACGAGGACCCGAATGGAGTTTTGCCGCCAAGCCTGATGTGCTCGCTCGGTCACGCGCACCGGACGTGTCGTGCGGCGGATGATGCGAACGAGGGTCCCATCGAGCGAAAACTGACGAATCTCGTTCGTGCCTCCGTCGCTGATGTAGATCGACGCGGGACGGCCTCCAGCCGCGATGCGAGAGTCGAGAATCGAGGTGGAGAATAGATGGTCCCTAGCCGCCAGGAGAGACGCCGCCAAGGGGGAGATGCCACGCAACCGTTTCGGTACAACCCAACGTTCCCGCCCTTCCCACGACCCAAAAGAGATGGCGGCATAGGCTTCGTCCAATCGCACGTATTCCACTGGTGGATACCGAACCAGAGCGTCTTCCGGGGGACGTTCGAAGTCGGGATCCCGGAACTCGACCTCCACGACGAAGGACCCGTCCGGCAGGGGAACCGTCCGGGATTCGACACCGGCTTCGTCGGGAAGCTCTTCGAGAGCCCTGCCGAGGTCGATGGTCCTTCGCGACAGAACCGTGCCTGCGGTATCGAAATAGGTCACGGGCCCCATCCACTCGTCCCACACCACCAGCGTGTCCGGAGGCAGGTACCTCAGGTGTTGCGGGCGAGAGAACTCGCCGGGGCCTCGCCCCCTGCGACCGATGGTCCTGGACAGTTTCCCCGATGCCTCGAAGATGTAGAGCTGGCCGTTCCCCGAGGAAAGAACAGCGATTCTCCCGTCCTCCAGACGGGCCAGGCCGCGTACGCGCCAGATAGCCCCGGATGAGGGATCCTGAGCATCGATGCCCGGGGCATCCTCCCCGGCGAGATTCGACTTGTCCTCGCCCAGGACGAACGCAGGTTCGGGGTCGAAGGTCCAGAACTGTCCGAGCGGCCGTTGGGGCACGTGATTCACGACGATCTCGACGCCTGCGGAATCCTGTACGGTGAAAGGTGCTTCGAGGGTGCTATCCGGGCCGGTCGAATCGGACGGCGGCGGCGGACGGTCGCACGCGCCCACGAGTGGGACGGCGAGAAACAGGAGCCGGGGGGAGGGCATCATCGCGGGAAGGCAGAGTTCCCGCCCCAAGGGCAGGAGCGAGCGTTCCAACGCTATGGGGATGTTATGGCCGCGGCACCGGGCCGCGCGCATCTACGTGTCCCGCCACTACCGGTTGTGTCAAAGCGGCCACTGTCTCCTCCTCAAGAAGTAGTGAACCTAGGTTTTTCACCAAGCCCACCGTGTCCGGCTTGCCCAGGAGCGAACCGGATCACCTTACTCCGGCTTCGGAAACAAGGTAGAGCACTCGCATCCCGGTCTGCCATGTTCCAACCCGGCCAATCCTTGACAATTCCCGGCTTCCCGGCGCAGGAACCGGCGTGGTCGCCCACCGGTCACCGATCCGGGCCGAGAAACACACGCCGCCGGGCCTCGATAGCCCAGTCCCCTAACGGCAGGCGCGGCAGCTGAGTGGGCGTCTTTCCGGTAAGGTTCTTGACGAACCTGCTCCAGGACAAAGCGTCCGAGAATCCCAACCGGCGTGCTATCGGCTCTTGACCCGCTCCTTGTCCGAGGAGGGCGTATCCCTGCGGGAAGGTGACCCATCGGATCGCCACCGAGATCGAGTATCCGTAGCGCCTGGACTCCTTGGCCAGATGGTTGGCGGTATAAGTCTTCCGGTTCCAGCCCGGGGATCCCCCTGATCGCCTGGTACGCCACCAGACGCAGCGCTTTGACAGTCAATGTCGGGCCGGGGCAGGCCCGAATGAAGGGTTCCACGGCGTCCCAGAAGGATAAGTCTTCTGCTCGGCCGCGGTTCTCAGTCGCTGTACTCCTCCCGCCCTCGCCGGTGGTCCGCCGCGTCAGCTCCATGCAAATTCTGTACATAAAAATATGTACATAACACAACGGGAGTGGTAGCCAACCCCCCGAGTGCGCCCAGCTCCCACCCCCCTACTCCGTCGCCCTCCGCCGCGCCCGCACCGGCAGGATGATCCGCGACGGATACTCCCGGCTGTGGTGGATGATCTGCCGCGCGGTGTTCCACTCCGTGTCGGTCGCGACCGGGTTCCCCGTGTTCTGATTCGGGGCGACGTGCGGGTACGCGCTGCTCGTGAAGTCGATGCGGATCCTGTGTCCCGGCTCGAAGGAGTGCGCGATGTGCCCCAGGTCGATCTCGTAGCGCCCGACCTCGCCGGGCGTGAGCAGTTCCTCGCGGTCGAAACCGTTCCTGTACCGGGCCCGCACGACCCCGGTGATGGGCCCGAGCTTGACCGCCCTGCCGTCCGGATAGACGTCCATGATGTTGGCGACGAAGTCGGTGTCGCGCGCGTCGGTGGCCGCGTGGAACTCGATCACGACCTTGCCGACGATCTCCACCGCCTCTTCGATGACTTCGCTCGTGTAGACCAGGACATCGTCGCGGCGTTGCAGCGGGGTGCGGTCTTCGCCCGCGGGCAGGACACCCAGAGCGGCCGGCACCGGCCTCCTGGGGTCGAATGTGAACCGGTCCGGGGGTGAGTCGCCTTCCGGAGCCGACCAGGCAAGGGTACCATCCCCGACAATGGAGTTAGCCCTGCCGCCGCTGGACAGGTAGAGGTCGGTGGGCTGTGCGTCGGCCGGCGGGTATTGGTCGAACTCCCGCCACTCCTCGGCGCCCATCACGTAGACCCGCGCACGAGGCTGATCGTAGCTGTCCCCGCTGCCCTTCAGGTAGTGGTCGAAGAAGGCGAGATGCTCGGCCTTGTTGTCGACGATCGACTCTGGCTTGAAGCTCATTTCGCCGACCTCCAGCGTCCCGCCGATGAAGGTCTCCGCGTGCCCCCAGGGGCCCGTCAGCATGTACTGCTCGTCGGCGGCCGGCGAATGGGCCATCATACCGTCCCAGTAGAACATGGCGCCCGGCTGGTCGCCGTCGAACCACCCCGTGACGTGGAGCACGGGCAGGTCGAGGCCCCGGAAGTCCTCCGCGGTGAAGTGCAGCCGCTGCCAGTATTCGTTCATCGTCGAGTTCTCGAGGAAGTCGTTGAAGAGCGGCATGTCCCGGCCCATCCGGTCGTCCTGGGTCAGGAGCGGGCGGTGCCAGTACACCGAATCCATGTCGATCCCGGCGGTGTTGGTCTGCATGTTCCGCCCCGAGGTGCCGTTGATCCAGTCGAGAGCCCATGACATCATCCACGCGCCCCCGTAGTAGGGCAGCTCGTGCATCCAGCGACCGGCCGCGGCAGTCGCCACCATGCATTTCAGCGAGGGCGGATGCTCGCGCGCGGCAAGCCACTGATCGGTGCCCAGGTAGGACACGCCCGCCGTGCACACGTCGCCGTTCGACCAGGGCTGGGCCGCCATCCACTCGATCGTGTCGTAGCCGTCCTCGCCCTCCTGGAAGAAGAAGTCGAAGTCCCCGTCCGAATCGCCGCGGCCGCGCACGTCCTGCATGACGACGGCATAGCCGCGTTCGGCGAACCAGGTCGCCCAACCGGCCAGGCTGAAGTCCCCCATGGCCATCGTCTTCAGGTACGGGGTGCGGATGATGATCGTCGGGAACGGGCCGCCCTCGGCCGGCATCCAGACATCGGCGGAGAGCTCGACGCCATCCCGCATGGGCGTGCGGACATCGAACATGCGCTTGACATCGGCCGTTTGGGCGAATGCCGGTGTGGTCGGCGCGGCCAGAAGGACCGACGCGATAACGCCGAGCGCCAGGGCGGGTCGTCCGGAGACCAGCGCGGACAGTCGGTGCTGTATCGGGGAATGATGATCGGTTCCTGACATGATGCGCCTCCTTCAGGGTAGCAGCGGAGTCCTGCGCCAGACTAGGCGATCCCGGCACATCCCTCAATTCCGTATTACATTGTATGACATGAAGACGCAATCCGTTACGATCAGAATCGACGAGGTGCTCGGGCGCCGGCTGGACCGTGCCGCCCGCCGGAGCGGCCGGAGCAGGAGTGCGGTTGTACGCGACGCCCTGGAGCGTCAGCTGGCGCTCGATCACCTCGCTGACCTGCGTCGACGCATCGTTCCGTTCGCAGAGGCCCGAGGCTATCTGACCGACGAAGATGTCTTCCGCGATATCTCTTGAGGGTTTTCCTCGACACGAACGTCCTGGTCAGTGCCCTGGCTGCCAGGGGCATCTGTGCCGATGTGCTTCGGGTAGTCATTGCCGACCACACACTGGTCGTGAGCGAGACGGTCCTCGGTGAGCTGCGCCGTGTGCTTTGTGACAAGCTGGGCGTACCGCTCGCGACCGTGGAATCGGCGGAAGTGTTCCTCCGTCGGCACGGAATCGCAATTGACCGGGCACCGCCGCTCGGGATCGAAGTACGCGATCCCGACGACGTCGTTGTGCTGGAACAAGCGATTGCAGGCGAGGCAGGTATGCTCGTGACTGGAGACCGGGATCTCCTTGAGATCGACGAAGACATCCCGATCGGCATTGTGTCGGCGCGGGGTCTGTGGGAAGCCCTCCGGTCATGAACGGCGCCGACGACCGAGACGAGGCGGGACAGGACGAGTTCGAGCAGCGGATGGCTGGCGTATCGCGTCTTCCGGGGCGTGGCCGCCTGGCCGAGGAAACGGTTGTCAGGGCGCGGCACGGCGCGGCGGTCCGCGAGCGCCGGGCCTGTGGAAAACGGGCAGCGGAGGCAGGTTCCGCAGGGAGAGGCACCCGCATCGAGATCGGCTCGGTCGCCGGGCTTGAAGGGCGTCAAGCCGACGCATTGCGCGCCGGCAGTATGGCGATCGACGCCCGGCTGGACTTGCATGGATTCTCACGCAGAGAGGCTGCGGGCAAGGTGGCTGCATTCCTGGCCCAGTCCGCCCAGCGCGGCCTCCGCTGCGTTCTCGTCATTACCGGGCAGGGACGGCGCGATCCGCTCGCCGGAAGACGTGATCCGCTCACCGAGGCCCGGGGCGTGCTGCGCGGGGAGCTTGAACGGTGGCTGAACGAGACCGCAACCCGCCCGCTTGTGTTGGCGTGCGTGCCCGCGCAGCACAGGCATGGGGGCCAAGGGGCGTTCTACGTGCTGCTGCGGCGGAGCCGTGGTGCGGATTCGCCCGGGGTCGTGCGGAACGCCACAAGGTAAGGAATTTGCTTACAATCGGTGGAGGTGCAGTCAGGTGCTCATATCCCGGGTTCGCTCTCGAAGCCATTCCCGTACCGGCCCCGCGCGACCCCCGGTGATCGGCCCGAGGGGCCCTACCCAGGGCGCTTTATCGTGGCGCGCACGAGGTAGGGCACATCGAAAATGCCGGGTGTGACCGCGATGATCGTGTCCCCGACGAGCGCGGGCAAGTTGCGACGGGGAATGCCAAAACCCAGGTCGACGCTGCCCAGGAAGTACCCCTCCGGGCTGAATACGTCGAGGAGGCTGGGAGCGTCTCCCACCTTTTCGACGATCCCGACCAGGATGTGGCCACCGTCCGTCACATAGATCTCGTTGACCACTGGCCGGACCAACCCGGCATCCTGTCCCGAAATGCCCCCTTCCGCGAGGCCGTCCGCAATCGCTTTCCGGTCCGCTCGATCGAACGTCGGGGTCCGGTGCGAGGTCTCGACTATCCGTATAGTGTCACCCCTCGGAGTCGTCTGGACCAGACGAAGGCGACCGGTCGACGCCGACCAGATCGTGCCGTCGGGGGCCAGGCTCCATCGCAGTCGCGGTATGTAGTGATTGACGACGAATTGAAGCGACTCCTGACTCGGCCGAATGAAGACGGCCTGAAAACCAGTTGGAAGCGGCGGACTCTTGGGGGCCACCGCCACCGTGTCGATGATCTGTCCCACCGAATCAACCCGCAAGTACAGCACCGGCCTGGGGCTGTCGGCCCCAACGGTCTCGTCGACAAGGGTGCCCGTGCCCTCCCACTGGAGGGGATGCTGAATACGCATGACCGACCGTACCGGTCTTGGCACGGACTTTTGAAACGAGCCTGTCGAGTCGAAGACGTGATACCGTCCGTTCAGTCCGTCCGCTACCCAGAGCCGATCCGTTCCATCCCAGGCCAGGGCCATCGGGCTACGCAACTCGCCGGGACCCTCACCGGAGCCCCCGAAACTTCTCACGAACTCGCCGTCGCCGCTGAACACCACGATGCGGTCGGTCGAGCGATCGAGGACGTAGATCTGACCGTTCGGTCCAAGGGACACGCTGTTGTTCCTGGAGGTCGTGAGTTCCTCGTCCGGGTTTCCCTGGACGTTTCCCACCCTGAATTCCTCGACGACCCGCCACTCCTCGGATCTGCGCCAAAGACCATCGGCCCCGTTTCGCACCACCACGACCCCCCCGACTGTGTCCACCTCCGCCATCACACGTCGCCCCGGCCCCGGGTCGCCACCGCACCCGGCCATCAGAAGCGTGAGGGCCGCACCAAGTGGCGTCATGACTCGGGCGTGTCGGATGATCAAGGGCTAGCGCCGCGCACGTCGCGGGTCAGGCGTGGCTCGACCAGGTGGATGTACGGTACTCCAGCTTCCGTCTCTTCGTACATGATCAGGTAGCCATGCCCCTTGGCGAACCCGAGCGAGGTCTTGTCGCTCCGGTGGCGGGCGAGCGAACGCCCGGTCGTCGGATCGATGAGGTCGATCCATCCGTCGTACTCCCGGCTGGGGGGAACGTCAGGCGGGATTCCGCCCAGCGTGACCCGCCGATCGGTCCACTCGGGATCGGGAGCGATCCAGGCGACCCAGAGGCCGTCGTCGTTGAGCATGGCCCCGACGTTGAAGGATCGGGGCAAGCTGAAATGAGGCGGATTGTGGCGCTCGAAGGGCTCGACCACCCTGTCGAACACGCTCCCAACCCGGGGACTCGACCCCAGGTCCCAACGCACCAATCGGTTTCGGGTTTCGGGCAGTACCCAAAGCGTCTGGCCGTTGCCGGCAACGTAGAGGACATCGTCAAGGGCCTGGGGTCGCACCAGGTGGTCATCGCCGTACGACGTGATGTCACCCGACGGGCTGAAGACGTGAAGGTCGAGGCCCACGGAGCCAGGTGTCGGCAAGCGACCGGCGAACACGGCATCGTCCGACTCCGTGACGAACGCGTCCCAGACCCATCCCGGAAGGGGGTGTTCGGCGACCACATTGAAGCCGTGGTCGAGCAGGGTCCTGCCGTGATGATACTCGAAGACATGGATGTATCTGGGTCCGGCGTTGATGCGAGAGATGAAGGTGTATTCGCCTGGCCCCTCACCTCGGCCGCCAACCGTCTGGAGAAACGTGCCAGCGGAATCGAAGACCGAGATCTCGGCCTCCTTGAGGTTGGTCACGAGGATCCTTCCGCCGGGATCCACCGCGACACGGGACTCGTCGGTGATCACATGGAGCCCAGGGCCGCCCAGACCCCCCAGGGTGAGCACGGTGTCCAGCGTGATCACGCACTGGGAACACGTGACCTCGCCGGACAGGCGAACCGGCTCCTGCGCCGATAGAGTCGGCGCAGGAGCAAGACATGCCAGAACTGCGGAGATCGTTCGGATCGCGCTCGATTTCGACACGTCACTCCCTCATTGGGGCGCGACGAATAGCTGCGCGGCCGCGGCGTCGACCGCCGCGAGCAGCGCCTGGTCCACCGGCACATGACCCACGACCGTCATTTCATCGCACCCCAAGATCTGGATGGCGCTTCGAGCGGCGAACAACTGAACCGGTGGAGCCATCGCAAGCCGCGCCAGCCGTCCAACGTCTCGTGATGCCACTGCCTCGGTGATCGCGTCCGTGAGTTCAACGGCATTCAGCTGCCCTTCATCCGCCGCAGCGACAAAAACGCAAATCCCGTGAACCAGAGAGCAGTTTCCGGGCTCATCTCTCGTGTGCCACCCGTCTCCGTAACCGGCGCCCGACATGGGAGCCCAGGCCGCATGAGAATAGTGCTTGCTACGGCCTGACGGCCAGCAGTAGCCACATTCGGTGGGGGCCGGCGCCTCCAAAGTCGATGGGCTGGCTGCCTCGGCTACACCGACTTCAGCTGGCTGTATGAACCGTGAGCCCTGGCTGAAGGTAAGGGGCAACCCGACGGCCAAAACTCCTAACAGCAATCGGGTTGGAATCGGGAGCCTAGGGGACGGGACAAACTTGCTGGTTTTGAACATTGTGCACCTCCGTGGGTGGCTCGTTTCTCCAGGGAGGTCTTTCCTCCAGGAAGTTGAAGCCAAGAAAGAGTGACGGATCCTTGAATTGGCCGTGCGACCAACTCTGCCTCCCAGATTCGGTCTGGGGTGGATATCCCATACGGCGAATGGCGTATTCCATCCACCGCACCCAAGCAGTCTGTGTCCCGAGTCTCCGGTCCGCCATGTTCCAACCCGGCCAATCCTTGACAATATCCGGCTTCCGGGCGCAGGAACCGGCGTTTTCGCCCGCCGGTCACCGATCCGGGCCGAAAAACACACGCCGCCGGGCCTCGATAGCCCAGTCGCTCAACTGCAGGCGCGGCAACTGAGTGGGAGTCTTTCCGGTAAGGTTCTTGACGAACCTGCTCCAGGACGAAGCATCCGAGAACCCCAACCGGCGCGCGATCAGCGTTTGACTCGCTCCTTGTTCGTGGAGCGCGTACCCCTGCAGAAAGGTGACCCATCGAATCGCCAGCAAGATGCAGTATCCGTAGCGCCGGGCCTGCTTGGTTAGATGGTCGGCGGTATAGAAAACGGCGCTCGCTGCGTCCTTCAAAGTGCGAATCGGGGACGACTTCCCACCATCGTGGTTCTTGCTCGGTTTCGAGTGTGCAGAGTCTTCCGGCTCCAGCCCGGGGATCCCCCTGATCGCCTGGTACGCCACCAGACGCAGCGCCTTGGCAGCCGGAGCCGGGCCGGGACAGGCCCGAATGAAGGGCTCGACGGCGTCCCGGAAGGATAGGTCTTCTCCCCGACCGTGGTTCTCAGTCGCTGTACTCCTCCTGCCCTCGCCGGTGGTCCGCCGCGTCCGCCCCATTTGAACCCCTCACCTGGTTGGTGTGGCACTTGTCCCTACCTCCTTAAACGCCACCAACCGTTGGAATGTGGGGTCATTTTCCGACAGACACCCTCGGCGCCCGGCCGAAGATAATTCGAGAGAGTCAGCTAACCCATGTATTAACATGCACTTAGATGCAACTTGGCCGGTCGCTCTTCGAATACCACCTGGCGTGACCTCCCAATCCAGTCGCTACCCCCCCGGATTCACCAGCAGCGTGATGTGCGTCGGGTATTCCGCCGACCGATACACCCTTTTCGTCGCCCTGGCAAAGTCCTCCTCCACCGCCTCGAAGATGTTCGGCACCCACGTCTGCGGGTTCCGGTCGATGATCGGGAACCAGGTGCTCTGGACCTGCACCATGATCCTGTGACCGGCCAGGAAGCGGTGATCTCGATCGCGCAGGCTGATCGCGTAGGAAGTGACTTCGTTCGGGACGACGGGGTCGGGCTCGCGGTAGCTGTTGCGGAAGCGGGCGCGGAATACCTCGCCGGCGACCATGTACTGGTAGCCTCGCAGCGCGGGGTTGGGATCATCGTCGGGGTAGACGTCGATCAGCTTCACGATCCAGTCCGCGCCGCCGCCGCTGGTCGAGGCGAAAAGGTGGGCCACGATGTCGCCGGTGATCGCGAACCCCTCTTCCAGCGGCTCCGACTCCCAGGTCAGCACGTCGGGACGCCCGTCGACGAAGCGCTGGTCCTCAGCCTGCCAGAGGTGCCAGCGATCGTAGTGGATCGGCCGGTACTGGAAGGGCACCGGGTTGTCGGGGTCGGAGACGTACTCGTCGTAGGCCATCTCGTCGCCCTCCGAGGCGGGCGGCGGGTCGAACGAGACGACGCCGTCGGCCCGCAGGTACACGTTGCGCGGCACCATGCCCTCGGCGGGCCAACTGGCGTACTGCTTCCACTCGTTGGAACCGGTCTGGAAGGTGATCGCCTCGGCGGCGGGCAGCGACCCCTTGTCCTTCAGCCAGTAGGCGAACCAGGGGGCGTGGATCTCTTCGCGGAAGTAGCGGGCGGTCTCGCTCCCCAGGTCGATGTCGATCACCCTCCGGCCGACCTCGTCGAAGCTCCAGCCGCCGTGGCGCCAGGGGCCGAGCACGAGGAAGTTCTCGTTGTCCTGGTCGTCGGCTTCGAGTTGCTTGTAGACCTCGATGGGACCGTAGAAGTCCTCCGCGTCGTACCAGCCGGTGACGTGGAGCGCGGGGACGGTGACACCCTGCATATACGGGAAGACGCCGCACATCTCCGTCTCCCAGTACTCGTCCATGTTCGGATGCGCCACGGAGTCGTTCCACATGCGTGACTGGCCGCGCAGGATCTCGCTGACCCGGGAGAGCGGGCCCATCTCCAGATAGCGCCTGTACTTGTCCCAGGGGCCCTCGGGGGGCCACAGCTCGGGGGGCATTTCGAACCGCACTGCCGCCTCGTAGGCGTAGCTGAACCGGAAGGCGCCGTTGTGGTGGAAGTCGTCGCCGATGAACATGTCGGCGCAGGTCGCCTGCGGTGAGACAGCGGCCAGGGCGGGGTGGGGGTCGACCATTGCCCGCGTGGAAAGGAAGCCGCCGTACGAAATCCCCCACGTGCCGACCCGGCCGTTGTTGCCGGGCACGTTGTTCACCAGCCACTCGATGGTGTCGTAGAAGTCGGTAGACTCGTCGGTGCCGTCGACGTCGTCGGGCTTCCGGTTGGGAGGCAGGGTGCGGAAATCGCCCTCGGACAGGTAGCGCCCCCGCAGGTCCTGCAGGACGAAGATGTACCCTTCGTCGAAGAACTCGGTGTACCAGTCCAGCCGGATCGAGTAGTCCTGCTCCTGCGGGTTGGCGTAGTAGGGGGTGCGCTCGAGCATGATCGGGAGCGTCTCGGTCCGGCCCCGCGGGATGTAGATCTCGGTGTGCAGGTGGACACCGTCGCGCATGGGGACCATGACGTCCCATTTGGGTTCGAAGATTGCCGCGAGGTCGACGTCGGTGCGGTTCTCGTAGGGGTAGCGCGTCATGCGCTCGTCCTGGGCGCGGGCGGCGGACGCCGACGCCAGGAGGGCGGTGCCGAAGAGCAAAGTCGATCGTCGCATTTCTGACCCTTTCCGAAAGCGGTGCGCCAAGGGCATTGTTACGGCGCGAAACGTTGGGGAGCAACCGGGCCCATTAAGGTATTGATCAGCAACAGGGAGCAATTCATGTCACACAAGCTGCGGACAGCCGCAATCACACTCGCAGTACTCCCGGCGTGCCTCGCCATCGGCGCCTGCCAGGCCGATACCGAGGACGAGCCCACCTACAGGGAAGCCGCCGCCGAAGAGGATGACTTCCGCCTCAGATCGGACGTGGAAGCAGCCCTCTACACCCGCGCCGAGGCCTTCGCGGCCGACCCCAACGACGACAATGCCCGCTGGGCCTTCGCCGACATCCTCTTCAGGCTGGGTGACATGTGGGAGGCCGACGACGTCATCGCGCCGCTCGGCAGTCCCTCTTCGTGGAACGTGGACGACCTGTACCTCGCCGCCCGGACGGCGTACCTGCTCGGCGACTACGGACGCGCCGAGACCCTTTACGACAGGCTGATGGAGCTCACCGCAACGGGCTCCGAGGACCGCGATCAGGCGCTCCAGGGCATGGCGCTCACCCTATACCAGACCAACCGGTTTGCCAGGGCGCGTCAGCTTCCGCCCGCCGCCGAGGGCGAGCAGGTGTCGAGCCTCCTCGAATACATGCAGGCGTTCGAGGGCGACCCCTACGGCATCGAATGGGCCACCGACGAGCGCATCTCCCACCTCCCGATGACCAACGACATCACCCAGCCCGGCGCCCTTCCCATCGTCGACCTGCAGGTCAACGGCCAGACGGTATCCCTCGTTCTCGACACGGGCGGCGACCGTCTCTACCTCGACAAGGACATCTACGCGAGCCTCGGCCTCACCACCCTCGCCAATCGTGAAGCCAGCTACGCCTACACCGGCGGCCAGACCGTCGAAGAGCCGCTCGGGGTCGCCGAGACGGTGACGATGGGCGACGTCACCCTCACCAACGTCCCGGTGGTCGGCGCCACCTGGAAAGCGCTCGGCCAGACCAGCGACGGCGTCTTCACCACGCAGCTCCTCAAGCAGTTCCTGAGCACGATGGACTACGACAACCGCCGCATCACCCTGCGCGCACGCACCCCCGAAGCCCTGGCGCAGGTCATGGCGACCTTCGGCGACACCCCGCCCCTCGAAGCGCCCTTCTTCATGGAAGCCACGCACCTCATGTTCGCCAAGGGCGTCCTGAACGGCCACGAGATCAACTACTTCATGGACTCGGGGCTCGCCATGAGCATGCCCATGATCGTCGTCGACGAAACGGTCGAACTTCTGGGCCTCGAAACCACCAACGTCGAAGGCACCCCCTACTTCTGGACGTCCATCGAGTCCCACGGCCTCAACGGGCTCGTAAAGGGCCCCACCCAGGCGATGGGCAACGTCTTCGTCGAACAGGACCCCTTCTGGCAGAACGGCTTCATGATGGACGCCCTCATGTCCCACCAGTACCTCTGGCCCCTGGGATCCTGGACGATCGACTTCGACAACATGGCCTACTACTTCCCGGCGCAGGAGTCCGAGGGATGAGAGTGGCGGACTCCGCCACGGGAGCTTCCCGTCAGCGCTCCAGGTCCTCTACCCCAACCGCCGCCCCCTCCCCGCTCCCCAGCCGGAGCGTACCCGGCGGCTCGATCTCGCGCCGCACGTACCCCAGCCCGACCGCCTGCCCGAAGCGCGGCGAATCGGCCACCGACGTGACACGCCCCCGCACCTTGATGCCACCCGTCTCGAACAGCTGCGCGCCGGGGCGCACTGCCACATCCCCGAACCGCAGCGCCCGCAGGTGCCAGTTCACGCGCCCGCGATGCCGGATCCGCACGATCACTTCCTGCCCCGTGTAGCACCCCTTCCCGTGATCGAACGCGCGGTCCAGGAGCCCCGCCTCGATCGGGATCGTGGTCTCGTCCATATCGACGCCGAACGCAGGGAACCCCGCCTCGATCCGCAGCGTCTCCCAGGCGCCCCAACCGACCGGCACCCCACCGCCGTCCTCCAGCGCCCGCCACACCGCCGGCAGCCTTTCCACCGGAACCCACACGTCCCACGACGGCACCTGCTCGACCGCGCGCGCCACCAGCACGCCGTCCTCGCGCGGCCCCCCGTCCAGCAGAGCGTACCCCCCCGCGGGCAATCGCCCCAGTGCCGCCGTCAGGACATCCTCCGCCCCGGGACCCACCACGGTGAGCAGGCCCACCCGGTCGCCCAGATCGTCGACGCGGGCAAAGCGGGGGGGCATGAAGCGGGTGAAGTGCCCCAACACGGCCTCGTGCCCACGCGTGGCGACATCCAGCCCCACCCCCTCCCCTTCGCCAGCCCCCAACCAGAGGGTCTTCAGGTCGGTGACCATCCGGCCCTTCGGCGTGAGGATCGTCCCGTAGACCACCTCTTCCCCGTGCCCGTCCGCCGCGGGCGGATCCGGCACCCGGTTCGTCACGATGCCGTGCAGCATCCGCCGCGGAGCCCTTCCGTGCACCCTGAGCAGCCTCCTGTCGGCACGGTACACGACCCCGCAACCCTCCACCCCCGCGCGGTACTCGCCGCGAGGGTCGCCGAAGTGGCGCGCGATGCGATCGCCCCCGTCATGGGGCGCCGCGAACACGGCTCCCCTCTCGCCGAGCAGCTCCAGGATTTCCGACACGCTACCGACCCCGTCTCGCGATCAGGAGGACCCGGGCAAGGGTTTCCCTCCTGCTCGCAGCTCCTGCACCAGGGCCTCCACGCGTCCCACATCGGCAGCGTCCGGCGCGAAGGCGAGATAGGTCTCCAGCTGCGTGACCGCCTCGTCGGGGCGGCCCAGGCGGGCGAGCAGGTAGCCACGGTCACGGATCTGTACCCGTGCGGTCGGGCGCACCACGAGAATGCGCTCCACCGCCGCCAGCGCGCGCGTGTCGTCGCCGGCCCGATGGTAGATGCCCTTCAGGTTGAGCAGAAGCCGCACGACCATGTCGCGCCTGGTCGCGGTCTTGAAGTGACGCGGCTCGAGCTGGGGGCGACCCCCTCGCTGCCGGCTCATGATCTCGCGCATTTCCTTGCGGGTACGGATCATCCCGCCGTGGAACGGGTCGATCAGGAAGGTCAACGCATCCCCGCGGTAGCGGACCATGAAGTGACCCGGGAAGTTCACCCCTTCCAGGGGCAGCCCGAGCCGCCAACCCACCTCGAGCAGCACGATGCCCAGTGTGAGCGGGATCCCCAGTCCGCGGTCCAGGACATCGTTAAGGAAGGAGTTGCGCGGGTCATGGTAGTGTTCGCGGTTACCGCGCAGCTTGCGTGTCAGGAAGAGGTGGTTGTTCGCTTCGGCCAGGACGACCGAGGGAGCCCGCTCGATGCCGAGCCGGTCGCGCGTCTCTTCCGCCAGTACATCGAGGCGGACCAGGTAGCGGTCGACCGGGAGCTGGAGGTATTCCTCGCGGGCAACCAGAAGCGCCGCCCGCGCCAGGTTCAGATCCTCTTCGGGACGATCCACCTCGCGGGCGAACTCGTGGCGTGACGACCAGGCAGGCGCGGTCATCGCGACCTCCCGGGGCGCCTGCTGCCAACGTTCACGGTTCGTCCTCCAGTACAGGGATCCGGGGACCCTTCAGCGGGTGTTGCGCGACCCTCCGACGGGTGCTGCCCATGAGCCGAATCCTGCCCGTGGAACGGTTGCCTGTCAAGCGCGGCGCGGTACCTTTCCCCATGCCCAGCAAACCCCACGACCAGCGACCACGGATCAGGCTCAGCACCCTGTCCCACGGCGCCGGGTGAGCGTGTAAGCTCGGCCAGGCCGAGCTGGCGCAGGTTCTGCGTCACCTTCTCCCGGTGGAAGACCCCCGCGTCCTGGTGGATGCAACCACGGGCGACGACGCCGCGGTGTACCGACTCTCCGACGGCCG
This sequence comes from Gemmatimonadetes bacterium bin94, assembly GCA_002238865.1. Classification (GTDB taxonomy): domain Bacteria; phylum Gemmatimonadota; class Gemmatimonadetes; order Longimicrobiales; family Gaopeijiaceae; genus Bin94. The sequence continues at coordinate 19,147 of MPNE01000012.1, read as the reverse complement.
CGCGCTGGTTGTGACCCTCGACTTCTTCACGCCGATCGTCGACGATCCCCGTGATTTCGGCCGCATCGCCGCGGCCAACGCGCTGTCGGACGTCTACGCGATGGGCGGGCGGCCCCTCTTCGCCCTGAACCTGCTGTCCTTCCCGCGCGACCTCCTCGGCGAGGGGCTGGCCGAAGAGATCATCCGGGGCGGGTCCGAGAAGGCCCGCGAAGCCGGCATCCCCGTGGTGGGCGGTCACTCCATCGACGACGCCGAGCCCAAGTACGGGATGGTCGCCGTCGGCGAAGTGGATCCCGGCGCGATGCTGGCCAACGACGGGGCCCGGCCCGGGGACGACCTGGTGCTGACGAAGCCGCTCGGCACGGGGATCGTCGCCACCGCGATCAAGGCGGGGGAGTGCCCGCCCGCCGTGCTCGCGGCAGCGGTCGAATCCATGGCCCGGCTCAACCGCGGCGCCGCCGAAGCTGCCGTCGCTGCCGGTGCCCATGCCGCCACCGACGTCACCGGATACGGTCTGACCGGTCATCTCGGCAACATGGCTCGCGCGTCCGGGGTGTCGGCGCGGATCGATGCGGCAACGGTCCCGGTGCTGGACGGCGTCGGGGCACTCATCGAAGCGGGTCATGTGCCGGGTGGAACACGGCGCAACCTGGCGGACGCTGCCGACAGCGTCTCCTACGAAGGAGAAGTCTCCGAGACGACCAGGCTGCTTCTGGCCGACGCACAGACGTCCGGCGGGCTGCTCATCGCGAGCCCGCCGCGCCGGACGGCAATGCTGACCGGCGAGTTGGAGGCCCGGGGCGAGGTTGCCGCCGTGGTCGGCCAGATTACGGCCGGCGCGCCAGGGCACATCGCGATCGGGTAGACGCCCCGCCCGGCGTACCCTTTCCGCGGGGTGCTAGGCCTGAATCGGCACCCCCACCTCCTCGGAACCCACCACCGGCCGGGCCGCAGCCGCCGCCTTCTTCTTCGGGCCGAGCAGGGCCAGCTCCACCACCCTGTCCAGATCCTCCACCAGATGCACGGTGAGCGAGCTGCGCACCGCTTCCGGCAGATCCTCCAGATGGGCTTCGTTTTCGTGCGGCAGGATGACCTCCTGGATCCCGGCGCGCACCGCGCCCAGGACCTTTTCCTTCACCCCGCCGATCGGGAGCACGCGTCCCGTCAGCGTGAGCTCGCCCGTCATCGCCACGTCGGCACGCACCTTTCTCCCCGATACCGCCGAGATCAGCGCGGTTGCCATGGTGATGCCCGCCGACGGCCCGTCCTTGGGGATCGCGCCCGCAGGCACGTGGATGTGGATTTCGCGGCTGTCCAGCGCGCTCTCGGCGATGTTGAGCGTAGAGTAGTTGCTCTTCGCGTAGGAAAGCGCGGCTCGCGCCGATTCCTTCATCACGTCGCCCAGCTGTCCCGTGAGCACCAGAGCGCCGTCGCCCGGCATCACGCTGGCCTCCACGAACATGATGTCGCCCCCCATGGGCGTGTAGAACATGCCCGTGGCCACACCGACGGTATCGTCCGCTGCCCTGTGCTCCGGGTGCACGCGCGGGCGGCCCAGCAGCTCCTGCGCGATCACCGGCGTGATCTCCAGGCCCTCGCTCTCGGCTGCCGCGATCTTCCGCGCCACCTTGCGCGCCAGCTTGCCCAGCTCCCGCTCGAGCTGGCGTACACCCGCCTCGCGCGTGTATTTCTGGATCACGTTCAGAATCGCGCCGTCGCCAATGGTGAGTTCGTGCTCGCGCAGCCCCGACTCGCGCATCTGGCGGGGCAGCAGGTAGCGCCGGGCGATCTCCAGCTTCTCCTTCTCGGTGTAGCCGCGGAACTCGACCGTCTCCATCCGATCGAGCAACGGCGGCGGGATCCGGTCCTCGTAGTTGGCCGTCGCGATGAACAGCACCTCGGAGAGGTCGAACGGAATACCCAGGTAGTGGTCGATGAAGGTCGAGTTCTGCGCCGGATCGAGCACTTCCAGGAGGGCGGCGCTCGGATCGCCCTGGAAGGAAACGCCGAGCTTGTCCACCTCGTCCAGCAGGAAGACCGGATTCTTGCTCTTGGCTTCCTTCATTCCCTGAACGATCCGTCCCGGGAGCGCGCCCACGTACGTCCGGCGGTGCCCCCGGATGTCGGCTTCGTCGCGCGCCCCGCCGAGCGAGATGCGGACGTACTTGCGTCCCACCGACCTCGCGATCGAGCGCGCGATGCTGGTCTTGCCAACCCCCGGCGGGCCCGCAAAAAGGAGGATGGGGCCCTTGCCGCCGTCAGGCGCATGCACGTCGCCGGCGAGCGGGTCGTCCTCCGCACTCTCCCCGTCGGCAGCGTCCTCGTCTCCCGCTTCGACGGCAGCGTGCGGGGTCTCTGCGTCCGCACCGTCCGCACCGGTCTCCGCCTCAGCCTCGTCCCTGTCCTCGCCGAAGCGCTCCTGCTGGAGCTTGCGCACCGCCAGGAACTCCAGAACCCGGTCCTTCACGTCCTCCAGACCGTAGTGGTCCTCTTCGAGGATCTCCTCGGCTCGGCGAAGGTCGATCTTGTCATCCGTGCGATCGCTCCACGGCAGCTCGGTGATCCACTCCAGGAAGGTGCGGATGACCTGGTACTCGGCCGCCTGAGGCGCCGTGCGGTCGAGGCGTCGCAACTCGCGATCGACCTCCGTGCGGGCCGTCTCGGACAGTTCGAGGCTCCCGATCCGCTCACGCAACTCTTCGACGTCGTCCCGCTCCCCTTCTTCGCCCAGCTCCTTTCGGATCTGCTTCATCTGCTCCCGAAGGAGCATTTCACGCTGCCGCTCCCCCAGTTCCTCCTGGACCTTGGCCTGGATTTCCTCCTGGGCGTCGATCCTGACCAGCTCGCGTTCGACCGCCACCAGCGCCCCCCGCATCCGGTCCTCGTCCGAGAGCGTCTCCAGCAGCGCCTGCTTTTCGGAGGTGGGAAGATCCAGGTAGAAGGCGACGAGGTCCGCGAACGACCCGGGATCGTCCACCCCCTGGATGAGCTGGTTGAGCGCCTCCGCCGAAACGCCGCGGCGGGTGCCCAGCTCCGCGGCGCGCTCGCGGAGCTCCGCGTCGAGCGCCTTGATGGCCGGGTCCTTCGCGTCCGGTATGGCAGCCCGCTCCATGGGAACCAGCGTAGCGCGCAACATGGCCTCGCCATCGTCGGCATAGGCCATGGCGCGCGCACGCGACTCGCCCTGCACGAGTAGCTGGATACCACCCCGGACCCGGTGCGTCTGAATGATGCGAACGACGGTCCCGACCGCGTACAGGATCTGCGGATCCGGGTCGTCCTGATTCTCGTTCTGGGCGACCGCGAAGAGACGCCGGTCACCCTCGAGCGCTTCCTGGACAGCTTCCACCGTTCCGGGGCGGCCAGCGGATATCGGGACGGCTACGCCCGGATAGACGACCGTGTCGCGGAGTGGAAGAACTGGTAGTGAAAAACGTCGGCTCATGTCTGTGTCCTCATTTCGCCGAATGCGTGTGTGGGAGAAACTACGACCTCATGCCAGAACCTTGCCAGAGTCCTACGATGGCGGGCCGCCGCGGGTTACCGCCCACGATACTGTCATTCTGGCAGCGTTTGATCATCAAACCGGCCATTTTGGCAGGAAACCACACAAGAGACCGGCCATTTTGGCAGGAATGTTGGCCCGGGGCGTCCCGACAGCCTAGCTTTTGCGATCTCCAGCCCCGTGCCCTCCCTCACAGGAAACAAGGACGAATGCGATGTCGGCCCGCCACTTTCTTCTATTCCTCGCCGCTGCCACGGTTCCCGTGAACGCTCACGCACAGCAGGACGACATGGGTCGCCGCTCCACCGTCTACGCGCCCCGGATGGTCGCGGCGACGAGCCAGCCACTCGCCACCTCCGCCGCCCTCGAGATCATGCGGCAGGGCGGAAACGCGATCGACGGCGCGGTCGCGGCGGCCGCCGTCCTCAACGTCGTAGAGCCGCACATGACCGGGATGGGCGGCGACGCCTTCGCGATCGCATGGCTGGCGGAGACCGGCGAGCTGATCGGGATCGACGCCAGCGGCAGGAGCGGCAGCGGGATGTCGGTGGAGGCACTCCGTGCCAGGGGCCACGACCGGGTCCCGGGGAGCGGAGCGGAAGCCGTCACGGTGCCGGGCGCGGTCTCCGGATGGAACGCGCTGGTAAGCGGCTACGGACAGCTGGACCTGGCGCAGGTGCTGGCACCCGCGATCCGCATCGCCGGCGAAGGCTTCCCCGTGACGCCGGTGATCGCGCGTCAGTGGGGGGGCGCCACCGAGAAGCTGGCCCGGGACGAGGGGGCCCGGGCGACCTACCTGATCGACGGTGAGAGGGCTCCCCGCGCGGGCGAGTGGTTCTCCAACCCGGACCTGGCGCGCTCCTTTCAGCGGATCGCCGACGAGGGACCGGGCGTGCTGTACGGAGGGTCGCTGGGGAGCGAGCTGGTGGACGGGCTGGCGGCGCTGGGCGGATTCCTCACGCTGGAAGACCTGGCCAGGCACGAGCCGCGCTGGGTCGAGCCGCTCAGCACGGACTTCCGCGGCTACACGGTTTGGGAGTTGCCCCCGGCAGGCCAGGGGATCGCGGCGCTGGAGATGCTCGAGCTGCTGGAACCGATGGACCTCGAGGGGATGGGGCACAACTCCGCCGACTACCTGCACCACCTGATCGAGGTGAAGAAGCTGGCCTTCGCCGACCTGCACCGGTACGTCTCGGACGCCGACCACATGGAAATCGACCCGATGTCCCTGCTGAGCCCCGGCTTCGTGGACGCGCGCCGGCGCCTGATCGACCCCCGGGTCGCCGCAGACCGGGTAAACCCCGGCCGAGCGGTCACCGACTCCGAGACGATCTACCTCACGGTCGCCGATGAAGACGGCAACATGGTCTCGTTCATCAATTCGGTGTACTCGGGGTTCGGGTCGGGGGTCGTCATTCCGGGGCTGGGCTTCGCCCTGCAGAACCGCGGCGCCGGCTTCGTGATCGACGACGGCCACCCGAACCGGGTCGCTCCGCGCAAACGGCCCTTCCACACGATCATTCCGGGCTTCGTCACGCGGGACGGCGAGCCCCTCCTGGCGTTCGGGCTGATGGGCGGGTCGATGCAGCCGCAGGGGCACACCCAGCTGCTGCTCAACATGCTCGTCTTCGGGATGGACCCGCAGGAAGCGGTTGACGCGGCACGGTTCCGGCACCTGTCGGGCCGGAGGGTGGCGATCGAGCGGGTAGGCGACGAGGTCGCCGCCGATCTGGAGGCGCGCGGGCACGAGCTGGCGGACTGGCGGCGCACGGACTTCGGCGGGGCGCAGGTGATTCTCAAGCTGCCGAGGGGGTGGGCGGCAGCGTCGGAGCCCCGCAAGGACGGGCATGCGGCAGGGAACTGAGGGGGACGACGGGGCGAGCGGCGCACCGGGCCGCGAGGGTCCGCCCGACTACGAGATCCCGGAGGAGCGATTGCCGCCCGGTTTCGTGGAGACGGTGACGAAGATGCCGGATGTGGTGGCCGTGCCCTTTCCCGCGGCGACGGTGGTGCTGATGCGTGAGAGTGCCGCCGGGCCGGAAGTGCTGCTCCTGCGCCGCAACCGCGCGACCGGCTTCGTGCCGGGGGCCTATGTGTTTCCGGGTGGCCGGGTGGACAGGGCCGATGGCGACGAAGCGCTCGTGCGGTGCTGGGACGGGCTGACGCGCGAAGGGGCGGAGCGGCGGTTGGGATTGGGGCCGGATGCGGATCCCCCCGCGATCGCGTACTACGGGGCCGCCGTGCGGGAGGCGGTGGAGGAGACGGGGCTGTTGCCGGCGGTGGTGGGTGGGGTGCGGGATGAAGGGGGCGGCGAGCTCTCCGGGAGGGCCGTGGGCGAGGCCCGGGAGGCCTTGCTGGGCCAGGGCGTCCCGTTCGCGCGCGTGCTCGGCGGCCTGGGCGCCCGCCTCGATGGCGCCGCCGTGGAGTACATCGCGCACTGGGTGACGCCGGCGGTGGAGCCCCGCCGTTACGACACGCGATTCTTCGCGGCCAGGGTCCCGCGCGGGTCGGCCGCCGTCTACGACGAGCGCGAGATGACGGATGCGGCGTGGCTCACGCCCGGCGCGGCCCTGGATCGTCACCGCGACGGCCGCCTCCCCATGATCTTCCCGACGATTCGCACCCTGGAGGACCTGTGCGACTTCGCGACGGTCGACGAGCTGCTGGCGTACTATCGCAGCCGGGCGATCGCGCGGGTGCAGCCCGAGATCGTGCGCACGGCAACCGGGGTGGCGCTACGGGTGAGCTGAACTCCCCATCGCCTCGAGCACCGTCTGCACCACCTCACCGAACGCGCGTCCCTGGATCCAGCGGCAGACGATCACAAGTTCGTTCTCCGGATCCACGTAGATCAGGTTCGAACCGGCTCCCGTGTGCGTCCAGGTGTACTCGGGGGCGCCGGCGTAACGCCGCTGATCCGTGTTCAGCGAGAAGTTCATGAAGCCGTAGCCCGCGTTCACCTCGCCCGGGGTCGTGGCCATGTCGATCCAGGCCTCGGAGATGAGCTGCTCGCCGTTCCACTTCCCCTTGTGCATGGTAAGCAGGCCGAAGCGGGCCTGGTCGTAGGCACTCAGGATCATGCCGCCGCCCCAGTGAGCGCCGCCGCTGGGCGCCTGAACCGAGCGTCCGTCCAGCGTGATCCATGAGTTGTCGTATCCGTGCCAGCCCCATGTGGTGGACGCGCCGATCGGATCCATGACGTTCTCGCGCAGGACCTCGGGGAGCGGCCGTCGCCAGACGGCGGTCGCCGCCAGCGCCAGCAGGTTGACGCGCGTGTCGTTGTATTCGTAGACGGTGCCGGGCTCGTTGCGCGGGCGGGTCCCCCACGTCGAGCGGTCCTGGTCGGGGCGGTCCGCCCACTCGGGCTTGCCCCAAAGGGTGCCTTCCCAGTCGCTCGTCTGCCTGAGCATGTGGTCCCAGGTGATCATGCGGTTGTGCTCGGACTCGAAGAGCAGCTTCGGGCGGCGGCCGTTCTCGTCGCCGGGCTCGCCGTCGCCGGTGTCGAGGACGATGGGCGGAATGTAGTCGCGCACTCGATCGTGAACGTCGCGGATCAGGCCGCGGTCGTACGCCAGGCCGACGGTGGTCGAGAGGAAGCTCTTCGAGACGCTGAAGGTGTTGTCGGCCTTCGCCGGGTCGCCCCACTCGGCGATGATGTAGCCCTTGTGCACGATCAGGCCCGTCTGGGGGCCGCGCACCGTGAAGGGGCCGACTGCGTCGCCGAGCGGCTCGCGGCCGAAGGTGCCGAGGTGGTTGAAGGCGAGGTCGCGGGGGGACTGTGACTCGCCCGCGATGGCGATCTCCACGGCGCGTCGGATGGCCGCCGGATCGAAGCCGGCTTCTTCCGGGGCGCGGCGCTCCCAGTCGGGGTGACGGCCGGGGAAGTACGACTGGGCGGAGAGGAGCGGGGTGGTGAGGACGAGCGCCGCGCAGACGAGGAGAATGCGCGACGTGAAGGTGAGCGGGGAGGGGGCGCGTGACATGCGTGACTCTCCAGGCAGTGACGTGGCGGTCGCGGGTCCGCAACCCGGGGCTGTGCGGACGGTCAGCCAATGTATGCAAGGCGGCGGCCTTGCGCCCCTCTGTCGTTCAGCGGACGACCGCCGGGAGCCTCCTCACGACCACGCGTGCCACATCCAGATCGTCAAGCTCGATGAACGCGGCGAGCCCGTCCGGGCCGAAAGCGTCCGGCATTTCCGTTGCACCCGCCCGGAACGTCCCCACGTAGATCCCGTCCGTGGTCACCACGTCGACAGGTCCGCGACCGGCCAGCTCCTCGCCCTCGCGCTGTACCCAGATGCGGCCCTCCCAGGTTGCGGCGAGGTCCGCGACGATCGGTATCTCGGGGTAGAATTGAATCTCGGGCCGCTCGTAGGACATGGTCTGGCTGGTCCCGCCGGGCCCGCGCACCTCGATGAACTTCTGTTGGCCGACGCCGAGCTCCTCGAGCAGTTCGTCGAGCCGCTCCTTCACGATTTCCTCGATCTCGGGCGTCACGGGCTCCGGGTGAAGCGGCCTCGTGATGATCCGCTGGACCTCCCCCGCGTCCGGCGGGGACACCTTGAGCGCATAGCCTGACGAATCGGAGTGGACCGTGCCCCCATCGGGCAGGATGCCCACCAGGAGCGCGGGCTCGAATTGGGGAGGCCCGGCCGATTGGGCCGCGAGCGCGCCGATGTTCACCGTGCGGTCCCCTACCTGGATGTCCGGCAGATCGGGTTCGTCCACTTCGAGACGGGGTGGCTGCCACGCTTCGACAACCGTGTCGGGTTGCACCTCCTCGCCGCCGAGCGCGAGCCGAATCACCGGGCGGGTTTCCGGGCGCGCAAATCCGCCGGCGGGACCAAGGCTGACAGCGGCCGGCGCGGTGTACACGCCGCCGCCGCGGGGATCGGCCTGAATGGGGCTCGGACCCGCCATGGCAGTCCCCGAATCGACCATCCGCACCATGCGGACAAAGACCCCCGAATCGTCGAACAGCTGGAGGGCACGGTGTCCCATGTCCCCGACGACAGTGGTGCCGTCCCTCATGACGGCCATATCGGCCACCATCCTGAACTCGCCCGGCCCATTCCCCGATCTGCCGAACTCGCGGATGAAACTGCCGGCCGCGTCGAAGACGAGGATACGCGCCCCCGGTCCGCCGCGTCCGCCGACGCCATCGAGGATGTAGAGACGGCCTTCGGCGTCGAAGGCGACCTGGCGCACCGCCCCGAACATCTCCCACGGCTCGCCATCGAGCACGCCGATGCGGAAGACCTCGTCGAAGTCCGCGTCGAGGTGGTGATCTTCGCCGGTGAGCTGAACCACCTGCTGAGCCGTGAGCGAGAAGCCCAGGGGAAGCGCCGAAGCCAGCGCCAGCGCGAGAATCGGGAGCCGTTTCATGGCTCAGCGAATCGCCGCGGGCAGCCTGCGCACCACCACGCGCTCCACGTCGAAGTCGTCAAGCTCGATGAACGCGGCCAGCCCGTCGGGCCCGAAGGCGTCCGGCATCTCGGTCGCGTCCTCCCGGAAGGTGCCCACGTAGTCGCCCCCGGCTGTCAGGACATCGATCAGGCCGTCGCTCTGTGGCTCGTCACCCCGCCGCCGCACCCAGATGCGGCCCTCCCAGGTGGTGAAGAGGGCACGCAGTACGGGAAGTTCGGGAAAGTACGAACGTTCGGGCAACTCGAAGGACATGGACGCGGGTTGTGAGCCACCGCCGCCGCCGCTTGAACTGCTGCTTCGGAACATCACGACGCCCCCTCCTGAGGGCGCGCCCCCCTCTTCCCTCCTTCGCTCCTGCTCCTCCTCGTATTCCTCCTTGATCCGGTCGGTCACCGGTTCGGGCCGAAACGGCCGACTGATGATGCGGGAAACGTCCCTGGAGTCAGGCGGCGTGACCTTCAGCGCGTAGGCCGAAGAGTCGGAATAGACGAGTGCGCCGTCCGGCAGGACGCCCGCCAGGAGGGTCGGTTCGAAGATGCTCGGCATGACCAGGCCTCCGAGCATGCTGCCGAGATTCACCGATCGATCGCCGACCCTGATATTCGCCGGAAGGCCTTCGCCGGGCTCACCCCGGGGCGGAAGCCACCCGTCGGCCACGGTGTCGGTTTCGATGACCTCGCCCTCCAGCCCGACTCGCAGCACGGGACGGGACGTCGGCGGGGTCGAGGACGCGCTGAACCCGCTGGAGCTGATCGATATGCCGGGGTTCGCGGCAATGACGGCGCCGCCTCTCGGGTCGGCCATGATGCCGGTCGAGATCGAGACGCGCTCAGGTCCGTCGGATGTACTCACCATGCGCACGAAGTTCCCCGATTCGTCGAAGATCTGGTACGCGCGGTGGCCCAGGTCGCTCACGATCGTCGTGCCGTCCCGCATGACCGCGTATCCGGCAGGACGATTGAACTCGCCGGGTCCCTCGCCCGAAGAGCCGAATTCGCGCACGAAATTGCCGGAGGGGTCGAACACCAGGACACGCAAGCCCTCGCCCCCGAAAACACCGCTCCCCAGCCCGTCGAAGACGTACAGGTTGCCCTGCGCGTCGAAGCCCACCTCGCGCACGGTGCCGAACATCTCCCAGGACTCGCCGCGAAGTGCACCGACCCGAAAGACCTCCTCGAAGTCGGCGTCGAGGCGCTGGTCTCTTCCGGGGAGTTCGACCACCTCCTGGGCCGAAAGGGGAAGGGACGCGGCAAGCGCTGCACCCAGAAGTGTCATGAAGATCGGGCGAATTCTCGCAGGTGTCGGGCGGCGATTGGAATACACGGGTCGCTCCTTTGATTGGCAATTGGCTACCGGCCGGCGCAACTGACTGCCGGGCCCCTGTCGCACGCTACCGGGCCCGAACCACGCGGTATTTGATGCGCTGATCGGCCTTTAAGTTGTCTGATACCGCTGAATCCCGGTAGCTTCATCCGCTCCGCGCCTTGCAGTTTCTGCAACCGCCCTCCCTTTGTCGCCTCCGAATCCGGACATGCCTGCAATCCCATGCTTCCTGCTCCCGAATCCCTGACCGCCACCGCTCCCGACACCTTCCAGACCCGCTTCGAGACCAGCAAGGGCGATTTCGTCATCGAAGTCCACCGCGACTGGTCGCCCAATGGCGCCGACCGTTTCCACAACCTCGTTTCCGGCGGCTACTACGACGACGTCCGCTTCTTTCGCGTCATTGCCGGATTCATGGCGCAGTTCGGGATCCACGGGGACCCGGCAGTGTCGGCGGCCTGGCGAGGGCGGAAGATCGCCGACGACCCGGTCGTGGCGAGCAACACGCGCGGCTTCGTCAGCTATGCCATGGCGGGCCCGAACACCCGAACAACCCAGATCTTCATCAACTTCGGCGACAACAGCCGGTTGGACGGCATGGGTTTCCCGCCCTTCGGAAAGGTGATCGAAGGGATGGAGGTCGTCGACCAACTGTACTCCGGGTACGGCGAGGGCGCACCGAGCGGCCCCGGGCCGAACCAGAGCCAGATCCAGTACCAGGGCAACGAATACCTGATTCAGGAGTTCCCCGGCCTCGACCACGTGGTGAAGGCGACGATCGTCGAGGGGTCAGGCGGGGCGGCGGACGCGTGACCTGGAGCGTCGCGGGAGCGTGGCGCCCGGGCTATCTGCCTTCCAGCGCGTCCAGTGCGTCCAGTATCTCAAGGTGGACGTACTCTTCGTAAACATCCCGGATCGGTATATCAAGCGCCCTTGACAGCATCTCCCTGGCGCGCTCCACACCTTTTTCTTCGTCAAGGTACGGCAGCCGGGTCCCATATCCGTGCAGGACTACCTTGTGGTCCGGTTCAAGTTCCATGGTACGCTCGTAGTGGGCGATCGCGTCTTCCCGGTTCCCCCCGTACATCCATCGGGCAACCCGCCCGGCAGCCGCCACATCGGCGTGCCAACCGGCAAGGGCCAGGTGCGCCTCGGCGAAGTCGGGATTGATGGCGAGCGCTGCCTCGAGCAGTTCGCGCACCTTTCCCCCGAGACCCTCGCGAAGCGCCGTCATGGTACCAACCGTTTGAGCGTAGCGGCCAACCGCGTGGGCGGATTGGAAATGAGCCTCGGCGTTGGTCGAATCGGCGCGCACGGCTTCTTCGCCCATCCGAATCGCGCGGTCGATCACTTCGTCGCGCTCGTCCTCCCCGGTTGCCACATAGTGGCCGTACACCGCGAGTGATTTCGCCGCCAGGGCGTAGCCCGCAGAGGTTTCGAGTGCTTCGGCAATATCCGCCGCTTCGACAAAACGGCCCTCCGTGAAAGCCAGTTCTGCATCACCGATCGACTGTGCGCTCACGTCGGAAGCGAAAAGCACAAGGCCACCGATCGAAGCGAGTCGGACAAGTCGTACGAAAGTCATCTCGGCCTCCCTGGTCCAGCACGGTTCCACGAATCTGGAAAAAACATTGGAATCGCACGACAGGCGTGGCAAGGGTGCAAGCACTTGGCCAGTCCCGGTGGATGGGCGCAAGTTACAGGGATGAAACCACACTTACCGCTGTTCCGCTTCGGGGCCGCCCTCGGTCTCGCGGGAGTCGTCGCGTGTGCAGCGGCGGACCGCCCCGCGCACCCCGCCGGCACCGCCGCACTGCGCGGCGCGCTCTTCGACACGATCGTCGCCCGCACCGAGCGGCGCGAGGCCATCTCGCCCGTCAAGAACGAGCGCCTCGGGTTCGATCCGCTGGCCGCGATGAGGGCGCTCCGGGAGGACGTCGTCGCGGCCGACACCGAGACGGCGCTCTACTACGCGCTCGCCCGCCTGAGCCACGCCCGCCGGGACCGCCACCTCGACCTCGTCCTTGTGCCGGGCGGCCTTGAACTCGCCGACAGCGCGGGGCTGGACGTTTCGGGCGCACCCGACCCCGCATCGCCCGGGGCGGCCCCCGTCCGCGTCTTCCCCAACTACGCCGACGGCGCCGACGACGCGGACTACTTCGTCGGCGATGTGGCCCGGCGGGCGTCAGGGCCCGGGAGCGCCCCGGACGAAGGCCGGGCGGAGCGTCCCTCCATCGGCGACCGGGTCGTCAGCGTCAACGGCATGCCCGTCGCGGCCTGGCACGACTCGGCGACGGCCTTCATGCGGCACTCCACCCACGCCGCGCTGCGCTGGAAGCTCGCCGAGGCCATGACTCTCGCGACGGCCTCGTTTCCTCCTCACCTGCGCGGCGACTCCCTCACCCTGGGCGCCGTTTCGCCCGGCGGCCGCGAGACCCTGTACCGGCTCCCCTTCCTCGCCCCCGGCGACCTCGTCTGGAACGGCGTCGGCGAGCCGAACTACCCGGGCCTGTCCCTCGCGCTCACGACCGCGACCTACGACCTGCTCGTCCCTGACGACGGACGCCGCTTCCTGGTGCTCATCTGGCGCGGCTTCCGCGAGTCCATGGTCGCGGACGTGGACAGCCTCATGGCCTACGCAGCCGAGCGGAATCTGCTCGATCACGCGCTCGTCATGGACGTCACCCGCAGCCGGGGCGGCTCGCTCGGTGCCTATGCCATGCAGCGGCTGCAATCCCGGCCCTTCAGGACCACCTTCGGCAACCTGCGCCTGAGCGATGTGACGCTTCCGTTCATCGAGGACAAACGGGACGACTTCGCGGCCCGCGACATCAACGACGGCGGTGTCCCGGAGACGATCGACGACGGCACCTGGCTGATGGAGTGGCTGGAGGACGATGTGCTGGCGGCGCTCACACGCGGTGACGAGTACAGCAACAACGTCCCCTTCAAGCTGGCCCACGCTCCGCGCGACTCGGACGGAATCCTCGAGGCGGCAGCTGTGCATTTTCGGGGTGCCCTCGGCATCATCTCGGGCCCGAGCGGCGGCTCCCACCTTGATCAGTTCGTGTCGATCGTGGTCGACAACGAACTCGGCCCCGTGGTCGGGATGCCGCCGGGAGGATATTCCAACACCTGGGAATGGGAAGAGGTGCTCACCCTTCCGGGCACGGATCAGCCGGTCGTCGGGTTCATGTGGAATATCGGTCACACGATCCGGCCCAACGGCGAGATCGCCGAGGGGAACCCGGTGGAAGTCGACGCACGGGTCCCGCTTACCGCCGAAAACGTGACGACCTACTACCCGGACATGCTGGCGCGGGTGCTGGAGTTGATGGAGCGATGGGCGCCGACACGGGGCATGACCGACCGGTGAAGCCGGCCGGCAACTCCAACCGCCGGACCGGCCCCGGCACCCGCATCCTGATCGGCATGCTCGTGGGTGTCGGGCTGGGCGCCGCGATGGGCGAACGCGTCACGGTCCTCCAGCCGGTCGGCGACCTGTTCATCAATCTGCTCGTGCTGGCGGCGGTGCCGCTGGTCTTCTTCAACCTGCTGGCGGGCCTCACCGCGCTGGCCGACGTGCGCACCCTGGGACGCCTTGCCGGCAAGACGGTGGGCTACTTCCTGATCACCGACCTGGTGGCGCTTTCGCTCGGACTCGGTGCGGCTGCCCTGCTTCGCCCGGGTGACGGCATGCGGCTCACCGAGCAGGCCGCGGGCGAGGTGGGCACGGTGCCGGCGTTCGGGGACATCCTGCTCGGCATGATCCCGACCAACGTCTTTCGCGCGTTCAGCGAGGGGAACGTGGTGCAGCTGGTCGTTCTCGCCCTGCTCCTCGGCGTCGCGACGATGGCCCTGCGCGGAGGCACCCAGGAACGTCTCGCCACCGCGTATGAAGACCTTGCCGGTCTTTTCCGGCGCCTCGTCCACCTGATCCTGTGGACGGCGCCGGTCGGGATCGGCGCCCTGATCGCGGTGACCGTGGGGCGCTACGGCACCGAGCTGCTCGGTCCGATGGCGCGCTTCCTCGCGGGCTTGTGGGCAGCGCAACTCGTTGTCGTGGGCGGGTACATGCTGCTCCTCAGGCATTTCAGCGACTTTCGCCCGGGGCGCTTCCTGCAGGACACCGGTTCGCTGTGGGCGACGACCGCGGCGACCACGTCCAGCCTGGCGTCCCTCTCGGTCGGCATGGAGACGGCCCGCCGGATCGGCCTTCCCCGCACAGTCTACTCCTTCACGCTGCCGCTGGGCGCCCAGCTCAACAAGGATGGGACGTCGGCGATGCTCGGTGCGGTCCTGATCTTCACCGCGCAGGCCGCGGGCGTCTCCTTCACGCCGGCCGATTTCGTCACGATACTCTTCCTTGGCCTTCTCCTTTCGGAAGCCTCGGGCGGCATTCCCGGCGGCGGCTTCGTGATCGCGCTCATCTACGTGCAGGCATTCAACCTGCCCATCGAGGTGGCGGCGATCGTCGGAGGCATCTACCGGCTGGTGGACATCGGCAACACGACCGTGAACATCATGGGCGACATGGTGGGGACATCGCTGGTGGCCCGTTCGGAGGCGGGACGGACTTGAACCAGGCTGGACGAACCTGAACGAGACGAGACGACCATGAATCCCGGAATCCGCGCGCTCTTCCCCGGCGCCGACGAACAGGTCTATCTGGATCTCTCCGCGCGTGCACTGATCCCGGAACCCGTGCGGGCGGCGGTCGCCGACCATATGCGCAACCGGATGCTGCGCGGTGGCGACAAGGACGCGATGCGTGCGACCGTGGACCGCACAAGATCGGCGTTCGCGGCCATGATCGGGGCCGGGCCCGAGGAAATCGCCATCACCAAGAACGTGTCCGAGGGGTTGAACCTCTTCGGCGCGAGCCTGCCGTGGGAAGCCGGCGACAACGTGGTGCTCTGTCCCGCGCTGGAACACCCCAACAACATCTACCTGTGGCACAACCTTGCGCAGTTGAAGGGCATCGAGGTCAGGTCGGTGGCGCCGGTGGACGGCCATGTTTCCGTCGCGGCGATGGGCGCCGCAATGGATGAACGCACCCGGCTCGTGACGATCCCCAGCATTTCGTTCGCGCCCGGGTTCATCACCGACGTCGAGGGCATCGCGGCGGCGGCCCGAAGCGTCGGCGCCCTCACTCTGGTCGACGCGGCCCAATCCATCGGGGCCATGTGCACGGACGTCCGCGATCTGGGCATCGACGCCCTGGCGGTGGCCACGCAGAAGTGCCTGCTTGCGGAGTACGGCTTCGGCTTCCTGTACATTCGGCGCGAGCTTGCGGACACGCTCGTCCCGATCCACCTGGCCCGCTTCGGGATCGACCTTGACGGCGCACACGAAACCGCGTATTCGGAGGGCGAACTGCGTTACCGGTCCGGGGCGTTACGGTTCGATGTCGGCAACTACAACTACATGGGCGCGGCGGCGGTCGGCGCGGCTCTGGAATTGCTCAACGGGTGGGGAATTGACCGTGTGGAGCAGTTTGTCCGCCATTTGGCGGCCAATATGGCCGACAAACTCGTCGATCTGGGCCTTCCCGTGGTCGGTGGCCGGCCCGGACCGCACCTTGCGCACATTGTCTCAGTTGGCCAAAGCGGCGGCGGACGGCACTACACTGCCGACGATCCGGCCATGAATTCGCTCCACGAGCACCTCGGCGCGGCGGGAATCGTCCACTCGATCCGGAGCGGCGCCTTGCGGTTTTCGGTCGGGGTGTACAACGATCAGGCAGACATTGACCGGGTGGTTGACGCGGCGAGGGAGTGGCGAGGGGCGGAAGCGGCCTAGCCGGGGGCTCTGCCTCACTTCAGCGCGTCACCCGACCCCCCTTCACCGAGGCACCGGCTGGTCCAGGGAGTCCCACCCGTAGGCCTTCGCCACCCGTCTCCCGATCTCCATCATGACTTCGCCGCCCCGGTCCGCATTGGTCATCACGGCGACGCCGTAGCCCTTGGCGCGGTGGGCCTTGAGGAGGGCCCGGAAGCCCCGGTTTCCGCCCGTATGGCTGAAGTACCAGCCCTCGCCTTCGTTCTCGATCACGAAGCCGACGGCGAAGGGGCCGACCCCCACGGGACTCAGCATCTCGACGACCGACGATCGCGTGAGCACCCGGCCAGCGTCGCCCCGCGCCGTCTTCTGCACCTCGATCGCGAAGCGGGCCAGATCGGTCGGGGTGGTCCACAGGCCGGCAGCGGCCAACTCGGGGTAGACGTGCCACTTCGGGCCCCTGGCCCGGCCGTCCTGGTCGTGACCCCGCGTTGCGTTCAGGTCTCGATCGGGCGGGAGAGGCTGCTCGAAGGTGCTGTGCTCCATGCCAACCGGGTCGAGGACGTACTCCTACAGGATGTCGCCAAAGGGCCGGCCGAGAGCGTCGGACAGTGCCAGCTGCATGACGGTGACCCCTCCTCCCGAGTACTTCATGGCGGTCATCGGCGCCCGCTCCATGATGACGTCGCCGACGTTGGAGGGCTCTTCGCCGTTCAGGATCTGCACCGTGGTCGGGAGCGGGTCGCCGGGATCATAGCCGGGGAATCCGAAGCCGTCGCCGAGCCCTGACGTGTGGCTGGTGAGCATTCTGGGTGTGACGGGTTGGTCCCGGGTGAACTCGCCCCCGTCCAGCTGCCAGCTTGTGAGGATCCCGTTGATGTCCTCGTCCATCGAGAAGCCGCCGTCCTCAGCGGCTCTGAGCACCGCCATGGCCGCCACCGGCTTGCTGATCGAAGCCGCCTGAAAGAGCGTCTCGACATCGACCGCCGCGCCTGTCTCCACGTCGGCCACCCCGTAGCCCTTCGCCCAGTGGACGTCGAAGTCCCGGATGACAGCGACGCTGACCCCCGGCACACCCAAATCGTCCATCATGCTCTCGATCGTGTGTCTGTCCAATCCCTCGGAGTCCGGGTCCTGAACGCCTTCGACCGCCTCGATGAAGTCCGCCGCCGTGCGCAGCACCCCACCGGACCGCTCCGCCTGCCAGTGGGCACGGCCGTCCCGCAGCTCCAGAGTCGTGCCGTACGCCGCAGACATCCTGGCAAGCCGCCCCAGGATTTGGTCGGCGGCATCGCCCGCCGCGACCTCGGGGTAGCCCCGCGTCTCGAGGAACAGGTCACCCGCCGTGCCTTCATCGAGTGTGACCGGTGTGAATGTGGCCCCCCGGACCCCATCGGGGCCGAAAGAAAGGGACACCAGCGCACTCTCCCACACCTCCGGCGGATAGTTTCCGATTTCCGTCCTGCTGTGGAAGATGAAGTTGCCGAGGCCATGGAGGATCAGGCCGCCGCGGTACTCCTCCACTCCCGCGAGCCGCGGTTCGCCGTGGCTGACGTACAGGTCCGCGCCGGCGTCGACGGCCGCGTGCGCCCATCGCTCCTGCCAGCCGGGGTCCGCGTCGACCTGGTAGTGGTGGTAGTTGAT
The DNA here is from genome assembly GCA_002238865.1 of Gemmatimonadetes bacterium bin94. GTDB lineage: Bacteria > Gemmatimonadota > Gemmatimonadetes > Longimicrobiales > Gaopeijiaceae > Bin94. The sequence continues at coordinate 1,467 of MPNE01000012.1, read as the reverse complement.
GACGAAGTCGGCATTCGTCGCAGCCTCTTCGAGAGCGGCAATGTTGCGGTCCCAGGCCGCGGCATCGCCGGGGGACAGGAGATTGACGCCCGGCTTCATTTCCGTCGCCATGGCTCCCTGCGGCGCGTTCACCGTGGCGAGGGCCACGAGGCCGACGCGCAGCCCGCCCACGTCGTGGTAGGCCGGTGCGGCCGCCTCGGCCATTGTGCCGCCCGTGCCCGCGTACGTGAAACCGCGCTTCGCGGCCTCCCCCACCGTCGACACGATCCCTTCGTCCCCGTAGTCCCACGAATGGTTGTTGGCGAGCGACAGGAGTGAAACGCCGATCTCGTCCAGGTAGTCGAGCACCTCGGGTCCGGCACCGTGGAAGTAGACATCGTCACGGGTAGGTGTGCAGGCGCAATCCGGGCCGGCGACGGCGACTTCCAGGTTGGTGAAGACAGCGTCGGCATCGGCGAGGACCGGCGTGACCGTCGCCAGCGGTGCGTCAAGATACTGCCGCGGATCGTGTTCGATCAGCGCCTGCCCCACGACCGCCAATGTGACGGACGGCCCGTTCGCAGATGCATCGTCGCCCGCACGGGGATCGCAGGCGACCTGAAGCCCGACGGCGAGGACAGGCAGGGTGAGAGCGGCTCGGCCAACCTGGCTCAGGGTGCCGACGGCCACGTGCTTCACGGCCCCGACGACGGCTCGGCTCACAGCCCCGACGACAGCTCGGCTCACAGCCCCGACGACAGCTCGGCTCACAGCCCCATCCGCAGCCGCGATCCGTGCATATGCGTGTTTCATACGAGTATCCCGTTGGAAGACATGGTGAGAGTCTGCGATATCGGCCCCGCAACCGCCACTTGTTTGCGATGGAGCGGGGACCCGTTGCTCACTCTGCGGTTCTGGCTTCAGCTCTTGAGCGTGGTTTGAGGCGGGGTCCCGGCAGGGTTCGTCCTTCGTGTCGCAAACCTGTCCCATCCGGACATGCCGGCGTCCCTGGTTTTGCCGCGGAAACGTGGGGGCGACACGGCGGGCCGATCGGTGAGACCGGGGCCACCGCTCCCGCCGAGTCCAGCGACCGCTCCCGCTGAGTCCCGCCACAGCTCACGCCGAGTCCCCCACCATCTCGACCGCCTCTCGCGCGGCCGCCTCGAGCTCCCAGGGGACCGCCGCGTCCACCATCCGCGCCGCCCCGTTGGACAGCTCGCCGGGTGGTAGCGATGGGGGCGGCGGAAGCGGGTCCGACTCGGATGCCCCCGGCCGCTCCGACCGCCTCATCGGCGGCGCGCTCGCGATCATCGTGCCCTTCCTCGTGAAGAACACGGCCTGACCCTCCCGGTTCAGCGACGTCCGCGCGCGGCCCTCGTGGACTGCGCGGTGATGCCGTCTGCACAAGAGCACCGTGTTCGCCAGGCTCGTCTCGCCCCCGTCGGCCCAGTGCGTGACATGATGCGCCTCCGTGAACCGGCTCCCGCA